>NZ_JBALPZ010000197.1:0-6081 GCF_036965645.1 Neobacillus drentensis
ATATATCACATTAAACTTTTCAAGCCTAAATTGTATGTCACATTAACAAAAAATCAGTTAAATAATAACTTAATTCTGGTCTTTTTTGGCCATGGATAAAATATATAGAATAGTTAACAATTTATTTAATGTTTAATGTTGTCAGTACTTTTTAATCAGTGCTAGAATAGAATTGCACAAATCATGGATGAAAAAGGGGGAATGGTGATGGCTGTTAATGCATTTATTAAGCTCGTGCCCTCATCTGATAAACAAACAATCACGATTGAAGAAGTAAAAGAATTATTTTTTTATTATAAAAATATAACAGCAAAAACGGGCGACCAATTGAACTGGCAGTATGGGGAATCTGCATTTCCATATGAAATTAAAGAAACAGAAGCAAGTAAGGGAAAGGCTTTTTATTTACATTCTGACCACGAACGCTATAATGCCATTTTAATTGGTGTTGATAAGGAAACAGTTAAAGAGGAAGATGGCACAGAAAGGGAGCAGCAATACATACAAGTAACATTACCAGAACAATCCACACATGGAGATAAAGGAAAGGCGAATGAATTTTGCAAATTCCTTGCCAAAAAACTACAAGGAGAGCTTCACCTCTTTAATGACAGAGTCATGTACTATTATCCAAGAAAATAAGACATTAAAAGACTCCAGCTTATAGCGGGGTCTTTTAATTTACAAAAAGAGCCAAAGTATAATGGATTGATGTATATATCACCAGACTTAGTGCCGTAATAAATAGTGTCTTTCTTACCGATTTGGTCACATAGTTTCCGAGCATTAATGCCAGGTAAAAAAAAACAAAAAACATCATTACTTTATAAATGAGTTGATCGTGTTTTGAAAGCCACTCAATGAATGTAAATCCACTCCAAATCATAAATTGTAATAAAATTACAACGTAGACCTTCATTTTTATCACCACGCAAAATACATTGATCTTTAATCAAGAACAAGAACATTGGCTAGTGTTTTAAATATATGATTATTCTTTGGCAGTTAGATATTATTTACAGAATTCTTTTAATTCCTCCTCTCTTTCACTACTAAATCATTTCTCTGTTAATAAAAAAAGTCCTTTCCATCTTACAGGAAAGGACTTAATTATTACTTAATAATATGAATTGGAGTTCCTAGAACCACTTCAGCTGCTTCCATGGTAATTTCTCCAAGGGTAGGATGAGCATGGATTGTTAGAGCTAAATCCTCTGCTGTCATACCCGTTTCAATGGCTAAGCCTAATTCAGCAATCATATCTGAAGCACTTGCCCCAGCGATTTGAGCACCAATTACTACACCATCTTCTGCGCGAGTAATTAATTTCATAAATCCATCGCTGCTGTCTAGAGATAATGCACGACCATTTGCAGCAAATGGGAATTTCGCCGCTTTTACCTTAATACCTTCTTCTTTAGCTTGCTGCTCAGTATACCCAACAGAAGCTAATTCTGGATCAGAGAATACAACTGCAGGGATACCTAGGTAATCAATTTCTGATGGATGACCAGCAATGGCTTCCGCAGCAATTTTGGCTTCATAAGATGCTTTATGTGCCAATTGAGGACCAGCAACAACATCACCGATTGCATAGATATTACCGATATTTGTACGGCATTGTTTGTCAATTTCAATTAGTCCGCGTTCGGTTAATTTAATACCTGCTTGCTCTAAGCCCATTTCATCCGTGTTTGGACGGCGTCCAACCATGACAAATACATAATCAGCTTCTACCTTCTTCGCTTCACCTTTTACTTCAAAGTTTACGACTACACCATTTTCAGTTTCTTCTACACCTTTAGCAAATGCATTTGTATAGAATTCTGCACCTCGTTTTTGCATAGTGCGCTTTACTAAAGAAGCCATTTGTTTATCAAATACACCAAGGCCTAAAATTTCGTCCGCACCTTCTAGGATGGTTACTTGGGAACCAAAGTTCGCATAAGCACCGCCAAGTTCGATTCCAATAACCCCTCCGCCGATTACAACGATTTTTTCAGGGATTTCATTTAAATTCAAGGCACCTGTTGAATTTAGAACTCGTTTAGTATATTTAAAAGTTGGCAATTCAATCGGACGTGAACCAGTTGCAATGATGGCATTCTTAAAAGTATAGGTTTGAGCAGAATTTTCATCCATTACACGTAGTGTATTGGAATCAACAAAATATGCTTCCCCACGAACAATGTTTACTTTATTTCCTTTTAAAAGTCCCTCAACACCGCCGGTTAATTTCTTAACGATTCCAGCTTTGAATTCCTGAACCTTAGTAAAATCAACTTTTACATTATCAGCTGTAATACCGAATGATTCAGAGTGAACAGCTGTTTCATAACGATGTCCTGCAGCAATCAATGCTTTAGATGGAATGCAGCCCACATTTAAACATACGCCGCCAACATATTCTTTTTCAACAATCGTTACTTTTTGTCCTAACTGAGCGGCACGGATAGCTGCTACATATCCTCCAGGACCCGCACCGATGACTATAGTATCTGTTTCAATTGGGAAATCTCCAACTACCATTTTCTTACGCCTCCATTAACAATAGTTCTGGATCGTTTAATAAACGTTTAATATGATTCATTGCATTTTGAGCAGTCGCACCGTCAATCATGCGGTGGTCAAAGCTTAAAGATAAAGCTAATACCGGTGCAGCAACAATTTCACCGTTACGAACGATCGGCTTCTCAGCAATACGGCCTACACCTAAGATTGCTACTTCTGGATGGTTAATTACAGGAGTAAACCATTGTCCGCCTGCTGAACCAATGTTTGAAATTGTGCATGATGCACCTTTCATTTCATTTGGAGCAAGTTTTCCATCACGTGCTTTACCAGCTAATTCATTAATTTCATTAGAAATCGTGAATACAGATTTACGGTCAGCATCTTTTACAACTGGAACTAAAAGACCTTTTTCAGTGTCTGCAGCGATACCAATGTTGAAATAATGCTTATGGATAATTTCATTTGTTGCATCATCAAGAGATGTATTTAATACAGGGAACTCTCTTAATGCACTTGTCAATGCTTTTACGATATATGGTAAGAATGTAAGTTTAATCCCTTTTGCAGCAGCCACTTCTTTGAACTTCTTACGGTGTGCCACAAGTTTAGTCACATCGATTTCATCCATTAAGGTAACGTGTGGAGCAGTGTGCTTAGAGTTAACCATTGCTTTTGCAATTGCTTTACGGATTCCACTCATCTTCTCACGTGTTTCTGGATATTCACCTTGTGGAATTGGAGCCGGTGCTGCTTTTGGTGCTTCTTCAGCCGCTGCAGGTGCTGCTGCTGTTGTTGGTGCTGCTTGAGCACCGCCGCTTAAGAATGCATCAATATCAGTCTTAAGGACACGGCCGTTATCTCCTGAACCTGTGACAAGACGAATTTCCACACCTTTTTCACGTGCATATTTCCGAACAGACGGCATAGCAATAACTCGACGATTTGGATCTGCCTCAGCTTGAACAGCTTGAGCTGCAGGTGCTGCTGCCTCTTGTGCAGGTGCTGCTGCTGGAGCTTCAGCTTGTTTTGGAGCTTCCTCTGCATGATCATCGCCTTTAAATTGTAAGTTTTCGTATCCTGGTGCATCAAAAGTAACTAGTACTTGACCAACAGTTGCTACAGTTCCTTCTCCAACTAGTACTTCTTGAACGGTACCTTCTACTGGGGATGGAATTTCAACTACAGCTTTATCATTTTGAATTTCACATAGGACATCATCTTCTTGGACTTTATCACCTGGCTTCACAAACCATTTGACGATTTCACCTTCGTGAATACCTTCACCGATATCAGGCATTTTAAATTGAAATGACACAGAGATTCATCTCCTATTTTTCATGTATTTTTTAAACAATATTAAGTAGAATTGGGAAAATATAACTTTTCCCAAAATATATCTTTATCACTCGACCGAAGTGATGATTAGAAAGTTAAAACTTTTTTAGCAGTCTCAATTACATCTTTATAGTTAGGAAGCCATACTGATTCAGCTTGTGGGAATGGGAATACTGTATCTGGTGCTGCAACACGTAATACAGGAGCTTCCAAGCTAAGAATAGCACGATCGTTGATTTCAGCTACAACATTTGCAGCAACGCCTGCTTGTTTTTGTGCTTCTTGAACCACAATTGCACGGCCAGTTTTTTCAACAGATGCAATAATGGTTTCAATATCAATTGGGCTTACTGTACGTAAGTCAATAACTTCCGCAGAATATCCCTCTTTTTCAAGTTCTTCTGCTGCTTTTAATGACTCATGAACCATTGCACCGTAAGTAATGATGGATACATCAGTTCCTTCACGTTTCACTTCTGCTTTCCCTAGTGGAATTGTATATTCCTCTTCAGGAACCTCTTGACGGAATGAACGGTATAATTTCATGTGCTCAAGGAAAATGACAGGGTCATTATCGCGAATGGCTGAAATTAACAGACCTTTTGCATCATAAGGTGTTGAAGGAATAACTACCTTCACCCCAGGTGTTTGAGCCATAAGTCCTTCTAAACTGTCCGCGTGCATATCAGGAGTATGTACGCCGCCGCCAAATGGTGAGCGAATGGTAACAGGAGCACTATATCTTCCACCTGAACGATAACGTTGACGAGCCAATTGACCTGCAATTGAATCCATTACTTCAAATACAAATCCAAAAAATTGAATTTCCGGAACTGGACGGAAGCCTTGTAAACTTAGACCTACTGCTAAACCGCCGATTCCTGATTCAGCTAGAGGCGTGTCAAATACACGATCTTCGCCAAACTCCTGGTGCAGGCCTTCAGTTGCACGGAATACACCACCGTTTACGCCTACGTCTTCACCGAATACTAACACATTCGGATCGTTACGTAATTCCGTACGTAAAGCATCTGTAATTGCTTGAATCATTGTCATTTGAGCCATGGCTTACTTCGACTCCTTTTCTTTATATAGTTCATATTGTTCTTTTAATGTTTGCGGCATTTCTTCATACATAATAGACATTAAGTCTGTCACTTTTTGTTTTGGTGCAGCATCAGCTTGTTTAAGAGCCTCTTTAATTTCTTCTTTTGCTTGTTCAATTACTTCAGTTTCTTTTTCTTCATTCCATAGTCCCTTATTCTCAAGGAATTTACGGAAACGTACAAGAGGATCTTTCTTTTCCCACTCATTATCAAGATCGGCAGTACGGTAACGTGTAGGGTCATCGCCAGCCATTGTATGTGGTCCATAACGGTAAGTTAATGTTTCAATAAGTGTAGGTCCTTCTCCATTAACCGCACGCTCACGAGCATCGCGAGTCGCCTTATAAACTGCTAGAGGATCCATACCATCAACGACGATTCCAGGGATACCAGCTGCAACAGCCTTTTGTGCTAATGTTTTGGCAGCAGTTTGCTTTTCACGTGGAGTTGAAATGGCAAATTGGTTATTTTGGATAACAAAGATAGCTGGCGCTTTATATGCACCTGCAAAGTTAATCCCTTCATAGAAATCACCTTGAGATGTTCCACCGTCACCAGTATAAGTAATGGCAACAGCCTTAGTTCCACGTTTCTTGAATCCAAGTGCAACCCCAGCTGTTTGAACATACTGAGCACCAATAATGATTTGAGGATGAAGTACATTCACACCTTCAGGGATATTCATACCCTCAAAATGCCCTCTGGACCATAAAAATGCTTGAGATAGTGGTAAACCATGCCAAACGATTTGCGGTACATCACGGTATCCAGGTAAGATGAAATCTTCATTTTCAAGTGCAAATTGAGAGGCAAGCTGAGAAGCTTCTTGTCCAGCTGTTGGCGCATAGAAACCTAATCTTCCTTGACGGTTTAAAGAAATAGAACGCTGATCAAGAATTCTGGTGTAAACCATACGGCGCATTAATTCTTGGAGTTGTTCATCAGTAAGGTCTGGCATTGCTGCTTCATTGACAACCTCACCTTGTTCATTAAGGATTTGAAGTGTTTGAAATTGTTCTTCTACAGCTTCGAGTGCTTTCTGTGCATCAAGCTGGGCGTTCTTAAGTTTAGAAGCCATCTGTCATCTCTTCCTTTCTATTTAGGGCCTATTTTTAAAAAAATAAAT
>NZ_JBALPZ010000197.1:6100-6460 GCF_036965645.1 Neobacillus drentensis
TCCACTATTTTAGATTACCCCAAAATTGCGATTAAACATTAGTTGAAAGCAACTTGTTATTGGTTCATCTATTTTGATATTACATATGTTTTGAGGCCTGGATATGGATGAATACATACTACGAAATAGTGTCTCACAGAAAAGATAAGATAAAACAAAAAGTTTATCTCTAAGATAAAGTATTCTGTATCACTATTTTATGTAACATCATTAGTACAACTTTTATCACACTTATGAGTTTACAACTTTTGTTCTATGTCGTCAAATACTAAGTTTAATTGTTTTCAATAAAAAATTTGTTTTGAAATTTATTATCCTAACATACAACTGTATCACCCGATCTCCCCAACTGTTATATAC
>NZ_JBALPZ010000198.1:0-217 GCF_036965645.1 Neobacillus drentensis
TTCAATAAATTTAATTTTTCTTAAGGTTTTCCTTTTAATATTTCTGTCCGTATTAAATTCTAGACCACATACACAACAGTATGCGTCTTTCACAATGTGTATCTGATCTCTTTCTTCTATTAATGGATATATCATGACTTCCCTTCTTTTCTAGGTATTAGTTCCTAACAAAGAACAATATATGTTCATTATAAAGAATATGTAGAATTTTGTAAAT
>NZ_JBALPZ010000198.1:273-6027 GCF_036965645.1 Neobacillus drentensis
TTGTAGGATTTTGTTTGCTACCAGGACATCTTAAAGGTTGTTCTTCATAAAGAACAGTAGTAATATAAAAATTAGATGATTAATAAAAATAATATATAATAGGAGAAGGAAAAATGGGTGACCCGCGGATTGAGAAAAATCACACACAAAGAGAACCAATTTTATTAAAATTACTATTCATTACTTTATGGGGACTATTTTTATTATTAAATACATGGACGGAAAGTATCGAGAAGCTAATGTACCTGCATACTTTCGGATTTAGATGGGTACCTTATCCTGACTTTTCCTCATTCTTTATTTTTAATGATATTACATTGGTTCATTCTGAATTTATTAAAGTAAAATCAGGACATTTTATTGGATTTGCTATATTGGATTTTCTTCTTTTTACCTTAATAAAAAATCATAAATACTCGATTGGAATAGCTCTTGTTTTTGCGTTTATAACCGAGTTTTTCCAATTGTTTTTCGGTAGGGATGGCAGATTTTACGATTTGGTTATTGATTCATTAGGGATATTTTCCGTATATTTTTTAACTAAGAGATTTCCCTCAAAACATAAGGCTAGGTGATAAAAGGATGAGCAAATGGCTCATCCTTTTTGGTTTCTCAGTTAATGTGTTAAAAATACCTTGACCACGGAGGTTAATCTTCTTTTATATAAAGTCATATACATCCCGAACAATGACTTTTCTGTTTGTTTTTCACCAATTTGTGCAGCAAGTTCATATTTTGAAGGCCAAATCAAGTTTACGAGTTCAATCAAACTATGTCTAACTGTATCGTAGCTGAATAATTGATAATCGATAAAATCGATGTACTGATTTAATCCTTTTATATTCTGATACTCCCATTTGGTTTGTTTTATTTTAAATGGCAGCTCTTTTACTTCATCCAAATGATGGAACTGGTGATAGACTATTGATAAAGTCCTCTTTAGCCGCTTTAGCGTTTTGTGCGAGGCAGCAAGTTTTAACAAGTAATCATAATCAATTTGTCCATCTAAAATGTAGATCAACTGAATAATGTCTATAAAGTATTTCGTTGAATCTAAATTGTGCCGCCACCCGTGTAAGCAAATCATGTAAAACAAGTGATTGGGTGATAGCTCTTTAAGATGTTTAAAGCTGCCAACTTGTACAGATTGATCCCATAAGTCATCTATTCGAAAGTCAGACGTGTTTTCCCTCACTATATTCCAGTGAATTTCTACCACTAACGGTATGGTAGAACCAGGTATGGTTTTACTAAAACTACAATGAAAATGACCAGGTACCTGCTCCTCTTCAAGTGTAAATCCTAAGTCCTTGATTATTTCAATTGCTCTATTAATGTCCTGTAATCGAATTAATAGGTCAATGTCCGAGGTTCCCCTAGCTCCGATATGTCCAAAATAGTTTTCAGCAAAATGAACCCCCTTAAGTGGGATAACATCTATACTCTGACTCTCAAAATTGGTTAGAATGGTATTCATTTGATTTCTGATTAAAAGATTTTGGAATAGCCCTTTTTCATAGTTCTCTTTTAAACGATTTTGAAAAAAAGCAGGGGTTTGTTTTAGTCTCCCCTGCTGCTTTAAAATAAAGAAAACCTGAGATGAGATTCCTTCATTTTCAATATCCAAAAGCGCACGTGTGTAGAATTCTTCTTCTTGAGGCATGCCAGTGTTTTGATTATATAGTAATGTAACCATCTCTAAACTCACTGCTCTCACCCCCATTCTATTTTGCCACTAAAGGTAAAGTACTCTCACTTTTTGAACTAAAGGATGAATCATAAAGTTTTCGATATAAACCAATTTGCTTCATTAGTTCATTGTGAGTTCCTTGTTGAACTATTTCCCCTTGGTCCATAACCATAATGATATCTGCGTGTTGAATGGTGGACAAACGATGAGCAATAATGATTGTAGTCCGGCCTTTCATTAATTCTTCTAAAGCTTCTTTTACGTAATACTCTGTTGCCCCATCTAAAGCAGATGTAGCTTCATCTAATAAAAGAATAGGTGCATCTTTTAAGATCGCTCTTGCAATTGCAATCCGTTGTTTTTGTCCCCCTGATAGCTTAATCCCATTTTCACCAATTTCTGTGTCATATCCTTTAGGTAAAGACAGGATGAAGTCATGGATTTCAGCCCGAATGGCTGCCTCTACCATTTCTTTTTTAGTGATGTTTGGACGAGCAATGAATAAGTTTTCCTTCACTGTCCCTGAAAAAAGAAAGGTCTCTTGTGGAACAAGGGCAATTGAACTTCTTAAATCAGATGCTGATAACTCCTGAAGGGACTTCCCTGCAATATGTATGTCACCTGATTGAGGTTTATAGAAGCCTTGCAGGAGATTAAACAACGTACTCTTGCCAGCCCCACTAGGACCAACTAAAGCAACTACCTTTCCTTCCGGAATTTCGAGGTTAAAATGGTCGAATACCTGTTTATTTTCCACATAACTGAAGGTAACATTTCGATATTCAATGGTTCCTTTAACACAGCTATTTTGAGAAAAGGATGGAAGTTCTTTTATGTCTGCTGGTTTTTCTAAAACATCTAGTACTCTCTCAAGCGCGGCAACTGACCGTTGAAAGCCGGCCCAAACATTGGCCATTCCTGTGATTGGATAGAATAAATGGGTGACTAGGTTTAAAAAAGTTAATAACGCACCAACTGTAAGAACCCCTTTGGAGACAAAAAGAGCCCCAATAGATAGGTTGATAATAAAAGTAATGGAACCAATGATTTGTTCACCCGTATTATACAAGCTTTGTAGTTTCGCATTATCTAATTCTAATTGATATAGTTCTTGATTTTGTTTTGCATATTTCTTATAGTGCAGCTTTTCTAGTGTAAAAGAGCGAATGACAGTAAATCCATGGAACGTTTCATTTAAAAGACTATTGATATTACCTACTAAACGGTGAATTAATCTGCCATTTTTCCGAAGTAGTAAGCCAAAAATCAAACCAGAAATTGCTGCAATCGGTGCGATTATCAAGCTTACTAAGCATAGCGTTAGATTTATATTCACTAAATACACAAATACAACAATATAAATAATCGGTAATCTAACAAGGCTAATCAGACTGCTTCCGACCACTCCATCGACACCATGGATATCATTGGAAAAGTGGGACATTAATTCACCAGAACGATAATTGGATACCTCTCCGGAGGGTAACCTTAAGATATGGTTAAAAAAATGGTTTTTTAAATCCATTTTTACCCCATTGGTCGCAACCATATTAAAAAAGGTATAGGATACACTGGAAACAATACTCATTAATATAAGGAGTGCACCATAGGGAATAAAGGATAAGATCTTTTTGTAACCGCCATGAATTGCAGCATCCGTAATTTCTCCATAGAACTTAGCAAAGGCTATCGTTAGGTAGATATCAACTCCTAACAAAAGGAGAATGGCAACATATGCCTTCCATCTTTTGAGAATATAGGGCAGGACAAAAGAAAAGACCCTGCGGATATCCTTCATTGAGAAATATTGAATCATAAGCGATTTCAGCTGATTTTTCATGGTTAGGACACTCCATCATTAATTAAAATGTAGTTTTAATTTTCTATTTAAATAGCTCCGTAGAATACCAGATAGGAAAGGAAAAGAAAGAATTAATTCCCCCCAGATGCGAACAATTAAATGATCTGTAGTAATCATAACTTGTTTTTTTTGCACGCTCACTAATTTTCCAAGTACCCAATGCTCTTCAATCGGTTGATCATAGGCGAGATTGGTGTCACCCTTAAGTAATAATAACGATTGATTTTTTACTTCTGTAGTTCTTACAAATCGGTGAGCAATCAATTGACCTGTTTGTGAATAATAGAGAACAACATCGCCTTTTTTTAATAAAGACGGTTTACATGGAACAAAACGGCAGAGATTTCCATTTTGTATATATGGAAACATACTACTTCCTGATGCGGGAAGCTCTAGCCAGCCATCCTTATTTATAGTTTTTTTTAATAATGTAAAAGTGTGAATGTCAATCAGCATATTGAATCAACCCACATTGAAGAAGATTCTCTAAAAATTCCTCCATATCCCTTTCGACCTGTGTTTCATCTTCATTGATGGAAAACTTCTCTATTAGATTTTTTGTAAGTGTAGCAACCGTTTGAACTTTGTTTAATCTGGACCAGCAGTAGCCACCCACATCATTTAACTTCGTGATAGTATATTCATCCGTATTTAGGATAATAAATTCGCCATCAAGTTCTGTTGTTTCATAGTTTCCCTTTTGAATATATTGAGTCATCATGATATTAACTCCCAAAATGTATTATTTTTTTGAAAATGAAGCTCATAGACTGGCACTTGCTTAACTAACTGTGACATTAACTGAAGAATTTTTTTTAGCTCCTCTTGACTTTGCGGCCAAAAAAACACTTTATCCATTAAATGAAGCAGGGCATCCGATTTTTCTATTTTTACCCGTTGATTTTGAAGAGCTTGGAAAAGGATTTGAACACTTGCTAATTCAACATTTCCCTCAAATGGTTCCGCCTCTAATTCACTTCGAAATGGTGAATTAAACACAGAAACTTGATTAGGAGTAATTTTTACAATTGAGGCTTCATCCGATAAAAGTTGCCTTGGATAGGAAAGTTTTGCTGCTGTTGATTTTCCGGCGCCAGAATGTCCAGCAAACAGATGCGCTTTGCCATTTTCAAGTACACATGAAGAATGGACTAGCAAGCCCCAGTTATGGTGAACAATAAAGGAACTATACAAATTGGTTAAGGCGTGTTTTAATGCTAAATCATCATACACTGATATAGTTGCAAATTTATACTCTGAATCAACATCGATTAAATAATCCGCTCTGGAGTAGATGACTCTATTATTTTTTTTTGTAATTTCGACTTCATAATCTTGGAAAGGAACACCGTAACCATCATTAATTTTAATAATTAGATCGACGGTTTGATTTTCGTCATCCTCGAAAGAATGAAAATTTTGCAATATTTTATGTTGATTTCCTGATTCGGACATAATATGAATCAAATGGTCACCTATTTTTGTTTGAAGTACTTTCATATTGGGCTCCTAATAATAAAAATCCTTTTATGGTAGAGGGGAAGTAAGCTGAATATTCTCTTCGCCTATCTTCCCATCATAGTCAATTAAGGGTTAACATTTGGATTGCATTGGCCGACTCCAATATTCCCATTGCCGTTGCCATTTCCATTATTTTTTCCATTTCCAGCAGTTCCAGCTCCGCATGGCTGTGGGTTTGGATTGGTTTCTACGGGGAATTGAATACCATTATTTCCTGTACCAGGATGATCATGCTTACCCTTACCAGGATTCCAGCATTGAGCTGTTTCAAAACGTATTGGTTGATGAATTAAGACAATGGGCCTTGTATATACTTTTTCTTTAGTCACTTTATCACCTCCTCTCTTAAATTGTTCGTTCACTATAAAGAACGATTTGGTCAAAAAAAATAATTTGATCAAATTTTAAGGTGAATAAATATATTATTTGTGGTACATTTCATTATATTAAATTATAAACTAATCTCCGTTCTATTAAAAGAACAAAAATTCGACAATTTATTGAATAAGTATCAATTTCAATTACAAATCTATTATATTCCTAGAAATATATAAATCAGAAAAATTCTTGCTTATTAAATAAATATTAGTAAACTCGTCCAATCCAACTATGTATTAATTCATATAATTTAAAGACATACAAATTTATCTGTATGTAACAGTAAGGGGTGATAGCAATGTAT
>NZ_JBALPZ010000199.1:0-3314 GCF_036965645.1 Neobacillus drentensis
ATTTTAACGGGTCAGTTCATTAGCTAAAGGGGTTTTTCTTTTGACTTTAGAGAGAGCAAGAGAACCGTACCCCTGCTTCATATTCCTTTATTTTATTGATACGATTTGCATGCCTGCCGCCTTCAAAGGGGGTTGTTAACCATATTTTTGCTATATCGCGAGCTAGGCCCGGGCCGATGACACGCTCTCCCATCGCTAAGATATTGGAATTGTTATGCTCTCTTGTTGCCTTAGCACTAAACGTATCGTGCACCAGTGCACAGCGTATTCCCTTTACTTTGTTTGCCGAGATACTCATTCCAATCCCCGTGCCGCAAATTAAGATACCTCGTTCTACTTCACCACTTGCTACCTTTTCCGCAACAGGAATAGCATAATCTGGATAATCAACAGAGGTGTCACAATCACACCCTAAATCCAAGTACTCAATTTTCATCTCTTCTAGCAATGAGATGATCCCATTACGAATATTTATACCACCATGATCAGATGCAATCGCTACTTTCATTTTACACTCCTCCAACAGCCATTAACGTTAATCTTCTTTCTTCTCCTCGGAACAATCCTGACACACTCCATACCACGTTTTAACGCCTTCTGTACTTTCAATAATGTCAATGACTTCTTCACACACTTGACAGATAATCGTATCTTGTTTTTCAATTAATTTCTCGCCCATCATTCGCTTCCCCCTTAACTTTTGTTCAAAAAAATTTATTTAAACGACATAACAATAAAGGGATATACTTTTTCTAACCTGAAAGCTTTTCTAGTAATCTATATTGATCCTGCTTATCCGCGACCTCGGAATTTACGCAGCCTAGTTCACTATGAATTATTTTATTCTCTTTCATTCCAACAGCTAGACCCGAATATCCATTGATCAACAGTTCCACTGCCTTAACGCCCATATTACTGGCTAATATCCGATCGAATGCGGAGGTATTTCCCCCTCTTTGGATGAACCCTAATGAGGTAGTTCTTACACGAATGTTTAACTTTTTTTCAATGTAGTGCTGCAAGTCCTGCAAATCATACATTCTTTCTGTAACGATGACGAGGTTATCATTTCTTCCACTATCCATTCTCACACGTAATTTTGAACAGATGGAATATAAATCTAATGGCTTTTCAGGCGTAGAGATGATTTCTCCTCCACCAGCTAAAGCAGAATATAAAGCTAAATCCCCACAATATCTCCCCATTACTTCGACAATCGTTGTTTTATCATGAGAATAATCAGTATCCTTAATTTTACCGATACACTCCAATACCGTATTTAAAGTGGTATCAAATCCTATTGAATAATCTGTATAAGCTAAATCATTGTCAATGGTTCCAGGTATTCCGATCACCTTTATACCTAGTTTATGTAATTTTTCGGCTCCTTTTAAAGATCCTTCCCCACCTATGACAATCAAGGAATCTATATCCAGATCTTTCAATAGATGAAAAGCCTTCTCTCGTCCTGTTTCCTCCATGAAATCTAAGGATCTTGACGTTTTTAAAATCGTTCCGCCTCGATCAGCAATATCTTCTACCTCTTGGGATGTTAATTGATGAATTTTACCATCTATTAAACCTTGGAATCCGCCCTGTATCCCCATTACTTCCACATCATAGTGACTTGCTGCTTTTACTACTGCCCTTATAGCAGCATTCATTCCCGGGGCATCGCCGCCACTTGTTAGGACCCCTAGTTTTTTCATCACCAATACACCTCTTACACGATATCAATTTATATAAAGTTTCCATTTAGTATGGTTAGAGTTTCTTAACTTATTTTTTTTAGTTTTTTTTCAAATTTCCTACTCTTGACCTTTCCTGACTGTTTTACCAAGAAAACAATAATACAAGAACTTAACATCATACTCACACCTAAGAAAATCATACTAATAGTAAAGGAACCTGTTGTATCTTTAATATAACCCACAATGTAAGGGCCAAAAAATCCACCAAGATTTCCGATACTATTGATAAGGGCAATGGCGCCTCCAGCTGCAGCTCCAGTTAAGAAAGAAGGTGGAATGGCCCAAAATGGAGCGTATGCCCCAAATGCCCCACATAGTGAAATGGTTAGAAATACAAAGGATAAGATAATGCTTGCATTGGCAATATAGCTGCTAACAATCATCGCAATAGCACTTATGGTTAAACATACAGCAACATGCCAGCGTCTCTCATTCTTCTTATCTGAATGGTTGCCAACTAGAATCATCGTCACCATGGCAAGAATATACATAGGGAATAAAATCCATCCCATACTTTGAGTGCTAAGAGATATTTTTTCAGATAAACCTTTTGAAATGGTTGGTAAAAACATGTTAATCCCGTAATAGCCAACCATCCAGCAAAAATATCCGGCTGATAAAATGAGAACGTCACGATCTTTTAAAGCCTGCAGGAAAGTGTAGTGTTTCACTTGCTGCTTTTCAAGTTTCTCTTTAGTAGTAACGTCAATTAACCATTTTTTCTCTTCTTTGTTCAACCAATTTACTTCTTCAATTTGATCATTAAGATAGAAATAACATATAACACCCAAGATTACTGATGGAATGGCTTCAGAAATAAACAACCATTGCCAGCCTGACAAACCAAACCAGTGAACGCTTAGCAAGAATGTACATAATAGAGCACCTATAGCATTTGTACAAGGTATGGCCACCATAAATCCGGCAATCGCTTTTGCATGATGTTTCGTTTGATAGAAACCGCTTAAATAGGAAACCATACATGGATAAAAACTGGCCTCAGCAACACCTAAAAGAAATCGTACTGTATAAAATTGTACGGGAGTATGGACGAAAGTTTCTAAAAAGGCAAGGAGGCCCCATGTCACCATGATCCTGCTAATCCATTTCCGCGGTCCAATTTTAGCCATCATCGCACTGCCCGGCACCTCTAAAAGGAAATAGCCCAGGAAAAAAATTCCGGCTCCGAATCCGAAAATAGCATTCGAAAAACCTAAATCTTTGTTTATTTGCAGGGCAGCATATCCAATATTCACCCTATCAAGTACAGATATCGAAAAACATAGAAACAGAAATGGGATTAATCTTAACGTAACTTTTTTAGTAGTGGAACGCTCTAGTGCAAGTTGATCCAAAATAATTCCCCCTTATGTTGTTGTCCCTTCCTTATTCCAAGCCATCATCTCATTAAAGGTTACAGGGAATTAATTTCTCCTTGAAAAAGTAGTTCCCCTAAGCTAAGAAAGATTTAAAATTACTAGTAGTCAAACGGGTGTAAACCCATACATGAAACGCTTCCAGAAAACTTTAAACTTGCTTCGTCAATACAAATTGATCGGGCGA
>NZ_JBALPZ010000200.1:0-6208 GCF_036965645.1 Neobacillus drentensis
TTATGGGTCACAGTTCAATATATAGATAAGGGTATGCTATGTTTTAAATAAGATTATTTAATTCCTTGGAGCAATTTTCTTTATAATGGATCCAGCAAGCCTCTTGTTTCGCCCATTGGGTAACGTTTCTTTCCCCTGCTGATTCTCTTAAGTAGGATAGTGTTTTATCAGCAATTATTCGAACCACTTCATCCCATTTATCCGATAGAGACTGTTTTTCCCAAACTTCAATTAAATCTATCCTATCTCCGTATAAATGATTTAACATAGCAATAGAATAATAAATGACATTTGCTTTGTATCCACGTAAGTTCATTTCTTCTATAATTTCTTGAACACGTCGATTTAAAATTGATCTAGCAATTAACTTCTGGTATACAGATAAGGTAATTTTCGATTGATTATTGCCGTCTGTTTTCCAGAAGCTTTTGTTTAAATCCATAAACTTTTTAAAGGCTTCCTCGCCGCCCTTGCTCGAAATATGCGGGTAGCCCTCCCATGACATAAAGCATTTGGATATATCTATTTTGGTCAAAACCTTATCTTTTGGATACTGCTTTTTAAATTCTGTCTGCTCTTTTCCTCTTTTTCTGCGATTAATGTCAACCATATACTGGCCTCTAGCACGTTCAAAATACCATTTGCTCTCTGGTCTGCGTCCACCCGTAGCAGGAATCCATATATTACGTGAGAACTTCTCTAGATCAGACATAAATCGAGTATTGGCAAGAAGATCAGATTTATTAATTTTGTTTTGCGTATTAGCATATTGAGAAATTCTAGAAACCATTTCATCTTCTAATAGATGCTGGTCTTGGGTGGTAAATTCATTTACCTGCAGGATTGTTAATTTGGCTTGTACAAAAACATCCCTTAAGTTGATTCCATCTTTATAGGCTTGATGAATAGAAGCGGTTGTTTGTCCCCCATTAACAATTTGCCAGCCGCCTAACCCTTTTATTTTATATAAATTTACTCCATCTTCTACCTTTTCAATATCACCTGAACGAGCAACAGTAGAAATTCCATTGTTGTAAGCTACAAACATTTTCCGCTGAAAAGGATCTTTTAAAGTATCCCGTATGCCTTTGTTTGTGCTTCCTCTTGCCTGAAGGAACGACCTAACATTTCTTTCAACTAATTTTTGTCCCCATTCATCGTAAGCTTTCGCCAATAGTTCAGCTGAAATATAACCTACATAACAATCAAAATTTTTCACTCCGCTGAGAGGGTCTGGAACGAGAACCATATTAAGAGTTTCTCCATAATCACGTTCAAAGTTAATATACTCTGTCTCAACCCCCTGTTCTGCGGTAATCAATTGCTGCACTCGATCAATGTCCCATACTTGAACGTTTACCGTTTCAATTCCGGGTATCGTGATATCTACAGGTTTATTTGAGGTGTAATACAAATTAGTAATAACAAATATATTAACTTCATTTATTGATTCACCATTATCTGAAATCAATTTTGCTAAATCAAAGGATTGAAGAGATGGATCTATCGACTGGACCAATGCATCTGCATTTGTAATAAATCTTTTTGCTTTATTTGCGATTTCTGTTACTGTCGTCATATTAATGGTAAGCAAATCGTTCTCATTTTGCTCGAAATCGTAATTAACTACATATAAATCTAATACATTATTTTCATCATCGAATAAATAAGCATTAACTGCTATATTTTTCGCTGTATCTAAATAAGGAGGAAACAAAATCTCAGGTTCGTCCGGCCGATCCATGAATGTAAGCATCTTATCAAGAAAAGGTATTTGATAGCTGCCTGCCTTAATAGCCTTCTCCTCTAGTTCCTCCATAAAATCTATAAGAAATTCTTTTCTTTGCCTAATTTCAATCATTATTCCCCATCCACTCTAAAGTTTTGATAAATATTTTCCAGCTCAATTTCAAATTCCGAACAATGGGTTAAATCTATATTATATGTTACATGAGAAATACCTTTTGGCAGGTCTTCTTTTAACAGCCTTGGGAAATTCTTTTTTGCCTCATATGCCTCTACCTTCTCTACAAAGTATTTTGTTTCAGCATATTCCTCTTCTTTAAAACCAAGATCGATTAAAAAATTGTTATAGATGTGTGCAATTCTATCTGACCGTTGTGCTAACTTTTCTTTTACTTGAAGAGCAAGCTCCTCTAATGATAAACCATGTGTTTTACTCTCCTCTAAAAAGCAAACATATAAAAAGATAGTTGAAATAGCCTCACTTAATCTTAGTTGGTTCTCATTAGATATCTTAATCGTTTTTGATAATTTTTCTGCGACCGTCTTTATCTCTAAACCGCATTTTTTATTCTTAAAGTCAATTCTCCCTTTTGTTGGTCCATACCATTGTTCGACTATAAGAGGCGGCTGGCCTGGAAACTTATCCAGCCAAGCATTAATAAACCAAAGTTCACCGAACAAACCTCTTTGCTGCTCATCTGATAGTTTTCGATAGCCGCCTCTTTGGAAAAATACTCTCCACCTGTCAAGAACACTATATATGTTCGAGAATAAAGATTCCTCTTTATTATTGACTAAATGATCAACTAAATTTTGAAGCACAGAGTCAAAGATCTCAGTACCTTTCTCATCACCCTGCCTTATTATCAAAAAATGGTGGTTTCTTAAAGAAAAAACTTTTTCAAAGTACTCCTTTTTTATGTTTAACCCCCGCCATTTAGGCAGTGCCCTCAGTTGTTCATCTTCCCATGGCGTTTGGCCTAAATCTATATAAAGCATTCTGGTTAAATTAGTTGCATCAATTCCTGCCAAAATTACTGGACCTTCATATGTCAGAACTTTAAGTTTATAGAATTCATTCTCGGCCTGCCCCTCAAGCTCTACAATCATCTGGTCAAACTCAGTTTTTAGGTTTACCACAAACATTCTCCTTTAAATAAGTTATTGGACAGTCCTATTTGTCTGGTAAACATCTGTTTCGTCGATATCCGTACCAGGAAAAGAAATCGCTATTCCAATAGGCACAAGATTTTCATTAAAAGGGACCCCGATACTCTTAAAAACGGGAACATTAGGGTTTAGCGGATAGATTAGCAGTAATCCATTCTCCTTTGGACGTAGTTTTCTTTTTTCCGTCCTATCCTTAATACCTTTTAATATTTCTGAATTAATATCGATGTACTCTTGATTAGGAGCAACGATGGCCTTTATATCAATATCGTTCTCCTTATTAGCAGGTTCTTTAACGTCTTTTCCACGTCCAACTGCCGTATCTAAGGCTATATTTCCTAATCTCACTGGATATTGTCCAATTTTTGTACGATCAGCCGGGTCGCCTTCAACAATGGCTACAGTCCAATTTAATAGCTCTCCATTTTCATTTGCAAGGTCTATATAATTTTTCATCAATCGAGAATCTGCTTTATCTCCTTTAGTCTCATAAAGCGACAAATACTCTTTAACTATTTCGGATTTAACATTGGAAGAAACATAATAACTGGTTTTCCCTTTACCAAAATTAGTTTTTATAAAGGTAAGTTTTTCAATAAGACTTTCTGTAGCTTGCATATTAGTCATAAAAAACTGCTCTTTGGTCCCAAAAATCCTGGTCTGCTGCAATGTTCCGCCATAGATAATGTTTGATGATACTGCATTTTTCATCTTTAATGGGCTTGTTAATGTCATAGTAGGGTGACTTAACATCTTTACGGCATATTCTGTAGGAGTTTTCCCCATTTGTGCCAGCCGGTCAAACTCTTCACGCAACTCCACCATTGCAATGGCCAAATGTTCAAAATTGGACGCTATCTCCTCTGAAGTATAAATTCTACAGAGATCCATATATCCTTTTCTATAACCGAACCACCGGCCCATTTGCATTAGAGTGTCATACATGAGTGTATTTCTGAAATAATAAGTAATGCTCAGCCCTTCAAGTGTTAATCCCCGGGATAATTTGTCGCCCCCTACAGCTATAACATTTAACCCATCTTCTTTATACTGATTGTAAGCTAAAGCATCTTTGCTATTTCCATTAATCTCAAAAACCTGAATAATCTCAACTACAATTTTCAGTTCCTCATATACTTTATCCCAGCCGAAAACAGGATTTTCACCTGGCCATCCCTTGGCTGCAGGTATAAAATCTTCTTCATAAAGTTCTTTTATTTCAGCTAAGACCTTACTATCCGGATTATATTGAATTTGATGGGAGATAGCTTCAAAAGTCCTTGCCACCTCATCCTTCACACTAGACTGAACATCTTTAAAACGGGAAGTGTGTATTAACATGGAATTATGATTCTTACGCTGTCCTCTTAAATTCCTAATAGAAATTGTCAGCAAAAATGCCAAAATAGCTTCCCGCATTTGAGGAGGAACCTCTTCAAATTTATCAGCATCTGTTTTTTTCTTTATTGTCGTAAATATCCCCGTATCTTCTTCTCTTAGGTGGCGTATTAAACTAGGCCTCTTATCATTTGGATCCTCTTCCACATTAAAGAACTCCTCAGGACCGCAATAATCCTTAGGTTTTGGGAGTCCTACCAAAAAATCTTTAGGGTAAAGGT
Source organism: Neobacillus drentensis (assembly GCF_036965645.1). Lineage (GTDB taxonomy): Bacteria > Bacillota > Bacilli > Bacillales > Cytobacillaceae > Neobacillus > Neobacillus drentensis_D. Next base: position 4,536 of record NZ_JBALPZ010000200.1, read on the forward strand.
CCAGACCTTCTTCAGTTGTTTTCGCCTCGGTACTTATAAGCAGATTTGCGAACGGAGTAGCGGTATACCCAGCATATGCTTTACGGTTGAATACCTCTAATAGTTGTCTAATAAGCCTGTTAATGGTTTTCGGATCCTCATTTTTAACAGGGTCAGAAGTATCAACTGAAGCCTGGTCGGCTTCATCATCTACAATTAAAACAGGAATATCCAAATCATATAAATTCCGATGGTAAATCAACTGGTCCCGCAGTGATTCTAAAACAGTTTTATTTTTCTTAACTACCATAAGAGTAGGAGAATTTAAATTCCTTATCCCGCCGTGCTGTGAACTAATATCGTTTTCTTCAGTGGTCCAGGAAGTAATAATATGTGAGGCATCATTTGTATAAATTTTTGCTACTCCTGATGGTTTACCATCCTTACCCATCGTTCCTATTACTTCTTGATTTAATCTGATTTGTGTCTGTGCTCTTAAATCATTATGAATCCCTGATAGTACAATAACTAACTTATACCCAACGTCGTATGCTTTATTAATCAGTCCTGTAAAGTTAGCCGTCTTACCAGATTGAACAAAGCCAAGGACTATTCCACGCTTATCGAATGGCTGATTAGACTTCGGATTCCCAAGGGACTTCATGATTTCATTTGTCGTATCATCAATTGCCTCAATTGATTCCATAGGCCAGCCTTTAATTTGACTCAAATATTGGCGATACCTTGTCCAAAAAAAGCTGCCTGAAACCATTTCAGGACTGTACCATTTTTCCCCTTCACTATTACTTTGCATCGAATAAATTTTTGGAATATCCTCACCAATTTTATACTTTGCGAACATCTCTAGTGACCACGCCTCAAATGTGCTATCATCTAGGTTATCTGAACTTGATACAATCATCCTTGCAATTTCAAGAGCTTTATCCGCCGCTTCCATTTGAGTGGTAAAAAAGGATTTTAGTGAATAGAAGTTGGTTGAGAATGTTTGTTCAAAGAGTACTTTTTTATCAATTCCCGTCAATCAAATCTGCCTCCATTATAATCTTTTTCAAGGTTGCCCTATTAAGTCCGTCAAAAGCTGGCTGTGTAAGTAATATGTTAAGCAGCTGCTCTTCATTATCAGCTACCTTTAGTTTCAAAATGGTTGAGGCAAACTGTATAACCAGTTCTTTTTGAGCATCCGATACCTCTTGAATAATTTCCTCAGGAACCTTTGGTGAATCGATAATATTGCTTGGTGATCCAAGTTGGACAAACCTTAGATATAAATTAAAAAGCTTTGAGGTTTCATCATCCATTCGATTTAATAATTCCGTTATTATCGGATGGTTTCTATTCAATACAAATTGTGGGCCGTCCTCTCTTCCTGACTGTTCCCATGTGTTTAAACTTCCTTTAAATGTCTGCTCCGGAGTTTTTCCTTGAGTACGAAAATAGAAAATTTCCTTAGACACTTTACGAGCAATTCCTGAAATTGCTTCGAGCCTTCTTTTGGATTCCTCAGGCAAGTTTATCCCTGATTTCTTTATATCTACCTGCCAATCAGAGTCAGCTTCATTAGGGAGATCAATCCGAACCCTGGCAAGCTGGGAAGCTGCATCCTTTGGGTGGAGTCCCATCCAATCACCAAAATATAAGAGTCTGTTTTCTCTATAAATGTAAAACCCCTGATG
>NZ_JBALPZ010000201.1:0-1178 GCF_036965645.1 Neobacillus drentensis
GTCTAGGCTAAGCCTAATTAGGAGGTCTAAACTCCGAAGAATTTAAACATGTGTGTATATTACCATTTTCTGAATATTATTTCAATAATTTAAAGCGTTAATATGTGAAAACCTTGATCAAAACCTATGTTACATTTAATTATTTAGTATTAACAGATAATTTTGGCAATTATAACTCTATTTGAGTATAATAAATTTCATCTTGAATAGTGGAGGGAAACAACATGAAAAAAGAAATAGTTTACTCTAAGATTACAGGTGAAAGAATGCCTCCGTGCAAATGTACTAGAACAAGAGAGCCAAATCTTGATTTAATGGCAAAAGCGATAATTGACTTATATTATAAGACAAAGGGACAGGAGCTTAGGGAGCCCTAAAAGGGTTAAAAAAATTGGGATACCAATTAGAGGTGATGAGGATGAAAAAACAAATTAAAATAATAGAAACTGTAAGCAAAGAATTAACTGGAATTGAAATTGCCAAATATCTTATTTCAATAGGACCCTATAAGGAAAAGAATAAAGCCCCTGAAAAGGATGGTACCAAAGACTGTGAGAAAAATGAAGAAAAATAATGAAGAAGAAATTGTCTACTCTAAAATTACAGGTGAAAGAAGACCACCTAGCATATGTACTACAATAAGAGAACCGAACTTAGAATTGATGGCTAAAGCCATAATTGATTTGTACTATAAGACAAAGAACGAAGGGGATTCTGATGAACAAAGAAAATGATCATGTGAAAAAGCCAGAATTTCAGGAGACAATTTATATTAAACGACTCGGTACTGTGACTTCTCAAGGGAAATTTAACAATAAAGCGTATGTTCAAAAGCAATTATTTTACTGGCAATGTGAATGAATAGATTTATTAATTGCAGAATATAAATTATAAGATATACAGAATTTTAACTGTTGTAAAAACCCATTTTGTAAACTATAATAAATGTAATAAATTTCATACTAAAAGTGAGTGTAATAAACGTTAATATAACAATATTCTTAATCAAGATTTAGAAGATGTTCAACGCGTATATCATAACGTTGATCTTGGTGAATAAGACCAATAATAAACATTTATCGAAAAGGTAGGGAGGAAGCCACTCATTTTGGGTGGCTTTTTCCTATTCAAAAGGCTTTGTTAAAGGTCATTATTGATATTGAAATAATGTTGATTGG
>NZ_JBALPZ010000201.1:1269-4620 GCF_036965645.1 Neobacillus drentensis
AATCAACATCCAAGTTTAAAAACTGACGTCACTTGGACATCCCATTTTTTTAGCAACCCGCATATCCTTAATAGCCATTTACTTATCTAATATCATAATGATTTAACTGACGAAAAGATAATTTTATGTTAACACCGTTAGAGGAAATCTGGTTAATTTTAGTGCTGAGAATTCGTCGTGTCGATAGACGTTCAGCAAGTGTTGGGAAAACATATCCAACATAATCATCAACGATTTTACAATGTGGATTGTCAAGTAAATGTATTTTAAAGCTGCATGACACAGTTACTACCATTTCACCTAGGCTCTCATATGGCGGGGAAATGGAAATGATTTTAAATTTATCTCTAAACTTGTTTTTTATACTTTTTATTCTATAGGTCGTTTCTTTTTTGTAATCTTGGATTTGTATTGGTTTGTAAATAAAATCAACAATACCTTCAGCTTTGACCATGTTGCACCTCATATTTTGGTTATTCCATGATTATATCATTTTTAAAAAACACTGAAACAAAAACCTTCTGTTCGCTTTATTCTAATAAAGTATGTTATTATTCTAATATTGCAAATAAAGGAAAGGATGAGTAAATTGTCTTTTGAAAGTGTCAAAAAGCATTTTGAACAGTGGAATCGGGAGCAGGATGTCATGGAATTTGAAACCTCCAGTGCAACCGTGGACCAAGCAGCTGAAACGATCGGTGTAAGTCCAGCTCGAATTGCAAAAACATTATCCTTTCGGGGGTCAGAGGAAAAGGCCATTTTAGTTGTTGCGGCCGGTGATGTAAAAATTGATAATAAGAAATTCCGCCAATTCTTTGGCTATAAAGCTCGGATGTTGTCGCCAGACGAGGTCCTTGAGCAAACAGGCCATGCGATTGGAGGCGTTTGCCCATTTGGACTGAAAAATGATCTAGATGTCTACCTAGATGTTTCTATGCAGCGATTTACGACGGTCTTTCCCGCATGTGGCAGCACAAACTCTGCCATTGAATTAACAAAGGAAGAATTATTTGAATTCTCTAGTGCTAAGGAGTGGGTAGATGTTTGCAAAGGCTGGGGAGAGGACGAAGAGACGGCGATTGTTAATCAACAATTAGAGGTTTAGTGGAGCGGACCTATTCTAATTGCCTAACTAAAATGGTGGGTTTATTAATAATCCACTCTTATGATTAATATAATTACAGTGATTTTATTTTGAATTTTCCAATTATTATCATCAAGGGAAGAAGGAATCGGTGATGAAATTCAAAATATACCGCTGTAATTGTCGGAAAACTTGGTCGATCCAAACTAGAAAATCCAAAGTCAATGCAGGGACGGTCCTATTGGATGCTAGTTGGTCAGCTGAACTGAAGCCGGAACGGAAGCATAACCCAAAAGGATTTGTTACAACACTAGGAGATAAAGGGATTATATATAATCCTGATCATGAATTGGTTGAACAATTCATGAAGGTAGAGAAGTTAATTTATGATAAGAATAAGGTCAATTTCAATGTAAAACAAGGTGAGTGTTTATACTTTGCTGAAGATGGGACCTGTTATATTCTTAAAAGATTGAATGATGGTATTTCGGTATGAAGAGAAGTGTAGATTGCATTTTTAAAAGAGCTTGGGAAACCAAGCTCTTTTTTACTTTAACCTTCCATTTTTATCTAGGAGTAATCGGTTTTACCGAGATGGCAGGAGTATAATGAATGGTTACACAGCCATCTAAGTGGCTATGAGATAATAATCCTAAATCAAGTGCAGCTTTTATTTTTGTATCATCCGGTCTTCTTATAACCTGAATGAGATCGGTCATCTTCAATTCTTCTAGTCTTTTAACGGTTTCTGCTTCATGAAATTTTTCTGTTTTTCGCATTTGTCTTTGTAGCTTAAAGCCGCTAACAGTAATTTCACCTTTTTGCTGGGTGCCAACAAAATCATTAAAATAGTTTTGAAATGAGTCTTTTAAATAATTCAATTCAAGTTCAATTTCTTTCTTCTGTTTATTTAGTTCATAATATCTTAGTAGCATTTCACCTGTTATCACGGACTTATTGTTGTCAGCCATGCTGCCATCCTCCCATCCTTTGAAGCGAACGTACATTCTAAAATATGTTAGGACAGTCAAGAATATAACCTCCATAAAGAAATATCGAGGCAGACAGAAAAGTAAATTTATCACCTTAGAAACCTACAAAATGGTGACAGGCACCAACTGGTTACAAAAAGTATTTGCTTTCTTGTCGTTAGTCTGGCAAGCTTATATAGATAAATCTTCTTTAGAAAGAGATATAGGTGATTAATATGATAGAGGTAAAAACATCAAAGCTAAGTGATGGGGAATTGAACAGAGGAGTATTTGCTACTTGTGATATTGCTAAGGGAGAGCTAATTCATCAAGCACCAGTTATTCCTTATCCGAATGAAGAGCACATTCATATCGAAAAAACTTTATTAGCCGATTATGCATTTGAATATGGCATCAATCACACTGCCATCCTATTAGGCTATGGGATGTTATTTAACCATTCCTATCAGCCAAATGCCACATATGAAATTAACTTTCCAAACCACACCTTTGATTTCTTTGCATATAAGGATATTAAAGCAGGAGAAGAAATCTTAATCAATTATAACGGGGATGTCGATGATGATGAGCCGCTATGGTTTAATAAAGAGAAGACAAGTGATTCGAAAGAATGAAAACTAAGGTTTTAAAAAGAGCACTTTTTTTGTGCTCTTTTTTTTTAGCTTTATAGGGGCTTTGATACAGAATAAGGAACTACTTACTTTGTCTAGAATAGTAGCATGAAATAAAGAGGAGTAATTTGAAATGACAAAGAAGGAAGCCCTAAACATTTTGGCATTAATTGAAACAGTTTATTCGAGTTGTTTGATAAAAAATCAAACAGTCATCCATTGGCTTCAAATCTGTTCGGAATTAGATTATGAAAACGTCCTGGACAAAATTTTTGTACATATGAAGGTAAGTCCGTATCCACCCACGATGGAAGACCTAGCAATCGTGGGAAAAATAAAGGACGAGAATCTTTTAGATCTTCGTATACAATTACCCCATGAAAATAATCGTGAAAGGATCGTACCAAAATGGATGCAGGAGTACTCCATTAAAGATTTATTCATATGACAGTGACCGATCGACCTCTAGTTTTAGGAAACTAGACATCTGCCTATGCCTTTTAATTGTTAAAACATATTCTAGACTATAACCTAAATAAAGGAGAGATGCTCGAAATGATGGGAACAGGTGGATATCCAGGTATGGGTGGTTATGGTAGCATGGGTATGGGAGGAATTCCAGGCATGGGTGGAATGGGAACAGGCTACCCAGGCATGGGCGGAT
>NZ_JBALPZ010000201.1:4705-16076 GCF_036965645.1 Neobacillus drentensis
CATGATGGATACGGTGGCTGGGGTGGATTCCCAGGACACGTCGGACACGGAGGGATGGGTGGTTACCCAGGTCATGGCGGACACGGAATGGGTGGATATCCTGGCCATTATGGACATGGAATGGGAGGTTACCCAGGACACGGTGGAATGGGAGGTTACCCAGGCCAAGGAGGACATGGTGGTATGAGCGGACTCGGAGGAATGTAATTTAATTTCTCCATTGAAAAAGGAAATACTCCAATAAACACAAAAAGCCTTGGCTCATACAAGGCTTTTTTTAATATGAATGACCTTTAAGCAGATTAAGCTGACAGGAAACACCAACATGATCATGAAAGCAGACAAACATTTACACATACAAAACTAAATAACATGCAAGAGAGGTTGATCAGACGGATAATGAAAGAATTGCCTTACTGCCAGTGATATACCTTTTGCTATATTAGTAGCCATTGTATAAATAAGATGCAAATTGGTGTATAATAAACCGCTCCCAAGGACTGCGTCATTTGTCAGAACAACCCCCATGACACTGCAATCTCCAATTGGAGGCAGGTTTTGTCCAAGGCCTAAGCCCGGCTTCATTGGACCACGGCGTAAAACAATCGAATTCACAAAATCCACCGATCCAAGCACACTATCAATCGAAATAACAAAACTATTTTTGGGAAAGGCGTGACGTGAAATTTCCGGAACAATGGTTGTTGCATCCATTGGGTACTCAAGGTTTCCTAATACCGTTAAATGATTAGGATATGTGTTTCGGAGTAAGGTTCCAACAAAGGGACCAAGGCTGTCACCACTAATTAAATTAGAACCAATCCCCACTACATAAATGTGCTTTGTACCTTCTGGAATGAGTGAATATAAGGTATTACGAATAAATAGAGGTGCTAGTCGATCATCATATGATATTACCTTTTCAAGGAACTTATGTTCCTTATTGTTGTACTGCAACGTTCCCACTACTGAACACCTCACAAAGATGGCTTATGAAAAAATATTCTTCATTTACACAGCAAAATCCTTCCTGATAAAATAAAAATCTACAAGGTGGGAAATATTGCTATAATTATTTTAGAGAAAACACAAGGAGGACCAAAATGTTAATTCAAAAAGCTGCCATAACTGAACTTGAACCGCTCTTAGAATTATTTGATTTATACAGGATGTTTTATAAGCAAAAATCTGATTTAGTGGGGGCTAAACAATTTTTAACAGAAAGAATAAGCCAGCATGAATCTGTTGCCTTTATTGCATTGGATGGAGAAAATCCGTTGGGGTTTGTTCAACTATATCCATCGTTTTCAAGTGTCAGCATGAAGCGGTCATGGATTTTAAATGACTTGTATGTAAAAAAAGAAGTCCGGGGAATGGGTGTTGGTGAGAATCTATTAAAAAAAGCAATTGAATTCGCAAAAGAGACAGGAGCAAAGGGTCTATTCTTAGAAACTGCTAGCGATAACGATAACGCCCAAAGACTCTATGAAAAAATAGGCTTTAAAAAAGAAACAAATTATTTCTATTATTATTCCATTTAAGTAGTACATTTAGAAATAACCCCATTTCCTAATAGAAAATGGGGGAGGGGGACGAGCTATTTTTTAGAAAGAAGTTCATCTAAATATTTAATCGTTTCTTCATAATTACCTGAAATTCTATCCTCGCGGAGTTGATCTTTTTTAAGTTTGTCCAATGATTCTGCCAGGATTTCCTGTTCTCTTGCTTGAGGTATTATGAGTACCCCGTCAACATCACCCACAACAATGTCACCAGGTTGGACAGATACTCCTCCACAGGAGATAGGTACATTGATTTCTCCACCCCCGTCTTTAGCACTAGCTGCCACAGTTGTCCCTTTGGCAAAGACGGGGAATTTTAAATCCTTGATTCCATTGACATCGCGAATGGCACCATCTGCAACTAGACCGCCAACGCCAAGAGTTTTAGCCATCCCTAAGAAAAAATCACCAGCAATTGCTCGATATTCATCCCCTTTAGCATCGACTACTAAAATAGAACCAGACTTCGCTTCTCGAATAGCTTTTAAAACGGCAAGATTGTCACCAACTGGAGTTTTAACAGTTAGCGCCCTTCCTGCAAGTTTATAATGATTTTCCAATGGTTTGATAGAAGGGTGCAGGTTATTCAACCCATTCATTGCGTCAGAAATACAGGTGGTCGGTAACTGTCGAAATTTCTCTACGATCTGGTCCATAAAAAAACTCCTCTACATTTATTTTCCATAGATTATTATAACTTGTTTTATAATAATCTGGAAATTTCAAAAAAAAGAACTTCCTTAGATAGAAGTCCTCTCAGCAGCTTTTATAGAATACTATTTTTTACAGTCGTGCTGTCATTCAAATCATTATCCAATATAAATGAGATAGGGATTAACATGGGTGCAATATCTCCATTTTGCTCGCCATATCCTTGATTGCGTTTGTAGGAAATAAATAAATCGGTTATTTGATTAGGTCCCATATTAAAAACAGATGCATGGTCGAAGACATTGATTTTTATATCTCCAAGGCTGACGTTCATCGGTGCAAAGATCAACTGTATCCCCCCTTAAACAATACTGTTTTTGGCAGTATTGCTATCCGTTACATCCGTATCGACGACATAGGATATCGGGATGTTAACAGGAGATAAATCACCATTTTGTTCTCCAACCCCCTGGTTTCGCTTATAAGAAAGCAACTGATCAACAAATTGGTTTGGCCCAAGATTTATATAAGAGGAATTATCCACTGTGTTGACTTTAAAGCCTAGAAAATTAATGGCCATTGGGGCGATATTCAAGTGTATCACTCCTAATCATTAAGTTTACCTGCCCTGATTTAAAAACTAGGGACTATTTATTTTTTTACTGGTTGAATCAATTGTATCGTCGTCCTGTATCAGATGGATTGGAACAATGGTAACGGAATCATTGCCTAATTGTTGACCAAATCCTTGATTCTTTTTTCCAACCACATTAATTCCTTTAAGAAAGGATGATCCAAAATTAACAGCACTTCCGTGGTCAGGGCTATTAATTTTCATGTTGCCAATATTGACATTTGATGGGTTGAAAATCAAGTTTTAATCCTCCTTTCATCATAAACCCAGTAGACTGTATTAATGAATATATTCAATGAAAAGGTTGATAAGAACATACCTTTAAGTCAAAAAAAAAGAAAGTGGGTCTGCCACTTTCGAAAGAAGGAAAACTTTCATGGGTTAGTACATCATATGTTGGTGCTTGTACGTGCATGTAGTGAACATGTCCATTTTAAATATGTATTTTAAAAAATAGGCTCAACATATCTTTTGGATAAGCTCAATGGAGTTATTTTTAGGTGAATTAACCATGTTTGAAACCTCGTATGTGTCCATTAAACCTTCATCAAAGGGAACAAGCAGGGGGGTTAAAATATTCTTATCTCCAATTTCCGGATTCAGCCAGGTCGGTTCATCTTTACGTTTTAAAATGACCGGCATCCGGTCATGGATATCTTTCATTAATTCATTAGGTCCCGTTGTGATCACGGAACAGGTATGGATTCGTTTTCCGTCCGGGGCCTTATACCCTTCCCAAAGTCCAGCCATGGCAAATAATTCATTGGACCTTAATTTAATCCGCATCGGAGTCTTTGTTTTATCACTGTGACGTTTCCATTCATAAAAACTATCAGCGATTATCAAACAGCGTTTTTTCTTAAAAGCATTACGGAAACTCGGTTTCTCCGTGATCGTTTCCGCTCTAGCATTAATCATTTTATTGCCAATTGAAGGATCATTTGCCCATGGAGGAACAAGACCCCATTTTAAAAAGCCCATGCGGTTTGAAGATCCGTCATTGATGACAGCTAGTACCGACTGGGAGGGGGCAATATTATAACTTGGAGCAAACAGTTCCTCGTCCAGAAAGGATTGAATATCAAACCGGTCCATAATCTCTTCAATCGTTGCTGTTAATGTGAATCGGCCGCACATTATTTTTCACCTCGAGTATTTGTTACATCTATTGTAGCAATAGCAAGAGTGGATTTCAAAAGTTTCCTAGTACGAGTTCTGACAATCTGTCCATTAATCGTCGAATCTATGATTCTTAAATGGACCATGTAAAAGAGAAGGGGGAGGATTGACAAGCACCAAAAAAAGGAGACCTCTTTTTTATAAGGTCTCCTAATGTTATTATCTTCTGGCAAAGTCGACAAATCGAAATTTATCGGGACGGTGCCTTGATTCTGTATATTGAAACAAAGTAGCATCATCTAAATAGACAAAGTTTTTAATTACCACCACATTGTGAAAATCCTCAAGGTCCAGCAGTGAACGGTCTTCATCAGTCGGTTCTACCACGATGATTTCTTTTTTTGCAAAACTGATGGTCAAGTTCAGTTCCTTTTCTAGGTATTCATATATGGAGTCCGCACAGATTTCTTCTGTTAGGGAAGGCACAAATTTGCTGCATAAATAATCTTTATCTAAAATGATTTTTTCACCGCTCATTTCCCTTGTCCGAACTACCTTCCATACCAGGTCCTTACTTCCCAGCTGTAATTGCTGCCGAATATAGCCATCAGGTTTAATTAAGGATAGCTCATTGACAATCGTAATGGGTTTTCTCCCCATTTTACTAGCTAATTCCTTAAAACTAACTAATCCGCTGACTGGAAAATCAAATTTACTGATGTCTATGACAATAGAACCTTTTCCTCTAACTTTTTGAATATAGCCGTTTTGTGAGAGCAAATTTAACGCTTTTCTAATCGTTTCCCTAGAAGTGTTATATTGTTCTTTTAATTCGTTTTCCGAGGGAAGAAGTGTTTGCGGAGCTAGGTCTCCATTTTTGATTTGCTCTACTATTGTTTCATAAATAGTTAGGTACTTGTTTGTCATAACGACATCTCCGTTCATTTTTTCAAGTGGTACGCAATTGACTCATATGGACGCAGCACCATTGCCTTCGTTGGATGTGCTTCTGAGTCATTATAGTTAGAGATTAACATTTCACAATGATGTTCATCAAGATTTAAGTGAGAAGGGAGGGTCACTGTCTTTTCTCTGCTATAAAAATTATTGATGACTAGTAATTTTTCAGAACCGAAGTTTCTAATAAAAGCAAAGATCTCAGGGTCTTGGTCTAAAATTAATTCAAAATCACCATCGGTAATGATATCATACTCTTTTCGTAATTGGATGAGTTTTTGATAGTGATAGAAGATGGAATCGGATTCCTGAATTGCCTTCTCTGCATTGATTTCTTTGTAATTCGCAGCAGTGTTAATCCACGGAGTACCAGTGGTAAACCCAGCATTCTCACGATCATTCCATTGAACAGGGGTTCTGGAATTGTCACGAGACTTTTGCTTTAAGATCTCAATGATTTCTGGCTCTCCCATGCCTCTATTTTTTAAAATCTGAAACATATTTAATGACTCGACATCACGATATTCATCAATTGAGTTGAAGTTTGGATTGGTCATGCCAAATTCTTCGCCTTGATAAATATAAGGAGTACCTTGCATTAAATGGAGCGTAGTCGCCAGCATTTTAGCGGATTCATTAAGATAATGAATATCATCGCCAAAGCGGGAAACGGCTCTAGGCTGGTCGTGATTGCACCAGAAGAGGGCATTCCAGCCGCCGCCTTCGTTCATTTCGATTTGCCATGTGGATAGGATATCTTTCAAAGCTTGAAAATCAAAATCAGCTCTTGTCCATTTATCGCCATTAGGATAATCCACTTTCAGGTGATGGAAGTTGAAGGTCATATTTAATTCCTCTTTGTCAGGATTCGAGTAACGAATACAATTATCAATGGAAGTAGAGGACATTTCTCCAACCGTCATGATATCGTATTTAGAAAACACTTGCTGATTGATTTCATGTAAAAACTCATGAATTCTAGGGCCATCTGTATAAAATTTACGGCCATCGCTCTCATCTTGAGGGAAGTGCTGGTCCTTTGAAATTAAATTGATGACATCCAAACGAAATCCGTCCACACCTTTTTTTAACCAAAAGTGCATCATTTCATATAGAGCGGCACGTAATTTTTCATTCTCCCAATTTAAGTCTGCTTGAGTGACATCGAACAAATGAAGATAGTATTGCTGGGTTGTTTCATCAAATTCCCATGCTGATCCGCCGAATTTTGATTCCCAGTTAGTAGGGGGTTCGCCGTTTTTGCCATCTTTCCAGATGTAGAAGTCTCTGTATGGATTATCTTTGGAGGACTTGGCTTGTTTAAACCATTCATGCTCCGTCGAGGTATGATTGATGACGATATCCATAATAATTTTGATTCCGCGTTGATGTGCTTCTTGAAGCAGTAAATCAAAATCTTCCATTGTACCGTAGTCATCATGAATGGAATAGTAATCGCTAATATCATATCCATTATCCCGCTGTGGAGATTTATAAATGGGTGTTAACCAAAGAACGTCCACACCTAGTTTTTTTAAATAGTCTAATTTATTAATAATACCTTGAATGTCTCCGGTACCATTTCCAGTCGTATCATTAAAACTTTTTGGATAGATTTGATAAACGACCGCTTTTTTCCACCATGCTGTTGACATGAAAAACACCTACCTAATTATTTTGTTTAATCTAATGTGGAAAAGGAGGGAGATGGTCTCCCTCCTGTATGGAGTGCTCATTATTTGCTAAGCTTTGCCTTATTTAAACCTGTTTTTGCAAAGATTGTAGTCAAAATGAAGGGAACTACGATTGCAATCAGCATACATACAGCGAACATAGCCATATATTTTGGCTGGATCGAAAGAATACCTGGAAGACCGCCAACACCGATGGAGTTAGCCATTACGCCGCTCGCCACTGATACAACGCCTGCCACCATGGAACCAAGCATCGCCGCCAAGAATGGGAATCCGTATTTAAGGTTAATACCAAACATCGCAGGTTCTGTTACACCTAAATAACAGGAGATCGTTGCTGGGATCGATACTTGCTTTTCTTCCTCGTTTTTACGGTTGATAAAAATCATCGCAAGAACAGCTGAACCCTGAGCAATATTTGATAGAGCAATCATAGGCCATAGGTTTGTACCTCCAAACTGACTTACTAATTGAAGGTCAATTGCATTCGTCATATGGTGTAATCCTGTAATGACAAGCGGTGCATAAGCGAATCCGAAAACTGCTGCAAACAACCAGCCAAATGATGAAGTTAAGCTAGAATATACAACGTGAGAGATACCAGCGCCAATTTGCCAGCCGATAGGACCTAGAATTGTATGTGCAATTAATACAGTTGGAACTAAGGCAAAGAACGGTACAACAATCATGGAGATTGAGTTTGGAACGATTTTACGTAATCTGGTTTCAAAAAATCCTAATACTAATCCAGCTAAAATAGCGGGAATAACTTGTGCTTGATAACCAATCATTTCAATTTTTGCAAAACCAAAATCCCAAGTTGGAATTTCTTTTGCACCTGCAACAGCATAAGCATTCAATAATTGCGGTGATACTAATGTAATACCAAGAACGATCCCAAGAATTTGAGATGCACCCATTTTCTTAGCTACTGACCAAGTGATTCCGACTGGAAGGAAGTGGAATATTGCTTCACCTATCAGCCACAGGAACGAGTAAACACCGGACCAGAATTGAGATACTTCAACAATTGTTTTTGTTCCGTCATCTAGTAATTTAATGTCACCGATTACATTTCGGAAACCAAGGATTAAACCACCGACGACTAGGGCTGGAATTAATGGTGTGAAAATTTCCGCTAAGTGCCCCATCATACGCTGAATCCAATTTTGATTCTGCTTTGCTGCCTTTTTGGCTTCTTCTTTAGATGTTCCATCAACACCAGCAATTTTTACAAATTCGTTATAAAAGCTGGGTACTTCGTTGCCGATAATTACTTGGAATTGACCGGCCTGGGTAAATGTACCTTTTACAAGTTTGATGGATTCAATTTCTTTTACATTTGCTTTACTTGGATCGTTTAAAACAAAACGCATTCTTGTCACACAGTGAGTAACGGCTGCGATATTTTCTTTACCGCCTATGTGTTTAAGTAGATCTTTCGAAGGATCTGTATACTTCGTCATTTCTTTTCCCCCTAAAAAATGGTATAGGACCATTTTCCTTTTTATTAATATAAAACCCGAAACATACATGCTTTGTGTACGGTTTCATTAACCTTCTTTGCTTGTATATACAAGTTTTGATTACGGTTTCATTGTAGCTTGTATATACATGTATGTCAACCAATAATTTTTAAGTTTTTTTATAGCATAAAATCACTATTATTTTGGTGCTCATCCAATTAATCCATACATTTGCATCATTTAGGTAAAAATGTAATAAAAGTATTTTAATATTTTAAAATAAGCTTTTGAAATTACTTTCCTACTTTACAGCAATAAATCATTGATTGAAGATTCGGAAAATGGTAAAATGAACTTGTTTAAATTCTTCTGAGTTTAGACCTCCTAATTGTGAGAGCTTAGCCTAGACCACTAAGTTCTCTGTTTGAACCTTTGAATCTATTCAAAGGTTCTTTTTTTTGATGTGTTGGTGGAATACCTAACTATAATTTGGTAATATGTGTGCAGGGTATATGTCCTTAAAAGCGGGGGAGCATGACATTGGAATTTATGACATTCAATCAGTGGGATGACCATGTCTGGGAATTAGTTAGTCCGATTTATGATCAAGCATTTGAAGGTAAAGGGGCAAAGCCTAAAAAAATTATCCGGAATATGTTTCAAAAACAGCTTTGTTATTTACATATTGGGCTAGATGATGGCCGAGTAACAGCAATGGCGTTAACTGGTATATTGAAAGAAGCAAATTCATTGCTAATTGATTATTTAGCGGTCAAAGAAGAACTGCGAGGGCAGGGCATGGGGAGACATATGCTGGAGTATATTGAGAAGTGGGCCAGGAATACAGGGAACTATAATAGTTTAATCCTTGAAGTGGAAGCTTATAAGACGTCGGAAAATCAGGCCAGGGTTACATTCTGGGAGAGGTGCGGTTTTGTCTTGACGGAATATATCCATCAATACATCTGGGTCCCCGAGCCCTATCAGGCAATGTATAAAAAAATAACGTCTGACACTAAATTATCATCCGATGGGAAGATTCTATTTACCTATATCGGACAATTCCATAAAGAGTCCTTCCAGCAATAATTTTAAAGAGAAATTGTATTTTCAATATCTAAATGGTTGGAATCAAAAAAGGCTGCTTTTTACAGCCTTTTTTTGATTTCTTGTTTAAAACCATTACTCTAAAAATCTGCTTTTCCATTCAGGGGACGGGAGCAGACAACTTTCGTTTTTTCCAAACCATTTATATCGATTAGAAGCCACGTAATTATAGACATAATCTCGAAGGAAGGGAGGAACGACTAAAAGAATGGTCAACAGCTTCCAAAAACCCATCAGCTCTTTACAGACTCGTAAAGCAGCATCTGATTTTAGATAAAACTTCCCGTCCTCCAATAAAACAAAACTGTTAATATCAGTCCGTAAGCCATGTTTTTTCAAAAGCTCCTGACCAATCTTTCCTTGAATGGAAGTGAACTTAAAAATTCCATTAAGGTCTCTTTTTAAAATAAATTGAACGCTGCTATTACAGAGATTACATTGACCGTCGAATAAAATAATCCGTTCCATTTTATCTACCCTCTTTATCCTAATAGGTCTAACAATGCAGATCAGCTTCTAATCATTATCATAACATCTTTAACTGAAGAATCCTGACGAATCGTCTCTTCGGAGTTGTCCACCCTATATGTACAATGTCCACGAATGGTGCCTGACACCCTTATATGTACAAATTTTAAGAGTGTCATATGACACTCTTTTCTGATTTATCCCAAAAAGCTTGTTTAAAATTAGCTAAAAAAAAATCTACTTAGGTCATATGCATGGTTTTTATATGCTGGAAGTGGATATAAATAGGGTCTTCTTTTGCACTAATTAATTCAACAAAATTGTTATTAATAGATTGAATCTTTCCGATCACATTTTCATTTTCCCCAATATTAAACACGATTAATTCTCCGAGTAATTTTTCAATTTGAACTTCAAAGGACCGCGCAAACGTAAGATTGCTTGGACTCACCGGTAGACTCGCGTTACTTAATCCGTATGGGCGTTGATTGTTCGTATACGGAATTAACCACTTTAAGTGATTTAACGAGATAAACATGGTTTTATAAATGGGGGAGTAGAAGACAAAGTAATTATTCATGATACTAATGATATAACCATGTAAAGCTTGGTTACTTGTGACATAAATTTCTGTAAATATTCCTTTTGCTGCTGTTAGGGTCTTCCGTAACGAAATCTCTTCATTATGATTATAAATGGGGGTTGGTTCGTCATTCATGGCAATTTCATCAATTTCATATTGTTTCATAAACTGCCAATTTTGAATATGAATGGTAGGGATATAAAGATAATCAATCCCGTTAAAAATAACCCATAAATCACTTCCGATATCCACTAAAAGACCATTGATAAATTTCTTACCTGAGATTTCAAGTTTAATATACTTGCCTATATTCTCTTTTAATTTCACGAACTCACATCCTTTCCTAGATAGTTCCATTCACAAATAGAGTTGGGCTAATAAGATTGTTTCATTATCCAATTTATATAATAATTAGATTTGCCCAGCGTCTATTTGTAAGAGGTCATGGATGCCGTCAAAAAGCTTTGTTCGATAGAGCCATCTGATTTTATCATGTTAATGTGTGAATTAGAAATGAAATGTTCGACTATTCTTTCTTGGCCAGCCTGCAAACGGGAATGATCTTTCTTGATTTTTAGAAATGGGTTCACCAGTAAAGCGGAAGGCTCTGGTTTCTTGATCTTTTTGTTTCCACACATTATTAGTATCATTCACGACTTTCTCATTTGTTGTAGTTTCTACTTTCTTAGGTGCGACATCTTGTGAAATAACAGGTATTGAGGCGGCAACAGCTTCTTGAGTATTTTCTTGTTTCTTTTCCTGTTTGGATGAAGTGGAAGTGGATGTTTGATTATAAGACTTTTCAGCTTCTTTTTGCGATTTTGATTCCTGTGATTTAGAACCTTTTGAGTTGTCTTTCTTATAATCCTTCTGACCGTCATGTTCATCCCGTTGCTTTTTATCTTTTGAAGAGTTTTCAACCTTTGCTTCTTTTATCGTAGCCGTTGATTCCGTTTTGACCGGTTTAGACCATACCATCTTGTGGTTTGAATCGATTCCAATTGTGGCTACAGATTCAAATTGTTTTTCGGAATTTTCGGAGTCCGAAATGGTTTCTGCTATATACTCTTTCGGTGACTGACCAGAACCTTCATCCTTCTTTTTCTCTTTCTCTTTTGAATCCTTTGAGT
>NZ_JBALPZ010000201.1:16231-18857 GCF_036965645.1 Neobacillus drentensis
CATTTTTGCTTTCTTTTTTGTTCTCATTCTTCTTAGGTTGTTGTTCTTTTATAACACCTTTTAAAATATTAGATACATGTGTTATTTTAATCAAAATTCTTTCTTCACCATTAATTAACGTAACAAAATCTTCATCAATTTCACTTAGAACACCATAAAATTTTTGTTTATTAACACTTAAGATAGTTACCCAAGAATATTGGAAGGAAAGCAAGAGTTCAACTAAGCTCTGTGTTTTTTGGAATTCAGCTGATGTTCCTTCAGGCTGAAACTGCTTAGTATTTTTTGTGATCGCTTGAATTTTATCGATGTTATAATAAAAAATATACTTATTTTCAGTTTCTAACACCACATGGTCCGTTTCAACGGCAATCAATTTTCCTTTAAAAATGTCTTCACCCACATAAAGATTTACCTGAAATCCTTTTAGTAAATCTAAAGCAGCTGAAAATTTCTCTAACCCCATGTTTCATCCTCCTTAAGAGATATGGGTCGCTTCTCTTTTGGAGAAGCGACATGATGTTTACTCGTTATCTTCGTTGTTATTATCATTATCCTCGTTATTGTTATTATTGTTGTTATTGCTGCTATCGGAGCTGCTGTTGCTGGATTGCCCACCGCCATTGTTTCCTTCTGTTTCCACCATTAAGCCGTAGCTGATGTTTCGGATATGCTTCAAGGAAAAACGAACGACTTCATCTTTCACGATGAGGGAGGCATAGTGCTTGTTAGAGTCACTAAGGACACCTTCTAAAGACTCAGGACCTCCATCACGGTTGATTTTTACCCATTGGAATCGAATGCTTTCTAAAAGTTTATGAAAATTTTCCGCCGTTTTATAATCTAAATTTCCAGGAATTTTTAAGCCCAGTCTCATGGCATCTTTAGAACTTTCAGTGATGCTTCTGACATGGTTCGTTTTATAGTAGACCACGCCGTCTTTTTCAGTTAAAAGCACAAAGAAGTCTTCGAATACGGCCAATAATTTCCCAATTCTAGATTCAGGGCCGCCACGGTCCACCCGAATTGTTTTACCCACATGCATGTTCATTAGCTCTCTATCCATAAAAGTTTTTTCCTCCTTTATTAAATAAACATTTACACTGCATCTATATGTATCACGAGATGATGTTGTACTAATAAAGAGGCCCTTTTTCATGTTTTTTACAAAAAATAGGCAAAAAAAAGTATATGATATATAACCATATACTTATCCTTACTGGAGTTTTATCATTTCTTGTTTTAGGAAGTCACTTCTCTTTTGAATAAAATCTAAAATAAATTCCTTTTCCTTATCTAGATCTTCTGCACCAATTTCAATATTGGGGTCTAAATGAACATAAGGCTTTAATGATTGAAAAAGCTCCTCAATAATCCCTTCTTGGGTTTCAATCGTAAAATCCATTTCCAAAGCTGAGGCAAGAATATTTCGATAAACCCCTTTAAATTGAGGGAAATACAGCAATCTAGCAGTTAAGGTATTATATCCGGTTATAGGGATATAATTATATCTTAATCGTTTTCCGTGTATATTTCTTCCCCATGTTCCATCATAATCCCACGGTGTAATTTCAAAGGTGTTGGTTTCTCCATTTTGGTAAAGAGCGTAATTATGAATAAAGCCATCAAAATTTTGTGTACATACCACACCCGCTAGCCATCTCATATACTCATTTACATCAAGCACCGTTGTTATTTGGTTTTCAAACTCCTCATTACTTAGTGTGTTTGTCATGGCGACTAATTGTTCTACGGCTGACAGATCTGTTTTATTTCCATATTTGACTGTATAACCCTCATTTAGTTTGGTTTTTAATTTCTTTTTAGGGGTTAATAAGGAAAAATTGGCACGATTGTTTGTGGCATAAATGATCGGACCCCGTGGTAAATTTCTTTTTTGTAATAGATATTGATCGAATGACTCTAATTCAAGGTAAATCCCTTTACAAACCCCATTAATATATAAAAGGATATGTTTTGAGTGAGGAGCGGTAACACCAATTCGATCAAAGAAGTCCAGAGAGAGCTTGTTCCGGCAAAGTGAAATGTCACTAAATTCTGCATTAAGATGAATTTCATGGGCTCCATTTACTAGGTAAGGCTTTTGAAAAACAATATTATAAGATTTCTTTTTCTTTTTTCTAATAAGATCACCACGATACGTAAGACCAATTGTATACTGATTGGTACCTATTTTTAGAACTGCTGGAACATGCTCATCTGCCCAAATATCACTATCTAATTGGTTTAACAATTTTGGGTTGATAATAATTTCATATTTTTGCAATTTCATCACCCCTATAACACCTATTTTTTAGAATAGTATGCACGCCAAGCGGTAAGGGTGCGTATATGGGCATATGGTTAATTATAAAAAAATAGTTGTTTGCCTATACCAATCATACTATTACCCCATAGATTAACAATGTATAAAATCATTTTGGAAAGTGGTGGAGAAATGAGCGTTATGATGAAAGAATTGTTAACTCAGGCACAGGAAAATGGAGTGATTGAATTCCTTATTAACAATCCTGTTGAACTGAAAAACAAGAACAATAACAAGTCAAACGGCAGTGGTAAGAAAAATAGCAGTGGTAAGAAAAATAGCAGTGGTAAGAAAAACAGC
>NZ_JBALPZ010000202.1:0-15038 GCF_036965645.1 Neobacillus drentensis
AAAAAATATTATTAAAATCGGATTTGGTTCTAATATAGTTGTATTTATTGCTTTAATGTTTCTTCCTGCATTTATCGTAACAGATCAAGTGGATTTATTTGAGAGAATGGTTTCCTATATTTCAGAAATATAATTTTGTTTTGTAATATTGTTGTTTCGCGAACAGCAGGACAGGGAATTTGCACAAGCAATTCAACGAGCCAATCAGGAATTCCGCGTATCGTATCTAATCGGCTGTTATTTGGGGGAAATAGGTGTTAGAGGAGCCTTTAAGGGGATGGTGTAACGGGATCTCCCGTTATCGAGTTATAGTTAAGTACTAAGGGACGAATGGAAAATGACACAACAATTTTTTGTTGTGCCATTTCAAAATTTACGGTTCTTTTATATTCTTCTACTTCTACTTATATTTTACAGCTTCCGCTACTCATTCTCTTAGTGCTTATTAATGGTTACTTAAGCATTACAAGACAATACCTTGTTTAATGATTTCTACTTTTACATTCGTATTAAACTTTACATTTTTAAAATAATCCTTCTTATCTAGCATTTCCCAAGTATTGGGGTGAAACGCGATCAATCTCCTTCCAATTCCAAATGCATCACAATTCGACTGCTGTAATTTTGAAATAACCTGTTTCGCCTCTTCTGTAAGGTCCTTTGTTAATACCTTATTTAGCCGTTCTATATCCTTAGGAACATCACCCTTGGGATATTCATCCACATTTACCTTTAAATGTAATTTGAGTTGAACAGAGACCTCTCCATTTTTTACATGGACTTTTAATTTTCTTTTCATATTATTGACATTAAATGAANNNTTATGGACTCGTTTTGTAAATCGTGCGTATTTTCCTTTTTTGTTATTCAATAAAAGAAAGAGGCATGACTCTTGCGGAGATAATTTTCCCGAATATTTTGTTTCGTTCATTAGAGCGAGGCCGACCACTACTGCACTTTTCTTATTATTCATTTTAAGATAAGGGAGGACAATATCCTCTCCCGGATCAAGCATTTCTGAGGCTACGATCTGGATGGTTTGATCTGGAATAATCGAGTTTTCTTCTGCGCTTGTAAGTGCGTCTTGTATATATTCGCTCACGTTTGGCTCATGTTTTGGATTAATTTCAAGCAGATTCACCGCTTCTCCATCCACTACACCCAGTGTTGCACCCAGTGAATTCCGCGGATCTCTCCAAACGACATCTAATGGTGGATAAATACCTTCAGCCGCCATCCGCTCGCCGAAAAAAATCAGTTTGTTTTTTGATGAATCTAATATTCCAGATATTTCTCGATCGATTTTAAGTCGACAATCCCTTGGTGTATGACCTTTTGCAGAAAGTGTTTCACTTTTTACTCTTGCTTGAGGTCCTGCAGAGGACTCTTCGATTATGGGAATGGAAACCCCTAATAACATTTCGTCGTTATCTGCTAAATCATAACTTAATATCTGTACCAATACGGCATTCTTCATCAGGTGCTGGTCCCAACATCCAGTAAGTAATAAACATAGAAGTAAAAAGATAGGTTTTTTACTTTTCATGGCTTACCCACCACTTCTTTTTTCGACAAAACCAAAGATAGAATAAGTAGAAGTACAGGTATGATGCCGATAAAAATATAGTGTGTCGGCCCAAGAAAGTGATTAAAATTTTCAAAGTCTCTTCCTTGATCAGGAAGAAGAGCCAAAATCAAATAAACACCTGCAACTATAGGCAGAAACCGGGCATAGTGTTTTTTTCTAAAAAGGCTGGCAAACCCCATTGCAGATAATAATAACCAGTTCGCAATCGAAGTGGCAACGATGACAAGCCAGAGTGATAAGAAAAATAAATCCGTCCTTTCGATTACCTGAAAGGAATAAGCTTTAATCATATATAATAATGGTTCTGGAGTCAGTCCAATATCTACATTGGGCTCGAAATAGACAAGGGCTGCAAACACCAAAGAGGTATAAAAGAAGGTGACAAATATATTCGCAGTTGTGATGGCAATCAGTTTCTCTTTTCCGGATGATTGGACATGGGGATGGATAAAAAGAAACAGCTCAAAGCCCAACATAGAGAATGCAGCTTCTTTTGACCCTTTCAATATGGTTAGAATACTATGATCCCCGACTGGAAAGATATACAGGAAGTTCGCATCCTTCATCGCATACGCAATCAACACTAATAATACAAACAGAATGGGGGATACCAATACATAAAATCTCGCGATACTGGTTAACCCTTCATTAACGATGTAAATGCAAGTGATGAGGATTAAAACCATTGTAATCCAATTAGGGGTACGCGGTAGAATCCATTTATCAAGAATATCACTATATCTTGCTAAAACTAAGCTCCCTGTTACCATAAAATAGAGTGCATAACAAAGCATGAGCAGCTTTCCGGCAAATTTACCCAGTAATTCCGGCAGTATTTGGTACAAGGAAAGCGAGGGAAATCTTCTGCATAGTCCCCAATATGAAAAGATAATTCCTTGTGAGATGACTCCTGCTATTAGTGTGGACATCCAGCCATCCTGTTTGGCTATTAATGCCACATCATGGGGCAACGATAATATTCCTACACCAATTTGGGCCTGGATGATCATAAAGACAAGCTGCTTTTTCGTAATTCTATTCTTGCTTTTTTTCATTACTATCCCAGCCCCTTGCCAAAGATTGCTTTTTCAGGATTTTCGGTTTTGAATCATTCGAACGTGTGTTAAATTTCCATAAAGGTAAACGGATAAACGTATCTTTAATGTCTTTTAATCGAAATGGTGCCCAAGGTGTAAAGTAGGCTGTGCCAAATGATTCTAACCTGCATAAATGAGCTAAAGTAAACATAAACCCAAAGATGATCCCTACAAATCCAAAGGTTGACGCCAAAAGCATATGGGGAAACCGTAAAAATCGTACGGCATCACTCATTTCTGTGGTCGGGATGCTGTAGGCCGAAATGGCCGTAATTGCCACAACCACAATCATGGTATTCGAAATGAGTCCTGCACGGACAACGGCATCACCAATAACCAAACCACCGACAATACCGATGGTTTGCCCAATCCTTGAAGGAAGGCGTACCCCCGCTTCACGAATCAGTTCAATCGTCAATTCCATGACAAGGGCTTCAATTAACGGAGGAAAAGGTATATTTTTAATGGAACTTACAACAGGAAGAACTAAATCATCCGGCAGTACTTCAAAATGAAAACCAATCACCGCAATATAAATAGCAGGTAAATTGATCGCAATTAAAATGCTCACGAGTCTCATGGAACGGATAAAGGTTCCGACCATCCAACGTGAATTATAATCATCTGGTGAATGGAAAAAGGCAAAAAAGGTGACGGGAATAATTAAACAAGAAGGATACCCCTCCATCAACACCGCTACTCTTCCTTCATTAAGATGACTTACGACACGATCTACTCTCTCTGTACTTAAAATCTGAGGAAAGGGTGACCACGTAGAATCTTCGATCAATTCCTGAAGAGCTCCGGTACCGGGGAGATGATCCATTGAAATATGATGGACCCGCCGTTTGAATTCGCTGATCATTTCATGATTGGCAAGATCTTTCATATAAACCATGGCTATTTTGGATTGAATCTGGTCACCCAATGTTATTTGTTCCACTGTTAGGTTTACAGTTCTAAACGATTTCCTAATTAAATGAAGATTAGTTGAAAGATTTTCAATAAACCCTTCATGAGATCCCTGAATGACTTGTTCATTACTAGGTTCTATAATGCTCCTATCTTTGGAGAGGCCTATTTCGACCATGTATAGTTCTTTAACACCATCCAAGAACATGATACAGGATCCATTTAAAAGTGCTTCTTGAGCTTTGATTAAGTTATTGGATTTGAAAAAGATAGAATGAAGTACATTTTCGAATTGGACATCCGCTGCTTCTATTAAAGGTTTTATAATATCTCTTTGAATTTTATCCTTATCTGCCATCGTATCTAAGAAGACCAAAATTCCGCGGTTATTTCTATCATTGATTTCCTTAATCTTTAAATCCGCTGAATTAGAAAATGTTTGTTTAAAATAAGAAATATTTTCATCAATCGTATGAGATACCTCTTTAAATGAGATAGAGTTCTCGTTTGAAACAACAGGTTGGCTATCCCTTTTCATGAACTTTTTTAAAACAGGGAAAATGAATTTCATTTTTTTACTCCATTATCAAAATGTTTCCATTATCATCCCCAAATTATGGTATAACTATGTATTTGTTTGTTCTCGTGAAAAATAAAAAAGGCAGATCTTCTAGTAGATTCGCCTTTCCATTGTACATATATATGAAAATCATGAAACTAATTTTATTATGTGTTTAATTCGTATTATCTCTAACTGTTTTAAGAATTTAAGAACTAGTCTACCAGTATTGGACCTTATTTCAATGAGGTGCGTCTTGCCTGTTCTTTGGTGAATTCAGGTTACTTCGATTGATTATTTCGTTTGTCTATTAATAAAGAAACCCATATATGATCGGTTCAAAATTCCTAATTTTTATGTTATCAACGTATTGTTAATTATTCTTTGCACCATTGTAAAGCGCCACAATAATATCAATGTTATTATCAATAAAGTTCATTCGTTCTCTTGAAACACGTGACCATTCACCACTTAGATGGCTTGCTGATAAGACATGTCTGATGCTAAAGGTATAGGTTTGATATAATTCCGAAATCAGATAGCTAATACCTCCTTGGGGCTCTTTACTCACTATGCTTTCTACATCTTTCTTTAGCCAGTCTGGCGCTAGCTCAACAGATTTCTTTAACAGCAATTCATACTCTTCAGTAAACATTTGTTTTCATCCTCTTAAAATTATTTTCGTATTGTTTATCTGGTATCCTTTCTGAATTTTAATCCATTCATTTCAAAATCACAATAATAAATGCCATTTTACGATTCCGATACCATCATGACAGAAGATACTTTGTCTTTTTCCAAACTAGTTTTATGTACAGGGGAATTAAGCTGAGTTGGTATGTATTTTGAAAGGGGAGCCTGGTAAATTCAAGGAAGGTAACGGCAAGGGTTTGAAATATCGCAAATACAATTTTTGTATGATAGGAAGACTTTTTCGCACAAATGGTAGAACTATTTATAATTCATAAAAAATAATTGGACGTTGGTAATCATTTTGGTTTTACATTTTCTATTAACTTTTTTAAGATATTAATAAGCTTATTTTTTCATAGAGTAAGTAATTTTATAAAGGAAGTGGACCATGAGGAGATATCGATGGATCAAATGGCGTAAAGTAATCCTCTGGGTCGCAGCTCTTGCCATTGTTGGTATAGTATTGCTGACAGGAGGGAAGCAAGTGTGGGGTGTTGCGAGCACGATTTTTACTATTGCCCTGCAGCTGCTTTTAGCTATGTTTGCCATGATTATTCAGTTCGTTGCCCTATTCTGGTTTCTCGCAAGGGGACGAACCTATTGGATTTTGCCCGGTGAAACGGGTGCAACTTGGGACGACTACCGGGGGAACCCTGAGATTGTCGATAATGCCAAGCGAATCGTTACCCTATTAAAAGGTGTGAAGGAATTTAAAGAAATGGGGGGCGAGGCTATTCGAGGCTTACTGCTTTGTGGACCTCCAGGGACAGGAAAGTCGTACCTTGCGCAGGTTGTAGCCAACGAAGCACAGGTTCCGTTTGCATATGCCTCTGCCCCAAGCTTTCAAAATATGTTTTTCGGTGTCGGCAACCTTAAGGTAATGGGACTTTATAAAAAGGCCCGAAAGCTGGCAAAGGTTTACGGTGCCTGCATTATCTTTATCGATGAAATTGACGCAATTGGGATGAGCCGCGGTGCAGGAAGCGCTGGCAGCGGTCTGGGAGGATTAATGGGCATGGGCGGTTCCGGTCTGCTTAATGAACTCCTCTTGCAGATGGATCCGCCGAACATGGACAACAATTGGTTTGCCAAGCTACTCCGCTCACTTGGGCTTCGTAAAAAGAAGGCAGAACGGTTGGCCGTTCTAACCATCGGTGCGACCAATCTGCCGGATGTATTGGATCCTGCTTTGCTTAGGCCGGGACGCTTTGACCGGAAACTCTGGGTCGATGCACCCGATTATGATGGCCGTGTTGACGTATTCCAGTATTATCTTGAAAAAGTAACACGTGACCCGGAGCTGACTCCAGAACGTGTGGCGCTCGATACCATCGGCTACAGCCCAGCCCAGATCAAACACATTGTGAATGAATCCATTGTCATCGCTCATCAACGCGGGGCATCCGTTACGAATTACGAGGATTTCCGGGCTGCGATGGAAACCTATGAATGGGGACTCAAACAGCCGCTTCGTTCCATGAGCGAGGATGAAAAGCGGAACGTGGCTTACCATGAGGCAGGACATGCGGTGGCTCAGTTCCTTTTAAAGCCGCACGAAAGGCTTTGGAAAGTAACGATCATCCGAAGAGGAGATGCCCTTGGTCTAGCTGCCACCAAGCCGACTCATGAGAGGTATAACCGAAGTGATAGTGAGATGTTGGCTGAGATCCAGGTTTGTCTTGCTGCACGTGCTGTAGAAGAAGAGTTTCTGGGGAAAAAACTAAACGGAGTAACCTCCGACTTAAGACAGGCTACTCAGCTTGCCGGCGCCTACCTTGGGGCTGTCGGGATGGGAGAAGAATTGTTCAGCTGGCTTGCCGTTGGTTCACCGGAAGAAGGACTTAAAGCACTTCGTCCCAAAATAAACGAACTATTAAACAATGAAATGAACAAAGTCAAGAAGCTGGTAACGAATCATAGTGAATTTGTCCATGCGATTGCAACGGAGCTGCTGAAGCGGGGAGACCTGACAGGTGAGGAAATTGAGGCAATCTATTTAAAACTCTATGGCGAGAAACGGCCTGTAGCACAAGATGCATTGATCCATAGGGAGATGTTCTCTTCCCGTTTAGAAGTAGCATCGGCAAAAGAAATGGTAGATAAAGCAGGATTGGATTCCTAAACCTTAACATTATTAAAGAAACTACAGTCCCCCAATCAAAATGTTGGGGGACTGCTGTTGTAGCTTGTAAATCATCCAAATAGTAGATAGTAGGAAATCATTACTTATTTAAGATAATTGCATCGGTTTTATTTGCAGAGCTGAATAATCGGATCTTTGAACGAACCATTTCTTTTACCGCATCTCTTCCAACTCTTAAAAACAATCGTGAGTCCTGAATATCATCATTACTATTAATTATTTGCCTTACTGCATTTGAAAAAGCGACTTGATTTTCAGTATTGACATTAATTTTTGAAATACCAATAGCTATAGCTTTTTGAATATCCTGGTCAGGGACGCCTGAGCCACCGTGTAAAACTAAAGGTACCGGAATCGAATTAGCAATCTTTGAAATCACATCAAATCTTATTTTTGGTTCAATTTTATACATGCCGTGTGCTGTACCAACTGCAACCGCCAGAGCATCCAAATTTGTGTGATTCCAGAATTCGATCGCCTCTTCGGCGCTAGGTAGAATCACATCATTCTCATTTACATAGATATTGTCTTCTGCTCCACCGATTGTCCCCAATTCAGCCTCTACAGAAACCCCAACGGAATGAGCTGCTTCAACCACCTTATTGGTTAACGCGATATTTTTTTCAAAAGAATATTTCGATCCGTCAATCATGACAGAGGAAAAACCTGCTTTGATACACTGCATGACTACTTCAAAACTGCTGCCATGGTCTAAATGGAGTGCAATCGGAATCGAACTATTTTTTGCTGCAGCATTAGCGATGGCGATCACATAGTCCATGCCCATATATTTGATGGTCGGTTCTCCTACACCTAATATGACAGGTGAGTTTTCTTCGTTCGAAACCTCCACAATGGCTTGGGTAAATTCCATATTGATTATATTAAACTGTGGAACGGCATATTTTTCCTTTTTTGCGTTTACTAACATTTCAGACATGGATACTAATGTCATATGGATAACTCCTTTAGATTTAGTTTTAGGTACTCTTGAATTTTTTTAGAAATGGCTTCTTCCGTAAATCCAAATTCTTTTACTAAGACGTTTCCAGGAGCAGAAGCAGCAAAGGAATCAATCCCAATATTTATTCCTTTATCGCCCTTAACAGAGTCCCAACCGTAAGGGGCAGCTAATTCTAAGATGACTCGATTCTGAACAGCTGGTGGAATAATTTGATCTTTATACGCTTGATCTTGCTCATTAAATAATTCTAAGCAGGGCATACTGACGATTCGGACAGAGACCCCATCGGCTTCTAATCGATTTCGGACTTGATCGGCTAGGGTTACCTCAGAACCTGTTGCAATGAGAACCACGTCTATTTCTTTGCTTGATTCTTGTTTAAATACATAGCCGCCTTTTTTTACGTTGTTATTCAGACCTGGCGGGGTGGTTATAACGGGTAGATCCTGTCTTGACAGGATGATGGCTGATGGCCGATTGGTTTGGCTAAATGCTGATTTGTATACTTCGACCGATTCATTTGCATCAGCTGGTCTGAACACCAGTAAATTCGGAATTAGTCGTAAAGAAGGTATGTGTTCAATTGGCTGGTGAGTTGGTCCATCTTCACCATAATGAATACTATCATGGGTAAATATAAAGGTTACAGGTTGTTTCATAAGAGCGGAAAGTCTTATCGCTGGTCTCATATAATCTGAAAAAACTAAGAAGGTTGCACCATAGGGTCTTAAACCGCCATATAAGGATAATCCATTTAGGATGGTGCCCATTGAAAACTCTCGGACGCCAAAGTGAATATTTTGGCCGCCATAATTATTTGGGTGAAAATCACCTTTGTTGGCTAAGTATGTTTTATTGGATGAGGATAAATCAGCCGAACCACCGATTAAGCTTATGTTAGAAGCAAAAGCATTAAGTATTTTTTCTGAGGCTTCTCTAGTTGAGGTGTAAGATTTCTCTTCGAATATAGGTAGAATCGAGTTGTCCATATCGATCGGTTGTGTGTGGATTTGTTCTTATAATCTTGACTCGTTTGGATACCTCACTTGGTATTCCTTAAGCAACTCTTGCCATTTTTGTTCTTTCTGTTCGTTTAGGGCAATATAGTCTTCAAAGTTTTTTTCTACCATGCGGTCAACGAAAAAGGGTTCATGATTCCAATGATAATTCTTTTTAACTAGTTCAATTTCAGCTTTTCCAAGAGGTGATCCATGACTGGACGATTTACCGCTTTTATTTGGGCTTCCATAACCAATGGTGGTTTTTACAATAATAAGCGAAGGCTTCGATTTGTTTTTCTTTGCCACCTTTAATGTTTGTTCAATCGCTTCTACATTGTTACCATCTTCGACAGTAAAAACTTCCCACCCCATGGCTTCGTATTTTTTCTCTACATTTTCTGTGTAGGATAAATCTGTTCCACCGTCTAAAGAGATATGGTTAGAATCATAAAGTACGATTAATTTTCCTAATTGTAAATGTCCCGCTAGAGAGGATGCTTCTTGTGCTACACCTTCCATAAGATCGCCATCCCCACAGATGGCATACGTATAGTGATCGATTAATTCGAGTTCTTCCTTATTAAACTTAGAAGCCATATACCTTTCTCCCATTGCCATTCCAACAGCCATGGAGAGGCCTTGACCTAATGGCCCAGTGGTTGCTTCAACACCGGTTGTATGTCCATATTCTGGATGGCCTGGTGTTTTACTATATAATCTTCTAAATTTCTTTAAATCCTCTATTGATAAATCCATCTTACTTAAATGGAGCAAACTATACAGGAGCATTGATCCGTGACCAGCTGATAAAACAAACCGATCTCTGTTGATCCAATTTGGATTCTTTGGATTGTAATTCATTATCTTAGTCCATAAAGCGTATGTCATAGGGGCAGCACCCATCGGCATACCCGGATGGCCGGAATTGGCATTCTCTACAGCATCAATTGCTAACATTCTAATGGTTGTAATCGATAATTCATCAATAGAGCAATTCATGAAAACCCTCCCAATATTTTGAATTTTACAATATTTATATTAAATTAGAAAAATAAAAAAAACAACAAAAAAGAAAAAAATAGTTAATTTAAGAAAAAAATAGAAAATTAATTCTTTACAAATTTATTTTGGCAGACTAGAATGAAAATTAAGAAAACGAAGAAAGCGTGAAATACTATGATTATCTCAAAAAGAATTGAAACATTAATGAATTTTATTGAAGAGAAGAAGATGGTCAGTATCCAAGAGATTGCTGATAAATTAAAAATTTCCGTCGTTACTGCCAGACGTGATGTAGAGTATTTAGAGGAAACTACTTCAAATATAAAGAAAGTAAGGGGGGGAGCTATATGGGCGGAAAATGAAAAGGATTCCGAAGAAAACGGAAACATTTCGAAAGATTATTTAAACAATCGCTTTCTAAAACAAAGTGTGATAAACCAAGAAGGAAAAAAATCGATCGCTTTGAAAGCGGCTTCATTACTGCGAAATGGAGACAGCATTCTACTAGATGCGGGTTCAACGTTGTATGAATTTGCAAAGAGTATCAGTACGAATTTAACCATTACCGCCTTTATAACAGCTATGAATATTGCAGAAGTGCTAGAAGATAGGGAAAATGTAACAAAAATTGTCCTGGGAGGGGTTTTCAGATCAAAAACAACCACTATGGTCAGTTCGATGATGGAGCAATTGATTTCCTCTATACATGTTAATAAGCTATATATTGCTGCAACCGGACTTTCCTACACACATGGGTTTACCTGTAACGATATTTTAGAAGCGGATGTTAAAAAAAAGCTGCTTAAGTCTGCACATGAGGTTTATTGGTTGGTCGATTCATCCAAAATTGGTAAAATCAGCTCTTTTCAAATATCTCCTTTTGATTCCTCACACACAATCATTATAGATGACAAAATAAGACCGGATGATCAACGGGAACTTGAAAAATTGATGAATGTCATCATCGCATAAAAAATAGGTAGGTGTCCTATGAATATACTTGTGGCCCAATCTGGCGGCCCGACTCCTGTGATTAATTCTTCATTATACGGGTTACTCGCCCAATCGTTAGAGGAAAATCGGATAAAAAATGTCTATGCTTCAGCTAGTGGACTTGAAGGACTCTTAAATAATCAATTGATTCATTTAAACGATAAAGTGGAATTAATTAATAAAGCAAGAGAACAACCTGGAGCCATTTTAGGTGGTTCCAGGTATGAGCTTAAAGAAATCGATTTCGAGAGAATAGTAGATCAGCTTATCGAACGATCTATTGATATATTTTGCTATATAGGCGGGAATGGTTCTTCTAAAACCATTGATCAAATCGATGAACTCTGCCAAGCTCGCAATGCAGATATAAGGTGCATCTTTATACCAAAAACAGTAGATAACGATATTTGCGGAACAGACCACACCCCAGGTTATTTAAGTGCTGCTAAATTTCTTATCCAATCATTACATAACCTGGAAGCGGATATTCGATCGAATAACTTCCCAGCTCAAATAGAAATTATTGAAGTGATGGGGGGGAATGCCGGCTGGCTGATTGGAGCGAGTGCACTTAGGAAAGAACATAAAAATGATTTTCCGCACTTAGTCTACTTACCAGAGAACGAAATAACCGTCGACAAAATCATCGCTGATCTTAAAAGAGTTTTGGAAGCGGATTCAAATGTAGTGATTATGGTGCCTGATCATATGAAATTGAGCACATTATCTTCAGATATTACTCTCAATAATCCGCGCCAAAAATATAATGGCGGAATCAGTTACCGACTAGCCCAAGAAATACAAAAGCATTTAGAAATCAAAACCAGTATTACAATCCCAAACAAATTATATAGAAGTTCTATGAATCAAGTTTCTCATCAAGATTTACTAGAAGCGGAAATGGCAGGGAGGGAGGCAGTTAAGGCAGCTTTAAAAGGTGTCAGTGGTAAAATGATTGGGATTGAAAGAACTTCTAATAGCCCTTATAATTACAGATTTATTCATGTTGAATTATCTGAAATTTCAGGCAAAGAAAGAAAGCTACCATCTGATTTTTGGGATGATGACCATTTCATGCCAACTGAAAAATTCAAAAAATACTTATTGCCTTTGCTAGAAAAAGAGATAAACAGTGAATCAAAGGTCTTGACCACAAATAGTTTATATTAGAATGAACTGGGGGATTTGGATGAAAACTTTCAAATTAAGTGCCATACTAATTGCTTTCTTTCTTTTATTAACCGCTTGTGCACCACCTTCAACTACTAATACATCACAGGAAAACACAAACAACTCTAAGACTAAAAAAGACGGAAAAACACAAATTCATTGGCTGCAGCACTGGGTAAATGAACAAGGACCAGATAAAATTAATGAAGTGAAAAAAGCTTTTGAGGCTAAGAACCCTGATATCGAATTGGTCATCGATGACCTGCCGTTTGCTCAGGAACATGATAAGATTTTGTCCCTGGATTTAGCAGGTAATCCGCCTGATATTATCACTGCTTCAGGAGCATGGTTAACCGAATTTGCAGATGCAGGAATCATTGAACCAATCGACGACCGGATTGCGACATTGCCAGAAGACCAAAAGAAAGCCATTGAAGGACCGATGATGCTTCCTTATAAAGGAAAAGTTTATGGCATGCCGGTAACCAACGGGAATATTGCCTTGTTCTATAATAAAAAGCTTCTTGATGAAGCGGGTGTCAAAGTCCCTACTACGTGGGATGAATTTATGGCAGCAAGTATTAAACTAACTGATCCAAGTAAAAACAGATATGCCTTAACAGGTAATTTGGCAGCTGAACCGCCAACTGTCATTAGCTATGAGGTCATGCCGTTTATCCTGCAGGCAGGTGGAAAAATCTTAGATGGTAATAAAGCCGTTTTCAATTCACCAGAAGGTGTTAAAGCCCTCAATTTCTTAAAAGACCTAATGAAAAAGAATAAGGTTACAACGCCTGGGGAACTAAATGCTGGGGAAAAGGAAAAGAGAGCTAATTTCTCCGCTGGTAATGTTGCCTTCATGTTTGAAGGCCCATGGGGTGTGAACATCCAGAAAACCTTAAATCCTAAATTGGACTTTGGAGTAGCTCCGCTTCCAAAAGGTGAAAAAACAGGAACCATCGCGCAAGGATCCGTTTTAGCTCTAAGCGCAAAAGGAAAGAACAAAGACGCAGCTTGGAAGTTTATCGAATTTATGGGCAGTGCGGAAGGACAACTTTTATGGGATAAAGCGACTAATTTCTTCCCTTATAACAAAGATACAATGAATGATAAGTTCTTCCAAGAAGATCCTTATTTGAAAGTTTTCGTTAATGAATTTGATACGTTTGACCGTGTGGAAGTCATTGACCATTACTTACCAAATGCAACCGATTTGAGAAAGGAATTTACCATTGAAATTCAAAACTTCATTTCTGGTAAGAAAACGGCAAAACAAGCGCTAGATGATTCAGCTGCTTATTGGAATGCTGCTTTCGAAAAAAACAAATAAGGTTTGAATAATTGTCAAAGGCTCAGGGTCTGAGCCTTTGACTCTACCTATGGAGGAGAGCCAATGAAAAATAACCCTGTGAGGAATGATTTACTGGAAAGGCAAGTGACTCTTCGAAATAAAACAACGAACACAAACCACTCCAAAAAAGATTTAATCGAGTTTTTTAGAAAAGTGTCTTTTATCATGCCTGCCCTTACTTTGCTTCTTTTGTTAACAGCGTATCCTTTATATCAGGTAGTTTTGATGAGCTTTTATGATTACACGGATAAAGCCAATCCCGTTTTTGCAGGTATCAAAAACTATACTGAATTCATTGTTGATCCTATGTTTTGGAGTGCTTTAACGAACACGGTTATTTTCACAGCTACTAGTGTTTTCTTTGGGCTTGTTATTGGATTAGCGTTTGCCTTGCTGTTGAACCAACCAATCAATACCAAATTCAGGGCAGTTTTTCGTTCGATTTTAATGTTTCCCTGGTTAACCTCTTCGACGGTTGTTGCAGCCATCTTTATGTTGATCTTTAATCCCTTTGGTTTAGCCAATAAAATTTTAGCAGGTTTTGGATTTACGGACCTTTCACAAACGGCCTGGTTAGGCAACGAACATACAGCATTGATGGGTGTTATTATCGCCAATATTTGGAGAGGCTTCCCGTTTATGATGTTAATGTTATTAGCCGGATTACAAACCATATCAAATGATTTATATGAAGCTGCGGATATCGATGGAGCAGGTTTCTTTAAGAAATTATTTTATATTACCTTACCACAATTAAAGAAAATAATTGCGACGCTGGCAACATTGGAGTTTATTTGGAATTTCAGATCATTTGACCTAGTATTCCTAATGACAGGCGGCGGTCCAATGAATAGTACCGAAATCATGTCTACATATATTTATCAGCATGCCTTTAGAACGTTAAATTTTGGATATGCTTCTGCAACTGCCTTATTTATGCTGCTGGTAATGGTCGTCTTATCCTTTTTCTATATCAGGTCTTCTATAAAAAAGGAGGGTGAATAAATTGGTTGTGAAAAAAAAATATAGCGTTTATTTAGCATTAGTTGTGCTGGGAAGCATCGCGATGATTCCTATTTTTTGGATGATCAGCATTTCATTTCGCCCTAATCCTGAGGTGTTCGCTTCTCCATTAAAATTATTGCCCGCTACTTTTACACTGGATGCTTTTAGAAAAGTATTTGAAAACAAAAATTTAATTCAACTATTTATTAATAGCTATATTATAGCATTATCTGTAACCTTTATTTGTATCATTGCAGCAGCAATGGCCGGTTATGGTTTTTCTCGTTTCAATTTTAGAGGGAAGAGGACAGCTTTGATCTACATTTTACTAACTCAGATGTTCCCGATGGTCCTTTTAGTGATCCCATACTTTTTATTTATCACAAGAGTGGGGCTATATAACACCTATTTTGCTCTAATTTTAGCCTACACCTCGTTTGCTTTGCCATTTTCCATCATGATGATGAGAGATTTTATTAGTACCATTCCTGTTGAATTGGATGAGGCAGCGAAAATTGATGGCTGCGGACCGCTAAAATCATTTTTCTATATTATTTTAC
>NZ_JBALPZ010000202.1:15080-16082 GCF_036965645.1 Neobacillus drentensis
CGTTTATACTTGCTTGGAATGAATTTTTATTTGCAGTCGTATTAACGAATGATATCAATGTTCGACCACTTACCATTGGGATCGGAATGCTCATTGGTGAGTTTACAACGGAATGGAATGCCTTAATGGCCTTATCATTCATGGCAAGTGCACCGTTAATTATTGTATTTTTGTTTGTTCAAAAATACTTTCTGCAAGGGCTTACAGCTGGTAGTGTTAAATAATGTTTGGGCAGGGGTTTATATGTCTAATCAATTTGTTTACAAATCTTAAAACAGATTCCCCGTCCCAGGTGATCGTTTTACCAGAAGATTCTGGTCTTAAATATGTCGGTTTTTGAGCATGCAAAATTCAAAAGAGGGAAAAATGACAAGATTTGCAAATGATAATAAAATAGTGTGTCATCTAAGCGGAAAGGTAAATATTCATACAAAAGGATTGAGTTTAAGAAATATTAGGAATCATTTTTCCTGAAAAAATGATGTGCTGTTATCAAAGTAAGAAGCATAGCGAAGAAAAAGTAGGATTCGACGCTGCTGGAATAAGGAAAGCTAAGTGCTTGAAAAATGAGTAGTTTAAATAGCTACTCATTTTTTGCTATAAATCAATAATTAAAAAGAAACCAAAATAACAAGAACATATGTTCTCTTTTTGTTTGGATTATGATAAGCTAGAGGTGCAATAGAATAGGATTTCTCAAGGGTGGTCGGCTCACTCCCAACAGAAAGGGGGGATGCTGAATGACAGTTTTCGAAACCTTAATGATTATGATTGCTTTTGCGAGTCTAATCGTAGAAGTACTGTCATCTAAACAAAAATAATCCACCCTTGAGTTAAGAGGCTCGGGTGGATTATCACTCTACAATAGCCGACCCCTTTGATGGAACCATCTATTGCTTGACCGGACATGTTGCTGCATGTCCGGTTTTTTTTAATTTATTCATTAATTAGTTTTATTATAACTGATATTAATGTTATTGCAAAATTTTCAACTAATATTTG
>NZ_JBALPZ010000203.1:0-1775 GCF_036965645.1 Neobacillus drentensis
AAAAAAGAGGCTGGGACAAAACCCCCTCTAAAACTTAAAAAGCCTGTGAAATTTTACGTTGAGTAAAATTTCACAGGCTTTGTTTTTTTTCATAACAAAAAGGACATCTTTTGATAAAATTTAAGTACCCCTACCAAATTTAAATCAGAAAGAAGTGTCCTTATGTTTAAAAATTATAACATGAATCAAATGATTTTACCTTTAGATTTAGAAGTAAAATTACAAGAAAATGATATTGCTTTTTCCATTCACCATTTAGTAGAAAGTATTCCTGATGGAGCCTTTGACTCTTTCTTACGCCATACAGGTTGTCCTGCCCATCATCCACGCATGATGCTTAAAATTATTTTATGTGGTTATACACAATCTGCTTTCTCGGGTAGAAAAATTGAGGGTCTGGTGAAGGATAGCATCCGTATGATGTGGCTAGCACAAGGCTATGAACCAAGTTACCGTACAATCAATCGTCACCGTGTACATCCAGAAATGAAAGAATTGATTCGTCAATGCTTTGTTCAATTTCGCTGCCAGCTTGTGCAAGAAAAGCTAATAAATCAAGAGTCGATTTTTATTGATGGTACAAAAATCGAAGCGAACGCTAATAAATTCACCTTTGTATGGAAGAAATCCGTTGAAAAATATAATAAGAATCTAGTGGAGAAGTCGAATCAGCTTTACAATGAGCTGCTTGAAAAACAAATCATCCCTGAAATAACACGAGAAAACGACGAACAACTTTCAATTGAGGAGCTTTCACAAATCACTGAAAAGCTAGAGGAAGTCATTGAAGAATATACCGAAAAAATCGAGATTTCTAGTGATGTCAACGAACGCAAAAAGTTACGCAGCGAACGAAAAACACCTAAACAAATCTTGAAACAGGGTTATGATTGGATTGAACGAAAGCAGAAATATCAAAAAGACTTCGAGATATTTGGTACTCGGAATAGTTATTCAAAAACAGACCATGATGCGACATTTATGCGAATGAAAGATGACTATATGCAAAACGGCCAATTAAAGCCTGGTTATAATCTTCAAATAGCATCTGAAGGACAATATACACTTGCTTACGGTATTTTTTCTAATCCAACGGATACAAAAACACTGACACCATTTCTTGATCAAATTGAAGAGCAGTATTTCTCATTACCTGAACATATCGTCGCAGATGCAGGATACGGCAGCGAACAAAATTACGATGATATTTTAACAAAGCGCAAACGTACACCGCTGATTACATATGGTCACTACTTAAATGAACAAAAGAAGAAATCTAAAAAGGATCCTTTCAAAACGAGTAATTGGTTGTATGATGCAGAAAGCGATGCCTATACATGTCCGAACGGAAAACAAGTGAGGTTTCAATATCATTCGAATCGAACAGATAAATCAGGTTTCCAGCGCACATTTAAAATTTATGAATGTGAAGACTGTACGGATTGTCCACTTCGAGTAAGTTGTACAAAGGCGCAAGAAGGAAAAAACCGAAAGCTAATGGTAAATGAGAAGTGGGAACAACAAAAAGAATATATTAGAAAGAAGCTTTCAGAAGATAAAACTGGTGCTATTTATCGTCAACGTAAAATTGACGTGGAACCAATTTTTGGATTTCTGAAGGCTAATCTAGGTTTCACTCGATTTTCTGTACGTGGTAAATCGAAAGTTGAAAACGACATAGGCCTAGCATTGATGGCCGTAAACTTAAGAAAATATGCAGCAAGATCGTAAGATCTTGTCTGAATAGATGAGAAAAAAAGGAAAAAAGTGAAATC
>NZ_JBALPZ010000204.1:0-822 GCF_036965645.1 Neobacillus drentensis
TTTTATACTCTGTTGATTGCGAGCGCCTAAAGCGGACAAGCAACAGCAAGATTTACAAAGCCTTAATAAAATGTTAAATTGACAGCCCCTATAAGTTATTTCATAATAATAGCAGTGACTTATTCATTATTTTTATAGGGCTGGACGTAACAGTGCTACCTGCACATGCACTAAGGAGGAACAATACATAATGGTAAAGCGTAGTAGAATTATTGCTTTTTTTCTTCTTATTTTAATAATCGGAGGAACAATCGGAGCAACAACCAAGAATATCTTGAATAATATGAAACTTGGTCTGGACCTTCAGGGTGGATTCGAAGTGTTATACGAAGTTCAACCTGCAAAAAAAGGTCAAAAAATTGACAAAAAAGTTTTGGCTAGTACTGCTGAAGCCCTTGATAAGCGGATCAACGTATTAGGGGTAAGTGAACCAAGCATTCAAATTGAAGGAACAAATCGAATTC
This sequence comes from Neobacillus drentensis, assembly GCF_036965645.1. Taxonomy (GTDB): domain Bacteria; phylum Bacillota; class Bacilli; order Bacillales; family Cytobacillaceae; genus Neobacillus; species Neobacillus drentensis_D. The sequence goes on from NZ_JBALPZ010000204.1 coordinate 465, forward strand.
GCGTTCAGCTTGCCGGTGTTAAAGACCAAAATAAAGCAAGGGAAATTTTGTCTACTCAGGCCAATCTAACTTTCCGGGATGCCAATGACAAACTAATGATGGACGGGTCTGATTTGAAGCAGGGGGGAGCTAAGCAAACCTTTGACCAAAATGGTGCCCCAAGTGTATCACTAACCCTAAAAAGTGCGGATAAATTCCGAAAGGTTTCTCAAGAAATTTTAAATGAGGCACCAAACAACTACCTTGTTATTTGGCTTGATTTCGAAGAAGGAAAAGATTCCTTCAAAACAGAAGTAACAAAAGCAAAACCGAAATTTTTATCAGCTCCAACTGTAAAAGAAGTCTTTACTCAGGATAC
>NZ_JBALPZ010000204.1:869-2794 GCF_036965645.1 Neobacillus drentensis
ATCGTCGGCAGCTTCACAGCAAAAGAAGCGCAAACGTTGGCTTCCTTATTAAATGCTGGTTCCTTGCCAGTTAAACTGAAAGAAGTCTACTCTACTTCTGTTGGGGCAAAGTTTGGGGAACAGGCCTTACATGAAACGGTCTTTGCTGGAATCATCGGTATAGCAATCATTTATTTATTTATGATTTTCTATTATCGCTTTCCAGGGTTTATCGCTACGATTACGTTAACTATTTTTACGTACTTGGTGCTCTTAATTTTCGATTGGATGAATGGGGTCCTGACCTTGCCGGGGATTGCCGCCATTATCCTCGGGGTTGGGATGGCAGTCGATGCCAACATCATCACCTATGAACGGATTCGTGAAGAATTAAAGGTAGGCCGAAGCCTAAAATCAGCATTCGAAGCTGGTGAGAAACATGCCTTTACCGCGATATTCGATGCTAACTTAACAACCATTCTTACAGCTTGTGTGTTATTTTTTTATGGAACAAGCTCTGTTAAAGGCTTTGCGACTATGTTAATCGTGAGTGTTCTAATGAGCTTTTTGACCAATGTTTACGGTTCTAGACTGCTATTAGGACTATGGGTGAAAAGTGGTATTTTTAATAAAAAACCTGGTTGGTTTGCCGTTCATCCTTCACAAATTAATAATCTTAACGATAACGTTGATACTGTCGACCTTCCAACTAGATTTGATAAAATTGATTTTGTGGGATTTAGAAAGAAAATATTTATTTTATCCGGTACGCTGATTGTCGCAGGTATTGTCGTTCTTGCCATATTCCGTTTGAACTTGGGGATTGATTTTTCAAGCGGTACTCGAATCGAGGTACAATCGAAAACGCCATTAACAACAGAAGAAGTTAGAACTGCATTTACTGATCGCGGTTTAAAACCGGATGATATCGTTATCTCAGGTAACAACAATCAAATCGGTGCTGTTCGGATGATAGGCGTATTGTCTAAGAATGAGATTGCAGATTTAAAAGCAGATTTTAAAAAGGAATATGGTTTTGAGCCGAATGTCAGCACTGTTTCTCCAACTATAGGAAAAGAATTGGCGAAAAATGCCTTTATTTCCATCTTGCTGGCTTCAATCGGTATCATTCTCTATGTTTCGATCCGATTTGAAGCTTATATGGCCATCGCAGCCATTGCAGCTATTCTTCACGATGCATTCTTTATGATTGCTATTTTCAGTCTCACAAGACTCGAAGTAGATTTAAACTACATCGCGGCCATTTTGACCATTGTAGGTTATTCAAACCATGATACGATTGTCACATTTGACCGGGTCCGTGAAAACATGCGGAAGAAAAAGCGGCTTAAAACGGTACAGGATATTGCTGAAGTGGTAAACGTAAGTATTCGTCAAACGTTAACTCGTTCTATTAATACGGTTCTTACTGTACTGGTTACGACAGCTTGCATAATGATTTTTGGAAGTCCATCTATTCGTAACTTCTCTATCGCTCTATTTGTCGGTTTAATTGTCGGTGTCTATTCATCCGTCTTTGTCGCAGGCTCTTTATGGTATGTGATGAAATGTAAAGAACTGAAAAAGAAGGGTGTCATTAGAACGGTGAAAGAGAAGAGAAAATACTCAGATCAACCACAGGTCTAATATTGATAAAAAAGAGGGTGTCCCAAAAGTTTACTTTTGGGGCACTTATTTTTATATATGAAAAGAGGCTGACCCAAAAAGTGGTTGATGAAATTTTTTTCACACTCTGTTGATTGGAGCGGAAGGCGGCGAAGACTCCTGCGGGAGTACTGGGCAGGGGAGACCCCGCAGGCGTTACAGCGCCGAGGAGGCTCCCCGGCACGCCCGCGGAAAGCAAAGCCGCCTGGAGCGGAAATCAACAGACTAGTTTAATGCATAAAAAAGAAGTGCCCTAAAAGTAAACTTTTGGGACACCCTCT
>NZ_JBALPZ010000205.1:0-580 GCF_036965645.1 Neobacillus drentensis
CATCAGCAGCACCAACTACACCGGCAAAACCAGCAACATCAGAATCAACAGCAGCGACTAATTCAGCAACGGTTCAAAAGCCAGCAGCCTCTACTGAAACAGCACAAAAACCAGCGGCCGCATCTACTTCAGTTGTAGAAGGAGTTATCGCTGAGGCTAAAAAATATATTGGTTCACCATATAAATGGGCAGGAAATACTCCAGCAGGATTCGATTGCAGTGGTTTTACCGTTTACGTATTTAATAAGGTAGGAATCTCCTTGCCACGTACAGCTGCAACACAATGGGATGCGGCAACACCAGTCAGTTCGCCGCGAGTGGGTGATCTTGTCTTCTTTGAAACTTATAAAGTCGGACCATCCCACGTTGGAATCTATTTAGGAGACAACAAATTTATCAGCGCTGCATCGACTGGCGTAACCATTTCCGATATGACATCATCTTATTGGAAAACTAGATACCTTGGTGCAAAATCTCCATACTAATATAGGAAAATCTTTTTAGGAAGACAGTATAAAAGTGCTGTCTTCCTTTTGTTTTATATAATTTGAGGTGACTTCTTAAGAGGGGTTCATAACCC
>NZ_JBALPZ010000205.1:700-1364 GCF_036965645.1 Neobacillus drentensis
AATCTTCGAAGGATAAGAGAAGTTCATAACTCCTGAAGCTCAAGCGAAAGCGAATTTTCGAGGGATAAGGAAGCCGATTTTTGTCAACTTTCAATCAAGGCGATTTAGAGTAAGCCTGCTATGGCAGTCTTTTTTTGTCTTAGTCTCATCTCACCTACGTCTTAAGTCTGATACAAAAATCAAGCTCTAGCGCAATTATGGAAATCCATAAATAAAGGTAAGATGATATCAAGATAAAGAAATCAATAAGTGCACAATTCCAAGGAGGAATTAAAATGAAAAAGTTTGGTTTATGTTTAGCCGGCGGGCTGGCTGCTCTTATATTGCTTCACTCCATCGGCCCAATGGTAGGATTATTGGTTAGTCTCGTGCTGCTTTACTTCATCTTTAGGCAATTTCTCAAAACGGATTCCATTGCTTGGAAGATCGGGTTAGTCATCATTGGTTTAATTGTACTATCTTCCACCATCCACCACATCCCAGCCCTTATCGGAGTGGCCGCTGCATATGTGCTTTACTTAGTTTATAAAGAATGGAACAAAAACAAAAAGGCGCCGAAAAGCAAAGATAGCGACCCATTTGTAAACTTTGAAAAGCAGTGGAACGAATTTAAAAAATAATCTTATATAAAAAGGCTGTGTTAATTTTGGATGTTGATTTCCGC
>NZ_JBALPZ010000205.1:1406-33346 GCF_036965645.1 Neobacillus drentensis
GGGGTCTCCCCAGCCCCGTACTCCCGCAGGAGTCGAGCGCCTTCCGCTCCAATCAACATCGTCTCAAAATCAACAGTAACCTTTAACACAGCCTATAAAAAAGGAGAGAAAAACCATGACAAACTTATTAACAAGAATTAAAGATATTATTGTAGCAGATATCAATGAGGCCCTTAATAAAAAGGAAAATCAAAACCCGATTGCCATGCTCAACCAATACCTGCGCGAATGTGAGCGGGAAACTGAAAAAGTCGGCAAGTTAGTGGGCCGTCAAACTCAGCTGCGAGAGGAATTTGTAAGAGAGCATAGTGAGGCAATAAAATTAGCTGAAAAAAGAAAGCATCAAACAGAGGTTGCCTCAGCCGCTGGCGAAACGGAGCTTTACCAATTTGCTGCAGCTGAGCAGCACCATTATGAAGAACGGGCAGAGCGCCTGCAAGCTTCACTCACACAAGTAACTGAGCAGCTTGGTGAATTGGAAAGAAAGTATGAAGAGATGAAGCGGAGAGTCAAGGATATGCAGATTCGCCGGATGGAGTTAATGGGCAGGGAAAATGTTACCCGTGCTAACCTGGAAATGAACCGGGTGTTAGAAACGAATTCTTCCGCCAATCCTTCCTTTTCAAAATTTAAGGAGATTGAGGGCTATATGGACCGGCTGGAGCAGAAAGTAAAGAGTTCTTTCTTCAGCAGTACCATTGATGAACGAATTGCGCAGCTCGAGAAAAAGCTTGAGAAGTAGAGAAAGAAAACGGACTTGTGACAAAAGTCCGTTTTTCTTATCTATGCACTAGTATATAATTTTCACTCCCTAATATGATGTATAAAAGGGGGTGACAGGATGACTGTTCATGTCGTAGCTTCCGGTGAAAATCTGTGGTCTATTTCCAACCGTTATCATGTTTCTATTCATACGATTGTTAGTATAAACGGGTTAACCTCTGCTACAGCCATTGTTCCGGGCCTTGCTCTGTATATTCCTGACAATACCCAGCCAACTCGAGTCTATCAAATAAAAGCGGGTGATTCCCTGTGGGAAATAGCCCAACTCTTCAACACCACTATTTCTGCGATTCGTACGGCTAATCCAAGTACTGATTTAAAAAAACTTCAAACCGGTCAAATTATTAATGTTCCCTCACCCAAAAAAATGGCCATTCGTACGCTGGGATTTTTAGTTCCATCTGGAACCCCAACGGACCTTTCTACATTAGATTCACTAGCTAATCAACTAACCTATTTAGGTATCGTCAACTATACTTTTAGCAGTGAAGGTTTCGCATCCTATGTGATCGATGACTCTGCTATTATCGCTAGATCTAAGCAATTAAACATTACACCCTTATTGATGATCCGCAACTATACAACGAGCGGGTTTAATGCTGAGTTAGCAGGCGGGGTCCTCGAAAATACCACTTACAGACAGAATTTAGTTTCAAGCATTGTCAATCTCACCACCAACAGAGGATTTGGAGGTGTAAGTCTTGACCTTGAATTTATTCCACCAGCAAGGCGCAATGACTTTACGTTGTTTTTACAGGCATTAAAACAACAATTAGGGAATTTAATTTTGAATGTCAACGTTCACGCCAAAGCGGCGGATCTGCCGACGAATCGGATTGTGGGAGCTTATGATTATGCGTCCATTGGGGAGGCTGTGGATCTTATGGCGGTCATGACGATGGATTATGGTTATCCGGGTGGTCCTCCAGAGCCAATCGCACCCATCTGGTGGGTAGCAGAAGTAGTTAAGTATGCGCAATCTCAAGTGAGTCCGCAAAAACTGTTATTAGCTATGGCGTTGTATGGCTATGATAAAGTGGTAACGACAAATGCAACTACAGGATTATCAGTGCTTGCTGCACAAAATAAGGCCATTTCATTGGGTACACTGATTCAATACGATGATAAAGCTAAATCCCCATGGTATCGGTATTGGAGCGGGACAACCGAGCATATGGTTTGGTTTGAAGACATTCGGAGCTATATGGAAAAGTATAAACTGATTGATATATACAGATTAGTGGGAGCTACTTTTTGGCAAATCGGTCTGCCGGCTCCTCAGAATTGGGCATTTTTAAGTAAGGAGATCACAGTGACAAAGAATCGAAATTGATGCATCTTAAGGAGCTAATAGCTCTTTTTTTATTTGGCCTGAAATGAGTCTGTTGAAATTTACGTCCTGCTCAACATTAATATGTTGACATCTTTTATGTTCATTTTATAAGCTAAGTGTATACAATTGTATGCATTAAGTTTGTATTCCAACAAGTGGAAGGAGATCGTTCATGTGGGGATTAAGACAGTATATTAAGCCTTATTGGAAATCAGTTCTCATTGCGCCCCTATTTATGGCCTTTGAAGTATTTTTTGATTTGCTCCAACCCACCCTTGCAACTAAAATTGTCAATCAAGGAGTCGTAGAGAGGGATATGCAGACCATTCAGCATACAGGTGCCATCATGGTTTTTGCTGCCGTACTCGGATTAATGGCAGGCATAGGGTGCAATATCTTTGCAAGCCGTGCTTCACAGAATTTTGGCGCCGACATTCGAGAGGCGCTATTTACCAAAATCCAAACCTTCTCTTTTGAAAATCTAGATTCATTTCAGACGGGTTCGTTAATTACCCGGATGACAAACGATGTAGTTCAAGTTCAGAATTTATTGAGAATTTTCATGCAATCCATCATTCGAACCCCAGGGTTATTAATAGGAAGCGTGATTATGGCTTTGTTGCTTAATCTTCGTTTGGGGCTCATCCTGTTGGGAACCCTGTTTGTTTCCGTTGTCGTGCTTGTTGTTCTGATTCGGTTCTCTTATCCGTTATTTTCTAACGTCCAAGCAAAACTCGATGCAGTGAACAGCCGGATACAAGAAAATTTGGCTGGGATTAGGGTGGTGAAGGCCTTTGTACGATCGAATTATGAAACCAAACAATTCGAACAGGCCAATCGAGATTACTCGCAAACCGCCATCAAAGCGGCGCGTGTGATTGCGATGAATACGCCGATCGTCACATTGATTATGAATACCTGTCTAGTTGTCATCCTTATGTATGGTGGAAACTTGGTTTGGTTGAAGTCCGTTCAGGTGGGGGATTTAGTTGCGTTTCTTAACTATGTGGCACAAACCCTTTCTTCCTTAATGATGGTAAGCACCGTTCTTGTAAATATCTCACAGTCCAATGTGTCAGCCAAACGGATTCAACAAGTGTTAACAACCAAACCTACGATTGAAAGTCATCCAAAAGAGAAAGAATCTATCATTCCGGCTAAGCAGGTAAAGTTTCATAAAGTTGGATTTTCATATGGAGGGCCGGACCATCGAGAAGAATTGGTATTACGGGATGTGAGCTTTGAGGCAGAGCAAGGGGAAACCGTAGCAATCATTGGGTCCACGGGCTCTGGAAAATCAACGCTTGTCCAGTTAATCCCAAGGTTGTATGAAGTCACGTCCGGGTCGATTCAGCTAGACGGAAAGGATATTCGCGACCTTCCGCTATTAGAACTTCGACATAAGATTGGGGTGGTTCTCCAAGAATCCTTTTTATTTACGGGTTCTATAAAAGAAAATATTGCTTTTGGAAAATCAGATGCCACACTAGAAGAAATCGAGAAGGCAGCCAAAATGGCCCAGGCCCATGACTTTATCGCCAAACTGCCAAATGGCTACGAAACTAAGGTTGGTCAAAAGGGAGTCAATTTGTCTGGCGGCCAAAAGCAAAGGCTTGCTATCGCACGGGCATTACTCATCAAACCGCCTATTTTAATCTTAGATGATAGTACAAGCGCCTTAGACCTTGGAACAGAGAAGCGGCTCCGTGATTCCTTAACCAATATCATGAACTCTGGCATTACGTTCTTAATTGCTCAGAAAATTTCATCTGTCCTAAATGCTGATCAAATACTTGTGATGGAGGATGGAATGATTGTGGGAAGCGGTACCCATCAAGAATTACTGGAGACGTGTGACGTCTATCAAGATATTTTTCATTCCCAGTATGGTGAGAAGGAGGAGTATTATGTCGAACAGCAGCAATCAAGCTAATAGTCCAAACCTCTTTCCAACGTCTCACCGAGGTCCGCGTCCTGGGGAGGTTCCGAAAGTAAGGTCAAAAAATGCCAAAGCCACGCTCTTCAGAATATGGAGTTACCTAAAGCGGCAGCGGCAGGGCTTATGGATTGTCATGATTAGTACGGCCTTAACCTCTTGTTTCGCGCTTTTAGGTCCTTTTTTAATAGGAAAAACGATTGATAACTATATTATTCCGCATCAATTGGCTGGTTTTCTGCGAATGGGTTTCGTTTTGCTCGGGGTTTACCTTTTAGGTGCTGCTTTCACCTGGCTGCAGCAATATGTTGCTTCGGGTTTAGCGCAGAATACCGTGAAGGACATGCGGCAAGATCTTTTTGAAAAGTATCAGCATTTACCGATTCCGTTTTTTGACCAAAGGACACATGGAGAATTGATGAGCCGTACTACAAACGACCTTGAAAATGTCTCCAATACCCTGAATCAAACCGTGGTTCAGCTTATTTCCAGTGTGTTTATGCTCGTTGGCAGTGTGGTCATGATGCTAAATCTAAGTCTTTGGATGACACTCATTACCATCTTAATCGTGCCCCTTATTGCGTTTATCACCAAAAAAGTGACCAAATACACACGCCAGTACTTTTCTGAACAACAAAAGAGCTTAGGAGATGTAAATGGGTTTGTTCAAGAAAGTATTTCTGGTTTACGAGTGATTAAAGTGTTTGGGCGGGAAGACAAATCCATTGAAGAATTTCGGGAGATGAACGAAAGACTGAGAATGGTCGGGTTAAAAGCGCAAAGTATTTCTGGCTCGATGGGACCGATGATGAATGCGATGCGCAATCTAAGTTTTGTTATTATTGCGGTCATCGGCGGCGTGTTCACCTATCATGACCTGATTACGATTGGAATTATTGTTAGTTTTCTTAATTATTCCAGCCAATTCAGCCAGCCGATTAATCAACTGGCCAACCAATATAATTTGCTCCAATCAGCGATTGCAGGAGCAGAGCGTGTTTTTGAGGTATTAGACCTGGATTCAGAGACATTAGGTAAGGATGAAGCAGAAAACGATAAAAATTTTAAAGGGGACGTCATCTTTGATCAAGTTCAATTTGGGTATACAGTGGATAGGGATGTTCTTAAAAATCTCTCCTTCCACGCCCTTCCAGGTCAGATGATTGCTTTAGTGGGACCAACAGGGGCAGGAAAAACGACGATTATTAATTTATTGACGCGATTCTATGATATCCAATCAGGTAGTATTCAAATTGACGGGGAGGATATTCGCCAACTCGATAAATCCTTTTTAAGAAAACAAATTGGATTAGTACTTCAAGATGCCTATGTTTTTTCAGGTACCATCCGAGAAAATATTCGATACGGCCGTTTAAATGCTGCGGATCAAGAAGTGGAAGCTGCCGCTCGGCTTGCGAATGCCGATTCGTTTATTAGAAAACTGCCAAAAGGTTACGACACGGAATTAAATGCCGAGGGGAATAATTTAAGTCAAGGACAAAGGCAGCTGTTGACAATTGCCAGGGCTGTACTCGCTGATCCATCGATCCTGATTTTAGATGAAGCGACCAGTAGTGTGGATACACGAACTGAGCTGCATATCCAGGAGGCGATGAAGTCTTTAATGAAGGGAAGAACAAGTTTTGTCATTGCCCACAGACTTAGTACGATACGAGAGGCAGACAAAATCTTAGTCGTTAATAATGGAGAAATCGTTGAACAGGGTTCGCATGAGGAATTATTAATGATGAATGGATTTTATTCTAATTTATATAATAATCAATTGACACAGGGATATGTAAGCTGACTGAAGAAATGTTTAAGCAGAATAGAGCCCTTTTGAAACCAAACAAGTTTGTTTTCGTATATCTATCAACGGACATGCTATGGAATGAAGGTGATGAAGTATATGGAAACAAGAGATGAATTAATGAATGAGCTTTCCGTCATTGAGAAATGGGAAAAAGATCAGAATGATTTGTGGATTTGGGAGCGGCTTGGGCGGCTGCCGTTTAAGCTTCTTGATAAGATAACGCCTAAATTTATTCATAACAAAGTTGGCAGCTTGCTTGAGGAAATAGGATCATATGTACAAACGGGCGGCAGCTATTTAATTAAGAAAGAGACCATTTTTGGAAAAATAGAAAAAGAGCTAGGGAAGCCGATCAACAATGCAGCTGATATTAGAGAAATTCCTCTAACGACAATGCATAAGTTAAGCATGGAGCTTACTGAGCAACGGAAGAAGTTTGTTACTATTCAAGGAGCGAGCACTGGAATAGGCGGGATTTTTACGCTTGCGATTGATATTCCGGCTTTAATGGCTATTTCTTTAAAAACATTACAGGAAATTGCGCTTATTCATGGTTATGATCCAAGTGAGCAAAGTGAGCGGATTTTCATTGTGAAATGCCTGCAATTTTCATCTGCTGATATTGTCGGGAAACGGGCAATTTTGAATGAACTTTCCCAGTATGGGCGAGCAGAGAGCAGATCGGATGAAATGGTTTCACAGCTGCAAGGCTGGCGTGAGGTGGTCTATACGTACCGTGACCAGTTTGGCTGGAAGAAGCTTTTTCAAATGGTTCCGATTGCCGGAATGATTTTCGGGGCATTTACCAATAGGTCAATGATTAATGATTTGGCTGAAACAGGCATGATGCTTTACCGAAAAAGAAGGATTTTGGAGAGGTTGGAGCATGAAACGAAGGACCTGCGGGATTAAGCAGGTCCTCTTTTTGATGTGAATTGTGCTTCCCGCGAGAAGATGGTCGCCATCCGCCAGTAAGAATCGGTTAACAGCCAGTAACCGTTCGCTATCCGCCAGTAAGAATGGGTTATCCGCCAGTAGCCGTTTGCCATCCGCCAGTAAAAATGAGTTAACCGCCAGTAACCGATTACCAACCGCCAGAAACACTATTTATTTTTTTAAAAGCGGTCGATCCTGCAAATACAACGCCATATCCTGGCTGCTTCCTTTAACGATGTCTTCGACAATAATCTTCGCCAGCAGCTGACTGTAGACGGTGCCGTTATCACCAAAGGCAAAAAGAAAATAGCTGTTCGGATATTCATCATACACACCGATAATCGGCAGGCCGTCAACCGTGCCGCCATAGAAAGCCGCTAAATAGAATTCCGGCTGCACCTGAATATCGGGAAACTGCTTATGAAACTCCTCAATCAACTTATCCTTCTTATGCAGCAGCTTACTATCCCGGTCATCAGGGGAAGTGGCATTATCATCAAGGCCGCCGATGATGATCCGATTGTCCGCTGTCGTACGCATAAATAGATAAGGACGGGCCGTCTCCCAAAGGAGTGTGCGGTTATACCACGTTGAAAAATCATCGACAGGATTTGTGGTAACCGTATAGGTACTCACAAAAGAAGCCTTTTTCTCTTTTCTAATATCGATTCCCTCATAGCCGGCAGTGAAAATAACATGGCGCGCTTTAATCGAGTGTCCCGTCTTCGTTGAAATGACCATCCGTTTCTGTTCCACATCGTAATGGTGACCATTCATTTCCGTATTTTCGTAAATATGCACGCCTTTTTTTGCGGCGTAATCCATCAATGCATGAGTAAACTTAAAAGGATTCAGTTCGCCATCGTTGTAGGAATAAATCGCTGCTTCTCGGCTAAATGGATATTTACTTTCAATATCGTCCTTTGTCCAAAAATCCAGCTCGCAATTATGCTCCTTTAAAAAGTCATATTCTTTTATTAGTTTCGCCACATCTTCTTGGCAGCTAGCAGAGTAAAGCGTGTCTCTTCGAGTGAATTCACTATCGATTTCAGCGGCTTTTGATGATGCTTCAATTTCGTCGATTGCTTCTTTTAATAATTGTAAGTGGCGTTCGATGTACTCCTGCCCGAATGTATGGATAAGGTCGGTAAACATTTTTTCACCGGAATATTGAATCAGTGCCGTATTTGTACTGGTACTGCCGCTGCCGATTTTCCCTTTTTCGATAGCCATTACATCTAAACCGGCATCCGCTAGGTAATAGGCACATTGAGCAGCAGAGCTCCCGCCGCCGATAATGCACACATCACAAGTTAGATCCTCGGCTAAAGATGGATAGGATGGGGCGCCGGGAAAAGTCAGCGGCCAATAATATGTTCCAGATTGTAAGTTCATTCTGTTTCCTCCTACTTTTTTACACGGATAATGTTACTATTTCCATTCAGGTGTTTAGCATGCAGGAGGATTGCTCAATTGAGTACTCAACAAGCGGGCTCCATTTATTTTGGGCAGGCTAAATTTAATGGCTTATGTAAATTTAATTTTTAAGAAATCATTTAAAAAATAAACAGTTTGCTTCAGAATTTGGTATATTAAATATATGTGTGTTTAATATTGCAACAAAGGGTGGGATTTAATGAAGGTCTTGGCGATTGCCCCTTATGATGGGTTAAAGGAATTAATAATAGAACAAGGTCGAAATCAAGATTTTGAGATACATGTTGAGGTCGGAGACTTGGAACAAGGGGTGGAGCTCGCCAATCGTGCAGCCGACCGTGGCTTTGATATTATCATAAGCCGCGGCGGTACGGCGGAACTCATCCAAAAGAAAGTATCCATCCCCGTAATTGAAATTGAAGTTTCCGGTTATGATATGCTCCGCGTATTAACCTTGGTGAAAGATTATCCCGGCAAGGCGGCCATTGTTGGCTTTCCACCAATATCTGAAGGTGCAGCAACGGTCTGTCAATTACTTGAAATTGATATATCTTCCTATGTCATTTCAATGGAAGAAGAGGTAAAGCCAACTTTAAAGCGGTTACTTGAAAAGGGTTATGAGGTCATCATCGGCGATGTGGTTACCGTGAAGGAAGCGGAAAGCCTGGGATTAAATGGTGTGTTAGTTACTTCAGGGAAGGAAAGCATCATAAAGGCCTTTCAAAACGCTAAAAAGATGCACAACTATTTCTCGATTTTGAGGAAAAAATTATCCATTGCCCAACAAATTCTTCAGGAGGAGGAAGAAGGCTTTGTTGTGTTTGATTCAACATTGAATAGCATTTACTCCAATACCTGTTTTTCTGAAAAATTAGATCAAACCTTTAAAGAGTCCATTCCTATTAAAGAGGCCGTGACGGATGTTCTATCAAAAGGGGAATATACAACAATCATTGAAAACAATCATGACATTTGGAAGGTAAAAGGGAGTAAATTACAAGGATTTGAAGTGCCGTTCGTTGTATTTCGTTTACAAAAAATAGAATTGAAGCCTAACATGCTTTCCAAGGGTATCTCGATTATAACGAATGCAGGCCCAATCCAAACTTCCTTTACCAAAAATAATGAGATGAAAAATGTCATCCGAACTGCGGAAAGATATAGTGAAAAAGAGGATTCTATTTGGATTAGCGGTGAGAAAGGAACCGGAAAGGAAAAATTAACCCAGTATATCCATTTTCGCAGTTCCAAACGCTCCTATCCACTCTTAACCATTAATTGTTCGCTTTTAACAGCGGAACAATGGAATCTTCAGTTAAATGGAGAAGAAAATGGTCTGCTGGCTGCGAATGAGAACGGAACGATTTTCTTGAAGAATATCGATTCCATGGACTTATCCTTACAGCAGCAATTGCTAGCCTATTTGCTTGCGAATCAACCCAAGTGCCGCGTTATTGCTTCATCGCAAAAAAATATTTTAGCCATGATTGAAAATGGAACCTTTTCGAGTGAATTGTATTATTCACTGGCTCCATTGACCTTGAGTCTTCCTCCTTTATCTGAGCGAAAAGAAGATATCGATCATATCGCTCGTATTTTTATTAATGAATTTAATACAAGGTACGGAAAACAAATTGCAGGAATTCGGAATGATGCAATTGCAGAATTAGAGAGCTTTAGCTGGCCGGGGAACATTACTCAATTAAAGCAAGTGATAAGTGAAAGTGTTTTGTTAGCAAACGGACCTTTTATTGAAAAAGAGGATATTCAACCCATTTTAAATACAAAGGTAAAGGAGACGGAGAAATCTCATCCCGATTTAACAGGAACTCTAGAGGAAATCGAACAGAAAATCATTAGGCAGGTCTGGCTGGAGGAAGGGATGAACCAGACTAAAACGGCTGAAAGACTTGGGATTAACCGTACCACTTTATGGAGAAAATTAAAGGATCAATAGGCCGAAACACCAAGGTTGTTTAAAAATGCAACAATCTTGGTGTTTTTGTTATTTTTTAAATTAAAGTAGTTGTAAAATTAAACGTTGTAATCTATAATTCTATTTGTAAGCGTTACTACATTTGTTGAAAAAATAAACAATACTAAATAAGAAGGTGTAGGATATTGGAACTAAAGGGAATTATTCCGGCCATGGTAACACCATTAACTGCGGAACAAAAGGTGAATGAAGCTGTAACAAGACAATTGACAAACCATTTGATCGAATCAGGCGTACATGGAATCTTCATTCTCGGAACAAACGGGGAATTTCACTTACTGAATACCGAGGAAAAAATAGAGATGGCAAGAATTGTCATCGAAGAAGTAAATGGAAGAGTACCTGTAATGGTGGGTACTGGCGGAAATAGTACAGAGGAAGCCGTTGAGTTATCACAGAAAATGGAGCAGCTGGGCGCTGATGCCTTGTCGTTGATTACTCCATTCTTCATTCCGCCCACCCAAGAAGAATTGGCAGTCCATTTTGAAAAGGTGGCTGAAAGTACTTCCCTGCCGGTGCTTTTATACAATATCCCAGCGAGAACAGGTGTGAATATAGAGCCTGGAACCGTTGCACGACTAGCAAAGGTGCCAAATATCGTGGGAATCAAAGATAGCGGTGGAAACTTTGACAACATTGAAAATTACATAAATGCCTCAAAAGATGAAGACTTCTCCGTTTTTGCCGGTACTGACTCTTTGATCCTCCAAACGTTACAGGCAGGTGGAAAAGGTGCCGTTGCGGCAACAGCGAATATGGTACCAGATGTTGTGGTTGCTATTTATAACAACTGGTTAGAGGGGAATATAGGTGCAGCACAGGAAAATCAGCAAAAATTACAGCCTTTACGCGACGCCTTTAAATACGGAACCTTGCCGTCCGTATTAAAGAAAGCGGTAGAACTTTATAGTATTCCGGTTGGACCTCCTAAAATGCCTGTAGCAGAAATTGCGGGAGATGCCTTAGAAAAGGTAACGGAAATGGTGGAATTTTATAAACAACAAAATTTATCTACTATTAAATAACTATACGATTGATTTAGAAAGTAGAAAGGATGGATGGGAATGCAATCGATTTATCAGTTTCAAACCGCACAGAATATTTTCGCAGGACAAAATTCACTCCAACTGCTTGGGGGAAAATTATCTTTACTGGGAGTGGAAGTGAAATCTGCGCTGATCATCACACAGCCATCGATTCAGGATTTGGGCTTTTGTGATCTAATTATCACCCAATTAACAGCCAAAGGGGTTACAACAGATATTAATACAAATATTCTCCCTGAACCAACAGTAGAGAATATTGAACAGGTATTTGAGGCGACTGCCAATAAGAATTATGATGTATTAATTGGTATTGGCGGAGGAAGCGTTCTAGATACGACTAAGATTCTCTCTGTGTTGAGAACAAATGATGCTTCGATTGAACAGTTATTAGGGACCGATCTTGTAAAAAATCCAGGTGTTCCGACGATTTTGATTCCAACAACCTCCGGAACCGGCGCAGAGGTCACTCCAAATGCGATTGTCACCTTGCCGGAACAAGAATTAAAGATAGGGATTGTCAGCAAGTATTTACTTCCATCCTTAGTGATTCTCGACCCTGTTCTTACTTTGAAATTACCTAAGCCGATTACGGCTGCTACTGGGATGGATGCCTTTACACACTCTTTAGAATCCTTTATTTCAACGAAGGCAAATCCCATCAGTGACATGTTTGCTTTAGAATCGATCCGGTTGATTTCTTCCAGCATTGTGGAAGCCTATCAAAACGGTGAATCGGTTGAGGCAAGAGAAAAAATGCTTGTAGGATCCATGTATGGCGGGATGGCATTAACGAGTGCGGGTACAGCAGCGGTACATGCGTTAGCCTATCCATTAGGAGGAAAATATAAAATTCCTCATGGTGTGGCAAATTCGATGCTTCTACCACATGTTATGAAATTCAATATGGATGAGATCACTGACCGGCTGGCGTTAGTAGCTGAACCGATGGGAATCCGCGCTCAGGGGCTTTCCAATGTTGAATTGGCTGAAAAAGTGGTTGATCAAATCATTGAGTGGACCCGTGTGTTAGAGATCCCTCAAGATCTTAAGAGCTATGGTGTAAGAGAAGAAGAACTGCCGGAAATATCTGTGTCTGCCTCACAAGTCACTCGTCTATTAAATAACAATCCTAAAAAATTGAGTTTAGCAGATATTGAAGCGATTTATCGCCAGCTGCTATAATTCTAGACTATGAAAATATCAGTTATATCGGATGATTTAACGGGGGCAAGTGATTGTGGAGGCCAATTAGTCCGTTATGGATTAAAGGTTTCTGTGGCAGTACAGGAAGATTTTAATAAAACCAATGATTATGATGCAGTTATATACAATACGGATAGCCGCTCTGTTTCCGGGGTGGAGGCATACGAAAAGGTAAAAAAAGTATGTGAGATGATCAAATCTGGACCATATGACATGGTGTATAAAAAGATTGATTCAACGATGAGGGGGAATATCGGGGAGGAAATCAATGCGATCTATGATTCTTTTTCCCCTGATTTTGTCATAATTGCCCCAGCCTTTCCGGTAAATGGCCGTAAAGTCATCAATGGTATTCATTATCTAAATGATATAAAACTAGAGGATACCGAGGTGGGTAAAGATCCGAAAACCCCTGTTAGGGATTCGAAGATTAAAAGATTAATCGAGAGTCAATCGCTGCGGAAGGTAGAGCATATAACATTCCAAGAGCTCCAACAGGGATTTGACACTGTTATGGAAAAACTGACTTTTTGTAAGAAAAATCAAGTCTCCTACATTACCGTTGATTCTTCAGAAGAGTCCGATTTAGAAAAGTTAGTGAAAATGACTCACAGGACCCATTTTTCCATCGTTTGGGTGGGATCTGCTGGTTTAATGAATTATTTACCAGAAATTTACGGGGTTAAACGAGTCCAAAAAACGGTGCCGCTGCCGATTCATTGTGACCCTGTCTTCTTGGTGGTTGGCAGTGTGAGTGCAGCGGGACGGTCCCAGTTAAACCATCTTTTGACTTATTCGAATACCGTTGGACTGGAAATGGATTCTGCAAAAGTTTTACAGAAAGAAGATTTAAAGGAAAGTGAATTCAAACGAATCTTAATTGGGGCAAGAGCAGCCTTTTTACTGGGGAAAAATGTAGCTTTATACTCTTCAAAAAATGTGGATGAAACCCGTGAAGTTGGAGAAAGAATGGGATACGATGCTGTCAGAATCAGTAATATCATTTCAAAGGTTTTAGGGGAAATTGCAGCAGAGATTATCCGTATGAATGATTTGAGATATCTATTTTTAACTGGAGGAGATACAGCACAGCAAGTATTCCTTCAATTAAATGTGAATGATTTTATTTTAATTGATGAAGTAGAATCCGGTGTCCCGCTTGGCCGGGTATTGACGGATAAAGAGTTATTAGCTGTCACCAAGGCTGGGAACTTTGGCTCTGATGAGGTTATGTTGAAGGCCGTTTCTAAACTTCGAGGGGAGGAATATGATGAAGCCGATTATAGGGATTACCATGGGCGATGCCGCAGGAGTGGGTCCTGAAATCATCGTGAAAGCCTTGAGTCATCAAGAGGTTTATGACATGTGCAGACCTGTTGTGATAGGCGATGCGAAAATGATAGAAAGAGCGATTCAGATTACTGATGCACCATTAAAAGTTGCCGCCGTTAAATCCGTCGCTGACAGCCAATTTGAATTTGGTACAATAGATTGTATTGATTTAGGTTTACTGCCTGAAGATTTACCGTTTGGTCAATTATCACCGCAGGCCGGAGATGCGGCTTTTCAATATTTGAAGCTGGCAGTTGAGTTGGCAAAGAATAAAGAGATTCACTCCATCTGTACTGCACCATTAAATAAAGAAGCTCTTCATAAAGGAGGACATCTTTATCCGGGGCATACCGAAATTCTTGCTGAATTAACCGAAACAGTCGATTATTCAATGATGTTATCTTCGCCTAAATTAAAGGTCATTCATTTGACGACCCATGTCGGCTTGATTAAAGCCGTCCAGTCAATTACGCCCGAGCGGACTTATAAGGTTGTGAAGCTTGCGCATGAAACATTAACGCGTGCTGGCTATACCAATCCAAGGATCGCAGTTTGCGGAATTAACCCGCATGCGGGCGAAAATGGCTTGTTTGGAGATGGGGAAGAGGAAGAAAAGTTAGTTCCAGGAATTGAACAGGCTGCTTGTGAAGGGATAAATGTAAGCGGTCCGCACCCAGCAGACACTGTCTTTTTCCGTGCAGTTCGCGGTGATTTTGATCTTGTTGTTGCATGTTACCACGATCAGGGCCATGTGCCAATCAAGGTGTTGGGGTTGGAAGAAGGTGTCAATATCACGGTTGGTTTAAATGGTGGTGTAATTCGTACCTCTGTAGATCATGGAACGGCGTTTGATATTGCTGGGAAAAACATTGCTGATGAACGAAGTATGCTTGCAGCGATCCAATCTGGTGCAGAATTAGCACCTAAGGCGGTTTTTGAAGCAAAATAAAAAAGTCCTCTCAGTACTGACATTCGGGGAACTCCGACATTCCCCGAATGTCAGTACTGAGAGAGACTTTGGACGATTACTTAAAATATTAATTCGTTATGTAAAATAAAGCAAACACCGTGCTTAAAAGAGCTAGGTTTCTAAAGGAGGAACGAAAGGATGAAGGTTGTTTCTACCTCTCCGTCATTTGCGAAATATTCCAATGAACCAATTGAGTACTTACAGAAACATGGACTTGAATTAGTCCATTTACCGGCAGATATTTCTGAAGATGAACTCATCAAAAATTTAAAAGATGCTGATGCAGCTATTGTTGCTTTTAGTGAAATCAATTCCCGTGTACTTGGACAGGCTCCTGCGTTAAAGATTGTTTGTAAACATGGGGTTGGAGTCGATAATATTGATTTAGATGCCGCTAGGGAGAAGAATGTTTGGGTAACGAATGTCACCAATGCTAATATGCATGCCGTAGCTGATTTTAGTTTCGGATTGATGCTCGCATTGGCCAGACAAATTCCGCAAGCAGATTATCTAACAAAGCAAGGACAGTGGCCAAGGGTTTTTGGGACAGATGTATTCGGAAAAAGTGTAGGAATCATCGGACTTGGAGCCATCGGCAGAGAAGTTGCCCGCAGAGCAAAAGGATTTGGTATGGATATCTTAGCGTATGATCCATTCCCTAATCGAGAATATGCTGAGCAAAATCATATTAAATTAGTAGAACTTGATGAACTTTTTAAGTCTAGTGATTTTATTACGCTGCATCTTCCGTTAACGGAGCAAACTAATGGTCTTGTAGGAAAACGGCAGTTTGAAATGATGAAAAACTCTGCCTTCTTAGTAAACGCATCTAGAGGTGGAATTGTAGTGGAAGAGGATCTCTACCAAGCTTTAAAAAATGGAGACATTGCAGGGGCTGCTTTAGATGTATTTGTAGAGGAACCTTTGAAAAAGCACCCATTATTTGAACTTCCAAACTTTATTGCCATGCCACATATAGCAGGCTATACAGATGGAGCTGTTAATGCACTCGGAATGACATGTGTAAAGAATATAGTCGAGGTTCTCGTACACCAAAATAAACCTCAGTTTGTTGTGAATGGACTTGATGAAGTGGTAGTCCTTTCTAGTAAGAAATAATCTTTATATTCTAAATGTTTATGAAACCATTATATCTAGGAGGGATGTTCCTTGTTACAAAATAAAGCAGTAGTTTCAGAGTATGAGAATCCACTTGTCAAAAAGACAAATGTACGATGGGTTGTAGCTGTCCTCATGTGGGCAGCCATTGCAATTAACTATATAGACCGAACCGTACTTTCAGCAGCGGCGCCCTACATCACCAAGGATTTCGGGTTAAATGAAGCGCAAATGGGGATTATTATGTCTGGATTTTTCTGGTCCTATGCGTTATTACAGGTTCCTGCCGGCTGGGTAGCCGATAAAATTGGACAGAAAAAAACGTTAGGTTTTGCGGTTATCTGGTGGTCGATTGCCACTGCCGTAACAGGTTTGGCTACAGGATTTAAATCGATCCTGGGCTTCAGAGTTGCCTTGGGGGTTGGTGAGGCTGGTGCTTACCCAAGTAATGCGGGTATTTCGTCAAAATGGTTCCCTGACAAAGAAAGAGCCACTGTTTCAGGTTTTTTTGACAGCGGTTCCAAGTTCGGCGGTGCCATTGCAATGCCGTTGATTGTTTGGTTAATCGCCATGTTCGACTGGAAAATGACCTTCGCGATTATCGGGACATTAGGTATTGTTTGGGGTATTGTATGGCTATTATATTTTAAAGAAAAACCTGAGGATCATAAGGGTGTAAACGCTGCAGAACTAAAACATATAAGAGAAGGTCAGTTGAAAAAAGAAGGAATCGATAATGAGCAGCCTATGAAATGGTATCAGCTGCTAAAGCACCGGAATATCTGGGCAATGTGTATTGGCTTCTTTACCATTAACTACAACTCTTATTTCTTCATCACTTGGCTTCCTACATACTTAGTTAAAGAAAGAGGAATGGGATTGATAGAGATGGGGTTTGTTGCCTCGCTGCCTCTTCTAATCGCGATGGTTGTAGAGGTTATTGCTGGCTGGCTATCGGACCGTGTTTATTCAAGTGGAAAGCTTTCATTAACAGCGACTAGAAAACTATTTCTAATTGTTGGATTGCTCATGGCATCTTGTATAGGTTTTGCTGCATTTGCAGATTCTGCTGTTTTAGCTGTTGTCTTACTATGTATTGCTAAATCTGGTACAACAATCGCTGCATCTCAAGTTTGGGCTCTCCCAGGAGACGTTGCTCCGAAAAATATGACCTCGATTGTAGCTGGAATGCAAAATACAGTTTCAAACATGGGCGGAGTAGTGGGCCCGATTATTACAGGTTTCTTTGTGGCTTCTACAGGTTCATTTGTTCCTGCTTTGCTTTTCTCAGCAGGTTTAATCGTAGTAGGTATCATCAACTATGTATTCTTACTAGGTAAAGTAAAACCAATTGAAGCATAACATTTCGAATAAATAGAAAAGGGTGCAGAACGTTTAATTCCGTTGCTGCACCCTTTTTTTGTAATGTGATTGAAATGAAGGGGAAGGTCCTCTATGCAAAGGGACGGTTCTTCTGCTTCCAAAGCAGAAGAATCGTCCCCGCGCTTCCTTTAATAAATGACAACCGGCTCATATGTGCTGAGGTTGTTATAGACTGTTTTCATAACACTTGATGGTGTGTTAACGCAGCCGCCAGATCCGGCATTTAGGTAGGCTGTACTTGACCAGTTTGACCGCCAGCTGGCATCATGGAAACCTTCCCCGCTGTTCGTAAATGGTGCCCAATATTGGACTTCCACTTCATAAGACCCACTACCTACGTGACTGCCTTTTAATGTGGATGGTGTTCGTTTATAAAGGATATACCACACGCCTTTATCGGTATCTTCACCCGTACTGTGTTTACCGGTCACGACACTCGTTGTAACAGCTAATTTTCCGTTTTTGTAAATCCAAATACGCTGTTCTGCAATGGAAACTTCTGCGTAGGTATCGCCAATGCCATTGTTCGCGGTCGTTTCATAGCCGTAGCCTTCTCCGCTCCAGCCATGTCCGATAATATTAGCCGCGGAAAGGGATGTAGTTCCTTTTTCAAAAGCAGCCTGAACCTGTGCGGTTTCCTTGTCCACATCTAAAGCCCAGCCATAGCCTTCCCCTTTAACCGAAAGGACCGAACCTGAATGAGTCTTAAATTTGAAATTTTTATTTAATGTAGACTGAGAATCATTAATTTCAGTAAGCTTGTTTTTAATATCATCTGTATCAATTGTCACTTTTAAATCTTTCGTTACAGAAGCACTTTTGATTAATTCGCTGGCTTTTAGTGAATAAACTTGATTTTGTACTTTATAGTCAACGGTTTTTTGAAGAAGTTCTTTTAGCTTTTCTTCTTCTTTTTTGACTATCTCACTATCTTCTTTTACCGGCAGGATCAATACAGGATTGAGATGAACTTCACTTGTCAATCCTTGCTTCACAAAGTCTTTTACTAGACCGGCGACATCATATTGCTCCCCGTCTATGCTTTTTGAAACGACAATTTTACCTTGTTCCAAATGAGCTTGGGCATCTTGGGGCACTTTTAAACTCTTATTCATAGAGATTAGCTTTTCTTCTAATTGTTTCTTCAAATCTTGGCTGCGATACGTATCTGGCTGGGCTGGCATGAGTGAATAATTTTTTGCCTTCGATGAAGGGAAAAGCGTCTGTTGACTTTTTGCTATTTTTTTAACACCCGAAAGGTCTTTGTCGGTAAAACCTATCTTCGTATCTGTTCCATCTAAAATTTGTTGCTTTCCTACATAGACTTCGTTTTTTAAGACAGTTGTTTTTAATTTATTAAGTGCCTCATCTGCCGTTAGTCCGCCGACGTCTATACCATTAATCTTGATATTTGCATTAAAGTGGTTTGTCTGATAATAACTGATTCCGCCCATTATGAGTGCAACTAGAACAATGGCACTTGGCGTGATAAACTTCCAGTTTTTATACCATTTAGATGGTTTTTCCCGTTGTTGATCGATTTCCTTTGATTCGTTTACAGCGTTTTCCATAAAAATTCCCCCTCAACCCGGTGACCCAGCGTCAACCGCCGTTACTTTTCGCTATGCATACAACGATTACAATTATATTACAACATTCTTAAATTAACCTTAAATTACAACTACCATTCTACTAAAATTTTTAGGGTGAATTTGTCGGAATTTGTAAATGCGTGAAATTTAATATAATCATTTGCTCTTATAGTTAAGTATGCCTATTTTTCAGATTGAATCATATCATATCTACTATCGTTTGTAACGAAAACATTACATTTCTGTTACGTTAATTTTGGAAAAAGGCAAGGTACTTAGTTGGCAGGAAATTATAGTTGAATGTGATTCTAAGCCATGGTATAGTAATACAGTCAAAAAAATGACCGAAATACTAAATTGGTCACTAATAGGGGATGATGATAGCACCAGTGACATAGTATTTTGATGTTATTACGTATTTAAAAATTTTTTTATAAAAAAATGACCGAATGGGAAATTTGGTCATTCAGACATGAATATAATCTATTGAGGTGAGAAACTTGAAAACTTTCACATCGGTGAAGAGTGAGTTTATGAGAATCCTTCGCACGCGCAAATTGCTAATCGCTATTATCGGTGTGATGACGATTCCGGTGCTTTACAGCGGAACTTATTTATGGGCCTTTTGGGATCCATATGCCCATTTAGACCGAATGCCTGTCGCGATTGTGAATAACGACCAGGGGGCTATTTACAATGGAGAGAAGTTAACAATTGGTAAGGATTTAGTCAAGAATTTAAAAGAGAAAAAAAGCTTTGACTGGGATTTTGTCAGCGCAAGTAAGGCCAAGAAAGGCTTGGAAAATCAAGATTATTACTTAGAAATCGAAATCCCTGCAGATTTTTCCAAAAATGCCACCACGTTACAAAGCGGTCATCCTGAAAAATTAAACCTAAATTATACGGTTAATGAAGGGAATAACTATTTATCATCAAAAATTGGTGATTCTGCGATTGAAAAGATTAAAGAAGAAGTATCCAGCTCTGTTACGAAAACCTATGCAGAGTCCATGTTCGACAGTTTAAAGGATGTTGCTAATGGGTTGAACAAGGCAAGAGATGGTGCAGAGGACCTTTCTAACGGGATTGCCGATGCCAAAAGTGGCAGTGAAAGTTTAGCCGACGGAATAAAAACGGCTGGAAACGGAGCATCCAAACTGGAGGATGGTTCAAAAGCGGTAGATGATGGCGCCAAGTCATTGAAGGAAAACCTGGAAGTGTTAGCGGAAAAATCAGTCGCTTTCTCCACAGGATTGGCATCTGCTTCCTCCGGCTCACAACAGGTCGAGAGTGGATTGCAGCAATTTAGTACGGGACTTACCCAAATGAAAGATGCCAATGCCAAGCTAATAGCAGGAGCTGCCCAAGCGGAAACTGGAACAAAGCAATTAGCTGATGGCTTAGCGTCAGCGGCGGCTAATATTCCTAGTCTGCAAAATGGATCACAGCAGATTGCGGACGGTTCTTCTCAGCTCTCTGATTCCTTAGATAAATGGCAGACAGGAGCAGACCAAACAAAAGCTGGGGCAGATTCCGTAAGTCAAGGACTGGAGCAGCTGCTTGGTCAAGTAAGCAGCATGGCGGATAGTTCGACTGATCCAACGGAAAAGGCAAAATTAACTGCCGTAAAGGACAGCCTCACTCAATTATCACAAGGGAGCCAGCAGGTCGCTTCAGGTGTAGGTAATTTGTCAAGCAGTGCTGGCCAAATCAAACAAGGCGCCGATTCCTTATCTGCCGGTGCTAGTCAGTTAAATCAAGGCCAGGAGAAATTGGCTGATGGTATCAACCAATTATCAAGCGGGTCCAAACAGGTATTAAACGGTCAAGGACAGTTAAAGCAAGGGCTTGCTCAATTTGGCACTAAACTTGATGAAGCTCAAACAGGATTCGGCCAAATTGTGAATGGCTCAAGCAGCCTGACATCTGGGTTAGGGCAATTAGCATCCGGATCTACGTTATTACAGGATGGGACGAATAAGCTTGCGCAAGGTGCGAATCAATTAGCCTCCGGTACCACATCCCTTTATACAGGTGAAAAAGACTTGAATAACGGGATGACCAAGCTTGCAGATGGGTCATCGGATTTAACTGGCGGCATGACGAAACTGGCGGATGGTTCGAAGAAATTGAGCGATCAATTGGATAGCGGAGCTAAGGATGCCAGTGATGTTAAAGCCAATAACAGTGTCTATGATATGTTTGCTAAACCAGTTTCTTTGAATAATACAAAGATGAATCATGTTCCCAACTACGGCAGCGGCTTGGCTCCTTACTTCTTGTCGCTTAGCCTATTTGTCGGTGCGCTTATGCTGTCAGTTATTTTTCCGATGTTTGTACCAGCTTCAGAACCGAAGAGCGGATTTAGCTGGTTTTTAGGAAAAGCCGGGGTAATTTTAGCGGTAGGAATTGGCCAGGCGTTATTAGTGGACGCGGTCATGCTGTTAGGTCTTGGGCTTGAAGTGAAGAGTGTTCCTTATTTCATCTTGTTAAGCGTGATTACAAGCTGGACATTCTTGGCGATTATTCAATTCCTAGTGACGACACTTGATAATCCAGGACGTTTCTTAGCGGTGATTCTCTTAATCTTGCAATTAACAGGCAGTGCGGGAACGTATCCAATTGAACTTGGACCTTCATTCCTGCAGCATATTAGTCACTTCTTACCTATGACCTACACAATTACTGGGTTCAGGGCGGTTATTTCAACGGGGGACTTTGGATTTATGTGGGAAAATATTGGCTATATTGCCGTCTTCTTTGTTCTATTCCTAGCGGCAACCTTGAGCTTCTTTATCTTGAAATTTAAACGCCAGCCAGAAGTGCAGGTACAATAAGGCAATGTTGAAAAATGGCAGCTTGAATCCAAGCTGCTATTTTTTATTTCCGTTACTATTTCCTTTTTTTGATAACCTTCGGACAAGCGTCGATGCCATATCTTTTTCCATTCATAGACTGATAGAGCAAAAGAATGGAGGGATATGGATGTTTGGTTACTCAATGGTTCAAATGGTGCGATCACATGCACATAAACTAGATCATTCCTTACGTGGAAGTATCTTAAACCTTTATAAACCTTTCAAATGGACACCTTGCTTTTTGCATGATTTTTTTGAAGGGTCTATAAAAAAGAGAAAGAGGTTTTCTGTTATTATCGAATTCGAGGAGGGCTGCTTTGAAGAGGCCTGTCAAGTAGTAGGTGAAATATTGGGCCGCCATAAGAAAAATGGGCTGAGACATCATTTTCACAGGATATCCTGCAGCAGTGCAGACCTTACTCCCAATGGATTAGAAGCGATTCTCACAACTTGTAACCATATTAAGAAAGTGTATTTAAATAATGAAGTGAAGGCTTTTTTAAACGTAGCGGTACGATCAGCTAACGCTAAAGGAATCGTAAGAAACGGAAAAGAACTAACAGGCAGAGGAGTTAAGATCGCCATCGTCGATACAGGGATTTATCCGCATCCCGATTTATCTGGCAGAATTACAGATTTTGTGGATTTTATTAATAGCAGGACCGCTCCCTATGATGATAACGGTCATGGGACGCACTGTGCGGGAGATGCCGCTTCAGCCTCCATAAAATACACAGGACCTGCTCCAAAGGCAAACCTAGTAGGGGTTAAAGTTCTTGATCGAACAGGTTCAGGTTCTCTTGAAACGATTATTCGCGGGGTGGAATGGTGTATTCAATACAATGAACAAAACCCTGCGAATAAAATTGGTGTTATCAGCATGTCCTTAGGAAGTACTCCAAGCCCATATCGATCAGAGAATCTAGATCCAATGGTTAGAATTGTGGAAAGCGCTTGGGAATCGGGCATTGTCGTATGTGTCGCAGCTGGAAATGAAGGTCCGGACCAGAGTACCATTGCAAGTCCTGGTATAAGTGACCGAGTGATTACGGTGGGAGCGTTCGATGACAAGGGCACCTTGCAAAGAACAGATGATGATGTCGCGAGTTTTTCGAGCCGGGGGCCAACGATTTATAATGTGAACAAGCCTGATATTTTAGCACCTGGGGTGAATATTGTTTCATTAAGATCGCCCAACTCGTATCTGGACAAGCTTCAAAAAAGCAGCCGGGTGGAGAGTAATTATTTTAGATTATCCGGAACCTCTATGGCAACACCTATTTGTGCCGGTATTGTTGCTTTGATAAAAGAAAGTAATCCTCAATTAAGCCCTGATGAAATCAAGAACCTACTAACGTCCGGTACCGTTTTGTGGAAGGGACGGGACTATAACGTATATGGTGCAGGATATATCGATGCTAATAACTCGATTCCTTAAGAGGGTGTCCTATGATTGGACACCCTCTTATCTTTTCTATGATCAGCTTGTTTATAAGTTTCGCCTATTACATATGTGATAAAGTGATGGTCAGCACTTTTGCTTACTTTAATATTCTCCTTTAATGACAAAATACGAGCCCCGAATGGTTCCAGCTAGTTTAGACTTCTGCCTAGCAAACTTAAACTTCCCTTCTAACTCCTTTGGTACTTCCATCCCCTCAGAAAGCTTAAAACCAACAGCTCGCTTTGGCTTAGGGTCATCAACCGTATAAAGGACGTTTATCGAAAGACCATCTTCATAAAAAACGTAGGTCCATTTGATATTTTCCACTTGAAAATGCGACGTTTCTAAAGGCTTGGCCGCAAACTCAAGATCACGTTCTTTTTTCAAAATTCGGTTCACATAATCAAGGGTTTCCTGGCTTTCACTAGCTGGTACAACCGTAAATTCATGCTTGTATTTGTTCATAAAATAACGGGCTTCATTAGCACGTAAACCAGCAAGCGCTTCTGCGACAGGTGAAGACTCTAAACCAACCGTAGACACATTTTTAAAATCAACGATATAGGACATTTCCATCCCTCCTTTTAGCTCCTTATTTTCTAACAACAGGAATCCACATTTCACCAGATACTAAGCCGTTTTGCTGCCCCATCTCAACCGTTGCATTTGGCCCGCCAACATAGGCAAAATTCTTTGCTTCTGGCAAGACTTGACCAAAAGCAATGCCGGTAAGCATATTACTTAACTCATCAGCCGTTTTCGCTTCCCCTTTAACAACTAGGTATGGCCCTTTAGGAAATTGGATCACTCTTGTTGCTTCTGGCAGCGATGCCTCTGTCATGACGCCAGCATAATGCATCATCTTGTTATTCACCGCTTCATTCACGGCAAAAATGTAATCATTAGTGGCTTTTGTCTTTAACATGTCAAGCCTTCCATCTTGTTTGACGGCCGACCAAAAGTCTGCCTTTTCCTTATTTATGCCAGCATAGTCGGTGTAATTGCTCTTAAGCTCAGTTCCAATACCTAAAACGGTAAAGCTTTCTTTTTCTTCTAATGTATAATTTGCCATATTAAAACCTTCCTTTTTTAAAATTTATCAAATGATTTGTCTTTTCACTCGATGAGTTTATAATAATCTTTAATCATGTCAAAAAATGATACTGTTTAGGAGGTTCCGATGAAAAAAGTTGAACGGATTAATATCATCATGCGGTATATCAACAACCGATCCCACTTTACCATTTCTGAGATTATGCAAGAATTTAACATCTCTCGTTCGACAGCTATTAGAGATATCAGAGAAATTGAAGCCATGGGGATGCCGCTTGTCGCTGAAGTTGGAAGGGATGGGGGTTATTTTGTCATGAACAACTCTGTCCTGCCCACAGTTCGCTTTACGGATAATGAAATTAAAGCTCTTTTTATTGCCTTTATGGCCACAAGAAATCAACAACTCCCCTATCTAAAGAGTCGTCAGTCTTTAGCTGAAAAATTACTAGGCCTCATTTCAGAAACCCAGCAAGATGACCTTGTCCTTTTAAATCAAATCTTGCTTTTTGAAGGGACCAACCCCAATAATCCCGACTTGCTTGAACTGTCAGACCTGCCCCATCCTATGTTAGAAAAACTCATCCAAATCCTTCTTTCGGATCGCTATATATCGATTACCATCCAAGAAGGGAAGGTAATGAATTCCTATCCCATTCTTCTCTTGCACCTTTATCGTGAAAAAAGCAGTTGGCTGATTGATGGATTTGATGTAAAGGATTTAAAGAGGAGGATTTTCCCTGTCGACAATCTCACCAATGTTAAACCATATCCAATGGAAAAAAGATTAAGTAAGAAAAAAATTTTAGAAAAACTAAGGAAGCAGGAAGAAGTAACTAACCTTGTCCTTGAACTTGGTCCAAAGGCGATTGCCCAGTTTAAGAAGTACCATCCTTTAAAAGTTTCCATTGCCTATACGAATCCTTACCAAACCACAGCCATTCTAAAAACTTTTATCAATGTCAATCATTCAGAAGAATTGACTGAAATCACAAATTGGCTCCTTTTCTTAGGTGAGGATATCAAGGTCAGGGAAGTGCCTGAAGAAGTCTTAGAAGGTTTACAAAAGAGATTATTCCTATACTGCCCATAAGCAGTGGCAGTTAAAACCTCAAAATTTGAGTTTGCCCAGCCGCCAGTTCCCCCTAGTTTTTAGCGAGAAGGAGGCATTATCAAAAATAAGTTAAAAGGGCGGGTTAGTTTGTAGTAAAAAGCAGCTGAGGGTAATAGCGATAAAGTTATTGTAAAATTTAAAAATAAATCAATATTCTTAATATTTTATTTTAATAAAGCTAGATAAATAGGTGTTTTTCTGAAAAAGACAATTGTATTTTTTATATAGTAGTATTATAATTGAATAATAATTCAGATAAGTGAATTAGAAGCAGCTAGTTGGAAGGAGGGAGTCAAAGTGGAAACGAATGAATTAAAGAGAGGCTTAAAATCACGTCATATTCAGATGATTGCGTTAGGCGGTACAATTGGTGTCGGATTATTTATGGGTTCAGCAAGTACCATTCAGTGGACGGGCCCTTCTGTGCTCTTTGCCTATATGATTGCAGGAATTTTTATCTTTTTTATTATGCGGGCAATGGGAGAAATGTTATATTTGGAGCCAAGTACGGGCTCTTTCGCAACATTCGGCTATAAGTATATTCATCCATTAGCAGGGTATTTAACGGCATGGAGCAACTGGTTTCAATGGGTCATTGTCGGGATGTCAGAAATTATTGCCGTTGGGGCATACATGAAGTATTGGTTCCCAGATCTTCCCGCTTGGATTCCCGGTTTAGTTGCCTTTGTGATTCTTGGGGCAGCCAACTTAATTTCGGTTAAATCGTTTGGTGAATTTGAGTTTTGGTTTTCGTTAATAAAAGTTGTCACGATTTTAATCATGATCGTTGCCGGATTTGGTCTTATTTTCTTCGGAATTGGCAATGGAGGAATTCCAACCGGGCTGGCCAACCTTTGGGAACATGGCGGCTTCTTTACAGGTGGCTGGTCAGGATTCTTTTTTGCTCTGTCACTGGTTATTGGGGCTTATCAAGGTGTGGAATTAATCGGGATTACAGCCGGAGAAGCAGAAGATCCGAAAAGAACATTAACCAAAGCGACCCAAAGCATTATCTGGCGGATTTTAATTTTTTACATTGGAGCAATCTTTGTGATTGTGACCGTTTATCCATGGGACCAGCTGCATTCTATTGGCAGTCCATTTGTTGCTACATTTGCAAAATTTGGAATTACAGCGGCAGCCGGAATTATTAACTTTGTTGTCATCACTTCGGCGATGTCTGGTTGTAACAGCGGGATTTACAGTGCAGGACGAATGCTTTACACATTGGGGATCAATGGACAAGCACCCAAAATCTTTACGAAACTATCTTCTAATGGGGTACCCCTTTTAAGTACGATTGGTGTACTGGTTGGATTGGCAG
Organism: Neobacillus drentensis; assembly: GCF_036965645.1. GTDB lineage: Bacteria > Bacillota > Bacilli > Bacillales > Cytobacillaceae > Neobacillus > Neobacillus drentensis_D. The sequence continues at coordinate 28,076 of NZ_JBALPZ010000205.1, forward strand.
TGGGCATTATTTTAAGTTATATTGCACCAAAAAATTTATTTGTCTATGTCTATAGTGCTAGTGTACTTCCGGGGATGATTCCGTGGTTTGTTATTCTGATCAGCCAAATTCGATTCAGAAAAGAAAAGGGGGACAAAATGAACAATCATCCGTTCAAAATGCCTTTTGCCCCTGTATCAAACTATCTGACAATCGCTTTTCTGGTTCTAATATTAATAGGTATGTGGTTTAATAAAGATACCCGTGTATCGCTTGTTGTAGGGATTGTTTTTCTGGCGCTTGTTTCCATCAGCTATTACGCGTTCGGCATCGGAAAGCGTGCAGAGGGAGCTCAGATTAAACGTGTCTCTTAAGACTTCTTAAAAATAATAATATATTGATCAACAGGGGCAGTTATAACAATGCCCCTGTTTTTATTGGATACAGGGGGACGGTTCTTATGCTTCTGAGGCAGAGGAACCGTCCCTTTGTTTATTTCTTCATTCAGATTCATCCGACAGGGATATTTAACTTTTATGATAAAATGATAGAAAGAAATATGAAGTAGGGGTGTGACCGTGTTTTCTATCTTAAAACAAAAAGCAGTTCATCTATTTCCAGGCTATTTTGCGCTGGTAATGGCCACAGGGGCACTCTCCATCGGAACTTATCTACTTGGAATGGATCTGATTGCTAAGATTTTACTCTATTTAAATACAGCGGCTTATATTGGTTTGTGGATCTTAACGCTTATTCGGCTTTTTTGCTATTTTCCTAGAATGGCTGCAGATATAATGAGCCATACGGTTGGACCCGGATTTTTTACGATCATCGCCGGAACCAGTATGTTTGGCTGCCAGCTTTTGATTATGACGAATCTATATACTGTGGCCATGTATTTATGGGGGCTGGCGATTGTTTTATGGGTCGTGATTATGTATACCTTTTTTTCAGCGGTTACGATTCGCAAGGATAAGCCAGCGCTAGCCGAAGGGATTAATGGGGGCTGGCTGATTGCCGCAGTCGCCACGCACTCGATCTCCATTCTTGGTACGCTGCTGGTGTCCCATATGGAGCGGGGGCAGGATGTGGTCTTGTTTTTTACGTTATGTATGTATTTCCTAGGCTGTATGTTGTATCTCAATATCATTACGTTAATTTTTTACCGCTTTACCTTTTTAAAGCTTGATCATACAGCTCTGACACCTCCGTACTGGATTAATATGGGGGCGGTTGCGATAACCACATTGGCAGGTTCTTAGCTCATTTTGAATGCCAAGTATTGGCCGCTGCTGGTTGAAATTACTCCTTTTTTAAAAGGATTTACGTTGTTTTTCTGGATTATGGGTACCTGGTGGATTCCACTGATGATTATACTGATGATTTGGCGTTATCTTTATCATCGTTATCCTTTATCGTATGATCCACAGTTTTGGGGGATGGCGTTTCCGCTGGCGATGTATACGACGAGCACCTATCAGTTGTCAAAGGCGCTGGGGGTTCCGTTTTTGACGGTGATACCGCGTTTTATGGTGTATATTGCACTGGCTGCCTGGGTATTTGTGTTTTTTGGAATGATATGCCATTTTGTGTTTCATAGTGTTCATTACTCCAAGTCAGTGGAGCAAAAAAGCTTGTAGAGCAGCGATGCTTCTACGAGCTTTTTTTAATCCTTTGTTCTCCATGCAGCAGGATCCGTTTATTCAAAATTACTTGAGATACGGTGATCCGTATTTTAAGTAAATGCGGTTTATAGCCTAAAATAAGCAAGGAATAGTATAATAAAATCAAAAGGTAAATATATAGGCGGGGACTTTAGATGAAACAACATCGTCAAGCTGATACTCCAAATTCAATTATAAATCGAAATGGGCTTACGCCTGAATACATTGAAACAGGCCATATGCTAAGAGAAAAATTGCTCCGAGGCATTCAGCTTGGTGATCGAGATTTGATAAACGAATATGAAAGAGATGCGTCTCAGAAATTTAGAGATGAACAATTAAACATTCTGAACAGAGTCCCAAATAATAAGGTTCGTTCCTATAAAAATATTTTATTATCACATAATACCCTCTATAGCTATGCAGCTGAAAAGGGAGGGTTAAGTCCATGGCAGTGCCACTTTATATCGGAAAAATATGCCATTATGATTGAGTTTGCCGAAACCTTATCTGAATTAGACAAGATTCATGCCAATATGATAGCAGAGTATTCCGATAACTCCATTCGGAAATCTCAAAGTGACAACTTAACCATTGTAGAGAAAGCAGAAAACTACATAGAAATGAACTTTGCAGAGGACATATCTATGGAGGAAATGGCAGGGAAATTACATGTTCATCCTTCGCACTTAATGCGGACGTTTAAGAAAGGAAAAGGGATGACCATTAGTAATTTTCGAAATCTGAGAAGATTAAAAGAAGCAAAAGAACTAATCCTATTCTCCCGTCTTTCAATGACCGAAATTGCAATAATGGTTGGATTTAGCAACCCTCAGTATTTTTCTAAATTCTTTAAAGAGGTAGAAGGGATGACTCCTGTAGAGTATAAAAAGAAGAATAAGAAATGACCAATGTCAGTCTATAAATCCTTTTGGTGGCGCATGAGATATCATGCGCCTGTTTTTTTGTAAATATTCACGCAATTATACTATAAAAACATGCAATTGGAGTGCAAAAGTGTTTTAGCAAATGGATGTATACTTTAATCAAGTTCTAGCTGGAGCACGCAATATATTTATTTTTAACTAAAATGTAAACGGTTAAAAAGGGGAGATATACATGAAAAAGTTTGGAGTAAGAGATCAAGTTGGATATGCTTTTGGGGATATTGGAGGAAGTTTCGTAAACTTATACATTGGTTCTTTCTTTATTGTCTTTTGTACCTATGTATTAGGTGTAAGCCCCTACTTTATGGGGACAATGTTTTTAGCCGGTAAAATATTCGATGCCATTGTTACTGGTATTATGGGGACCATTACTGACCGTTTTAGAATAGGAAAAAGCGGAGATAAGTTCTTGCCTTGGATCAGCTTTTCTAAATGGTTACTAGCAGCATCATGTTTAATATCTTTTGCTGACGTCTCTAGTTTGGGAGCTACCGCAACTCACATTTGGGTAGTAGCTGCTTATTTATTCTTCTGTGTTGCTTATACTGCGGATGCCATTCCATATGGTTCATTAGCATCTGTAATTACGAATGATCCTGATGAACGTACAAAATTATCTCGTGCCCGTTCAATCGGCGGTATGATTGTAGGAGTTGGATTCTTATCGTTTGTTCCCATGTTCATCTATGACAAAGCTAGAAATATCGTTCCAGAAGCATTCTTCTATATCGCTATCGTATTCAGTATTTTATCATTATTATCCTATACAGGGCTTGTAAAATTAACAACTGAGCGTATCCGTGACGAAAAGTCTGCTGGAGCTAAACCTGATTACAATTTCAAGGAAGCATTTAAAGTAGCATTTTCCAACAGACCATTAATCGGTATGATTGTTGCGACCCTCGGTTCTACCTTAATTATTTCTGGTGTTACTACTTTAGCTGCTTATGTATTTGCTGAATTTTATAACATGCCTAGTGCCTTTGCTATCAACTCTTTCATTAACATGGGAATCATACTTGCTCTATTCGTTGTCATTCCAAAGCTCGCAGCAAAATTCAATAAACGCAACCTGATTCTTGCGACATCAGCATTCAGTTTAGTTGCATCTGCTTTTATGACTTTTGTTACTTTTGAAAATGTTTATGTATTTGCGGCATTATACAATATAGCGACAATCGGTTCATCCGTGTTTGTTATGCTTGTTTGGGCTATGGTTACGGACTGTATCGATTATTCAGAGTATAAAACCGGAAAGAAAATCGAAGGAACTCTTTACTCCCTCTATTCTTTCGGCCGTAAGGTAGGAATGGGATTAGGAGCAGCGGTTGGCAGTTACTCGTTAGGCTGGGTTGGATTTGTATCTGGTGCAAAATCACAATCACAGGAAGTGGCAGAAGGTATATTAAAAATGTACACAGGTATGCCAGTTGTCGCCTTTATTATCATACTAATTGGTGTAGGTTTAATTTTTAACCTAAATACAAAGAGCACAAATGAAATGTATGCGGCATTAAAAGAAAGAAGAGCGTCGTAATAAGGAATCTCTTTATAGTGAATCCTTATTAACTAGCATTATAGGAGAGGTTCAAATGCGTACTAGATTCCTTTCAAAAATGACAAATGGGGAAGTCGAAGAATATTTAAATCGAAATGATATTATCTATGTTCCAGTTGGAGTAACAGAAACTCATGGAGCTCTACCGCTGGATTCTGAAACTGTTTTAGCGGAAGCGATTGCTTTGAAAATGGCTGAAGAATCAGATGGGCTTGTTTTGCACAACTTGCCTTATTTCTTCCCAGGTGGAACGATTATCGGCCGGGGGACGATCCAAATGAGTATAAAAGACGGGATGGCTTATTTGGATAAGATTGCAAAGTCATTACTACATCAAGGCTTTAGACGACAAATTTATATTACCAGTCATGGTCCAGGTTATCTGACAGTTAGTGGCATGGTTCGTGATTTCTTTGATGAAACCAAAGTGCCTGCCCTTTATATGGATGTTTTAATGGCAGCAAAGGCAGCCAATTTCAATCTGATGGATGCATTTCATAATATGACCATTGGTGCTTATAAAGTTTTAGGAAGATTAGAAGATGTTCCATTGAATGTACCTGAATCCTATTCCGTTACTTATGATGTTCAACATATGTTATCAGGAATGAGTAAGAATCCTGGTAATATATTAGGAAAATATGCTTATCAATCCGGTGCAGTAGGTTCTTACTTTAATGAACCATCTGATCATATGGCTACTCCGCTTTTGAAAACATCTGAAGAAAGAGAAGCACATGCAGATTCGGGTGTTCAAGCGATTAACGAACTTGTAAAGGCATTGGATATGCCGACTATTGTAAAAACACTTCGTCAAGTGGATATTTATACTAAGGATACGATTCTTCCTAAATACGGGGCAAATTTGCCAATCGGACATGCGTAAAATACAAAAAAATCGTGCGAACCATATGGGGATCGTGCGGTTTTTTTTGCTTTAATGGAGAGATAAAAGTTACATATCCTGGCCTTAATATCGTTGAAACGTCATTTTGATTAGTAACGGTGAACCTTACCGTTAATTGAGGCAGTTTTTCTGTATAGAATGTAAGTTGTCTTGAAGCGCTGAAATGAAGGACATTATGCAGATAAGGAAAGAGGAAAGTGTCCTTCATAAGGAGGA
>NZ_JBALPZ010000205.1:33405-33599 GCF_036965645.1 Neobacillus drentensis
TAAGGAGGATGAAGGACAATTTGCAGGTGAGGAAAGAGGAAAATGTCCTTCATAAGGAGGATGAAGGACACTTTACAGGTAAGGAAAGAGGATTGTGTCCTTCATAAGGAGGATGAAGGACACTTTGCAGGTGAGGAAAGAGGAAAATGTCCTTCATAAGGTGGATGAAGGACATTATGCAGGTATGGTGAGAG
>NZ_JBALPZ010000205.1:33777-33920 GCF_036965645.1 Neobacillus drentensis
TTCATAAGGTGGATGAAGGTCATTATGTAGGATTGTTAAGAGGAAATGTCCTTCATAAAATGGAATCTCTATCAATTCCGTATAATTTTTCCCCTTTCCCACATAACCCTTCCTCCTATTTACTTATTTACAAAGATATAGAA
>NZ_JBALPZ010000206.1:0-12576 GCF_036965645.1 Neobacillus drentensis
AACATGTTAAAACGGCAGCAATTTTCGCTGCCGTTTTAACATGTTTATTAGAAAAACTGACAAAGTAGCGATTCTTAAAGAGAGTAAATCAATCTTTTGTTCTACTTTGCTTTAATTTTTAAAGATATTTCTCAAGAATTTGCCGATATAACTCGACCTATCTTCCTTGAGCTCCGTATTTTAGGAAAGTCCAAAATCAAAACCATACTTGTCACCAGATTTTGCTTTGTATACATAGGAAGGGGATTCATCAAATCCTGGTACGTCCATCTTGTCGTTTGCCACGGCTTCCTGATTGGCTGGAATGGTAATAGGTAGTTTCCCTGTCGGATTAAATCTCCCACGAATCACATCCATTAAAGCTTCCGTTTTCACTCCGAATGTTCCAATGACAGCTGCTGCATTCGGTTCAATTTCTTGAATCAGCCAAGGATTACTAAAGTTGATGGCCGTAATGGTCGGTACTGTTTTCTGTATTTTAATAATCCGATTTATATTATGAATACCCGTATCGGGTCCTATGGAAATCAAGGGCTGCTTCAAAAGTAAATCTTGTTTGGGTTTTATCTAAAGAAGTGCATGTGTTGCTTCTTTCAAATGTTTCGTCAAAGTGATGTCCGGATCATATTGCTGAATGGTTTTTCTTAATTCATTCGTATTTGCATTCTGTACACCAGCTGGGAAAGACTCAACATAAAGTTTCATATCTTTTATTTTTGTATTCTTTAGGGGCAAAAGATTCTGATCATTGCGTAATAAAACGATAGACTTCCGGTGAGCTAAATCTGCCTTTTCCTGTGATGACGGATTATTTACCACTTCTAATGCCCTTTGCGGATTTTCATATGGGTTTTCAAATAAACCTAATTCCATCATTTCTGTAAGTAAATAGGCTGCGGAATGATTGATTTGATCCTCGCTTACCAAATTTTTCCTTACTGCTTTTATTAATGGCTGTGGATCATTCTGTCCGGAAAAAATATTGGCTCCAGCATCCAATGCTTTAGCAATTCTTTCTTCCCTTGACAAATGTTTAGCCCCCCATGCCATATCTATTAAGGCCCCCGTATCCGAGTTGACATATCCTTTAAAACCAAGTTTCTCACGCAATAAGCCGGTTATAAATGCTTTATTAAAAATAAAAACGACTTCTTCAAATTGCTCTTTTTCGTTAAAGGGAGGAAGCCCTTGATCTGCACTTTTATTACTTGGATAAGCATAGTAAGGTAGAATGGAAGTTGTTCCAGCTTTAATGGCTGCGATAAACGGTGGGAGATGATACTTTTCAAGGCTGCCTGTTGTTGGATAAATATTAAAATTTCCGTCCTTAAAATGCGGATCTTTCCCCAAATATCTTGATCCTCCACCAGGAAAATGCTTTGTAGTCAATGAAACACTGTTTTTTCCAAGCACTACACCTTGAAAACCTTTGATTAACGTATAATTGATATCTGAAACAAGTTTAGGACTTTCTCCAAATGTTTCGATAATCCTTGCCCATAACGGTTGTGTTGCAATATCAGCATTGTAGCCATACATTTTACGAAGACCAGTAGATGTCCATTCTTTTCGTGCAATTTGCGCAAATTCTTTAATCAATTCAAGGTCACGGGTTGCAGCGAGTCCTAAGGAATCTGGCCATATGGAAAATTGACCAGAACCATTTTTTGCATTTAGATAGAAATCTTTCGCTTTTTTTAAATCTGTAATATCTGCGATCGTAGTGAAATGGTTTCGGGGATTGGAAATAAGAACGGCCGGTATTCCTAATCTTGTTCCCTCAGTCCTTTCTTGCAGGATATTATTATGAATGGCAATTACATCAGCACTAGGTGACTGACGATAAACAAAATAACGTGCATGCTGATCAATTAAATTATTCGGCTGTTCCATTTTTGCCCCTTCAATTTCCTGAAATTCAGGAATAATCATAAGACCGGCTTTTTCCTCCAGGGTCATTTTCGATATAAGGTCAGCCACTCGCTTTTCAACCGATAACTCCCAGTTTTCATAATCATCTAGTTTTCCATTTGAATTCAAATCTTTAAATACTTTTCCATTGACAGTAAGCGTTTCTTTTGCCCGTGCCAAGACCTGCTGGTTACCATTTTGGGCATCCACCGAAGGTATGAAAAAAAGAAAAGATAAAACCATTGCCATTAAAAAAGAGAAAGCCTTTCTTTGTGTTTCAATATCATCCATTTCCCTCGTTTCAATCATTTATGTTGGTTGATAAGGAATAAATTAAATAGTCTAAAATATGTAAGATTTTATGAATTTCCTGTATAGTTAGGATTTTTTCCCATTCATAAAACATACTTATTATATTTTTGATATAATACTTTCATAATAAAAAATGCGACTTTTATACTAGTTTCAAAGTAAAATCAACGTAAAAACAGTAATTAACTAGTAATTTTCCACTGTATAATGGATAATATGCCCAAGGTATGACAGAAAGAGGTCCTGGAATGAAAGAAAAATTATTACACATGAGGGATAAACTAAACGATATTAGTCGGCGTAATCGTTCCATCCGATTATTAAAGCTTTATAATAAGTGGAGTTTTGATTTAACTGAATTAGACAATCTCTCTAAGTTATCAAAGGAAAAATTAAGTCAGTCTATTGTTGAACAAATTTTAAAGCAATCAAAAAACGAAATTACCTTATTAAAGCCAACGATTGAAAAAGAGACCTCAATGGCCATCTCTAAAAAGTTGACGGATTTATATAGAAATATAAAAGGAATTGAGGATGAATCAGGGATTCATGATTTTTATTTAGGTTTCCCATTTTTATCTGGAACTTTATCGGACGGGACTTTTTTTCAAGCTCCACTTTTTTTATACCCACTCAGACTTGAAAAGAATAATGTGAATTCACAAAAGTGGGTTTTAAAATTAGAGGAGGGTGAGCCTCAAATAAACCGTACGTTATTCTTAGCCTTTAAAAAGCTAAACAGCCTTACCTTTACTGAAGATTTTTACGATCAAGCAGCAGAGATAGCTGCTATCTTCGACTTCGATGAATGGATTTCATTTTTGAAAAAGTATGAAATGAATGTTTCCTTTACGCCTAAAGGGTTAACAAAATTAAAAGAGTACAAAAAAGAAGAAGAACCGGCAGTTGGAAACTTGACCTTATTAGAGAACGCAATCATCGGAAATTTTCCACAGGGAGGATCCTCGTTAGTTAAAGATTACGAGGAGCTGATTTTGTTATCAGAAGAAAGTGATTTATCATTAGCGGGTGAATTAATCGAACCTCAGGATGTTAAATTTGATAGTGAACTTGGCGAACTAGAAAGAAAAGAGGATACCCTCAAAGAGGTTGGGATTTTAAACCTATTGCAAGCAGATGGTTCACAAGAAGAAATATTAAAAGATGCTCGTTATAAAAAGGGATTGGTGGTTCATGGGCCGCCTGGTACAGGGAAATCCCAAGTTATCGTTAATCTTATTACGGACGCACTGAAACAAGATAAGAAAATTTTGGTAGTTTGTCAAAAGCGTGCTGCCTTAGACGTAGTTTATCAGCGTTTGGATGGGTTGGGATTAACGAATCACGTTGCCCTTGTGCACGATGAAAAGAATGACAGAAAAAAACTATATGCTAAAGTGGGAGCGGTACTCGAGCAAAATCAAGTATCTTTTGAAAATGCACTAAACCAATTAACATCTACATCCAATAAACTGTCATCTCAAGAGAAATTATTAAATAATATCGCTCAAGCACTATACAGTTACCAAGATTTTGGTCTTAGATTATATGATTTATATGGTTTGGCAAAGGCTGTGGAGGATACCACGCAAATTATTGAACTAAATGAGGTATTGCCATCATTAAATAAAGATTTGTTAATGGACATATCTGAAAAGGTTTATACTTTTGCAGAATGGTATGAACGTTTTGGGGACGATGATTTTCCACTTAAAGACCGGAAAACTTTCGCCAATTTTAATATGAAAGAAAAACTTGAGGTCATTGAATTATTGAATGAAGTGATTGAAAAGGCGAGAAAAGCAGTTGAATACATCGATACCCTCGATCATGAAAAAATAACGCCTGGGTATACTTGGTTAATTGAGAATAAATTAGATAAGATTTATCCCGACCTAGAAGACGGAAACAAGAGGACATTACAAGGATTACGTTTGTGGTGGTGGACCTCGGTTTCAGGTAAGAATATTATTGAAGAATTGCTTGAAGGTGAAAAATTTAAAGGGACAAGTTCTTCCGAATGGCTCAAAATTAAGAAGTCTTTGATAATTATGCATCAGCTAGGTAAAGTGACGAAAACTATGTCAGAAGAAATAGAAAAGCTCAAAAAATACCTAAATGATTCGAAAGTGAGTGACCTAAGAGCGAGAGTATCAGAAGGAGACATCCCACTGAGTGAATTAGATAAGATGAAAGAGTATATCCATCGAGATTTTGAAGAGTTGCAGCAGATGGATGTATATTGGAATAACTGTTCTGACATTGAGAAGAAAGTCATTCTTCTTTTACAAAAGAAAACAAACAAAAATGAATCAACCCTTTCTGATTATTGGGTCGAGTTGTTTAGAAATTCATCGTATGTTCATTGGATCGACCAAGTTGAGAAGAAACACCCGGAGGTTCAAAAGGTATCTACCAATGAATTTTCAAGAATAAGGGATTCCTTTGCAAACCTTATTGAAGAGAAAAGAAAACTAGGTGCTGAATTCCTTATTCATACTCTGACAAAGAAGGTTGAATCGGTTCAAACGTCCCATTCAAGAAATATGAGAGAACTAAAACATCAGGTCGGAAAAAAGAGGCAGGTTTGGCCGTTACGAAAATTAGTAAATGAATTTGCTGGGAATGGTCTTGTTGATATTATGCCTGTATGGCTGGCTTCGCCAGAAATTGTTTCATCCATTTTTCCATTACAAGAGGGAATATTTGACCTAGTCATTTTTGATGAGGCATCCCAATGTACGGTTGAAAGTGGAATCCCAGCGGTCTATCGAGCAAAGCAAGTGGTTATTGCAGGTGACGAAAAACAGCTGCCTCCATTTAATATGTTTCAATCCTCTTTTGTTAACGAGGATGATGAGGTAGAAGAATACGATACGGACGATTCCGTAAGTTTATTAAATCTGTCGAAGAGAAGATTTCCAGAAAAACTTCTCCAATGGCATTATCGTTCGAAATATGAGGAACTTATTAATTACTCTAATCATGCTTTCTATAATGGTCATGTCCAAATTGCACCGAATGTGGTTCCGTTTAAGAATCCACCATCAATAAAATGGAAAAAGGTCGAAGGAAGATGGTTAAATCAGTCAAATGAAGTGGAAGCCATTGAGGTAGTCAATATACTAAAAGATATTCTAATAAATCAGCCGGGCAAAACAATTGGAATTATTACCTTCAATTCCAAACAACAAGCAAAAATTCAGGATTTCATAGATAAAAGGTTAAATGAGGATGAGAAGTTCAGCGCTGTTTACAACCAGATGCTAACAAAAGATCTTGATGAAAGAGTCTTTATTAAAAATATTGAAAATGTCCAAGGGGACGAAAGGGACATAATCCTTTTCTCTATTGGATATGCAAAAAATGAGGAAGGCAAGGTCTATAATCGATTTGGGATGCTAAACCAAAAAGGCGGAGAAAATCGTCTTAATGTGGCAGTTACGCGGGCAAAAGAAGGAATTACGGTTGTTTCAAGTATTGAACCTGAAGAATTGAACGTTGCCAATACTGCACAGATGGGTCCTAAACTACTAAAAGCCTATTTAAAATACGTAAGGGCAGTATCCCACTCGCAATTGGATCAAATTAAGGCGGTTATACAAGAGGTAAATGAAAGTGTAAGTACTCATGTTCAGGCTAGAGAGCTGCACTTTGATTCCCCGTTTGAAGAACAAGTGTATAGGCAGTTAAGAAATCTTGGTTATGAGGTTGCTACTCAAGTGGGTATGTCGGGGTACCGTATTGATTTGGCGATTGTTCATCCGCAGGATCCATCCAGATATATCTTAGGAATTGAATGTGATGGAGCAATGTATCATAGTTCAGCGAATGCAAAGGAGAGAGACGTTTACCGTCAAAAGTTCCTTGAAAGCCGTGGATGGACGATTGATCGGATCTGGAGTCGAAATTGGTGGAAGAATTCATCCGCAGAAATTGAGAGAATTGATCAGAAAGTAAAAGAATTGTTGAGAGTTGAGGGTGTTCGGGAGAAAGTAGTAAAGTAAAATAGAAAATCAAGAGAAGGAAAAGTAATTTCTTTATGCGCGGAAATAAGTGGTTTAGTCTTGAAAATATGAATGAGTTCCCCCAACTAATCGTATGGGGGAACTTGTGCTTACTTAATAATATAATTAGAATATTGAAATAATAAAAGTAGTTCACTTTTAATAAAATAGATTTCCTCCCAAAAGGTTTTTAAACGTATGGGAAGGTTGCTATTAGAATGCTCATAGGGTATGAATTTTTGCATTTTATTAAATAGATAGAATTTATATACAAAAAATACTTTTTCACATTTGATATCTGTGGTATATTAAAAAAGTATTGTTTTTAATATATTAAAAATAATCTAAAAAGTAGGGGTGTTATTTGATGAAGAAATTTGGTTTATTTAGTTTATTTTTAATTCTTACTATCTTTATCGCAGCGTGCGGAAGTAAGGAAACACCAGGAGAGAAAACAACAACTAGTGAAAAAGTATATAAAGTCGGCGTGGACACGACTTATCCTCCATTTGAATATAAAGATGGTAATGAGTATAAGGGTATTGATATTGATTTGATTAATGCCATTGCGAAAAATCAGGGCTTTAAAATTGAACTTAATCCTATGGACTTCGGTGGTATTATTCCCGCTATGCAAGCCAATCAGCTTGACGTAGCTATTGCAGGGATGAGTATTACGGATGAAAGAAAAAAGGTAGTTGATTTCTCAACTCCTTATTTTGATGCAGGATTAACAGTGGTTGTTAAAAAAGATAATTCAACTATTAAATCAGTTAATGATCTTAAAGGAAAAACTGTTGCCGTTAAAAAAGGAACAACAGGTGCTAAATATGCACAAGATAACGCATCGAAATTAGGAATCAATGTCGTTCAGTTTAACGATAGTCCGGCCATGTTCCAAGAAGTTTCAAACGGAAATGCAGATGCACTTATTGAAGACTATCCAGTTATCTCATACGCGATTGCCCAAAAGGACCTTGGTTTGAAAATTGTCGGCGACCGCTTAAATGGAGACCAATATGGAATTGCTGTTTTGAAAGGGCAAAACCAAGACTTAATTAAAAAAATTAATAAAGGTCTTGCTGAACTCAAAAAAGATGGAACATATGATAAAATTGTAAAAACTTATCTGGGTGAATAAATAATCATAAATTGTGAAAACTTATCTTGGTGAATTAATAATGATAAGGCGCGCATAAAGCGCGCTTTCTTTTTGAAAGGGGATGAAACAATGGACATAATTGTTGCAGCTTTACCAATATTACTAAAAGGATTACAAGTCACACTTTATATATTTGTTATTGCTATTATATTAGGTTTTTTAATTGGTTTATTGGTGGCCTTGTTACGGCTTGCACCTATTAAAATCTTGAATTGGATTGCAAAGATCTATGTGGATGCGATTCGAGGAACTCCATTTATTGTACAATTGTTTTTTATCTATTTTGGTGTGAATTCGCTGCATTTGGTTTCTTTAAACAGCACAACAGCTGGTATTATCACTGTTGCGATTAATGCAGGGGCCTATTTTGCAGAAATTATCAGAGCGGGTATTCAATCGATTGATAAGGGACAAACAGAAGCTGCTAGATCGATCGGTTTCACAGGAGCACAAACGATGCGCTACGTGGTCCTGCCTCAAGCTTTTAGAAGAATGCTTCCTACGATTACGAACCAATCCATTATTAGTTTAAAAGACACTTCTCTTTTATCCGTTATCGGTATTGCTGATTTAACACAACAGGGGCAAATTCAAGCTTCAGCAACCTTTGAAGCATTTAAGATTTGGCTGGCTGTGGGTGTCATTTATTTTATCATTATTTATTTGTTAACCCTTCTTGCTAATTTTGTTGAAAGGAGGATTCAGGTCCGATGAGCATTATAACAGTAAAAAACTTAAGAAAATCGTTTGGGAAACTAGAGGTTTTAAAAGATATTAATGCTGAAGTCCAAGAAAAAGAAGTAATCTGTGTTATAGGCCCTTCTGGATCAGGAAAGAGTACATTCCTTCGGTGCCTAAATCGCCTGGAAGAAATTTCAGGTGGTGAGGTCGTGATTAACGGACATAACATCACGGATTCAAAAATTAATATCAACAAAGTTAGACAAGATGTAGGAATGGTTTTTCAACAATTTAATCTGTTCCCACATAAAACGGTTTTAGAAAATATTACTTTAGGTCCTATTAAAATTCTTTCAATTAGTAAAGCGGAGGCTGAAAAAATGGCCCTTGAGTTACTTGATAAGGTTGGACTAAAAGAAAAAGCCAGCAGTTATCCGGGAGAACTCTCAGGCGGACAGAAACAGCGGGTTGCTATAGCAAGGGCTTTGGCTATGAATCCAAAAATCATGCTGTTTGACGAACCGACTTCTGCACTTGACCCTGAAATGGTCGGTGATGTATTAGAAGTTATGAAGCAGCTTGCTAAAGAAGGAATGACCATGGTCGTGGTTACACATGAAATGGGATTTGCCAGGGAAGTTGGAGATCGTGTTATTTTCATGGATGGAGGGTATATTGTAGAAGAAAATGAACCGAATGAGTTATTCGGTAACCCTCAGCATGAGAGAACAAAGGCTTTCTTAAGTAAGGTGCTATAAATAGATTTCTAACTTCATAAAAAATGACTGCACAAATTAATACGGACACGTGGTATGAGGAAACATAAAAAACCTTAAGAGCGCAAAGTAACTGCCATAAATGGTCGTTACATTGCGCTCTTTTTTGATTTCGATTCTGGTATTTTCTTTAAAAAAAGGAATTTCATATTAAACAGTGAGTTGAACATTTTGTTTTTATTTTGATTGACAATGGCGAAAGTCTGTGAGATTATCATTTCGTGAATTCGTTTTCAATATTCAGAAAATTATATCTAATGAGTGACTTAAAATCCTCCGTCCCACCACATTCATTCTTAATTTTGGTAAATGATGATTGCTAATCATTGGGTGTGAAAAATGGAGGAAATGGTAAGGGTATAGGATAAATAAAATTTATGTTAGTTTATCTTACATGTTGCTAGTTTTGTAGTCTACATTAAGATATTCTTTACATAGAGCAACTGAATATCTTTACGGTTGATTGTATTGGGAGAGAGTGACGAATGTCGCCGCCGAAGGAGCAAATTCCATAAAAGCCTTGGAATAAATCTCTCAGGTAGAGAGGACCATTACATGACGTAACTCTGGAGAGTGCATATTACTTAATATGCCACCAAAGGGGATCTGCTATTTTTGCAGGATAAACTTTCAGGTAAAAGGACAGAGAAGGTAGAAACATCGCCTTCTTCTGTCCTTTTTTTATTGCCCGAAGTTCGTACTGTCATTAATAAACCTAGCATCAGCATAAAAAGTGACACATTACCTTTATGCAGTTAGGAAAATCATTATGAAGGAGGAGTAAAATTTGAGTAAGGAAACATTGTTAGATTGGATGAATCAAAATGAAGAGAGATTTACAGATGTTGCGCAAAAAATCTGGGAAAATCCACAAGTGGGCTATGAAGAGACCTTCGCATCACAATTACAAAAAAGGATATTAATGGAAGCTGGTTTTACAATAAAATCGAATATTGGCGGAATACCAACCGCTTTTATCGCCGAATATGGAACCACTAAACCAGTTATTGGTATCCTAGGTGAATTTGATGCACTGCCAGGCTTGTCACAACAAATAAGTTCTGAACGTAATTCAGTGGTCCCGAACGGACCTGGCCATGGCTGTGGACACAATTTACTAGGAACGGCAGGAGTCGAAGCTGCGATTGCGCTTAAGGAGCAAATGGAAGCAGAAATGCTGCCTGGAACGATTAGATATTATGGTTGTCCTGCTGAAGAACTTCTTTCAGGCAAAACGTTTATGGCTCGCGAAGGGGTATTTGATGATTTGGATTGCTCTCTAACATGGCATCCGGGAACGAATAATGTAGCAGCGAATTATAGGATGCAGGCATTAACGGCGATTGAATTTTACTTTTCTGGACGAACTTCCCATGCTGGAGCGGCTCCACACCTTGGACGCAGTGCATTAGATGCTGTCGAGTTAATGAATGTCGGTGCCAACTATTTACGTGAACATGTACCAGATGGTACTCGAATTCATTATCAAATTACAAATGGGGGCATGGCACCAAATATCGTGCCTGATGCTGCTAGTGTTTATTATTTCTTACGCGGTGAGAACCGAGAGCAGGTGGATGAACTAACGGAGAGGTTAATTAAAGTGGCGCAGGGAGCCACCTTGATGACCGAGACATCCGTCAAATGGGAAATTAAATCTGGATGCTACGATACATTGCCAAATGCAGCTCTAAATGATCTGATGCATAAGCAAGCTGAATCCATTGGTCAACTGCTCTTTACACAAGAAGAAGAGACCTTTGCAACAGAGCTCTGCCAAACGGTCGATCCATCTGTGTTGGCCGCTGCTAAACACCAAGCCATTGGTGCAAATGATAAAATCCTTGATCCTGGTTTTTATAATGATAAGAAGAATTTTGGTAAAACAATGGGTGGGTCATCGGACGTAGGAGATGTCTCATGGATTACACCGCTTGGACAAGTGATGACAACGTGCGCACCTCTAGGAGTCCAGCTTCATACATGGCAGGCAACCGCTTCTTTTGGATCATCCATTGGCATGAAAGGAATGCATTATGCAGCTAAACTAATGGCATTATCTGCTTACGAATTACTGCTGGATAAAGATGGTATTCTTGAAAAAGCAAAGGCAGAATTTATTGCTAGTACCAAAGGTGAGGATTATAAGCCAGGTATTCCGGCTATGGTTAAGCCTCCTGTAAAACAAAGTGAGTTTCTTTCAGTACCAGTAAGATAAAGATTGAATGATAACTTAAACAGGACTCTAGTAAAAAAATAACAGATTCCTAGGTAAGGTAGAATGGCATAGAACAACAAAAAATGATTCCAATACAATTGCCATTCTACCTAGCGTATCTAGGATTTCTAGAGTATTGAGGAAATTTATAGTAGAAGAGGAATGAGAAGGAGCGTGTTGTAATGGTTGAAAAAAATAGGACTTCGAATAGCAAAATCATCTTGTCCGTTCTCTTTTTTGGCTGGATCGTATCATACATCGACCGAACAGTAATAAGTCTTTCACTTGTACAAATTAGCGGTGATTTATCGCTTGATGCTTCCAAATTAGGAATCATATTAAGTGCCTTTTTTATGGGTTATGCTTTGATGCAAATACCAGGTGGATGGCTCGCAGATCGCTTCGGATCAAGGAGGGTAATCACAACAGCTATTTTATTCTGGTCCATATTTACAGCACTTACTGGTCTTGCCTGGTCACTCACCTCGTTAATTCTGATTCGCTTCCTTTTTGGAATTGGGGAAGGAGGATATCCTTCGGCTAGTACTAAAGCCATATCTGATTATTTTCCGGTTGCTAAAAGGACGAAAGCTCAATCAACCATGATGTCTTCCAATGCGCTGGGAGGCGCACTTGCCCCCATTCTTTGCGCTCCTTTACTTGCTTGGTTGGGCTGGCGTCATGTATTTTGGGTTGTTTCCCTTCTTGGTGTTATTGTTGTTGTCTGCTTCCTTTTATCTACTAGAACTAAAGGAGAATACACTAATTCGAATATCGCACATAAGCCGAATAAAGAAGAGTATAAACAGCTTCTTCGAAATTCCTATTTGTGGAAGGTTCTACTAGTTTTCTTTTTTATTAATATTACAAACTGGGGTCTCTCTTCCTGGATGCCTACCTACTTGATGCAGGTTCTGGGAATTGATCTCAAATCAGTAGGACTTATTAGCGCCATTCCTGCCTTGTTCATGGCAATAGGAATGGTGATCAGTGGAAGAATCATAAATAAGTTTGCTTCTTATGCCAAGTATGGAGTCATCGTTGGGATCTTTAGTATGGGAATATTTCTTTATCTGATGACGCTGGCTACTAGTGTTAGCCAGGTGATTATCTATCAGTGTATTGCTTTTATTTTTACTTCTTTTATCATGAGCTTTATCTTCACGCTGCCACACCGGGTGATGGAACAGAAGGTAGTAGGTACTGCCTTTGGTATCATAAATTTCGGAGGTCAAGCAGCAGGTATCTTTTCCCCGATGATCATGGGAGCTTTGATTGCTTCGTCAGGAGGATCTTACAAAAGTGCTTTCTTATTCTTAACCATTTGCTGCTTAATCGCTGGAATCATAGCATTTTTACTGCCGTCCAGTAAAAATAGCCCTAAAGTTACTGAGCAGCCAACAGTAAAAACCGTAGGTTAAGAGTTTAATAAGACTTTTACAAGAGTGGGAAAGTGGAAGTAGATAAAAAAAAATAAGATAAAATTTTTCTAAGTTAAAAAGTAACTTA
>NZ_JBALPZ010000207.1:0-4162 GCF_036965645.1 Neobacillus drentensis
CCCGCAAGGGTAACTGTTTGGACAATGCAGTCATGGAAAATTTCTTTGGCTTATTAAAGTCCGAACTCCTGTATTTACAGGAATTTGATAGTATTGAACATTTTGAAAGAGAGCTAGCCGACTATATTCTTTATTACAACCACAAGCGAATGAAGGCAAAATTAAAAGACTTAAGCCCAGTGGAATACCGGACTCAAGTCTTGATGGTTGCCTAATCTTTTTTGTCTAACTTTATTGGGTCAGATCACTGGAACGTCCTTTTACTTTACTGGAAAGACGAAGACTCATCGTCGTCACCAAAACAATTTGCTATATCTTGCTGTAGACGATCAACTTCTCTTTCAAGCTGACCTACTCGACGTGCAAGTAGAGCCTCTTGAAAAGGTTGAAAAATATCATCTGTAGCTATAATAGTCACCTGAAATCCATCTTCAATTTTGGGAGCTTAACCCGAAAAAGGTGGGCACAATATTTACCTTATTTAAGATCACCTGACTGACTTACTCTGGAGTGTATATTTCGATATTAATCCATTTCTCTAATTCATCTGTTGTTTCAACTACCATCTCCTCCATGAATTAGCTAAGAGGCGAATATCCATGCTTCTCTTTCTCCCTTTATTACTTTTTATTATAGTGTTTATGATTTTTATTCATTTTGCTCATATAAATGAAAGTTGTAAACTTAGTTGGTAAATATATTCGGTTATACCTTTCAATAACTTTCAAAAGGCAGCTTCCTTATTAGAAAGCTGCCTTAATACATTGTTTTTCATTTTTTGTTCCTACTGGTTTATACTCTCTAGAAGAGGACATAAACCATATCCAAGATTTAGGAGTTATTATTGACTAATTCGGTCTCTTTACCCCAGGGCCGATAGAACAGCTTCTTTGTTTCATATTTGAGTTTGAAGCTCATGTGATTTCCGTGCTTGCTCATTTTTAATGGTACAAAAGATTTATCCCGTACGATTTAAGAATGATACGGGATACCTTTAGTTTTTCAACATCTACCTCAGTACTGACTACTCTTTAAGATAAAATTAACTGTCCATTGACCCTTTTGATTCAATATTCCATGTGTATGAAATGACATTTCAGTATTATCGGATCGGTAATGATGCATCTGTGCTATTATCGTTCCTTTATACTCATTATTACTTACTTTCTTAAACGATTCTGATTCCTCACGAACTAACGTATTCCCAATCCAAATATACGGGTTTTCAATCAAACTTTTAGTATTCGAACTAACTTGTATATTTGAACTTGAGTTTATCGTATAATGCAGCTGAATGTCTTGGCCGTGGTTTATTATCGAATAGTCATTGATGGTTAACCTGATTCCGTTATCCTCGGATGAACCTAAGCCTTTGCTTGATTGAGCATTAGTCAAAGTTGGGCAGGCAAGTCCAAAGATTAAGGAAATACATAAGGCGGCACCAATGAATCGCACGGTATAATTCAGTAATTTCCTCATTTTTCCACCATCCTTACTTTGCGTGAATATCTGATGTTTCGCCAATCTATATTTATCCTTTTAAGAAACAATCTGAGTCCGTTAAAGGAAACAGAAGACTCGGATTGCTTCTAGCGTAAAAATCATTTCTTTTTGGATAGCCAATCCGCTACTGCTTCAGCCTCTTTACCTTTAGCCATGCCTGCTGGCATGCGGTCACCACCATTTAGAATTTTATTCAATATGTCCTCTTTAGACATAGTTTTGCCTATGTGTTGAAGATTTGGAGCTGTTGCGCCTTGAAGATTATCCCCGTGACAGGAAATACAACTTCTTTTGTATACCTTTTCCGGATCGATAACAACGTCAGCTTCCCCTTGTAATTTTGCATTTTTATTTATAGCTCCAGGTTTTAACTTACCTCCGAGACCATAAACAACAACCTTCGTACCACCAGTAATGACTGCAACATATTCTTTGCCGTCAACGGTATATATGGAAGGTGCCATTTTGATTTGTTTTCCTCCACTTTCCATACTCCATAATACTTTACCTGTTTTAATATCAAGAGCATTTACCTTTCCACCCAATTCCCCATAAAAAGCAAGACCGGCAGCAGTACTTGTGAATCCGCCATACATCGGATCGTCCGTTTTATTTTGATATACTTTTTTCCCTGTATTCATATCAATAGCTGTAATGGTACCAGAAACATCAACACCCTTTGGCAATGGAAGTATCTTTGTTCCTGGGAAAGTATTATTATCTTTAGCAATCTCTTCTGCATCTTTAGCCGCTACCATTAAATTAGGACTATTAATACCTGGAATAAGCACATAGTTGGTTTCAGGGTCATAAGTCTGTGGAGCATAGCTTTCTCCACCTGGCGTTCCTGGCCATTGAAGTACAGCCTTACTCTCATCGCTTGGAACGTCCGAATGTTGAATTTTGACAAAAGGTACCCCATCATAAATGGTCTTCCCCGTTTTTGCGTCCCACGCATACCACTTTCCATTCTTACCGCCTTCCACCACAACCTTTTGCTTTTTCCCATCGACCTTTGTATTGAGAATCATCGGTGTTGCGGCAGCGTCATAATCCCATATATCATGATCAACTTGAGTAGATGACCACTTAAACTTCCCTGTTTTACTATCTAAAGCAGTGATAGAATCAGTATATGGATTTTTTCCTTTTCTATCTGCATCATAAAAGTCCGGAGCTGGATTCCCTACAGCAAAATACATCATATCAGTATCTGGATCAAATGACATCGGTGTCCATACGGAGCCTCCGCCCGTATATTTGCCCTTCGCCCAGCCCGTTCCTCTTTCAGGAACGGTCCAAAACGGCTCTTTCCATAGCGGTTCCAGGGTATCTGCTTTAAACGCCCAAACAAAACCTCGTGTACCATTATCACCGCCGCTGCTTCCAACGTAAACGTTGCCATCATAATACATCGGAGCTGAAGATTCATAATATCTGTTTTCTAACTTGATGGAAGGTTCATGATCCCAAAAGTTGACCATTTTTAACAGTTTTCCGTTCTTCGCATCAAGTTTGGCCAGCCGATTATCTATCATCAAGACAAATACATTTCCATTGGCCACTGCGACACCCCTACTTGCCACATTGGACTGCCATGGCAAACTATTAAGATGATCAAGTACTTCCTTGGGCGGTGTCCATGACCAAAGTTTCTTTCCACTTGCGGCATCGATCGCAAACACATGATTTTTCGCACTAGTCACATACATGACCCCGTCGTGCACAACAGGGAAATCTTCTTGTAAATTTGGAACATCCTTATTCCAATCTAAGATATCCTGCTGCCATGCAATCCCCATTTTTTTTACATTATCTTTTGTAATCTCTTTATAGGGCACATGTCGTGTATGTTGAAAGTCATACCCCCAATTTGGGAATCCCGTCTCATCTTCCTGATTTGCCTGGTTGGATTCCTTGGTTTCCCCTTTTTTGTTTTTTGCATTATTCTTGTTATTATTCGACTGACAGCCAACTATAACTATACTCGCAAGCAAAACTAAACCTAATGACTTTAAAAATCGCATCACGGAAATACCC
Source organism: Neobacillus drentensis (assembly GCF_036965645.1). GTDB lineage: Bacteria > Bacillota > Bacilli > Bacillales > Cytobacillaceae > Neobacillus > Neobacillus drentensis_D. Next base: position 3,544 of record NZ_JBALPZ010000207.1, read on the forward strand.
TCCTGACATTATGAAATAATAAATCGAATTTTTGATGATAATTTTTCTACTTTGAGTCTTTAAACCTCCTTAAGACATTCTAATTTTTATAAGAACATTGGTATAATTACCCAAAGCAAAATAAATTATGCAAATTGTAAATAATTCTTCCTTCCCTCTTTTAAAATGCGAGTGATAAGTTTTCGATGAATTCAACTTTATCTCATAAACGATGACCAATCCCCTTAATGATCAAATAGTTCTTTTATCAAAAGTTTAATTGTACTGTTGTACGACCAATTACTCATTATAAGCATAAAAAAAGACCTCCAGCCAAAATGACTGAGAGTCTTTGAAACACCAATATTAACATTTTGAGAACTGAGGCGCACGACGAGCACCTTTAAGACCGTATTTTTTACGTTCTTATATGTGTCCATATAATAGGTAGAAATACGAAATAAAACATTCCATGCTGCCTCTGGACTTACATATGCAACCATAGGAAGATATGTTAAAAGTGATATTTTGAAGGGTTCTGTTTCTTATTTAGCAGGTAATGCAGTTAGAAAGATATCAATAAATGACAATTATTATTGGACAGTTAAAAAATGGTATGATACAGATTCAACGTTTGCAT
>NZ_JBALPZ010000208.1:0-8460 GCF_036965645.1 Neobacillus drentensis
TTTACATAGTTAGTACGACGACAAAAGGCTTCGCTAGACCCACTCAATCTTTTTGTTTCATATTGGATAAGAATAAAAATGAAGGAGGAAACAATGGAAGAACAAGCATATTTTGATTTAAAACGGGGAGAACGAGGAGCCATAATAAGTATTTTCACTTATATTTGTTTATCTTAATTATTGGATACATAGGCATTCTGAAGCTTTAAAAGATGATGGATTAAACAATGCCACTGATATAATCGCCTCAATTGCCGTCCTTATCGGTTTAAAATTATCCCAACGACCTGCTGACGATGACCATCCATACGGACATTGGAAAAGTGATACAATTGCCTCAATGGTAGCCTCATTTATAATGTTGGTTGTCGGATTACAGGTAACTTACGAAGCCATAACTAGTATTTTTAACGGAAGAACGGAATCTCCAGATTTGATTTCAGCATGGACGGGTCTCTTTTGTGCGTTAGTGATGTACTTTGTTTATCGCTATAATAAAAAATTGGCAAACGACATCAATAGCCAATCTGTGATGGCGGCAGCAAAGGATAATCTATCCGATGCATGGGTTAGCGTAGGGCCTTTCATTGGTATTATAGGTACACAGTTCGGTCTTCCTTGGCTAGATCCATTAACAGCAATCATAGTCGGTTTACTTATTTGTAAAACAGGTTGGGAGATTTTTAGGGACGCTTCCCATCATTTGACTGATGGGTTTGATGAAAAATTAATAGAGTTATATAAATCAACCGTTAAGAGTTGTAATGGTGTCAAAGGTGTAAAGGATATAAAGGCAAGAAATTATGGTAATAACGTCGTGGTTGATATTATTATTTTAGTTAACTCAAATTTAGATATTCGAAAAGCACATGATATTGCTACCCAGGTTGAACAAAAATTAATAGATGATCATAACGTTTATGATGTTCATGTCCATGTGGAACCTAATTAAATAATACGTATCTTTAGCTTAGTAACCCGTCCAATTATTTTCACAAAAAGGGAGTATTCACCTTCTTACGGGGAGTAAATAATTTTGTTTTCCGCCTTACATACCAATTTGTAATATCCTAGAAGAATAAGCAAAAGTATCGGGTCAAAAATAGCTGCATGCCATAATTTCCACCATCCATAATGGAAATATCCCCAAGGTTCAGGAAGTAAGGTAACTGCCTCATAAATTACGCATGCAAATGTGAAAAGGAGAATGTAAGAAATTTTCTTTGTAACTTTGGTTCTAAAAGGAAACCAATTTAAAAACATTATGTTTACAGATGGGACTAAAAGCAAATGCGGAAGGATACTTGCCCATTCTAAAACATTTTTATTGAAATACCAGTATCCGTCATATTTATAAACAACAAAAACGTCAAATACACTTTGAAACGCAACGGAAAATGTCCAAATATGGAGAATTTGATTAGATGTCAGTCTTTTATTGGTTTTAAATGCAATAAAATTAAATATAATTATTGCGGTAATTAGTCCTATCATTTAATCTCTCCTTTTCCATATATTTTCCATTTTTTCAGAAAAGGATACTGTTTTATTACTCGGTAATTACAACACCAATGTTCAACTATAAGGCCCCGTTCGTATTATAAAGTTAGCCAGAATGCTAAATATTTCTGGTTGATCTTATTTATTAGCAAATTGATTTTCCAAGATATAGCTTAGAACCCAAATTAAACTAACAAGCACAAAACCTTCCAAAAATGAATTAACGGAAGGTTATTTGGCATGCCCTTTTTAGTATATCATGCAGTTATTAAACATTTTAATGAAAAATGTTGACAACTATTAGCTGGTTTACTTGAATAAGGATTGTATTTCTTAAGCAACTTCCTTTAGTTTATCATCAATGGATAAAAGGTCATCTATATCCACCCATATAGGGATATAAGTCCATTTATTTTCATCGAAAAATTCTTCACCTTGCCCAGTAACTCCATATTTCTTCTTTTAATTAGTGCACCTTTTTTATTTTCAATAAGAACAGCAGAACTTTTATCCCTCATACATATATTCGTTAAAAAAATCAGCACTTGTCCAGTCATTTCATTATCTTGTACATATATTATTATTACACCGCCAGCTACCTAGACATATATATTACCTCTTTGGATATAAAGAACGTTTGCCTATAAAGCAGACGTTTCTTTGCTTTTATAGGCATGTTGTATATTTTGCATTATCAATATGATGTTTGTCCAAGCAATTCTTGTCTTTTGAAATATGATATAGCGAAAGGTTTATTTCGAACAATCTAACAGGTGGTGATAAGTATGTTTGGATACGGAGGATTCGGAGGCTGCCGCGGATTTGGTTACGGCGGTTTTGGTTACGGCGGAGGCAGTACATTTGTTTTAATCGTTGTACTGTTTATCCTTTTAATTATTGTTGGTACTGCTTTTGTTATTTAATAAACCCATTCACGTTCTAGCGAGAAGAATGATTAAGGCTGGAGGTGAAATAAATGGACGGATTAGGAAGTAGTTTTGCGTTAATCGTAGTATTGTTCATCCTTCTTATCATCGTTGGTACATCATTTGTGTTCTACTAATAATAAGATGGATGGAGCAGGAAAAGGTCCTTTATCGGACCTTTTTTCGATTATCAATATCAGCCTTATTTAAAGTCGATTTTCTAGTATAGGAATATCTGCTTTTCTGATGTAGAAATCTGCATAGCGTATTTTGCGAGCTTTTAATTGTTTGAACCCTTTCTTTTACTAAACTGTCATTTGATTGAATAACGAAAATAATAAGAGACAGCCGAAACAATCAATTGTTGTGAAACTTAAACCCTCAACCATTTTTTCTCCTTCATTTTAAGGACAATTATATTCAGATCAATAAGGGGAGTGAACTATTTTTAGGAATAAAAAAATCCCATATATCAATAATAAAAAGGGTATTTTTAACTTTGGAAGGAGAAAGTTTTATGAAAAAATTATTTTTGATGGGATTTATTTTGTTATTTCCTCTAAAGTGAATCAGCTAAACAAAGATTGGTATAGAAATGCTGATGAAATAGCAGCTTTTCTTAGCGGTGCCAACCCCTATTTGAAAAATGAAGATCTAAAAAATTTGTTGTATATGCATCTGAAATTTGTGACAAATGATTTATCTGCAAGCTTGGCAAAAGATTGGAATGCAAGAATCGGTTCAATTGACGAAGGTATCACACATATAATCCTAATAGCAGAAACTATCTCTGCGGGGGTTGTAAAGCAGTTCCAGGAAAAATTCAGAAACTAGATTTCAAGAAATCTCCAGCATTCAGTTGGAAATTCTTTCATTATGGTAAGCAATTACATATGTATTTACGACTGGTTCAAGCAAATACCACTCCCTGGTTGAATAATTGCCTATCGTACTAAACGCCCTTTAGTTCAATAAGAAAACGGGTCCGCCGTAGGTACCCGTTATTGAACAGAAGCACCCATTTAACTGAAAAAAAGGATGTTATTTTTTTAAGTGACCTTTTAATTCAATTAATTTGTTCTTAATAAAAGGGTCGATTTCTTCGGGTAATTGATTTAATCTAAAAAATCTGGCTTCTATTCCTTGATCACTCCCTGGAGTTATTTCTCCTTCATACTCGGTACATAAATAACCAATTGCAACAGTATGATACCTTTCATCGACTCGATTTATTAATTCCTTACCTGAATAGACACCAAACAATTTTAACGTTTTTATTTTTAAGCCTATATTTTCAAAGACAATTCGTGTAATACACCCTTCTACTGACTCATTTAATTGCAAAATTCCACCTGGAATAGTCCACATTCCACCTACGGTTCGACTCAGTAAAATTTCTCCTTCATCATTAATGATAGCTACACTAGATCGCACTATGATTAATGGAGAGTCCCCAATCATTTCTCTTAAATCTTCACAATAGCCCATATATACCTCCAATGTTAAAATTCATTCTGAAAGTAAACGGTACCTTTACTTGACTTCAAACATATGTTTACAAAGAGTAACCTACTCCATTTAAGATGGCAGTTGTCAGCCACCTTCTATGCAAGTTGCAGTGGAACTACCTACAACATAATTTAATTCAGCTAATAAAACTTGGAGAGTGCTTTCTGTAACTAATACCTGTAATGCCTTTTCTATAATTGGAACCTTGTATTTTTGAAAAACCTTAACTGTTTCTTCCCACACTTTTATAATAGCTTTTGAAGTCATATTTGATTGAATTACCATAAAAAATCACCTCCTTCCTCCTTCCACCTTATATCTTCATAATAACATTTTCTTCTTCAACTAACCTTCTGCTAATTCACCAAGATAAAACTGTATTGTCAAACCTATCTGTAATAAAATAGCAAATTTATGAATCTGGCGAAAAACTCTTTTCAAATTCAGTTTCAATTGATATTATTCCTATTAATATAGTAGGATTAGTGGGTGTTTTCGAAAATGTCTTTGTATGAAAAATTACCAAGTGATTTTTTGATTCAATTTTATTATGAAATGAAGAAAATGATTTCAAAAGGAATAGTTACTAAAAATATGTACTATGAATTAGGACTAATAATTGCAGTTGCGTCAAGAAGAGGGATACTATTAGATAAGCCAAAAGATTTTGAACAACACATTGTCCACGAATTATTAATGGAATTAAGTAACTAGAATCCCCATGATTAAATAAAAAGTTAATCGTAAGAGGTCTTCCATTAAACAAACAAAAAATCCACTGACAAAAATCAGTGGATTTTCTTCACGAAAGCACCTGTTAATTTAAATACAACTCTTCACCATCTTGTAAGTATTAATAAAAAAGGAGCTGGCGTCGCAACTCGATATTTAATTCAGCCCCCCATGCTTTATTAACCCAACATGCACATTCTTTAACTTTTTCTGTTTTCTTGTTATCTGGTACCACCAGTAAGATGTGAGTCAAACATATCAATAATTTCTAGGAACCTATCAGCTTCCCGAAAAACATGGTCTGCAAGTAAAGGATGAATAATGCTCTTTATTTTACATTGCTCAATTAAATCACGGGCTGTTTTCTTGAAGTCCCTAAGAGAAGCAACCGACACTCGATTTTGATCAAGGAATTGATCTAACATAGGAACTGTTTGAGATTGTGGCTTCATAGATTCTAAGTCCCTTGCTTGATACAGCAATTGATCAAAATCATTGCTGAAATTCCGTGCTAAATCAACTAGTTTCCTTTCAGATGGATCAAGGAGATGACCAATAAATTTGGCATGGTCTGCCATAATTCTTAAGAAGAAGACATTTTCTTTAATAATGGCATCTGGAAGCGATTGTAATTTCCCTTCATTTAATTCAATTAATCGTTTTCTAAAATAATTAGCTTCTCTACTTGTATGGTCAACTAATAATGGGAAATTATTTGCCCCTGGTAGTTTGCATGTGAGAATTAGTCCTAATACTTTCCGTTTAAAAACGAAAATATTAGTTGCAGCTTGTTGCACCTCTGAATTAAATCTTCTTATTTGTTCAGGGTCTGTTTGATTATTAAAAGAATGGGCAGTTTGTTCAATGTGTTCAAATAAGCGATAAAATTGATTAGCCTCCTGAATTAGTTGAGTATCTTCTGCTCTAAAACCCAATCGAAGAAATAAAGAATGTTCTTTCATAATCCTAGCCCAAAAACGAATTTCATTTAAAGAGCGCTCAACAAACAATCCAGATGTAACACCTGTATCAGCATGCATAGGTGTATGATCCCCGTTCATTCTTTGACCTCCCTGAAATACTCCTTTTCCTCTATTCATATTTACATTGTCAATTGAATATGCCTTAAAGTAATGGTTCCGTATTACTTTTGAAAATATGAAATAAAGAGAGGACTATATCTTTGTTCTGCCTATGATTATCATTAGCTCCCCTTGCAATAGATGTTGAAAGTATATTTCGTTAATTCTATCCCTAGCACTTTTGCATATAATGCAGGAAAAATTTTTCAATAGACTCTGAGTAAAAACTAGTTCTGCTGAATGCATCTTAGATAAGTTACTCCACGAGGCGTTTGCAAGAATTGCAGACGCTTTTATATTTTTAGGGTTAACCAAATGGCGGATTTCTTAGAAATATGATGATTATTGTCCAATCAAGACTTGTCCAAAGAAATATATATAAATAGAGGAAAGTATTCATTCCTCAGATAACCCAATAGGTACTGGAGGTGATATAAATGGTTGACGGATTAAGTATGTCTTTTACATTAATTGTGGTATTGTTCATTCTCCTAATCATTGTCGGAACTTCTTTTATGGGCTACTAAATTGTAATGAACTAAGGGCAAATTGATTTTAATCTGTCCCTTTGTCTAGAATCCTGAAAAGATAGGAGGATGATTACACTTGGTTTTTTTCCCTGACGGCTTTAGAAGAAGAGGGTTTCTCCCTATTGAAATCGAAATCGAGATAGAGAGAAGAAGACGTATTGAAATTGAAATCGAGATAGAGAGAAGAAGACGTATCGAAATCGAAATTGAAAGAAGCAGACGCGGATTCTTTTAAGTATATGAATTAAACATGTTTTCAAAGAGCCTAAGGGCTCTCTTTTTTTTTGCGGTTTTCACCTAAAAGTTAATGAACAGGGGTAATGATGTACGTCTTCTTTCAATGAAATTCATCACCTCATCCATATTCCGAAGAGACTGATTGTACAGATGACGGATTGCAGTTGAAGTCAGCCTCTTCGCTAAGGATCCTAAGAGCAAGAATACTACCGACGAAGGATCCTAGTAAGCTTGCTACTATGCACCCCCCCCTTTTTTGACTAAAAAAGGTATTATTCCAATTGCATAAACAAGATTATTTATTAAATTTGCTAATAGATATAACTTAAATTTACCGAAGGTTAATTGGAAAATCCATAAACACCTACTGGGAATGGTCTCAATATAATTGATAATAAGTTCCATAATCTTTTTCTTGCCCTTTACTTCCCTAAAACGATAGTGAATTCCTACAAATGTTACTGTTTCTTTTATAAGTGAAGTCAAAATAGTGAAAAGGCTGCCGAAGTAGCCTACATATGGTTGATCTCTATCCCCCATTAGTTTAGAAACAGCACGGTTATGGACCAAATTTAGTATTTTACAAACTTTTTTATGGAAAAAGAAAAAAGCAACCATCATTAAGACGATTGCGAACGAAGCAACTATTGCAGGGAATGCAACAACAATATAATATATGTACAAACTATAAAAGTATATAGTCAAAACACATAATTGGCGGCTTAATCGGTCACTCTTTTTTTTTTGTTTCTTTTCCATTAAAAAATCCGTTTAAGTACAAACTTTCACCATAACTTCATAATGTGAATCATTCTAACTGTAAAATAGGTGTTCAACTAGTCCACAAAATATGAAATTGAATAGACTAATGATATACCGAGACAAACTCATATGGAGGTTATTTAATGATGAATAGAAATAGAAATGTTCCACCAAATATGTTTCCAAATGCCATGCCGAATGCCTTGCCTAATCAGATAGCTCCTTTACAACAAATGCCATCCCAATTTTGCCCACCACCACCACCATGTCCACCTCAATACTGTCCGCCTCAAGTGTTTCCTACACAGTATGATCCAGGACTAGTTGACCCTGCACAACAATATGTAAAAACAAATTTATTCAATAAAGTAGTTACACATTTACATCCTTCACATACAACAACGGTTAACAAACTGCATGTTAATCATCAACACTTTTTCCCGCACACAGAATCCTGCGTAAATGAATGCTGTGAAACACATACAATGTGCGGTGTTCCAGTCAACCCTTGTTGTCCTCCGATGGGACCATTTGGATTTTAGTTTCTTTTAACCCCATTTTTGGGGTTTATTTTTTTATCAATTACTGGGACATTTGCATAAACTAAAATCGTTCCTAGATACAAAATCTCCTTGGTACCCAAAGGGTACCTTTTTTATATAAAATTAATAAGTTGTTCCTACGTCACTATTTATGTCAAATGCGAAAAAATAAGAGCTGCCACGCAGATCTATCTTCAACTAACGCACCCCGTTAGTTGAAGTGTATTACTTCACAATCTTACACCAATACAAAGGGTAGTATTCCACCCTTAGTTCCCAACTAGAATAAGGCTTGACTGGCTCCTTCTTTTCATAACCAAATCTTCCCCTCATGAGATATTTCGTTGAGCATTAAAGCAAGTTGAACAAAATTAATTAGCCATCATTGCTTCCAAAACAACAACTTATAATTCTTTTAACATGAAATAGGCTTTTAAACCCGTAACAGCCACCTAATTGGAATCATATTTTGTTGAAGAGAGCACACTTAGAATCGCTCTTTTACAAAGAACTAACAAAATTTCTTCGGTCAAATTTCTTGTTAGATGTCCGTTTAACCTAAATATTAAATAAACATGGGAGGTAAAAATGCATAATTTTCAAAATGAACTCCAGACTTTGGGAATGGATAATTTCCAAG
>NZ_JBALPZ010000209.1:0-1499 GCF_036965645.1 Neobacillus drentensis
TCTTCATTGAACTGTGACCCATAAAGTGGACAGTTTAAAAAAGACCTTTTTATGCAGCTAGTAAATGACTCCGGTATTGGGCTGGAGTCATTTTATTTAACCCCCATTGATAACGATCATTGTTATATTCCTCAATATAATTTCCTATCAGTTCCTGTAGTTCCTCAAAACTTTCACATTCTTTATAGTTAACTTCATCTTTTAAATGACCAAAGAAGGATTCCAATGGTGCGTTGTCCCAACAGTTTCCCTTACGGGACATTGACTGGGTTAGTTTCATCTTTTTCACTCGCTTTTGGAACTCTGGGTGCGTGTAGTGAAAGCCTTGGTCTGAGTGAAGAATTGCTTCTGGGTGTACCATACCATTAAGTGAGTCTGAAAGCTTCTTAAGAGTATCATAAACGATATCCATCTTCAGATTCCTGGAAAGATGGTGGGTAACAATTTCCTTTGTAGATGCATCTTTAACACAAGATAAATAAGCTGGCTGTGCTGATCCATAGTATACGTACGTAATATCGGTAAGTAACACTTTCCCTGGTTCACCTTGATCAAATTTTCTATCAAGTAGATTGGATAGGGTTTTATGCTCCTGAGTTGCCTTTGCCATTTTCCTGTAAGGATTGATCTGCCTGATCTTCGCTACCAAGTTGAATTTTCTCATAATCCTTCGAATCTTTTTATGGTTCATTACGACATAGTAATCGTTCTCCAAAATCATCTTGATAACAAGAGCACCTGCTTTTGCCTTCTTTTCCTCAAAGATTTTTTGGATTAACTCATAATCTTTCCAATCATTTTCTTCTCTTGAAATCCTTCGATTTTCAGCCTTTATCCATGCGTAATATCCACTCCTGCTTACTCCAGCCATTTTACAGAGGTATTTTACCATTCTGGTAATTCCACACTTTGTAATAATCTTTTGGATAAGCATAAACTTCTCCGTCTTCGTTACTTTTTCTTCTTCGATCCCTGCCTTTCGAGTGCGTCTAACTTTTTTAAGAATTCTAGCTCGGCTTCTAAATACTTGATCCGTGCCTCAGCCTTCTTTAGGCTTTCCTCAACTGTAAGCTGCTTGGTGGATGGTCTACCAGTACTGCCTTTTCCTCTCCGTTCCGTAAGGAACCCATCTTCTCCGAACTGATTAAAAGTTTTCCTCCACCGCTTTAAGCATTCTTTAGGTTTATCAGAACCAATCATTTGAAGGTCAAACCCATGCTCAATAAAGATTTGTACGGGGCCCTTTCCATTAAAATTCTCTTTTACAGCTCTAATCTTAAAGTCCGATGTAAATGAAATGGAACGTTCTGACACATGGTTCACGTTCGGATTACTCTCTAATAGCTTAATCTGAATCTCATTAAAAATTAATTTACTCATTTTTTAACTTTCCTCCGGTTATATCCTCTAAATGATTATAAACGGGTTTTAATGCAGGAGACATAAAAAAACCCGAATAGGGGACTTTTTTAAGTGTCCATTATTCGGGTTATAGTTCA
>NZ_JBALPZ010000210.1:0-16398 GCF_036965645.1 Neobacillus drentensis
ATATATAACAAAATGGAAAAGTTTTTTATTAACAATATTCAAGTATAAGGAATATGATAAAAAAAGTGAGGTGGAGATGTATGTCCGATTTAAATCCAGGTTCTAATGTAACGGCTCATTTTATGGACGGGACAGCCGTAGAATTTAAACTTATTTCTTTACATGTTACTTATTTTGTAGGAATAAATAGCTTTGGACATACGGTTTTAGTTCCTTTTGACAATGTTAAGTATTTAGAAAGAAACGCGCTCTAAGGAAGAGAAGCGTTTTTCTTTTTTATTTAAAAGGAACGTTTGTTCGTGTATAATAGGGGTATAAAGAAACGGGGTGATGACACAATGGCTAATCGCGTTCGATGCGCTAAGAAGTGACAGTTCACCTTTGTAATGCCGTAGCAAATAAAGATGTAGCGTGATTATTGGAAGGATCAGGAGTAGCTGTATTAAACTGAATATTCGCAAAGATTTTTATTACTATTTTAGGAGGGCAAAATATGTCTATTATACGGTTAAATGATTTTCAAAGATTTAATCAGGACCTTGTATCTATTCAGCAACAACAAGCACTAAAACGTTACATTGAACGTTCAAACGAGCGAGAACGAACGGTTGATATCCTAAATAGTAAGAATCCATCGGAAATAGATACACCAGAGAGAATTTCTATTCGAAAGAAAATAATAAACCCTCGTGATGGACTAGCTTTTGAACGGATATTTGGCGAGAATGATTTATTTCCTATTTCTTATTTTGAAGCAGGGCTTAAAGCAGCAAAGCCTGTCTGTAGAATTGAGGTGCGTGATAGAATTGGTCGAATCCTTGGACACGGCACTGGTTTTCTTGTTTCTTCCAATCTATTACTAACAAATAATCACGTATTAGAAAACGAGGATTCTGCTCTTTTTAGTGTTGCACAATTTAATTATGAAATGGATCTTGATCAAAAGGAACGTCCGATTAAAAGCTTCCGATTTAAACCCAATATTCTATTTATTACGGACCAGAAGTTAGATTTTACTTTAGTAGCCATTGAAGAAATTTCAGCAGATGGGTCGAAATCCAGTGATTTTGGATTCTTACCATTATTTCCTCAAAAAGGGAAGGTTTTACTTGGTGAATATGTATCAATTATTCAACATCCATCAGGCGCCCCAAAAGCTGTAGCCCTTAGAGAAAATAAAATTACTGATATATTTGATGATTATATCCATTACTCAACAGATACACAGCCAGGTTCTTCTGGTTCCCCCGTTTTTAACGATCAATGGATAGTAGTTGGTCTACATCATGCAGGTGTTCCAGATCCTAATGATAATACTAATTTCATAACCAATGAGGGGATCAGAATTAGTAGCATTTTAAAATTTGCTATGGAGCAGAGTGTAAATTTAAGTGATGAAAAAAAAGCCTTAATTGATAGCATTGTTAATAATAGGGAAGGCATTGAGACAAAAACTGAAGAGTGGCATGAATTTTTGACTGGTTATAATACTAAATTTCTTGGTGACAACTATGAAGTACCTCATCCCAAATTTCGTTCTGATCTTAAACAAGACATAGTAACACAGCGGAACGGTGATACTGTGTTAAACTATACACATTTTTCAATAGTTATGAGTAAGTCCAGGCGTTTAGCTTATTATACAGTAGTTAACATTGACGGGAAAAATCTAGTGAACATTGGTCGTGAAAATAAATGGAACTTTGACCCGCGTATTGAAGAAAAATATCAGTGCGGACCAGAACTTTATGAAAATAATGATTTTGATAAAGGTCATCTCGTACGCCGAAGAGATCCTGTTTGGGGAGATACTGCAGATGAGGCAAATAAGGATACATTTCACTATACGAATTCTTCTCCACAACATAAAGATTTAAATCAGAAAACATGGTTGGATTTAGAAGATTATATTTTAGAAAACGCTGAAAAATTAAATCTAAAAGTGACAGTATTTACAGGTCCTGTATTTCGGGGAGACGATATAATCTATCGAAACATTCAAATACCTGCAGAATTTTGGAAAGTTGCTGTTATGGTTAAGGAAAATAGGGAACTATCTGCGACTGCCTATTTGCAAACTCAAAAAAATTTAATCGTTAATTTGGAATTTGCCTATGGAGAATTTAAAACCTACCAAGTTAAAGTTTCAACTATTGAAAACTTAACTGGTCTCGACTTTGGGAACCTAAGAAATCACGACCCAATGGAACGAATTGAAACTACTGCAGTAGGTCGCGTTATTAATAACTCTAAAGATATTCTTTTCTAAATATTGTTTAAGCATAAACTCCCTCTGTTTCCGCATTCTAAAATGATAAGAATTACTTAATGAGCTGCTCAAACTGCTGGCAGCTTCTTTTTGCATGTTCTAGAATATATGTGTATAGGTGTCCATTGTAATCCCAATTGTCGAATGTCAGAATTGTTCAGAAACGACTTTAGGGTGAATGCCTTGCTACAGCATTAATGCCGCGCGGGTGTGCTTAGGTTATGAAATCGTATATAAGGCAGATTGGTTCGACCTATAATCTTATCTATAATTAGTTTACTAATTAATAATAAAATAAAGCGATTTCAAAAATGCATTGACCTTTCTGAAAATAATAATAAAATAATTACATATAAATATAAATTAGTTCATTTATATTAGTTACCCAAAAAGGGGGGGGAGAGATTTGGCGAACTTAACAAACAAACACATTAGTTGTTAATGGTTTGTTTGTTGATTAGTCAAACTAAGTGAATCTAAAAACTGTAATAATGAAAAGGTTGTTTTTCCCTTTAAATATAACCTAGATGCTCCCATTGGAGTGGAAGCAGATGTCTATTATGAAAATTCACTAAATTATGTGTCATAAAAAAATAGATAATTCTTAGGAGAGTTAGGTAAGTATGACTGAAAAAAGTAGATTAATAATAAATGACGGTAGAAATGATAATTTCAAGGCATCAAAAGATCCAGTAGCAAAAAGGGATAGTTTTTTCGTTATGCTTGAAAAAGTGATTGAGGCCACTCCCCGTAATGAAGGCAAGCCCTCACAGGAAATTTATTTAGATGGAGAACGTTTAAAAAGTATTGCAAAACTTGTAGGTGGCGTGAAAGATGAGGAAATTTTGACTCTTCTTGATCATTGTGAGGGATTTCATAAGCTGGTTCACAGTATAGGTGTCATAATAAAAACAGGGAATCACGATGCAGGAAAAATCAATTTTGTATTACAAAATTATGGAAAAGAGAAAAAATATGAAACTGGAACACTACTAAGAATTCCGTGTTCAACAGATGGAACCGAAACGATTTTAGAACTTGGAGATTTCCAATGGTCCCAAGATGATGATGTTCCTGGTAAATTTGCCTTTGAATTTGACCATCCTGGTGAACTAGCAACAGCAAGTGTCAAATTCTATCTTCAAGATGCCTATAAGGTACCTGAGATATCGTTGGAACCACCGGTCGAATTCGGCTCAAAAGGTTATCAGGCCATAATTAAGAAATCCCTATTAAGCAAAGGAAACAATCATAGATTAAAAGCAGCCATTGAAAAAGCAGAAAGAGGCGAGGATGTAACCATCGCATACATAGGGGGCTCCATTACTCAGGGTGCTGGTGCAAAACCAATCCATACTCATTGTTATGCTTACCAATCTTATTTGAAATTCAGAGAAATGTTTGGGAAAGATGATGGGAAGAATGTCCATTTTGTAAAGGCTGGAGTAGGAGGTACACCATCTGAACTCGGCATGATTCGCTATGAACGGGATATTTTAAGGAATGGAAAAGTAGAGCCGGATATCGTGATTGTAGAGTTCGCGGTAAATGATGCAGGAGACGAAACAAAGGGAATTTGTTATGAGAGCCTATGTTTAAAAATACTTTCTTCGGAAAACAAACCAGCTGTTGTTTTATTATTCAGCGTGTTTGAAAATGACTGGAATCTGCAAGATAGGCTTTCTCCAGTTGGAAAGCATTATGATCTCCCAATGGTAAGTGTAAAGGATGCAGTGGTAGAGCAGTTTAGGCTTACAAAAGAAGAGGGAAACATCATAACCAAGAGACAATTTTTTTACGATATCTATCATCCTACAAATGACGGTCATACAATAATGGCGGATTGTCTTTCTTTTCTATTTTCAGAAACAAAGAAATCCATTAGAGATAGAGAGGACATTAAAATAGATAACTCGCCGGTTATCGGTAATTGCTTTAAGGATGTTCAGTTACTTGACAGGAAAGATAATCGGATAGAGGCAAGGATCGATATGGGCAGTTTTTCGGAAACAGATGACGATTTGCAGATGGTAGAGATGGATGCTAACACTTACGTTACTCCTCAATTTCCAAATAACTGGATGCATACTGCTGCATCGGAAAATGAAAGTTTCAAAATGACGATAAACAGCAGAAGTCTCATACTTGTTTTTAAGGATTCAGGAAGTAGTGAGTTTGGAATAGCGGATATATTTGTGGATGGCCAACATATAAAAACCGCCGACCCACATGAAGTTAACTGGACTCATTGCAATGCAGTCATCTTGTATCAGGAGAATGCCTGCGGGGAACACCAGGTAGAAATCAAGATGGCATCTAATAATGAAGATAAATCTTTTACCATTTTGGGATTCGGATATACCTTGTAACTTTTCATGTCCACCAGAACCGGAATCTTAAAATGGTCATCAAATTCTAATTAAAGTTAAAAACTGCTTTTTAAGAAAGGATTTGTTTATGGAATTCGTAATTAACCAACAAATGTTAAAAAGTGTTTCTGTGACAGATGGTCATACATCCATACTTGGTTCATTATTTTATGCAGAAAAAGAGGCTTTCAGCGGAGTGAAAAGAATAGCCAAAAAGGTTATGCATGATGTGGAGTTGGTTTTCGGATATGCACCACAAGCATCCACAGACAGAACGAAGCTTGGAAGAACTGCTATTTTGTATGGAACGGTGGATTACAGCCCCATGCTTCATGAACTTGATGAGAAAAAGAGAATTGATCTATCTGAAATTAAAGGAAAGAGAGAAGTATTCTTATTTCAAGTCATTAATGATCCATTTGAAGGCGTTGAAAAAGCACTGGTCATTGCGGGAAGTGATAAACGCGGTACAATTTACGGTCTTTTTCACCTGTCAGAGTTGCTTGGTGTTTCTCCGTTGGTAGATTGGTCTGATGTGAAGCCGCGGCGAAAAGATTCATTTTCTTTGAGTGAAAACTACCAATATATCTCTAAGGAACCATCTGTCCGTTACCGTGGCTTTTTTATCAATGATGAATGGCCAGCCTTTGGGAACTGGACGATGAAGAATTTCGGTGGGTTTAATGCAGAAATGTATGACCACGTTTTTGAACTGTTGCTAAGATTAAAAGGAAATTATCTCTGGCCAGCCATGTGGTCAGCTCGTTTCAGTGATGATGGACCTGGTTTAGCAAATGCAGAACTAGCAGATGAATATGGCGTCGTAATGGGGGCCTCTCATCACGAGCCTTGTCTGCGTTATGGAGAAGAATATAAATATCTGCGTGGAGAGAACTCCAAATATGGTGATGCCTGGAATTTTATCACTAACAGAGAAGGCATTATAAAGTTCTGGGAAGACGGTCTGAAGCGCAGCGGTAAATTTGAGAATGTCATTACGGTCGGTATGCGTGGCGAACAAGACACTTCCATCATGGGTAAAGAAGCGACACTGGCAGACAATATCGAATTGCTGCGAGAAGTGATAAAGACTCAAAATCAGTTAATAAAGGAAAATGTGAATTCTAACCTTTCAGTAGTACCAAGAATGCTAGCTTTATATAAAGAAGTGGAACCTTTTTTCTATGGAAGTGAGAATACACCGGGGTTAATGAATTCGGAGGAGCTTGAAAATGTGATTCTGATGCTCTGTGATGATAATCATGGAAACCTCCGGACATTGCCAACAAAAGAAATGCGTAACCATAAAGGTGGTTATGGAATGTATTATCATTTTGATTATCATGGCGGCCCTATTTCGTATGAATGGATTAACAGTTCTTACCTTCCTAAGATTTGGGAGCAGATGAGTATGGCTTACGACTTTGGTGTTCGGGATTTATGGATTGTTAATGTAGGTGATATTGCTACACAGGAATTCCCGTTATCTTTTTTTCTAGATTTGGCTTATGATTTTGAAAAATGGGGAACTAGTGCGATTAATAAGACGGATATTTATACAATGCAATGGATTCAAAAACAATTTGTTGGTGTATTCTCTGAGGATGATATGAAAAAAGTATTTGAGCTGCTCACAGGTTACACAAAGATTGCTCATAACCGCAGACCCGAGCACATGAATGCAGATATCTATCATCCTGTGAACTACTTGGAAACGCATCATACATTACAGCAAATAGATTACCTTTTGGATATTGCTGATGATCTATATAAGTTTGTAGATTCTAAGAACTTGCCAACTTATTTCTCACTTGTCTATTATCCTGCTGTAGGAAATCTAAATTTGCAGAAGATGTGGTTGCTTACTGGGAAAAACCATTATGATGCAAAGTTGGGTAAAATGGAAGCAAACAGACTGGCTGATCAGATTAGAGAATGCCTGAAAAGGGATAGGGAGCTAGTGGAGCAGTATCATACGATAGATAATGGTAAATGGTATGGAATGGGACTGTCTGAGCATATCGGTTTTACTCGCTGGAATGAAGATGAATGCCAGAACCCTATACCAATGCACGTATTACCGGCTAATAAGCCAAGACTGGTAGTTTCAGTGGATGGGACGGATCAGCAATCTGAGGGCAGCGCATGGCATAAAAATAAAGTCTACTTAAATGACTTCCTGCAGCCGGATATTGAGGAAGCTTCATTTACTATTTCTAGTCTTAGTGATATGAATGCGGATTTTAAGATTACTTGCGAAAAGCAGTGGCTGATGTGTTCAAAAATGAACGGCAGCTTAGATGGGAAAGAAAAAACAATGGAAGTCATTACTGTAACGATTGATCGCAGTACGATGAATGATGACACAGAAGGCAGTATTGTAGTGGAGATGCCGTGTGGTATCTGTACAATCATTGTAAACGCATCGAAGAATGATTTTAGTGAATTACCTAATATGACCTTTGTCGAGACCAATGGATATATTTCCATAGAAGCTGAACATTATTTTCTGAATAAGGAAGCAACAAATCAGCAGGGGAATGTTAATAGATTTCAAGTGCTTCAGGGATATGGCAAGACATTATCCGCAATGAAGGCTTTTCCAACAACGGAATATTTTACTGTAGAAAAGGACGCACCGTATCTGGAATATCATTTCGTAGTACAGGAAGCTGGGGTTTATGAATTGGAATTATATAGGCAGCCTTCTAATCCGGTCTCTAAAGATAGTACGTTATACTGTGGAATACAAGCAAACGAGGATGACATTAACATAGTTAATACACTTCCAGAAGGATATCGCGTTGATGATAATAACTGGGCAGTTGGTGTGCTAGATAATATCCACAGGCACTGTAGCATCATAAATTGTAAGGAAGGATTAAACTTCTTAAGGATTTATGCAGTGAGCCCAGGATTTGTATTAGAAAAGCTAGTAATCTATCCGGAAGGTAAGAAACCTGCAAATAGCTATCTCGGGCCGACGGAAACTTATTATGTAGGGAAATGTCTCACAAAGTATAACCGGTAACATTCATGGAAAATTCTATAAACAGACAGGAAAGGAAATTTGGGATTTATAAAATCACCATCATTGATTTTGATTTTAATTCAAAATAAATTTATTCATTGTTATATCAATGAAAGTATCCTCATACATTTTCAACAGGAAAACTAATTAGGAGGAAAAAGTATGAGCACTGTCCTTCTTCTCGTGGTTTTAATTTCTTCCGTTGCTTATATTTCAGGTGGGATGCTAGTTTTAATAAAGAAAAAATGGACACAAAATAGCGTGCTCGCAATTACTGCCATGAGTGCAGGATTGTTATTGTCGATATCTATCCTTGATTTGATACCAGATACTCAAGAACAACTAAATAATAACGGTCTTTATATCATGTTGGGACTCGTGATCATGTATCTTGTTTCCTATCTGACGAGTGTATCTAAAAAGAAGAAATCAGATATGAATGGTTTCAATGAAAGTTCCTTGATGGGAATTTCATTGGGGATGTCTCTCCATAATGTCTTCGAGGGATTATCCATCGGTGTTAGCTATGCAATTAGTGTGAAATTAGGGCTGATGGTTTCCATTGCCTTAATCTTACATAAGATTCCCGAAGGAATAACCTACGCTTCATCGGTTTTTGCCATAATAAAAAATCGAAGAAAAACAGCCATTAATCTTTTCATTCAAGGTTTATTTATTTGGCTTGGTGTTGGATTATCCATTTTGTTATCGTATTTCACAGAAATCAATGAACAGTTTATTGCCATTCCTATTGCCATGACGGCGGGTATGTTCATCTACCTTGGTGGCACGTCCTTACTTCCTGTTGCAAATAAAATCACAAACAGAACTATCCCCCTCTCTTTTGTATGCGGAGTAGTATTTTTCTATATATTCCATAGCATTTCGGGACTTTTAGGGTAAGAATCAAAAAGGGTTGCTGCACTTAGCGACCCTTTTTGGTTGTACAGATTGGTTTACTAGCTCATAAACATGAATGAAGTGTTTGATTAAAACAGAAGTGTTAAATTAAGGTATTTTCAAGAACTTTCATGCCGTTTAAGAAGAAGTTTGGGTTCGCTGTGGCAGTTCTTTTTGTTGATGTGTAAAATATTCATCTTGATGCCAAGACCAGCTAATCAAAAAATTTTTTATTCCTTGATATCATTTAATAATGAACTCTGGGTCTTTAATTTTTCTAATTCTTCTGTTGGAACTAAATAATCTGTGTATTGCCGAATCACACTAGCTTTTAGTATTTGTCTTTCAGGAAGGCTTTCATGTAATACTTCAGCCTTCAGGATAATTTCCGCTTCATTTACACCTAAAAGAGTACGCATTCCGGTTGAACTGCTGAATCTGGGGTTAATTTCAAAGATGTAGGGTTTTCCATTCCACATTCGAAGTTGAAAGTTACATGGACCATATGGTTTCAGGGCTATTGCGACTTTTTCGCAGTAATCTGTAATATCCTTATAATCGTCAGAGATTGCAGTCATCGTAATGCCGTCCTGCAACTGTCTTTTTAATGCAATGGATGATAAAACCTTTCCATTTGTTCCACAACAAACTCCTACGGTAAATTCATTTTGCTCATCAGGAAGAAATTGCTGAAGAATCATATCTTTTTTCTCGGAAATAACCTGCTTAAAATAAATTAAATCATTAACTAGATGAATGTCCTCTGAACCATTACCATGTCTTGGTTTTACAATAAAAGGAAAGCCCACATCCTCAATAAATGATTGAATTTTTTCGTTATCTTCTGGGTAACGAATCGTTTTTGGATAGGGAAAATTATGTTTATCTAGAAATTGGATCGTATTCCATTTATCATTGCATATGGATAAAACATCTTGCGGGTTAGAAAATACCTTACACTTTATTTCCTTTTCAATTAAACCTTTGTTCCGACAGTAAAAAGAAAGCTCTTGTGATGAAGCGATAAAAATGGCATCTATTTTTTCCAATCTCATGATTTCTAGCAATCTTTTTAAATAGGGCTGTTCATCCTTAACATGAGGTACTATATAGCTGTGATGGGCTAAATAGAGCCCCAGGGCATAGGGCTGGGTATCAGTAGCGATTAGCTTAACATTTAACTTGGATTTTAGTAAGGACTTAATAACTGCTACTCCATAGACCGATCCAGAACCGGTAATGAGCACATTTAATTTATTCATAAATCACCTGCTTAGGAATAAATTCTTTGCTCTTTGGACCGCAGTTAAATAGCAAATCAATAACTGATAGATTAGGAATAAACTCTCCCCATAGTTGAGGATAAACAGGGGGTTCAAATTTCTGGTAAACCAGTCGTATTTGATTTTTCTCAAAATCTTTTTCATCATTATACGCTTTGGCTCCAGTCCCTGATAGATAAACCGTCGCATTGAAAGCTTTACAAATGTTAATAATTTTTTCTCCCTTTTGGCCAGGAATTCCTTCAAGCTCTGAAGTTCGAATAATAGGAGTTTTTATTTCTAGAACTGTTCGAATGATTTCTATTAGTTGTAAGTTAAAGTCCGCCAATTTTTCATTTGGATTTTCAAAAATAGGCAAAAAGAGATGTTGATACTGTTTCCAAAATGGGGCCCTGGCATAGCTTCTTTGAATAGATCCCCAATGTTTTTGGGACCAATTACCATCGTTAAACATTGTCACGTCTTTAATTTTGCCTTTTTTATTTGCTAAAGGAACACTCAATAATCTGGGGCCATCTGGGCTTTTTATTTTGTTTTTATTCGTGATTGCCGTTCTTGAAAGGTCTACATCATCGAGAATAATAAACAAATCACTGGATAACATTTTATGAAAATACCCGATCCAAGGGATGTAATTAGGCTGATGGATGGAAATAATCATCGCAAGTCACTCCCCAAATCGCTTATTATTTTTTGGGCCATTTTGATATTGGTTTTGTGTCCTGATCTTATTCCGATAAAGTGCCCTTTAACAGAATGGCCTAATGTGCTTATATCCCCTAATAAATCGACCAGTTTATGTCTTGCTGGCTCATTGTCCCATCTAAGCTGATGATCCGTTCCACCGGAAATAACCAGACATTGATCCATTGCGTTACCAATTAATTTTTTAACAAGATCAACCTCATCATCCATAATATAAGACCTGGCAGATGATAGTTCAGAAACGAAGTCTAAGGCAGTTGTCAATTTGTAATGGGCAAGCTGTCTTGGAAGCTTTTTGCTGGGATAATCAAGCAAATAAGTATAAGTAGGTTCTGCTGCAGGTAAAGCGATTAACATACTGTCATAGCGCTGCCCATTATAATAAAAAGAATCAAAGACCCATTGTGGCTCTGTTATCGTGATAAATAGTTTTGGCTTAGATTGAGTGATGACTTCAGCTCGTAATAGCGCATCAACGAAGTCCTTACAGCTAAATTGACTGACCACAGGAATATGCGGGCTGTCCAGATGTACTTTAATGTTATCAATACCTAAACCTGTAATAGCGGCTAATATGTGTTCTGTATGTTCAATCCTGTTGTTATTTTTCACAAGTGATGTCCAACGGGAATCAGACTGAGCTAAGGATGCTTTACATTCTATTTCTGGTTTTCCTTGTAGATCATCACGGACAAATACAATACCAGAACCAGGTGGAGATGGAAAAAAGGTGACTGTCGAATGGATTTCACCGGTAATGGACATTCCGCTGCATTGAACTGACTTTTTTATTGATTTCTGCATATGGAGATCCCTGCCTTATCCTGATGATTTCCTCACTACCTTCAAAATTTCTTTAGCACGGTGTGTGTAGGTATGATTCGAGTAAACTTCCTTCTGTCCCAATTTTGCTATAGCCCTTCTTTCATCCTCATGTGTAAGATAATAATCAACTAACTCTAAGGTTTCTTTTGGAGAAGATGAACAAACAAGATGCTTATTCTGAATAAATAATTCTTCAACGGCAGGGGTAAGTGGTGTAAGCAGAAATCCCTGAGATGCTGGAACCTCAAATGTTCGTGAGTTTAATTCTGTATAAGTGTTTTGAAATCCGAGAACGATTTTTGCAGTGCTATAAACATCGTTTGTTTCTAAATATGGAATTTTTTGCTTCAGAAATTTAGATGGTACGTCAAAGCCGAGGATATTGGGATCCACCTTCTCCCAGCGGCTGCCCCAAATTTTTACGTTATAATCTTTTTCAAGCAATGGTTGTAAGAGAATTTGGACGCTATTTTTCCGGTAAGAACTCCAGGTTACTCCTGCAGTGGCCACAATAGCAATGTCACAAGAATACTGATCTTGCTTGGTGCCTGGTTTGTGGAAATCAGGATTACATGCCCATGTGAGGTGATGAGCTGAATAACCCAGATTTTTATAATAAGGAATCGATGCCCGGTCGATTGTAAAAATATAATCGGGATGTGTGGTTTCGATATAATACAAAGACCATTTTTCACGCCAACGAGGATCTTCTGTTGCCCAATAAGCATGTTTCACTCCATATTTTTTCAGAAGCCGGTGGAGGAGCTGTAATTTGACTCTTGTATGAATTTTTGTCCATCCAGCTGTTACCGCCAAATCAGGTTCAAATTCCTTAAGTGTCTTTTCTAATTCATCTTCTTGAATATCTGTCAATATTTTGACGGTACAGCCATTCTTTTCAAATCCGGAAGGAAGCCCTAATAAATATTGTTTTGCTGCTTCAATAAACAGGATTTTCAAATTCATCACCCAATTTCATAAAGTTAACTTGTAGGTTTCACGTAAAACACCACGTCCGCCAAAGCCTTCTTTAAACTTAAATAATCCTTGATTCACTGCTTTCCCTTTTTTCTCAGTGGAAATACCCCAATCCACAAAGTGGAACCCTTCGTTTACCCCCCAATGGATAAGTGTACTGAAAACAAGGTTTAAAGGTCTAACGTGCTGGAATTTTTCATCATGGCAAATATAAAAACAATTTAATACACTACTGTTAAGTATAAAAACCAACACGCCAGCTATCATTTTTTCCTCGTAAAAGGCAGAAAAAAGTTTAATTTTTTCTGGAAATCTTTTTGAAAGATCAATGATCTCATTGTAGGTGTGAGTAGGGAGAGTGTTATGTCTTTTGCTTAAATTAGACTCTAATATTTTCCAATAACTAGCAAGATCGTTACTTTCTTTTACAATAACTCCTCTATTTATTGCTTTGTTCCTATTTCTAATCGCATTTTTTTCCATATGAAGTTCATAATTTTCGATATTTTTGAGTGGGAGGGCGGTTGCTAATTCTGAGATTTCAGGAGAAAAACCGAAATATCTTAATGAAAAATCAATTTCATCAGAAGGCCAGGAATGGTAGATGCGGGGAACCATTTTCATTTCAATGGCTTTTACCCCCATACCCTTGCAGTGTTCAATCAAGAGAGGGATTAGCGATAGTGCTTTTTCAGTGTCAAATGTTTGATTAATGATTATCCCACCATGTGAGGCTCCTGGATGAGAACAAAAAATGGATGAATTATTTTCGGACTTTAATGCTGCGGGGATTACCGCGACAATCCGATCTTGGGTGTCAAATATCATTAAGGAACAATCATGGAATTTTCCTTTGGAGTGATAATTAAGGAATTTGCGTTGCTGCATAAATGTTCCATTTTTTGAATTTTGAACAAAGCTATCCCACTTGCTCTCATAATCATCCGTGAAGGTTTTTATTTTCATTTTATATCACCAGTACATATGAAATGTATTCCTTTACTTTTAATACTGTTAGTTAAAAAAACGAAATTTCTCGTTAGTTTATTCTAGAACTTCTTCCTGAGTGACGTACAAAAAGGAATTTCATTTTAATTAAGATCTTTTCTCACCAAAGGAAGATTACGTACATATTACTAACAAAGTATATGGTATATGAGTAGTTCCTACAAAGAGAGGTTATTAGAAATGACAAAAGAACATCTTCATTCCTCAATGCCAAGAGAACCAAAAGGTCCAAAAGGTCCAAAAGGTCCAAAAGGCCCAAAGGGCCCAAAGGGTCCAAAAGGTCCAAAACCGCCAAAACCGCCACATTTTCCACCTCCATCAGATGCGGATTATTAAACAAACTTTCAAAAACGGATTTCTAAAAGCTATTGTTTTATTGATGAGGCACTTCATCAGGAATTAAAAGCAGATAGAGGTGAGAGAGAATGATTCCTCTTGTTGATATAAAAACTGAATATGAAAATTTAAAAATTGAATTGAACCGAGCAATCCAGGAAGTGTTAGAAAGCAGCTGTTTTATATTGGGGGCAAAAGGAGAAAAATTGGAGAAAGAAATTTCTCAATATATTGGTGTTGACCATGCGGTGGGAGTGGCAAATGGTACGGACGCACTTCTATTATGTTTAGAAGCTTTAAATATCGGAAGCGGAGATGAAGTGATTACAACTCCTTTTACTTTTTTTTCTACTGCAGAAGTAATTGCAAGGGTGGGGGCGACACCGGTATTTGTCGATATTGATCCAAAGACGTTTAACATGAATCCCGATTTGATTGAAAGTGTAATCACAAAAAAAACGAAAGCTATTATGGTTGTTCATTTATTTGGTCAATCTGCGGATATGGATTCGATTTTGACCATTTCTCGTAAGCATAACCTTCGTGTTATAGAGGATGCCTGTCAATCCATAGGAGCTTCCTACCAAGGGAAAAAAGTTGGTTCATTTGGTGATTTTGGATGTTTTTCTTTCTTTCCCTCCAAAAATTTGGGTGCGTATGGTGATGGCGGAATGATTGTAACGAACAATGGTGACTTATTTAGAAAATTAAAATTACTGAGGAACCATGGCAGTTCAGAACGATATGTCCATACACATATTGGATTAAATAGTCGATTAGATGAAATACAAGCTGCGATTCTTAATGTGAAATTCAAATGGTTAGATGTATGGAATAATCGTCGAAAAGAATTGGCGGAAAAATATTCACTGAAATTAGCGGAAACTGTCCAAGTCCCAGTTAGAGCAGAAGATAGGGAACACATCTATCATCAATATTGTATAGAGACCGATCAACAAGAACAATTAGGCCAATTTCTAAAACAAAAAGAAATTGCAACAGGCATCTATTACCCCATACCGCTCCATCTCCAAAAAGCTTTTTTTCATCTTGGATATAAAAATGGTCATTTTCCGGTTTCGGAGAGATGCGCCAAAAGAATTTTGGCTTTACCAATAAATCCCATGATGACACAAAAACAACAAGACTATATTATAGCAGCAATAAAAGAATTCTTTGGTGATCAGTCATGCCCCCAATAAAAATAGGGGTTGCGGGCGTTGGAAGTATGGGAGTTAATCATTGTAAGGTCCTACACATGCTGAAAAAAGCAGATTTTATCGGAGTATTTGATATTGACCAGAAAAGAAGTGAAAAAGTAGCAAAAACATTTGGAGTTCAAAGTTTTTCGTCTTTCAAAGAACTCATCAATACGGTTGATGCTGTCATCATAGCCGTCCATACATCCCATCATTTTTCATTAACGATGCAAGCGATTCAGAAAGGTAAGCATGTCTTGGTTGAAAAACCATTTGTGTCTTCGTTACAGGAAGCTAAAAAAATAATCAATGCGGTGGATAAAGGGTCAGTAGTAGTTCAAGTTGGTCATGTTGAACGTTTTAACCCAGCTTTCACACAGCTATCAAAGCTTATTAACACCGAGAATGTGATTTCTCTTGAGACTAGGAGATTTGGAGTACCGAATAGAAGTATTGAAACAGATGTAATCCTAGATTTAATGATTCATGATATTGACCTTATTTTACATTTAGTTACTAGTCCAATTTTAACTGTGAACGCTGTAGGCTATTTCATCGAAGATGGTAATCAGCTAGAGGCTGCTTCAGCACTAATATCCTTTCAAAACGGGTGTTTCGCATCCTTGCTATCAAGCCGTTATTCCTTAGATAAGAAGAGGGAAATAAACGTAACGGAAAAGGATAAGTTCCTTAAAACGAATCTTTTAACAAAAGAGTTATTCGTTTACCATAAATCAGATCTTTCTCCATCAAATAACCCTTCCTACCATGTTGAAAATATTATAGAAAAAATTATAATCCCTCATCAAGAAACACTTTATTTAGAAATTGAACACTTTATACAATCCATACAATTCAGGCAGTCTCCATTAGTAGGTGTCCATGATGCCTATAAGGTGCTTGAAATAGCGGTAAAAATAAAAGATCAGATTGAAAAAGGTAAAAATCAGGGATAAAGCATTGAATTTAGGGGTTAATAATTATTTTTTTGAAAAGTTGTGAATTTGTACAAAACAGGCAGCTGTCAAAAAGACTGGTGTCTATTTTTTTTAGTGAATAATTTGGCTGTTTTTTTATTAAAAATGGAAATTAAAAAATATTATAAGTTTGGGTGAAAATGGAAGAGCTCATTTTTAGAGTAGATCTTTAAGGAGAAATATTAGCAAAGCAAAAAATCCCTTTTGTAATATGACCTTTGTCCGTTTTCACTTTACATAATGGTTCATATGATATAGCATTTATTTTCTTTATATAACTTTTTGTCCTTTCTGACACCCATAATTATTATCGGAATCACCCTGATATATCTCCTGATTTGGTAATCTTGTTAGGCGATATTGAGTTTAACGAAATAAGAGCAATTGAAAAAAAATATAACTGTCCTATAGTCGGAATTTTGGGTAATATACTTTCTACACGGCCACCTTCACAAACCATCATCTTATATAATAGAGAATACAAACGTCATCATATCCGTATATCCATATAAAATTAT
>NZ_JBALPZ010000211.1:0-2599 GCF_036965645.1 Neobacillus drentensis
ATATTATAACTGCACGTTAATAAACCTAATTTTGGGTACTAAAAATAGGGAAGTTGATATATCTAAGAGTAGTTTTACGGACACTGTTATAAAAGTAGGGAATATTAACACCCCCGGTTTTACAGCAACGATTTTATTGGAAGAATGTCAACTTATTACTAATACAATAAGTTATCTTTTTGCAACTGACCTTAATCAACCAACCGGTCTCATAAAATTGGAAAGATGTAATATTGAGATTAACAATTCAAATTTTTCACGCTTAATAAACCATGAAAAAACTGTTGTAAGGGATGTCTTAATATTTTTTGTTAAGGAAAGTAATTTTAAATACAATGGATCCACTTCACTCAATCTGATTTATTATAATAACCTTAATCCTATGATACAATTCATATCTTCAGATAATGTATTTACAAATATAAATTTACCCGGGGAAGATATGGGTACATTCGTCGGCTATGACATTGATGACACCTATAAAACAAACGTAACATTACAGCCTAACGGCGATGGATTTTATGCGACAATTGTCCACAATCTTAATACACTGGAACCGTATGTTTTATGTACTTCCCAGACATCTCAGATATTACAAACGCAAATAACTATACTAGATAAAAATTCAGTTAGTATTAGAGAGCAGCAAGTTACTAATTTAATAGTTATTGTAAAAAAAATTTAGAAAATATAAACACTTAAAGGTCTTAACAAGAGAAAGTCTTTATGTGACTTTCTCTTTAATATATTAATTCTTTTATTTTATAATATGTCTCATTATCACATCATTTTTCCTTTTCTTTATTATCAATACAATCCTATATTGTTGCCACTATCTGACTTCTATATATTGAATCATCTATTATTTTCCCATGTAAGTTATCCATTCCTCCATCCTCAATAAATTTATTATATTCCAAGTTCAAATGTCCAATATCAACTATTCGTACCCCCTCTCTTGAGATATCGTCCGCTAAAACAGTTGCGGTAGGCCCCAGGGACACTAAAACCAAATCATAATCTTTCGCATTTTTTAAAACACACAATTTAATTGCATTGTAGACTGACCATGCGTTGTTAGAAGGACAAATAATTCTACCTATACTATTAGTATTTGAAAACAAGGTATTATCAACTCCCAACCTGCTGTGTTTTCCTTCAACAATCAGAATTCTTTTCCCTTGCCACAAATTAGTTAATTTTTTAAACCATATCTTACTCTTGCTTTTTTCCTCGTAATCAATATAACAACGTGTTAAACTCGCATTAAGAAAGGTCCTTTTTTTTCCACAAAACCGAACCCAATGCATTCTGCCAGTATCCATATTCATATTCCAGAAATCTTTAGCTTCTTTTCTGTAACCTTCAACTGTATTTATAGCTAGAGGAACTCCAATTTCTAGACTACAATTATCATTATTTACTAAAATATTCGTAAGTCGCTCTGACAGTTGAGCATCATATTCTTGAAAATGAATACTCCCTCCCATCATTATATTTAATTCACCATCACCATATCTTGCCAAAGAGCAATTTTCATCTAATAAAAAATTTATCGACTTACTAGTATCCAAAATACTTAAAGGATATACATGTCTTAATAATCTATTGAAAGTATATACTAAGTTCGTTGTAACTTTCATTGCTTTCCCCCATTAAATAAATTCCTGTGGTTACTTCGTTCTCTCAATCTTCACTTTAAAATTTTTAAGTAACACAGCTTTGATACCGATTATTACCTACAAAATTACAAATCATATCCAATATCGACAATTTCCTCTTTCATTTGTCTTTTTTCTACTTCTGTTTTGTAGGGATAATACACCTCATACTTTGGCTTTATGTTCAAATCACGTTGGTGTCTTTTTATAAACTCTTCTTTTTTTGCAATAACTTTTGCTGGGTAGCCTACAGCCACACTATTACTTGGAATATCCTTTGTAACAACACTTCCTGCTCCAATTACTACATCATCACCAATTGTAACTCCACACAGTACAATGCTTCCCCAGCCAATGAACACTCTACTTCCAATTTTCACATTTCCTACTATTGAATATCCAAGGTCTTTTTTTATACTTGCATCATGAGCTAGAATTGTAGAATTTGTAATTGTTACATCATTCCCAATTTCTATTAAAAATGCATGGCCCTCATCGATTGTTGAATTTAAGATATGAACATTGTTTCCGATAATCATTCCACTATCCTTTAAACGTTCAACCTGGGTTCTTATATCTCGTTTCAATAATTTAACTTTAATAAACCGCTTAATTTTTTCTATCATTTTTACCTCCCAGCCGGCGATAAATTAACAAAAATAACTATAGCCTAATATGCTTTCGACAAAACAAAGAAAAAAAACACTTCAAATGCACCTAATTGATACTGTCTAATAACTAGACATGTTAAGAAATCAATTATTTTACAAAAAAGGTGCTGGTGAATTTACTTTTGTTCCATCTTTTTATATTTTTAATGAGCAGAACTTGTTTCTGTCAATTCTTAAAAACCGCATTAATAAAAAGTATAAAAGAATAAGAGAAAGTGTTTTTTTAATAATTAATTCGTATTCTTATATAAAAATTTAGTTCCTTTA
>NZ_JBALPZ010000211.1:2666-4805 GCF_036965645.1 Neobacillus drentensis
TAGAAATTATTATTCCTAAGATAAAAGAAATTAAGCAAATAACCCATCCTGAAATTATATTCTCTAAGTAATTTCTTAAATTGATCAGGATAGGGAAATGGAAAAGATACAAGCTATATGACATTTTGCCTATAAAAGAAATAGGGGAGGTCATCAATATATTTGTAACTCTTATAGATATTAGTGAAGTCAATATTAATCCTAATGCACCTATTACAATCCCATATTCATTTAGAATCAAAAAGTAAGGAGATTCAAATGGCACTCGCATTATCTTTAATACTGCAACATCTGAAAAACTATAAAATACTAAAGAAATGAAGAATAGCGCACACTTAAAACCTTTTGGTAAATTTAAAAAGTAGCCAGTAAGTTGAATTCGATATTTCGCAAATAAGGAACCCATAATAAAAATCGCGAGATAATGAGCAGTATTAAAATATGTTGTATAAAGCCCCTTTGGAGTTTGAAAGTGATAAATATTATTTAAGACAGTAACAAGTGACAATCCTAATCACATGATAAAAACAGGCCATGGCTTAAGTTTTCTTATAAAAAGGATTAGAAATGGGAACAAAAGTGAAATCCTCATCTCGTGAATTAAAGACCAAATTACACCATTATATGAGTTTGTGTGGATATTTCCTAAAAATGGGATATGTTCCAGAACTCTATTATAATTTAGTTGACGTCCGGAAAGAAAAACAGACAAGAGTATTGCTACAAATATTGAAACTAAATATGGTACATAAATTCTAAAAATCCTTTTAATTAAATAAGGAAAGTAATTTATTTCTTTATTTCCAAAAAACGGTATAGATAAAACAAATCCGCTAAGAACAAAAAATAGAATAACTGCAGGGTGACCATCAATTATTGGCTTTAACGGTGACATCATTAATAATTTTGATAACTTATTTGGGATTACATCTTTATCTAAAAAAAAATATATATGGCAAAAGAAAACACATAAAGCTGCAATTCCTCTTATGGAATCTAATTGTTCAATACGTTGGTTCATATCTTTCTTTCCTTTCCTTGGGCGGACGTATGTCTTAACTTACTCTTTGAGTAAGTTAAAGTTTGCATATTAATTCCTTTTTTATAGTATCTAGATGTTTTCCTCGGTCAATAGCGCCTCCACATCAGCAATTCTATTTTTTAATGCAAAAAATACTCCGCGTTGCTTAGCTTGTTTATGGTAATATTTCAAATTATTTGGGTACTCTAACACTTTTTTAATCGCTTGAAACAAGCCTTCTTCGGTATTTTCACATATGTATCCACACTCTAATGACCCGAATATTTCCTTCATTCCAGAACAATTCGTTGTAATTACAGGTTTTCCAAGAATAATTGCCTCAATTACAACCGTACTTAAACCCTCTGCATATGAAGAACATATCAGACAATCCGCTGCTTTTAAATATGGATAAGGGTTTGCTTTTTGTCCTAAAAAACTAATTTCCTGCTCTAAATTGAATTGTTGTACCATCGATTTTAACTGATCTCGTATTTCCCCATCACCAATCATCCATAAATTAAATGAATATCCCTCTTTTTTACACGTTGCCAAAGCAGATATCAAACGTTCATATCCTTTTATTGGGATCAAACGTCCCACCGTAACAAATTGCACCGCTTCTTGCCGCTTAATTTCTTCGCTTTCCGACTTTATACAAATCAATTCATCTTGAAGCGGATTATATACACAACGGGGCATAGTATGCGGAAAAATCACATTAAATGATTGACACACCGCATTGGAAACCCCAATTATCTGATTAAAGGATTGATACATTCTTTTTTTCTCATTTATTTGATCGGTTGTCAACTTCTGATATAATCGTTGTTGATCAGTATGTAACCATGCTACTTTATAACTATTTTGAGACGAGAAACTAACAAATTCAGTGGGCCATCCTTCATAAAATGCTACTTCAACATCGTATACATCCTTAATTAAATAACGATATATTTTATGCTTTCCTACGTGTGCATACAAATAATTAAAAAAACGATATCGGAGTACGTTCGTATTGTCGATTAGATACTTATACTGAACGTGTGATTGAAATCCGTCTTCAAAATTAAAACTATAATTGGAATATACGCTTTTCTTAAACAGAGCAATTACTG
>NZ_JBALPZ010000211.1:4837-5091 GCF_036965645.1 Neobacillus drentensis
CAATTACTGTTACCTCATATATTTCGGGATTTAAATTATTAACAAGGTCAATTAAAACCTTTTCTGCTCCTCCGACTACTATTGACTCAATGTAAAAAGCCACTTTCTTTTTCATATCATCACATCTTTCCAAATTGCATCCTTTTCTTGTTACAGGGATCACTTTAATAGACCATACCAACTATTGATTTAACTTTTAAAATCATTACAATTCATGAAAAAAATATTATATATATAAATATACAAATTAAAAA
>NZ_JBALPZ010000212.1:0-1662 GCF_036965645.1 Neobacillus drentensis
AGCTTTTAACTTGGTTAGAGGATTCCCGATTCCTACATTGGAGGAAGGATTTTCTAAAAAATAAAATGCCCGACCTATTTGGAAGGGCATTTCTCATGTTATTTTTGTTTTGCAATTTCTGTTCTATTAGGTGCAAGTGGAGGTTGTTCTAACCATTTATTATTTACCATAATATTAAACCAATTTTTTGTAACCATAAGATTTTGTAAAATAGTAGCCTCATAAATAGTAACGAGGTCTGTCCGCATGGCAGTTGCAAGACCTGTCCCATGATAGGTTTGTGCGGTTTGAAACAAAAATCCCATGTGAAACATTAATAACTTATCAGAAAATGGAGAGTCAGTTGAAATCGTCACTTCAGTTTCCAACGATTTTGGAACTGGTAAGTTATCAGCTTGGAGTATTTTTGCTAATGATTTTATTTGTCCATCAGCAGTTTTCCCAGAATCAATTAAAAATTTTCTTACTTCTTTGGATTCTGCCACCTGGCTGAATGCGATAGAAAGGGTTTTAGCCATAACGCTTTTTTTTAGGTTAAAAGAAATACTAATGATTTCTGTCGCAGCAAGAGTTCTCCCCTTCCCAAAAAAACCATCTTTGAAATCATTGCTTAAAATGTATAGAGGGTGATCATATGCATAATATAATGGGTCTTTCTGAAAAAGTCCTTTATCAAGCAATAAC
Source organism: Neobacillus drentensis (assembly GCF_036965645.1). Classification (GTDB taxonomy): domain Bacteria; phylum Bacillota; class Bacilli; order Bacillales; family Cytobacillaceae; genus Neobacillus; species Neobacillus drentensis_D. The sequence continues at coordinate 685 of NZ_JBALPZ010000212.1, forward strand.
TCAATTGTTTGGTGAAACATCTTTTTCGCATCGTTATCACATGAGTCGTAAAAATCCCTTAAATCTTTTCTAACAGAAATGCTTAACGCAGTGATATGCCCTAATAATCCATGTAAAGTCATGATATGTAAATAATTCAGACAGAATGCATCTGAAAACAATCTCTGTTTGCCTAAATACAAGTCGGATTCATTAAATCCAATTGGAACCGGAAACCCTTCATTCTCAATAAAAGTGATAATTTGTCTCTTTTGTTTTTCGAATGTCTTGAGAGCATCATTAAAAACCGTTTTTATTGCTTCATCTTCAATAATTGAGTACATATATCTATTTACAACATCTATCGCTGTTCCGATTACATACTCGCTCCACAAAGAACCAATTTCAGAAGATGTTAATTTTAATTTTTCAGTATCCAATTTTTTCACCTCAATAATTATTATTTCCGATTTTAGATTCGTTAATTCATAAGAAACCTATCTCCATACTTCACACATTAAAAGGACTATATGTTGAAGAGATTATTAAAGCGATTGGAAGCTTTATAGATCTAAAAAAAGGAATTTTGAAATGAATATAGAATATTTACTTGCTAACATATGAATAGAATAGAGCTTTAAGATTAGCGGAGGTGGAATAATGAAGGCGTTATTTATCGGTGGGACCGGAACGATTAGTTCTGCCATTACGAGGCAATTGGTCACAATAGGATGTGAGCTTTACCTTCTTAATAGGGGGAATCGAAAGGATCGCTTGCCAGAAGGGATAAATTTACTTCAAGTGGATATTAATGATGAAGACCAAGTTTCCAGACTGATAGAAGAGTTAGAGTTTGATGTGGTTGCTGATTTCATTGCCTTTGAACCTGCACAACTGGAAAGAGATTATCGATTATTTAAAGGGAAAACGAAACAATTTATCTTTATTAGCTCTGCTTCTGCCTACCAAACTCCTTTATCCGACTATCGAATTACAGAA
>NZ_JBALPZ010000213.1:0-1841 GCF_036965645.1 Neobacillus drentensis
AGGTGGGGACATCTGACCACAAAACTCGTGCTGAATAATGATTGAGGTGTTTAAAATTTGTTTCGATTAATCTTTCAAATCATTGTTATCGGACTATCCGCCATGCTTTTCGGGTTTTCCTTCAATACCTTCCTAATTCCACATAAGCTTACTTCCGGAGGCGTAACAGGAATCTCCTTTTTAATTCAGCACTTTACCCATATTAATACAGGGTTGATTATTCTTGCGATTAATATTCCTTTGTTTTTTGCAGGGATAAAATATTTAGGAAAAAAATTTGTATTGTTCACTGGATATGCTGTGCTAGTTTTATCTTTTAGTATGAAATTCATCCCAATTCGGGCAATTAGTCCGGATATCCTTCTCTCTTCGATTATAGGCGGGGCTCTTTATGGAATAGCTGTTGGATTGATTATCCGCCAGGGAGGGTCGACAGGCGGGACTGATATTATCAGCTTAACGCTTGCCAAAAAGAGGAACATGCAGGTTGGTTTTTTAAATACAATTATGAATCTTTTTGTGGTGGGCAGCTCGGGACTTATTTTCGGCTGGAATATTACGCTTTATACCATTATTGCCATTTATGTGGCCGGCCGTGCTGTCGATATGGTTTATACCAATCAGAATAAATTAACGATTATGATTATAACGGATAAGTATAATGAGCTGACAGATGCTTTATTTCAGCTTCATGCCAGAGGTGTAACTGTTACTGATGTTGAGGGGGCCTATACTCATAGGCACAGGAAGATGTTAACCACGGTTATTACTAAATTTGAGCTGAATGAAACAAAACATACAATAAAGAATGTCGATCCTCAGGCATTTGTAAATATCATGCAGACAATGGAAGTAATGGGGCGGTTTAGAAAAAATTAAAAAGTAGAAGGCCAACAGGAATCGGGCATTCTACTTTTGTATGGTTGTTTTTCTATTAAGAAAGTGTTCGTTTTGAATTCCCTATATAGAATCAGCCATTGAACCGTGAAGAATGTCCCTTAAGCTCCTCCATCAATACTTGAGCATGATTATAAATCGGTTCCTTCGCTCCATACAAAAGAGTCACTCTGCCATCAGCTGACAGCTCAAGAATTTTCCTTACTAAATCACGTTTTTCCTCATCGGTTCGAAGCTCTTCAAGATACCTGCTGCGAAACTCTTCAAATAGTTCCGGTACATGACAAAACGACTTTCGCAGCTCATTACTAGGCGCTATCTCTTTAAACCAAAAAGACAATCGAGCGGCATCCTTCGATATCCCCCGCGGCCATAGGCGGTCAACCAAAATCCTGAAGCCATCCATCTCATCATATGGTTCATAAATCCTTTTAATAAAAACATTAGACAAAACAATCACCTCATTACAGGTAAATTTCCCCATTCGTCCACTCCATATGGACAATGTCCACGAATGGTGTCAGGCACCTTATATCCTTAGTCTTCATCTTTAATATCTATATCTTCGGGAATTGGTTCACTCTTCAATTCTTCCACTAATTTCTTATATTTCTCCAGCTGTTCAAAGTGTGTTTTGAACTGATTCTTGAAGATCAGCACTTCGCCATTTTCATCATGCAAAACTCTTATTTTGCCTTGTAAAATTAGACTCTCTACATATGGTACAGACACCGATAAATATTTAGCCGTTTCCTCTAATGTTAAATACACCTTTTTCGTCACTCCTACTAATAACTTTATAAAGCCTACTAGCCTATTTTAGCATGAGTTACTTAATTTTCTACTATTCTCATTTCTCTCCCATCACCAACTAACTCCCTTCCGTAGAAACAGAATATAAACATAGAATAAAAACCCCTGCATGAAATGAAGAGACCCAGGTA
>NZ_JBALPZ010000214.1:0-352 GCF_036965645.1 Neobacillus drentensis
AATATAACTAAGATATGTGTCCCAAGTAGCCTTTACTACTTGGGATATTTTTTGAGGCATCTCATATTAAACAAGAATACTAGTACACAGTTTTTCCGATAATAGTGTTCGATCTCTTTTATTTTCGGTGGTTCATATGTTAGCTAGAAGTTTTTGTTTATCCTGTTAAAGCTCCTTCAACATCTTTAATAATTTATAACCCGGCAAGAATGTGAAGGTATCGATGCTCAATTTGCTCATCTGATATACATCAAGTGATTTCAAGTTTTAAGAGAAAACAAAAGCGAATAAGCCGTTTGGAGTAGTTTCATAAGTGTATAAAAAAGTATAACTGTGAATAAATGTCCTATAT
>NZ_JBALPZ010000214.1:460-712 GCF_036965645.1 Neobacillus drentensis
ATTATCATCTAAAAGACAACCCTCAGCAGCTTAAACAGGAACTTGGAAACAGTCTCGATATTGTCATTCGAGAATTCGAGATGGGAAACCAAAAGATTCCAATAGCGGCAATCCATACCTCTGGTTTAGCTGATCAGAAAATGGTCAGCGATTTTGTCATGCGGTCTTTAATGATCGATTCTATTAACGACATATCCATAAACCATGTATCTGAAAAAAACATTTTTGATTTTATAAAAGATAATGCTTTGA
>NZ_JBALPZ010000214.1:766-1100 GCF_036965645.1 Neobacillus drentensis
TGGTGATACAGTGATCCTATGTATTCTTTGTGTAGCATCCTTTATTTCCGTGACATTCCTTCGCGGAACTAAAAAAGCTAGTCCGGTTGACAGTTCTGTTCTTCAAGGCGTTATTGCTTTGAAATAGGGAATCTTGAGATCTAAAGCAAATGCAAAAATTAATATTAGAAAATAACAAAGGATAGATAAAAGCTGCCCGAATTAAGAGGCTTCTCACAAGATTGTGAGAAGCCTCTTATAGTGTTCATAAGTTATAAGAGATAGTGAAAATATTTAAGTAAGCAAACGCATCGCAGGAAAAACACAAGAATATTCTACTATTTATAGGGAATAA
>NZ_JBALPZ010000214.1:1130-23379 GCF_036965645.1 Neobacillus drentensis
TTCCAGTAATTATTTTGCTATGCTATAATGATGGTAAGTTTAATACATAATGAGTGATTTATTGTAACTTTAGAAAGTTTATTGCTGACTTAAGCCGGGAGGATTACATATGTTTGAAAACCTGTTAAATATATCTGAAGCTGCCAAGCTATTGGGAGTGTCGCCGAGTACATTAAGGCGGATGGAGAAAACTGGAAATATTGAAGAATATGGCTTAAAGGTTATTTATACCCCTGGCGGTCAAAGACGATATATTCTTGATGAGGTTCAACAGCTTTTCTCTAATCAGGGGTTTTCCGGACAAATTGGATTTGGTACAAAACCTGCTCTGTTAATTCGTGATTTTACCATAGCATTTACTGAACCGCATTCCCAATTAGCTATTAAAATGGATCATCAAATCACTGCCACCCAACAACTTATCGAACAAGCTCTTAACGATAAGATTCCAATAATCTTTAGTAAAACGATTTATGAAACTGAAAATAAGGTTTCTAGATTATGGTGTGAAAAATTCCCCTCGCTTCAAATTTTAGACCGCGAAAGCACATGGGTCAATATTCATCCAGATTTATCTGACTATCCATATGATTTGATTAACGCGACAGTATATATATNNGATGATTTCTTGAAAGACAGACAAATTGATACATTAATATTAGCTGGGACTACTACAAGTGGGAGTATAAGAGCAACTGCAGTAGATGCTCTTCAAAGAGGTTATAGAGTTATCATTCCTAAAGAGGCTGTAGGAGATCGAAATCAAACCTTACAGAACTCAACATTAGTAGATTTAAACGCAAGGTATGCAGACGTAATGAATCTGGATAAGGTTCTTAAAGGTATGAAACCATGAGCAGCGCATTTGAATAAAACCATGATTATCCTCAGATAATCATGGTTTTTTATTTTTAGAAAAATTTAATAAAATTGAATATTGACACTAATAGTGACGTGAGATAAAATAAAACCATGAAAGCTTTGGTAAGTTTAGTAGCTTGAGGTAACTTTTAGAGAAAGAATACAACTTTGATAACTTCAAACTATCGATGTTCATGATTTTCTATTATTTTTAGGAGGAGTACAAATGGAAAATACTCAGGTAGTATCAAAGTTTTTGAAAACGGGTGAAATGTTCAAGGAAAGTCTTCGTGATGGCCGAACAGTATACTATAAGGGTGAAAAAATTCAAGATGTGACCATTCATCCAGCTACTAGCGGCGGTATCAATATTATGGCTAAGATCTTTGATGCTCAGCATAACCCGGAAACTCAGGATAAGCTAACGTATATCAATCAAGAGTCAGGTGAACGAGTCAGTAAAGCTTGGATGATTCCTAGAACGAAGGAAGACCTTAAGAGCCGCCGAGAGTTGACTGACTATGTAGCTCGGGAAACCTTTGGCGTGTTTGGCAGACCATTCGATTTAGCTCCTCTTGTTCCAGTGGGTATGGCCGCACATCTTTCGAAATTCCGCAGTAAAAGGCCAGAATATGCTGAAAATGTTCTTCACTATATTGACTATGCTCAGAAAAATAACTTGATGGGTCCAGAAGTACTAGTAGATCCTCAGAATGACCGTTCCAAAGCAGCCGCTGCGGGTGCCCGCCTATTCGATGTTGAATTAGGAAGCCAAATAAAAGGAGGCAGCTCCACACCTGCTTTGCTCCGGGTAGTGAAAGAGACTGAAGAGGGGATTTATATTAGCGGTGCAAAAGCAGTAGGTTCGATTTCTTCCCAAGGTAACGAAATGATTCTCTCCAATCTTATGCGTCCAGGTCTGTTACCGGAAGAATCTCTTTGGTTAGCTGTTCCTATCAATGCACCAGGCATCCACATTGTCTGCCGTGAATCGGTCTCTTCAGATCCTATCAGTTCTTATGATCACCCGGTTAAATCACGTGGAGAAGAAATGGATTCCTTCTTAATTTTTGATAACGTTTTCGTAGAAAAATGGAGAATATTCAATTATGGTGTCCCAGAACTTAATGAATTGTACGGCGGCGTTGTATTAGGAGTACACTGGCACGTGTTATCCCGTCTAGCTACCAAAGCTGAATTGTATGCCGGTGCTGCTCAGCTAATCGTAGATGCACTTGGAACAGGAAAAATTCCAGGAGTTCGTTCTATCGTATCGGAAGTTATTCAATATGCTCAAACGTTAAGAGCCTACGTTTTAGCCTCTGAAGAATTAGCTGAAATGACTGAAGATGGCGTTATGTGGCCGGATGTCAATATGCTGACAGCTGGACGCCTTTATGGTATCACGCATTATCCGCAAATTATCCATCATCTCCAGGAATTATGCGGACAAGGACTGGTCATGAGATTCTCTGAAAAAGATTATGCTCATCCATTTATTGGAGGGAAATTAGAGGAACTACTGGTTGGACGCGATTTAACTTCGAAGCAGAAAAACTTGTTGATGAACTTCATTTGGGATATTACTACAGATTCCCATGCAGGCCGCGTCGCTCTATTTGAAAACGTTAATGCTTTGCCGGCACCGCTGCTTCGTGAGCGTTTGTATCATGAATATGATCGAACACCGTTTATGAACCATATTCGTAAGTCGATCGGACTTCCTTTGTAGGTGAAGTTTATAAGAACAATAGCTTAATAGGTTCTATCTATTCTGGAGGCGTGTAAATGAAAAAAAATTACCGAATAGGATTAGTTGTTCCTAGTTCCAATACGACGATGGAAACGGAAATTCCAGCAATGCTTCGTTGGAGAGAACAAGTTGATCCGAATTTGTCGTTTACTTTTCACTCAAGTAGGATGCGAATGAAACATGTTACAAAAGAAGAATTAAAAGCAATGGATGTAGAAAGTGACCGGTGTGCTGTCGAACTTTCGGATGCCAGATGTGATGTTCTTGCGTATGCATGCCTTGTCGCTATTATGTGCCAGGGTCCCGGTTATCATATTGAGTCTGAACAGCGCCTATTTAATGCAACAAAAGAAAATGGAGCAGCTACACCGGTTATTAGCAGTGCTGGTGCTCTGGTAGATGGCATTAAAACATTAGGAGCTCAAAAAGTCGCTATTATTACCCCTTATATGAAGCCTTTAACGAAACAGGTGATTGACTATATTGAGGAAAGCGGCATACAAGTAACAGATTCTATAAGTCTGGAAATCCCTGATAATTTGGAAGTTGGACGTCAAGACCCTATGCGTTTACTGGAGATTGTTAAAAAATTAGATATTAGCCAAGCTGATGCGGTTGTCTTATCCGCTTGTGTTCAGATGCCTTCATTAGAAGCAATTCAGCTTGTTGAGAATGAAATCGGAAAACCAGTGCTTTCAGCAGCTGTTGCAACCGTATACAACATTCTTAAAACTCTTGATCTGCACCCGTATGTGCCGAATGCAGGTAAGCTACTATCAGGGGATATCATCTCTAAACATCCAATTGAGGAGGGGAATTATAATGGATGAAGTAAAAAATAAATTTCGAGAGTCGATGAGCCGGCTTGCTACTGGAGTAACAATTGTCATGACTGAAATCGAGGGCCGGCCTTGGGGCTTAACTGTAAGTGCGTGCTGCTCGATTTCAATGGAGCCGCCTCTAATTTTAATAAGCCTGGCTACACAAGCAGCTAGTACACAAGCGATAATTAATAACCAGCGTTTCAGTGTCAGTGTGCTTGCTGAGGACCAAATTGAAGTAGCAAGATCTGGAGCAAAAGCAGGCGCACCAAAGTTTTTTGAGGAGTTTACAGAAAGTAAGGGCAGTTTTAATTATGATGTCAAAGATGCTCTGGCCAATGTTCATTGCAGAGTTGAACAAACAGTGACAGCTGGTGATCATACTATTTTTATCGGGTTCGTGGAAGATGTGATATTAGGTGAATCTAAATCACCATTGCTTCATTTTAATAGACAATTTGGAGAATTTAATACAGCTGTAAGGAACTAATTCAAGTGAATGACTTTCCAAGATTGGTATGTTACTAGTCTTGGAGGGTTATGGAGGGAGAGTTGTTGTGGTGCATCAGCAAGGTGATGAGGATTTGTATAAAGAAAGAGGGTTTGGAAAATTATTGGGTTTTGGTAAGAAACCAGGGTTGATCGTTGTTGATATGATTGAAGGATTTACTGATCCTAATATGCCTATGGGTTCCGATTTAACCCCGCAAATATATAAAGTAAATGCGCTTTTGGAAATTATCCATAATAAGGATCTGCCAGTATTCTTTACTACTATTTCTTATGATGATGATACATTTGCTGATTCAGGATTATGGTACCAAAAGATGGAGGGGTTAAAGACTTTAAAAGCAGGTACCAGTGCAGTGAATGTGGATCCCAGATTAAATTTTCGTTATGGTGACGGCTTAATTGTTAAGAAATATGCATCAGCATTTTTTGGGACCGATTTAATTGCACGTCTGAATGCACAGAATGTTGATACTGTGATAATTGTAGGTTGTACAACATGTGGCTGTGTTCGTGCTACAGCTGTTGATGCGCTGCAATACGGATACAGACCAATCGTTGTGGAGGATGCGGTAGGGGATCGTTCATTAGCATCCCATGAACAAAGTCTTATCGATATGCGCCAGAAATATGCCGATGTATTAACTACCGAGGAAATCATAACAACAGTATCTGCTAAATATCCTAAGGGTTCATTTACAGCTTTAATAAAAGAATAAATTTTTCAATCACGCTTTAGGCATTAAACGTTTTTGACTAATGAAAAAGAAGGCCAGGTTGGATTCCCTTATAACTAAAACAATAGATAGTGAGGAGGGAAAATCCTGAAATATTATAAAAATCTATTCAACCCGCATTTAGCAGAATTAGAACATGGCTCTTATATAACGATCGGCTCCTTTGATGGCGTACATAAAGGCCATCAGCAATTAATTTCAAGCACTGTATGGGAGGGGAAAAAAAATAACTACCCCACGATTGTCATAACATTTGACCCTCTACCGAAAACCTTTTTTAGCAACACTGAATTACCATCGTCTCTAATTACCAGTCCGCACACCAGAGCGGAGAGAATAGCTGCTCTTGGAGTCGATATCCTCATTGAATATACTTTTGATAATAGCTTTTCAACCATTAGCTCCGATGATTTTGTTGACAGCGTTCTAATGGGTTTAAACCCTAAAAAATTTTTTGTTGGAAAGGACTTTAGGTTTGGCTATAAAGGTTCAGGAACCCCCGAAGTTTTAAAACAAACAGGTGCCAGATTGGGATTTGAGACGGATATTTTTGAATTTACTCATTTGGCTGATGAGCGTATCTCCAGCACTAGAGTGCGCCAGGCGATAAATAATGGTGATCTTAAGCTTGCTGCTGATCTTATGGGTAAACAACACGAAATGTGCGGCAAGATTGTCCAGAGGTTGAATGATTATAAAGGACTATTTGTGCCAGATGCCGCCCTTATTCTGCCGCCTGCAGGGGAGTATTGGGTCAATCTGAAAAATTCTACTAACAAATACTTTACTAAAGCAATTATTTTTCCTACCAATCAATTTATTGAAATGAATTTAGACCAGGCTGCGATTAATTGTTTTTCTAAAGATAGGGTTACTTTAGAGTTTCTTCAGTCTGTGTCTACAGCAGTTCCTGAGGAAATTGACTTAGAAATAGCTAACCAGCGTTATTCTATACTAAGTTAAATTGTTCATTTCATTATACTATATTGCGAGAATTTATTAGAATATTGACACTTTTTGATACTCACCTTAGACTTTATCTAATGATAAATTCGACAAGTTTAGCAACTTGAGGCTAATATAATAAGCTGTTTAAACTTCGATAACTTCTAAATGTGATCGACAAGGATTCTCGTAAATATTCTTTAGGGGGAGAAGGATGGAAAATATTTCGGTAGTTTCAAAGTATTTAAAAACAGGCGAGATGTATAAGGAGAGTCTTCGTGATGACAGGACCGTTTATTATAAGGGCGAACTGATTCAGGATGTAACCACTCACCCAGCCACTAGCGGTGGTATAAATATTATGGCTAACATCTTTGATGCCCAGCATAACCCAGAAACACAGGATAAGCTTACGTACATCAGGTCAGACATAGGGGAACGAGTGACCAAAGCCTGGATGATTCCTAGAACAAAAGAAGATTTGAAGAGCCGAAGGGAATTAACGGATTATATTGCTCAGGAAACCTTCGGGGTGTTTGGCCGCCCGTTTGATTTGGCGCCTCTCGTGCCTGTGGGAATGGCGGCATATCTTTCAAAGTTCCGCAGCAAAAGGCCTGAATATGCAGATAATGTCCTCCACTATATTGACTATGCCCAAAAAAATAACTTGATGGGTCCTGAGGTATTAGTTGATCCTCAAAATGACCGTTCAAAAGCAGCGGCAGCTGGTGCCCGCCTTTTTGATGTCGAATTGGGGAGCCAAATAAAAGGCGGCGATTCTACTCCTGCTTTACTCCGGGTGGTGAGGGAAACGGAAGAAGGAATCTATATTAGCGGAGCGAAAGCGGTAGGTTCCATTTCGTCCCAAGGAAATGAGATGATCCTCTCTAATCTGATGCGTCCTGGCTTGTTACCTGAAGAGTCATTATGGTTATCAGTACCGATAAATTCACCAGGCATTCACATTGTCTGTCGGGAAACAGTCTCTTGCGATGCGGCAAGTACCTATGATCACCCGGTTAAATCACGAGGAGAAGAAATGGATTCCTTCTTGATTTTTGATAACGTTTTCGTGGAAAAGTGGAGAATTTTTAACTATGGCGTACCAGAACTTAATGAATTATATGGAGGGGTTGTATTAGGAGCGCACTGGCATATTCTCTCTCGTTTGGCAACCAAAGCGGAAATGTATGCCGGAGCTGCCCAGCTGATTGTTGATGCTTTGGGGACAGGGAAGATTCCAGGTGTACGTTCTATCGTATCAGAAGTGATTCAGTATGCTCAAACCTTGAGAGCATATGTATTGGCCTCAGAGGAACTAGCTAAACCAACTGAAGATGACGTAATGTGGCCAGATGTCAATATGCTTACCGCCGGGCGCCTTTATGGAATTACACACTATCCGCGGATTATTCATCATCTTCAGGAATTATGCGGACAGGGATTGGTCATGAGATTCTCTGAAAAAGACTATGATCATCCATTTATTGGCGGGAAACTGGAGGAACTTCTCGTTGGACGGGATTTAACATCCAAGCAGAAAAACTTATTGATGAACTTTATTTGGGATATTACCACAGATTCTCATGCAGGTCGTGTTGGTCTTTTTGAAAACGTCAATGCACTCCCAGCTCCATTGCTTCGTGAGCGTCTATACCATGAATACGACCGAACACCTTTTATGAATCAAATACGTAAATCTATTGGTCTTCCAAAAGAAGTGTAATCACTAGTGAAAATGGAAGTCGCTTTATAGAAGAATAGAGCTTTAATTTAGGTTCGTTCGCCTGAGAGGAGATATAAATATGAAGCAAAATCATTCTTTTGGGGACCTTTTTGTAAACGGTCTAAATGCAAAAATTCACCTCATTACTAAAGGAAATAAGGCCGGTACTCCCGTCATTTTTTTGCCGGGAATTACTAGTTACAGCCTTTCATTTGCAAAAGTCTTAAATTTAATGCCTGAAAACTATTATTCCTTATCAATGGATGCCAGGGGAAGAGGGCTGTCCGATCGTCCTAAGGAAGGCTATCTATTAAAAGATTATACAGAGGACTTACTGAATATTGTAAACGCTTTAATAGATAATCCTATTGCTCCAGTATTGGTTGGCCACTCCATGGGAGCGCGGATTGCGGCTGCATTTGGCAGCCAATATCCGTCTCTCATTTCCGGCATCGTATTAATCGATCCTCCTATTAACGGACCAGGACAGAGAGAGATCTATCCTAATCCATTATCGATGTTTTTAAAACAAAAGGAGGCTGTTGATCAAGGGGATATGGAATTATTCCGCAGCTTCTTTCCTTCATTTACAGATGAACAAATAGCTGAAAGAGCGGAAGAATATCGAAACAATAGTTTGCCAGCGATTATTGAATCCTACCAATCTCTATTATTGGAGCCTTTTCAAGTATATATCAAAATGCTTTCAGTCCCTGCCTCCCTATTAGCGGCAGAACATGGAGATACCATTCGTGAAAACGAACTTCAGGTTTTGAAAACGCTCAACTCTTCGATGCAAGTTGAAAGGGTTAAAGGAGTAAGCCACATGGTGTATAAAGATGCACCAGAACAAACAGTTGATTATATTGTTTCATTTATTGAAGGAATTACAAAAAAATAAACGAGGTGTTAATAAATGACTGTTGAATTTCAAGAAATGGTTTCCCTGTTTAAAAAACAACTTGAATTGTGTAAGTTAAAGCGGTCTGAAACGATGGCGGTATTAACTTCGGGCGAGATTAGAGCAGATTATGCGAAAGCGTTCCTGACGGCAGCTTCCGAGATCGGAGCGAACGCCTTTGAATTGAAACTGCCGCCAGCTAAACAAGGAGCTTCTGGTTCGTTTGGCATTACACCGTTAACCGATAACCGAGTTGCAGTTGAGTGCTTGAAGAAGGCCGACCTTGTCATTGACTTAGTTCTCCTCCTTTTTTCTAAAGAACAATTGGAACTGCAGGATGCAGGAGTAAGAATTCTGCTGGTTGTCGAACCTTTCGATGTAATTAAAAGAATGTTTCCAAAGGAAAGTGACAAAGAGAGAGTGCTTTATGCAACCCAATTATTAAGGAATGCAAAAGAATTAAGATTCACCAATAAGGCGGGTAGCGATGTTACCTATCAGCTAGGTCAATATCCAATTCTTACGGAATACGGTTTTGCTGATGAACCAGGCAGATGGGACCACTTGCCAAGTTGTTTTTCTGCTGCGACATCTAATGATGGCGGAGTTGACGGGGTAGTAGTTTTGGATAAAGGGGACATATTTTTCCCGTTTAACCGATATTTTCAAGACCAAGTAAAGTTAACGATAAAAGGTGGATTTGTTACGGACATTGAAGGCGGTTTTGACGCCATGCTGATGAGGGATTATATCGAAAGTTTTAATGACCCGCGAGCTTACGCGATATCTCACATTGGCTGGGGGCTTAACGAAAGGGCACAATGGCATAGTCTCGCTTTCGATGATCAAGTGTTTGGCATGGATGGGCGTGCCTTTTATGGAAATGTCTTATTCTCCTTGGGGCCAAACTCTGAATTAGGGGGGAACAACGATACCCCATGCCATCTTGATTTACCAATGAAAAATTGTACGTTATACCTGGACGGCAAGTTAATTGTTAAAGATGGAGATATTGTGATCGATGAAATGAAAGCTGTTAAACCACAGCTGGCTTGATTGACTAAACTCATTATTCCCTTGTGGTAAAAGGATAATTTTGTATCATTGAATATGGAAAAAACTGAATAAAGATGGAATCACTCTACTGCGATTTAATACAACTTCTTTGCGAGAGATGGTACTTTTTAAAGAAATTATGACCATTAAACGGAGGTATGTATTTTGAGCAACCAAACGGTTAAGATGAAAGAGCATTCTTCAATTGAAACACGGGGTGTCGATATGATTCCGGAGAATGAGCGGAATTCAAAGGCATCCAATGTATTCTACGTCTTATGTGGTTCGCAGTTTGCTTTTGGCATTATGGCAATCGGTTCATTACCGATTGTGTTCGGACTTGGCTGGTGGGCAGCATTCTGGGCATTGACGGTGGGGCTTGCGATTGGCTCCATTGCAATAGGACCGATTTCTATTTTGTCTCAGAGAACAGGTACGAATGGAGCACTAGCTAGCGGAGCACATTTTGGGGTAAAGGGCCGTATTATTGGTTCGCTTCTAAATATTGTAATAGCGATTGGTTTCTATGCTCTTATGGTTTGGACAGGGGCTCAAGCCTTCGTCGCGGGAGGTCACCGGTTGTTTGGCTGGTCAGAAGGAACCGGTACATTATTGATAGGTTGTATCATCGTCAGTGTCATAACCGCAATAGTAGCAATAATGGGTCATAAAGTAGTAGTTTTGTTTGAAAAAATAGGAACCTACCTGGTAGGAAGTATTGTCATTCTATCTGTGTTTATATTTGCTTCAAAGTTCAACGTTAGTTACGAAGGTGGTCATTATTTATTAGGAGGTTTTTGGCCGACTTGGGCACTCGCCATGCTGGTAGTGGCTTCGGTGCCTATTTCGTATGCACCATTTGTGGGGGATTATAGCCGATATGTTCCCAATAGTCATAGTTCGACGAAATTGGCAGGGGCCACATCCCTAGGAATGTTTGTCGGGTGTTGGTTAGCAATGGTACCAGCATCATTTATGATGTCAACGGTGAAGGATTTATCAACTCCATTCGTAACAGGAATTATTGGGGGGGCTCCATCATGGTGGATTGCTCCAATTACGATTGCAGGGATATTTGGTGCTCTGCCGAACGGTGGGTTGTGTTTATACAGTGCCGGACTTTCTCTCGAGTCCCTCGGATGGACGCTTAAACGGGTAACAACCACCATAATTATGGCAATTGTCGGTTTTTTCTTGGTATTTATCGGAGTTCAAGATGTGTCCAATATGATACACCTAATCGACGGGTTTGTTATTATCATTATCGTGGGTGTGTCACCTTGGTTAGCGATCAATCTTGTCGGACATTACTTGGTAAAAGGGCGTTATAAACCATTAGATTTACACAATAGTTCTACGTCAAGCAGCTATTGGTACTCTAGCGGATTTAACATACCTGCTGTTATTTCATGGACGATTGGATTGATTGTGGGATTGTTGTTTACAAGTACCAGCATTTTCACCGGTCCATTCGTATCTGTCGTCGGCGGCATTGATTTAAGTTTTACCTCATCTGCGCTTGTTGGGGCGATTGTATACTACGCTTTAACGAATTTGTTTCCATATCGTTCAAGAGAAGTATCTAGTGAAGTTGCTGAGAATATAGTTCCTTAAATTATTTAGGGAAGTCATTAATTTTATGATGGTAGACGAACTTCTTTTTAAAAGGAGTTCGTTTTTATTAGGGATGATTCTGTTTTTTATTGGAATATTTTCAAGGGGGCGGAGTTCATAATGCGGCTTTATGTACAACAGATGGGATTGTTTTATCCAGAGCGGATATTGGCCGGTATAATGCCTTAGATAAATTGTATGGACACTGCCTTATAAACCGGATTTACTTGAAAGATAAGCCTATTGCCTTTAGCGGCAGAATCTTTCTCAGAGGTGCTGCTGAAGGCAGCCAAGATTGGGGTAGGAATTATTCTTTCGAAATCTGCCCCGACCGATCTGGCTCTCGGGTTGGCTGATGAGCTTGGTATAACGGCAGTAGGGTTTATCAGTGGAAACGGATTAAATGTTTACACCCATCAGGATCGGATTTTGAGTATTGCTGCCATTAGTCGAACATCTTGAGAAAATCATACACACAGGGGAAATTATTTTTAACTTAGATCCAAGCCACATAGTTTGGCAAGGAATGGATCCGGTGGAAGTAATGAAGAAGCTTGGTCGTGAAAAGGTCATCTTTCACTTCCATGCAAAAGATACTTATATGGAAGTTAAAAAAATATATATTTTTGTATATGATAAAAAAGCTCTAGGGATTAGATCCTTAGAGCCTTTGCACTTTAAAATTAGTAGACCCTCAGTCCAAATTGTATATTGTGATGATTTTTAATCAGTCTAAAACCGCACGCCCTGACATTATTAAACAGGAATCTTCATTTTATGATACAACCTGCCCTTCAGCTTTCATCCCTGAATTTTTTGGACCAAGAGTTCGTCCATAGAGGTACAGTATGAACCCACCAATAATTGCTATGAAGCTGATAACTGTAAAGCCAGGAATGTAAGATCCAGTATGTTCTAATAAAAGACCAACAATAAAGCTCGAAATGGTTCCACCGAATCCAACTCCTATTCCGTTAACAATTCCGATAGCTGGACCAACAGAGCTTGGAGACACACTCGATTGAATGATTGCCCAAAAATTTGCTGTGTAAGTGCTAATGAGTGTTCCTAAGGAGAGCGTAATGAGAGCTATTTTTCCAACAGGGCTATCAACCACCGGAAGGAAAACTAATAAGATACCTGCGAATACTAAACCAACAGTTGCAATTAAGACACGTTTTCCTGTTCGATCACTGATGATGGACATCGGAATCGTTAAAATCACGGCAGCCAAGTAAGGCAATCCACTGAGGAGTCCTTGTGTCAGTCCAGTAAAACCAAGGGATTTGACAGCGAGTGGAATCCAAAGAGTAATTCCCCAAAAGAGCATATTTTGACCTAAGTGAGCACCTATCAACAATAGAAAGCGCGAACCACCTAAAGAACGAAAGGTCAACTTTTCTTTGGAACTTTGTTCCTCTTTGGGCTTGGTTTCCACTCCGTCAGGTTCTTTTTTAAGCAGCCATAAATAAAGAGGCACTACAATAACCAAACCTGCGGTTCCTAGAATAATAAAAAGTGGTTTCCAACCCAAATTTGCATTTATAGGTATAAGTATCAAAAACCCTAAACCAAGGGATAAAAATTGACCATAATGCTGAATGACCGTATTAGCTACAGTTAGTTCTTTTTTTGTAAACCACGCTTGCGCAAATCGAGATTGTTGAGGCCAATAAATACCCTCACCAATTCCGAGAATAAGGCGGAAGAAGATTAAAAGCCCTACTGAATTAACCCAACCGGTTAAAAGTGTAGCAATTGACCATAATGCATACACAAAGATAACAACGGTTTTAGGATTCATTCTATAGGTTAAAATACCGCCAAAAAAATTTGCCAAGCCATAACCAATTAAAAAAGCGCTTAATGCCCAGCTGGATGTAACTGAAAAGTCAGATCCGGAGAAACCAAGTTCTTTAGACATTCCCTCTATCCCTACAGATAAATTAGACCTGTCCAAGTAAGCTATAAACAATCCAATCATAAACGGGAGGGCAATTCTTATCCATTTTGATTTGATCAAATTTATCACAACCTTCTCTGTGGTTATTACTGTTAATAAAGTTACTAAAATTTTACCTCAAATACGGAACAAGCGAACGATAATAAATAAATACCATTGCTAAGAGAACCTGGTTGCGCTTACAAAAACTTTCTTATGGGCACCGGAAATTTAACTTTCCGGTGCTGGAATTGGAGCATTATCGATGGATGTCCTTATTTAAAATTCGATTCAAATTTACGTCTTAGTCCACGAAGATCGTTCACAGGCTCCGCACCATTTTCAGTTATGATCACAGTTGGTTCTACACGTACGCCGCCAAATGGGAATCCATGCAAGTCAAATTTAATTCCAAATACCATATTAGGCTCAAAAACAAATTCACTGTTAGGTCCTAAATCTGGAGTTTCCACTACTTCTAAGCCAACACCATGTCCAATGGCTCTCATTCCTTTTGTGTATGGAAGGAAATAGTCAGCCAAACCAGCATTTTCACAAATACGAAGTGTTTCTTGGAACAACTGTTTACCTGTCATACCTGGCTTGATAAATTCCACCATACGCTGATTGGAATCATAAGCGAAATCCATGATTCTGATTTGTTCTTCTGTGGCGCCTTCCATGGCAACGACCACACCGGTATCAGAACAGTAGCCTTGAACCATAGGGTTAAAATCGAACCACACATAATCACCCCGTTCAATTTTACGTTCCATAGGTCTCCATGTCGGAAGATTTGTATGATCAGGACCTGACACTACTAAGTAAGCGGAACCAATTTCACCGCCGCGGGAACGTGTTACATATTCTCCGATAGCTGATAGTTCAATTTCAGTTTTACCGATTTGTACCTGTTCAAGCGCAGCCAAAATACTGTCATCTGCTAATTTACCTGCTACTCGGATTAAATCTAATTCCGTCTTGCTCTTATAGAGCCGTTCCTGAATCACAATATCAGCAGCATCTACAATATTAATTCCATCTTTAACAAATGCCTTCTCCATTTCGCGATACAAAGATATTGGGAACAATTCCTCACCAACAACACCAACAGTTTTAACTGGATATGAAAGTTCGCTGACATATTTCGGTAATAGATCTTGCATCTCATAAATGTTATTCACATTTTTTATCCAGGAAAAACGCTTCGCAGCAAATCGATTCAGGTTTCCTAAAAATGCTTGGATTTCGCCTTCTAATGGGATAAACAACGCGTGTGCGGATTCCTCGATACAATTGATCGTACGAAAGTTTGTATAATAAAAAGAATAGCCAGGATGATATTCATCACTATAAACGAAAAGAACATCGATACCTTGTTCCTTCATTTTTTCTCTCGTACGGGCTAATCTTCGTTCAAATTCTGTTGCTACTACTTCTACTGACATTTGGTGTTCCCCCATTCGTTTTTTTTGATTAATGATTGTGGAACTTTGAAAATGTGAACGTTCACAATTTGCATAATAGAGCATTTAGAAAGGTTTAGTCAATATATTTTCAGATAATTTTAAAGAAATATTTTTTTTTGAAACCGGAGTTGACGCCATGACAGTGTAGATGTTAACTTAGTTTTGTAACTGTTTGTGAGCGTTCACATAAAAAGGATGATATAAATGGGAAAAAAGCTAACAATTATGGATATTGCACAAATGGCAGGTGTATCTCGCCAGACGGTTTCCAGAGTATTAAATAATAAACCTGAGGTGAATGAAGCCACTCGGAAACAAGTACAGCGACTTATTGAGAAGCATGAATTTCGGCCGAGTCTTCAAGCAAGAAGTATGGTTACAAGAAAAACGAATATGATCGCTTTGTTACTGCCTGATATTGCAAATCCATTCTTTGCGGAAGTTGTACGCGGTATTGAGCGTACTCTTCGAGAAAATAACTTAAATGTCTTTCTTATGACGACAGAAGAAGATGTTGAACAAGAAAATGCGTTTATTCAACTTTCAAAGAATTACAATGTGGATGGAATGATCTTATGTAGTCCAAGACTTGACGATGCGAATCTAAGGAAATTGATACCTGAAATATCACCTGTTGTTTTGCTGAATCGTGATCTTGATGTAGATGGAGCTGCTTGTATTGTGGTTGATGCCACACATGGCGGGTATGTCGCAACCAAATACTTAATTGAACAAGGGCATTCCAAAATTGGAATCATTGTGGGTCCCCCGCGTGCTTACAGTAGTATTCAAAGATTAGAAGGATACAAAAAGGCTTTGCAGGACTTTGGTATTCCTTTTGATAACGATTTGGTCATGCAAGTAGAAGTTGATAACAAAGGCGTCCATATAATGACTGAGAAATTGATAAAGCAAAATGTTACCTCGATCACAACCTATAACGATATGGCAGCTGCCCATGTCATTCAGGCATGTACAGATTTAAATTTGAACGTACCTGAGGATATATCCGTAATCGGTTTTGATGGATTAGCCATTTCGCAGTTTACCAATCCCACATTAACAACCATGTCGTTACCGCTTTTTGAAATAGGCGAGACAATTGCTAGTATTTTGATAAAAATGATTAAAGGAAATGAACCTTTTGAAAGACTTTCAAAAGTATATCCCATTTTAAAAGTAGGTAATTCAACTAAATCGGTTCATTTTTCAGATTAAAAGTTTGTTCGGATTAGCGGAAGGAGTTAAATTTAATGGAACGTTTTTTTAAAGCGAAGGAGTTTGAAGGTTATCAGGATATCTTCCAGGAAGAAAGTCCGTACTTAAAATATTTAGCCTTTGGAAAAATAACCTTGAAATCAGGTCAGGAATACACGAGTGAAACGAATGGTTATGAAACCGCTCTAGTTCTATTAAGGGGTACTGCCACTATAGCTTGTGAGGGTCAGACATGGGAGAAGTTAGGCGGACGAGAGAATGTCTTTAGTGAAAAGGCTACAGCTGCCTATATCCCTTGCCATTCAAAATATGTAATTAAGGCTGAAACGGATTTGGATGTTGCTGTTTGCAAGGTCAAGGCAGAAGAAAAGTTCGTGCCTTTTATCGTCCGACCAAACGATGTCGTTATTCATCAGCGCGGTAAAAATAATTGGAAACGCGAAGTTCATGATATTATTGCTGATAATGCCGATGGTAGAGTCCAGCGGATCATCTTAGGAGAAACCTTCAATCTTCCTGGGGAATGGTCTAGTTATCCACCACACAAGCATGATGGAGAGCATTATCCTGAAGAGCCAAATCTTGAGGAAATCTATCATTATCAGGCGAAACCTAAACAAGGATTTGGCGTACAGCTTCATTACACAAAAGATGGCAGCATTGATGATGCATATATCATTCGTAATGGAGACAGCTTTGCAATTGACAAAGGGTATCATCCTGTAAATGCAGCAGGGGGCTACCAGATTTACTATTTATGGTTCATGGCTGGAGAGGAAGGAAGAACACTGAAACCATATGATGATCCAGATCATAAATGGGTTCATTCCTTAAATTAAATATTACATTTGACATAGAAGATTTATCTAGTTATGTCCATTGGCTACAATTTCTTTTTAAGAAAAATCCCGTCAACGAACGGGATTTTTTTAGGTACAAGAGTTATTCAAACTAGACAGAGGTTTACTTGAAAATGGATGTACGGTTTCAACTGGAATGGATTAAGATATTTTTTCCAAAGTATCCTTATTGCTGTATAAAAATAGGTTTATCAGTGAATAAATGTCCTATATAAAGGTGGAATCCATATGTCCTATAGGCGTTTATTTAATAAAAAAAAGGAAGCAAAAAAACAAAGCACAGATAAGGAAATATCAAGGCCAAACGGTGGTCTCTCCCTTAATTATCATCTAAAAGACAACCTTCAGCAGCTGAAACAGGAACTTGGAAACAGCCCTGATATAGTCATTCGGGAATTCGAGATGGGAAACCCGAAGGCGATAATTGCAGCAATCTATACATCTGGCTTAGCTGATCAGAATATGGTTAGTGAATTTGTTATGCGTTCCTTGATGATTGATTCTATTGATGTGACACACATAAACAGAATACCGGAAAAAAACATTTTTGATTTTATAAAAGATAATGCTTTGACCATCGGAGAAGTAAAAGTGGTTAAGGATTGGAATGGATTAATATTATCGATTTTATCTGGTGATACAGTGATCCTAGTTAACGGTTGGACACAAGCGATTGTCGGCGGTACACGAGGCGGGGAATCAAGGTCGGTTTCAGAACCAACCTCTCAAGTGGTGATTCGCGGGCCGAAGGATGGCTTTACGGAGTCGATAGGGACAAATATAGCCTTGGTTAGACGCCGAATCAAAAGTCCTAATTTGTGGGTAGAACCCATGAAAATCGGTGAGGTAACACAGACAGATGTAGCACTTATGTATATAAAAGATATTGTCAACGATAAGCTGGTGCAAGAGGTTAAGGAAAGGCTGAATCGAATCAAAATCGACAGCGTTTTGGAATCTGGCTATATCGAAGAATTAATTCAGGACGAAACATATACCCCATTTCCTACTATTTATAATACGGAGCGGCCAGATGCAGTCGCGGGGAATTTATTGGAAGGCAGGATTGCTATATTTGTTGATGGAACGCCATTTGTTCTCATTGCACCGACAACGTTTTTTATGTACTTTCAAGCAACGGAAGACTACTACCATCGGTTTGATATTGGGATTGCCGTCCGTTTATTAAGATACTTGGCTTTTTTGATTTCTTTATTAGGACCTTCTATTTATATTGCAGCGATTACGTTTCATCAGGAAATGATTCCTACTCCCCTGTTGATCAGTCTGGCAGCACAACGGGAAGGTGTTCCTTTTCCTGCATTTGTCGAGGCTATTATTATGGAACTAAGTTTTGAAATTTTGCGTGAGGCGGGTATTCGAATGCCCCGTGCCATTGGTCAGGCAGTATCGATTGTTGGCGGACTTGTTTTGGGACAGGCAGCGGTGCAAGCCGGGATTGTCTCTAATGCGATGGTGATTGTCGTATCGATTACAGGGATTGCCAGTTTTGCGACGCCCGCCTTCAATATGGCAATTTCTATCCGTTTGTTCCGATTTTTAATCATGATTTTCGCCGCTACCTATGGTTTTTATGGGATTGCGATCGTTAACATCATTATTATTGCCCATTTGTGCGGATTACGTTCTTTTGGCATTCCTTATATGGCTTCACTCGCTCCGTTTATTACAAGGGATCAGAAGGATATGGTGTTACGTCTGCCTCGCTGGTTCTTCGTCACACGCCCGAGATTGGTGAGTCAAGAAAATATAACGAGAATGGATGAGGGTTTACAACCTGCACCTCCTAAGCAAAAAATGGGGGATGAAGATGAAAGTTAAAGGAGCGATCCTAACCGTTCTGTTAGTAGTGATGGTGGATCTGTTATCTGGCTGCTGGAATCAACGGGAGCTTAATAAGATTGCGATCGTCATGGCGATGGGGGTTGATAAGGTGGAACAGACCGATAACTATCGAGTATCATTTCAGGTAGTCAATCCAGGAGCTGTTGCATCAGGACAGACGGGCGGAGGGGATGGGGCCGGTGAGATGCCTGTAACAGTGTTTACGTCCACTGGAAGAACCTTATTGGAAGCCATTCGTAAATCCTCACAAAGAGTGCCGCGAGAGCTTTTTTTTTCACATATGCAGCTGCTGGTGATTGGAGAGGATTTAGCAAAGAGCGGAGTAACGGAATTATTTGATTACTTCGATAGAGGTCATGAAGTACGTCTAACTACGAAAGTAATTGTCACTAGAGGAACTAAGGCGGAGTCCATATTAAAAATCTTAACCCCTATGGAAAAAATTCCAGCAAACGGGCTTGCAGGGGAAATGGATATGTCAGAAAAACTTTGGTCAGAGAATATCAATAACACTATTGATGATGTCATCAAGACGTTTGTTACAGAAGGGAAAAATCCGATCATAAGCGGGGCTGCAATCATCGGTAACACAAAAGAAGGGTTCAAGAAAACGGAACAAAGCAGCCCTCCTACCTTGATGGAAACCAGAGGAGTGGCCATTTTCAAGGATGGTAAGTTAAGCCGATGGGTAGATGGACATGCGGCTCGTGGAATCTTATTGGTTCGAAATAAAGTAAAAAGCACCCTTGTAGTGTTAAAACCAACTGGAAACAAAGAAGTTGATATAGATATCCTTCGCTCACTTACCGATGTCAGAACAGAAATAAAAGCAGGGATACCGTTGATTCATATCCGCATACGACAAGAAGGTCAATTAGGCGGCATAGCCTATCCTCTGGACCTGTCGAAAAGCAAAGAACTTGTAAAACTACAAAAGGAATGGTCAAAAGTAACTAATAAAGAAGTGAAGGAAGCGGTAAAGGTTGCGCAGAGTGCGAAAAGTGATATTTTGGGAATTGGAGAAGGGATGAAAAGATCGAATCCAAAAGAATGGAAGGGGCTAAAAAAAGAGTGGAACGAAACATTTGCAAAAGCAAAAGTGTACGTCACGGTCGATTCAATAATCCGCCGTACTGGTATGAGAACTAAACCGTATTTATCAGACCTTGAAGAGTAGCAGCAGGGGGAGGTGATTGAAAATGGCAAAAGAAAGAATTGGTGTAAAAGAATTGTCTGCCTTGATTATCTTATTTGAATTAGGGACTGCTTTAGTCATTCCGATTGGATTTGCGGCAGGGCAGAATGTCTGGGTATCCATTCTCCTGGCATTAATTGGCGGGATCCTGCTATTTCTCTTATATAATTATTTTGCTATTCGGTATCCAGGTCTGTCTTTTAGCTTGTATACTCAAAAAATTCTCGGCAAATATATCGGGTGGGCCATTAGTTTGTTATACATCCCATTATTCATTTATATCGCCTCCCGGGATTTAAGAGAGGCTGGAGGTCTTTTGCTGGCTTCAACATATGATCGCACCCCGCTGTTTGCGATCAATGCATTAATGATGATTGCGGTTATTTATACGGTGAGAAAAGGTATCGAAGTACTGGCCAGAATGGCAGAAATCTACCTGATTATTATGATTATTTTGGGTGTATTGGGAAATATTTTCGTGCTTGTATCCGGAATTATTGAACCTAAAAATTTGCTGCCTTTATTTCCACATGGGTTAAAACCTATTTTGACAACAGCCTATCCTAATATTTTGATCTTTCCCTTTGGCGAAATGGTTTGTTTTACCACGATTCTTCCTTATTTAAATAAACCTCAATTAGGAAAGAAAACAGGTGTAGTTTCCTTAATTTTCACTGGGATCCTGTTGAGTTGGACACATGCTCTTCAAATTTCTATTCTCGGGGCGGATATGTACAGCCGGGCTACATTTCCTTTGTTTGTAACAATTAGTAAAGTTAACATCGCTGATTTTCTGCAACGTTTGGATCCGATTGTCATTCTTGCATTAATTATTGGCGTTTTTTTTAAAATCTCGATCTATTGTTTTGCTGCAATCAATGTTGCGGCCCATTTATTTAAAATAGAGAAGCCCAATAAACTCGTATTACCAACAGGGATTATCATCCTTTTCCTTTCGATCCTCATTGCGATCAATGCGATCGAACATCGCGAAGAAGGGGTATTTATTATCCGTTACATATTGCCAATTTTTTGTGTGGGTATCCCTGTCATTCTTTTTTTGGTTGATTTGATTCGGAAACGATTCAGTTAGCAACAAACTGATATCATAACTAAAAACTGAACAAGTAAAAATCATGCCTTCCTTGTGTCTCTCTTTTTTTTAAAAAAAGATAAAATGGGCGGAATGATCATGGTAAGTAGAAAGGCGAACGAAATGAGGTATTCAGGTAATGTCATAAAAGAAAAGGTTTTTTTATAATTACTCATGGCCAGGGAAACTTTTACTCCCATCAGAAGATCAATTAGGAAAGCAAATGCTATACTTAACCCAAAGAATAAGAAAAAGAGCAGGAATTTAGTCATTGTATAACTACCGCCTTTTACAATGTTTTTTTAAAAAATAATGATAATAAAACCGCCTTACCTTAGTAGGGTCTAATCGCGATTTTTTTATACAATGCAATGTTAATGTTGTGCAAGCCCAATTTTTATAGGGCTGATTTACATTTAATTTTAAGTTGTTGGAGAAAAATGTTTTTAAAAGATACTGTTTTATGGCTGATTTACGAAAATTATTGTAATTCTCAATGTAATCGATTACAATAAATGTAAACAAACATTGAAGGGGAAAGCAATACATGGTCAGAATTGCGGATGTTGCAAAAATGGCGAATGTTTCTACGGCCACAGTATCCCGAGTCATAAGTAATGCAGGGACTGTAAAAAAAGAAACAGCTGAAAAAGTTTTAGAAGCCATAAAAAAATTAAATTACCACCCTAATATGCTGGCAAGACAATTGAGAAGATCTGAAACCAAAACAATTCTTGTTGTGGTTCCTGATATAACCAATACTTTCTTTTCTGCTGTGCTGCGCGGAATTGAATCAGTTGCCATCGAAAACGGATATCAAGTACTTCTAGGAGATGCGCGAAACGATGTCGAAAGCGAAACAAGTTTTTTAACGATTTTAGGGCAGAAAAAAGCCGATGGGTTGATATTATTAACGGCAAGGACCGATCAAAAAATATTAGAAGATTTATCCCAGGATTACCCTGTAGTATTGGCGTGTGAATACTATGAGGGTTCCAAGCTGCCTACGGTCTCCATTGATAATGTTAGCAGTGCAAGAAAGGCAACCGAATATTTAATTAGCTTAAACCACAAGAGAATTGGACATATTTCCGGACCCTTGAATATAGTCGTTGGACGTGATCGATGTAGGGGGTTTCATCAAGCAATGGCGCAACACGGCCTGTCTGTGGATCCAAGTTTGGTACAGGAAGGTGAATTCTCTTTTGAAAGTGGATTTAATTTAATGATGAAATTTTTGTCACTAGAGAATCCTCCTACAGCCCTTTTTGCCGGTAATGATGAAATGGCTATGGGTGCCATAAAAGCCGCTAAATCTAAAGGTTTAAGAGTTCCAGAAGATTTATCTGTTATTGGCTTTGATGATATTCAATTTGCATCGATTTTTGAACCTGCTCTAACAACTGTGGCACAACCAACATTTGATATGGGTCAAAAAGCGATGCGTTTACTGTTAAAATTAATTAAAGATGAAGAAATAGAGAAAGATCAATTTATTCTTCCTGATCAACTCATTGTCCGTGAATCATGCAAAGAACTTATAGAAGAGTAGTTTAGCCTATTCCTGTTAGAATTAAAATAATGAAATCAAAAGGGGAGTGAACTTAATAATGGTTCACTCCCTTTTTGTTTTTCATTATTAGGGGACCAGCGATTCTATTGCTTCCAGAACAGTTTTTATC
>NZ_JBALPZ010000215.1:0-3327 GCF_036965645.1 Neobacillus drentensis
CTATTAACGTATTAATATAGTAAGAAAATAAAATATTGAATAAAAAAACAAAACAAGTTATAATAATTTATAGTTTAAAAATTTAAAAAATATTATATCAAAAAAATAAATAGGAGGTTTAAGCATGAAAAAATTTAAATTAATCACAACTTTAATGGTAGTAGGATTACTTTTGCTCCTATCAGCTTGTGGAACTAGTAAAACAGGGAGCAGTGAGAAGAAAACACTTAGAGTTGTAACGGATGCAGCCTATGCACCATTCGAATACCAGGAAAAAGGAAAAGTTGTTGGATTCGATGTGGATTTTGTGAATGCTGTTGCGAAAGAAGCAGGTTACAATGTAAACATCGAGCATGTTGGCTGGGATCCTATCTTTGTAGAGATCGAGAAGAAGACAGCTGATTTCGCTGTATCTGCGATTACCATCACTCCAGAACGTCAACAAAGCTATGACTTTACAGTTCCATATTTCCTATCAAAAAATGAAATCTTAGTGCCAAAGGGAAGTTCAATTAAGAGTGCGAAGGATTTAGAGGGCAAAAAGATTGCTGTTCAAAATGGAACAACTGGACAGGAAGCAGTCGAAAAATTATTCGGGAAGAACAATCAAAATCTTAAAAAGTTTGAAAATAACAACTTAGCCATACTTGAATTAAAAAATGGCGGCGTAGACGCAGTTGTTGCTGATAACACGGTTGTTGAAACTTATGTAAAAAATAATCCAAAAGACAATTTTGAATTCATTGAAGATGATAGTGCTTTTGAAAATGAATTTTACGGCTTGTTGCTGCCAAAAGACAGTAAGCTAAAGGCTGAATTAGACAAGGCAGTCAAGACAGTCATTGACAACGGAACATATGCAAAAATCTATAAAAAGTGGTTTAAGGTTGAACCGGATACACAAACATTAAAGGACCAACAATAGTACTTTTTGAAATTGCGTAACTTCTATATATATAGGCAGTTACGCAATTTTTGGTTAATAAAACTATTTGAACACTCACATGATAGGCGAGGGGATTGTAATGGATTTTAGGTGGGATATCATTGTAGATTATGCACCCTTACTTTTAAAGGGGACATTATTAACGATCGGCTTTTCGATCGCTAGTATAGTAATTGGTACCATCCTTGGTTTATTTATTGGATTAGGAAAAATGATGAAAAGAAAGCTGTATTCCATGCCGTTTAGATGGTATATTAACTTTTTTCGCGGCACACCATTAATGGTTCAAATTTTATTAATTCATTTTGCGGTTGTACCTGCATTTCTTGGGACAACAAATGCAATTGCAGCTTCAATCCTAGCACTTTCCTTAAACTCAGCAGCTTATGTGGCGGAAATCTTCCGCGCCGGAATACAATCCATTGATAAGGGACAGATGGAGGCAGCTCGTTCACTTGGGATGACACATGGACAAGCTATGCGTTATGTCATCTTGCCTCAAGCCTTTAAACGGATGATTCCACCGCTGGGAAATGAGTTTATTGTTCTAATTAAGGATTCTTCACTGGCTGCCTTAGTTGCAGCTCCTGAATTGATGTACTGGGGACGCGCCATGCAGGGAGAATATATGCGTCCATGGGAACCGTATCTTTCAGCCGCTGCCATTTATCTGGTGTTAACGTTAACTCTAAACTTCCTGTTAGGAAAACTTGAAAGGAGGTTCGCAACAGAATGATACAGGTGAAAAATTTAAAGAAGTCGTTCGGGACGAATGAGGTCCTCAAGGATATTAATGTAACGGTCAAGCCAAAAGAGGTAGTGGTCGTGATTGGTCCTTCCGGTTCTGGAAAATCGACGTTTCTTCGCTGTATTAACATGCTTGAAACGATTACGGGTGGACAGATCCTGATTGAGGGCGTTGATATTACTGATAAAAAAACCGATATCAACAAAATCCGGACGGAAGTGGGGATGGTGTTTCAGCAATTTAACCTTTTTCCTCATAAAAAGGTGATTGAAAATATTATGCTCGCTCCTATGAAAGTAAGGAAAATCTCAGCTGATAAGGCGAGAGCTAAAGGAATGGAGCTTCTGCGGAAGGTCGGCCTAGAGGATAAAGCAGATGCCTATCCCGATTCATTATCAGGCGGACAGAAGCAGCGGGTGGCAATCGCCAGGGCGCTCGCGATGGAACCCAAGATCATGTTGTTTGATGAACCAACCTCTGCGCTTGACCCAGAGATGGTTGGCGAGGTATTAGAGGTAATGAAGGATCTTGCTAAAGAGGGAATGACGATGGTGGTCGTTACTCACGAAATGGGCTTTGCGAAAGAAGTAGGGGACCGGGTAATCTTCATGGACGGCGGCTTAGTTGTCGAAGAGAAGGTTCCAACTGAGTTGTTTGAGAATCCGCAAGAGGAACGGACGAAAGCATTCTTGAGTAAGGTATTATAGTAGGGTTAATTTGGGAGCCTGATTAGGGGCTCCTTATTTTTTGGTCAAAAGAATAATAGCGTAAGAGGAGGCCTATTTACACGGTTGGTAGGTTGAATTCAGGAGAATTTGTTAATATATTTGATTTTTTTGTTAATAAATTCAATTTTTTGTTAATAAAGCTGAACTTTTTGTTAATATATCTATTTTTTTGTTAATATGCCCGGGGTGGCGCTTTAAATAAAACCAAAGAGACGGCATTATGTCATCTCTTCCATCTCTTAAGCTTATGAATATTTCATCCCCGCAATAAACTTGGGCACCCCACAGTTTTGACAGTTTTTATAAACTCCCATTTCAGCAATCTCTATCAATTCTCAATATCAAACACTTCGGTAATTTTATCTGCTTTAACCCGGTTTTGGCATAGTTTGAAAAGTTTTCTGAGGAAATCTTCCACCTCATCTGGAGAGGATGGCAGTTTAATATGAACGGTTGTCGATCCAAACATTTGTTTAAAATAGGCTTTTCTTTGGTCGTTTTTTCCGTCACGTTTAAATGGTTTATAGGACCAGACTAAGTGGGGTCCCTCCTCAAGTTCTTGTATTTGCCTTATTTCAGCACAGGTAGTGGATTTATTATGTGTATAAATTACTAAATAATAGTTGTCATTACGATGCCAATCTATGAATAATAGATAATAGCCACTGTCAGTTTCTGGATTGATTGCTTCATATGCAGCTAAAACTTGTTTGCCGTTGGTCCATTGATGGAACTTTGGCAGCATCCCAGCTTCAGTTTCTAGCTTTTTAATCTCAAATCTTATGGGATTAGCTTGTTCAATTTGTCCGATTAAAAAATTAGCTTGACCCTTTTCCAAATAAATATCCCCTTTAAGTATTTGTTACCAATATACGTTGAAAATCGTAAAAAAAG
Source organism: Neobacillus drentensis (assembly GCF_036965645.1). Taxonomy (GTDB): domain Bacteria; phylum Bacillota; class Bacilli; order Bacillales; family Cytobacillaceae; genus Neobacillus; species Neobacillus drentensis_D. The sequence continues at coordinate 3,317 of NZ_JBALPZ010000215.1, forward strand.
GTAGCTAGTCT
>NZ_JBALPZ010000216.1:0-6062 GCF_036965645.1 Neobacillus drentensis
CTTTAATGATGTTTGTTACTGCCTGTGGCGGTGGATCAAAAGATAATACTACAGACACTGCTGATAAAGGTGGAAAAGAAGTTTCTGGTTCTTTAGTTGTTTCTGGCTCATCTGCTATGCAGCCCCTCATTGCTGCTGCAGCAGAGGAATTTATGGCAAACAATCCAAAAGTAGATATTCAAGTAAATGCGGGAGGATCCGGTACTGGGTTGTCTCAAGTAGCAGAGGGATCTGTTCAAATCGGAAACTCGGATGTTTTTGCAGAAGAAAAAGAGGGCATTCCAGCTGATCAATTAGTCGACCATAAAATAGCAGTTGTTGGGATTACAGCTGCCGTTAACCCAAATGTTGGTATTAAAGACATCTCAAAAGATAATCTTATTAAAGTTTTTACAGGGAAAATTACAAACTGGAAAGACGTTGGCGGTAAGGATCAAAAAATTGTTTTAGTTAACCGCCCTGATGCTTCTGGGACCCGCGCTGTATTTAATAAATTTGGACTTAATGGTGCTACTCCTGCGGAAGGAATTACCGAAGATTCTTCAAACACCGTTAAAAAAATTGTGAATGAAACCGATGGTGCAGTGGGTTATTTAGCCTTCTCTTATTTTACAGATGATAAGGTAACGCCGCTATCAATTGATGGGGTGGAACCAACAGATGAAAACGTCCAAACAGGTAAATTCCCAATCTGGGCATACGAACATTCCTATACAAAGGGAGAACCTAGTGGTGCAGCGAAATCGTTTATAGACTATTTAATGTCAGACGACGTTCAGAATACTTTGTTAAAGGAACAAGGCTACTTACCAGTGACAAAAATGAAAGTAGAACGTGATGCAAAAGGGAACCAAACCAATAAATAATCAACAGTCTTAGGTGTAAACAGGGTAAATGTGATGAGTATACATTTACCCTTATGACGCATTCGAGGTGATTGGTACGATGGAAAAACTTGTTTCTGCAAAAGATAGATTATTAAAATCCGGTCATAATCGGTTGGATGGTGAACTAAGGGGGAAAATCCTTGTAATTTTATGCGCTGTGATTATGATATCTGCCACAATCACTATCACCATTTTTCTCGGAATAAAGGGTCTGCAATCTTTTATTAAGAATGGCGTCAGCCTAGTGGAATTTATAACTAGTAAGAATTGGAATCCAACGAATCAAGCTAGTCCAGAATATGGAACTTTACCATTCATCTTCGGTTCATTTGCTGTAACCTTTCTTTCAGCTTTGGTAGCAGCACCCTTAGGAATTGGAGGAGCAATCTTTATGACAGAAATTGCTCCATCATGGGGAAAGAAAATATTACAGCCAGTTATTGAGCTATTAGTGGGAATCCCTTCTGTTGTTTACGGATTCATCGGGCTAACAGTATTAGTACCGTTTATTAGGGAGAATGTAGGAGGTCTTGGTTTTAGCTTACTTTCAGGAACTATTGTCCTGTCCGTCATGATATTACCGACTGTAACGACCATTGCAACAGATTCAATGAGCTCTTTACCAAAGACCTTAAGAGAAGGTTCATACGCTCTTGGCGCTACCCGATGGCAAACCATTCGAAAAGTGCTGATTCCAGCAGCATTGCCAACACTTTTAACTGCAATTGTACTGGGCATGGCAAGAGCATTTGGTGAAGCATTAGCCGTTCAAATGGTAATCGGAAACGTAAAGGACTTGCCTTCGAGTTTATTAGATGCATCTGCCACTTTAACCACTATTATTACACTCAACATGGGACATACTACATATGGAAGTGTAGAAAATAATACTTTGTGGTCGATGGGATTAATTTTATTAGTCATGTCGTTCGCATTTATTCTCCTCATACGCTACTTATCTTCAAGGAGGAAGATGTAATGAATACCAAAACGGCTGACCGAATAGCTTCAGGCATCTTCTACTTAATAGCGCTAATTATCATTTTGATACTTGTAGGTTTATTCTACTATATATTGGTAAATGGATTGAAAAACATATCTCTTAATTTCTTAACAGCTCCCTCAAGCAATGTTAGGGCCGGCGGGGGAATAAGGGATCAATTATTCAATTCGTTTTATGTTCTGTTTATTACCATGCTGATCGCTGTACCTCTAGGGATCGGCGGGGGAATTTATATGGCTGAATATGCTAAACCAGGTAAGGTTACTGATACTATTCGTTCATGTGTAGAAGTTCTAGCGTCACTCCCTTCAATCGTTATTGGAATGTTTGGTCTTCTAATGTTTGTTAATTTAACAGGTTGGGGCTATACCATATTAGGCGGAGCATTAGCACTAACCGTCTTCAATTTACCAGTTATTGTCCGAGTAAGTGAGGACGCAATTCGTTCTGTACCAAGGGAGTTAAAAGAAGCAAGCCTTGCCTTAGGAATTACTCACTGGCATACGATTAAAACAGTTATATTGCCGAGTGCATTTCCAACCATTTTAACAGGTATTATTCTAGCGGCCGGTCGTGTTTTTGGTGAAGCAGCTGCGTTATTATTTACGGCTGGTTTATCCACACCGCGACTTGATTATGCAAACTTGAATCCATTTTCACAAACTTCACCATTAAATATCTTTCGTCCGGCGGAAACTCTGGCAGTACATATTTGGTCGGTTAATACCCAAGGCTTAATTCCTGATGTCGACGAAGTATCAAGCGGTTCTGCAGCCGTTTTAGTCATCTCCGTATTAATTTTTAATTTATTAGCCAGATGGATAGGAAGCATGATTCATCGGAAAATTACCGCAACTAAATAAAAGCAGGTGAGTGGTATGGTGACAGCAACGGAAGAAAGACCAGTTGAATCAAAAACTGTACAAACTAATAGGAAAGAAAATATATTACATGTGAAAAATTTGGAGATTTTTTATGGCGAAAAACGAGCAGTAAATGGAATAACAATGGATATTGAAAAGAATTCAGTTACTGCGCTAATCGGTCCATCCGGTTGTGGAAAGTCGACTTTTCTACGCAGTATTAACAGAATGAATGATTTAATCCCTGGGGCAAAGGCAAAAGGGGAAATCTTTTATGAGGATATTAATATTTTATCTGATCAAATCAATGTTGTCGCATTAAGAAAAGAAATTGGAATGGTTTTTCAAAAACCAAATCCATTTCCAAAATCCATTTATGAAAATATTACCCATGCATTAAAGTTTGCAGGAATCAGAAAGAAAAGTGAACTGGATAAAATCGTTGAGGAAAGTCTTCGAAAGGCAGCATTGTGGGAGGAAGTAAAGGATCGACTTCAAAAATCAGCATTATCACTTTCAGGCGGACAGCAGCAACGTCTTTGTATCGCTAGGACGATTGCCATGAAACCAACCGTTATGCTTCTGGATGAACCGTCTTCAGCACTAGATCCTATCTCTAATGCGAAGGTTGAAGACTTAATTGTGGAATTAAAGAAGGACTATTCGATTATAATTGTTACCCATAATATGCAGCAAGCATCACGAATTTCCGATAAAACTGCTTTCTTTTTAAGTGGTGATTTGGTTGAATATGACATCACTGAAAAAATCTTTACAAATCCTTCAGTAAAAAAGACGGAAGAATATATCTCAGGAAGGTTTGGGTAAGGAGGCAGCATGGCTAACATAACAGTACATAGACAAGTTTTTCAAATAAATGATTTAAATCTATGGTATGGAGAGCATCATGCATTAAAAAGTATTAACTTTCCGATAAATAAAAAAGAAGTTACCGCGATTATCGGACCTTCTGGTTGTGGAAAATCAACCTTTATAAAGACTTTGAATTTAATGATTAATTATGTTCCCAATGTAAGGATGACAGGAGAAATTAATTATAACGGTCAAAATATTTTGAATGAAAAAATGGATCTAGTAGAATTGCGGAAAAATGTAGGAATGGTTTTTCAAAAAGGGAATCCTTTTCCCCAATCGATCTTTGATAATGTAGCTTATGGGCCAAGAATCCACGGGATCAAAAGAAAAACCCATCTAGAGGAAATAGTCACTAAATCATTGATGGACGTTGCGCTTTGGGAAGAAGTAAAAGACCGCTTAGGGGCTCCTGCACTTGGACTATCAGGCGGACAGCAGCAAAGGTTGTGCATTGCCAGGGCACTTGCAACAAAACCAGATGTCTTACTCATGGATGAGCCAACATCGGCACTTGACCCTATTTCAACCCTAAAAATTGAACAATTAATATTAGAGTTGAAAGAAAAATATACTATTGTGATTGTTACCCATAATATGCAGCAAGCCTCAAGGGTTTCGGATCAAACCGCCTTCTTCTTAATGGGAGAATTAATTGAATTGGATGATACCTCAAAGATATTCTCAAACCCACGGGATGAACGTACTGAAGGATATATTACAGGAAGATTTGGCTAATAGGGGTGAAAAGGGTGAATACAAGATTTAACTTCGATAGTAATTTAAAACAATTAAAAGATTTGCTAATAGAGATGGCACTGAAATCGGAAAAAGCTATTAAGGATAGTATTGATACACTCATTAATCAAGATATTGAAAAAGCAAAAGAAATTATTAATAATGATACAATTATTGATGAACTTGAGCATGAAATAAACAATAAAGCGATTCTACTTATTGCTAAGGAGTCACCTGTTGCAAGGGACCTAAGAAATATTGTTGTTGCATTAAAAATTTCCTCAGAAGTAGAGCGAATTGCCGATAATGCTGTTAATATTGCCAAATCAACATTGCATATTGGGCAAGAAAAGCATATTAAAGAAATTGTCGATATTCCAAAAATGATGGACCTTGCATTAGAAATGTTAAGTGATTCGCTAAAAGCCTTCCTAACAGAGGATGTAGACCTGGCAAGAAAGTGTGCGGAGAAAGATGATAAAGTAGATGAAATGTATGGACGATTAATTAAGGAATTAATGGAATATATACAAAAATATCCTTCACAAACTAATCAAATTACGCAGTTGGCTTTTGTGTGTCGTTATATAGAAAGACTTGGAGACCATTCAACTAATATTGCTGAACATGTTATTTATCTTGTAACCGGACAACGGTTTGATTTAAATGCCTAATATCTATAATTTTAATTAATTAGGAAGAATTTTTGAAAGGGATGATAAAAGGCTGTCAGACCTAAAAAGTGGGAAGGCAGCCTTTTGCATCTCATTTTGGCTCTTCCAATTTATAGCCAACTCCTCGAAAAGTTTTTATATAAACTGGTTTCTTGGTTTCCTCTTTTATTTTTTCTCTTAAACGGGATATATGAACATCCACAATTCTTGTATCGCTTGAAAAGTCATTTTTCCACACAGCGTGGAGCAATTCATCACGACTTTGAACCCGTCCCTTATTTTTTGCTAAATAAACAAGCAATTCAAATTCCTTTAAAGTTAACTCTATTTGGTTTCCTTTGAAATAAGCTTCAAATTTCATGGGATAGATTATTAATTCACCAATGACAAATTCTTTTTCATCGATTTTTATGTAAGCCTCTTCAGTCTGAACCTGGGTTCTTCTTAGAATTGCTTTTATCCTCGCAATGACCTCTCTCGTACTAAATGGTTTAACCATATAATCGTCCGCACCTAACTCTAGCCCTAATATTTTATCAAGTGCGTCATCTTTTGCTGTGAGTATTAAAATAGGAGTCATGATCTTTTGTTGTCGAAGTTGCTTACATACTTCCATCCCATCTAACTTTGGCAGCATTAAATCTAATAGAATAAAATCTGGAGACTCCGTTTCAGCAACCCTTTTACCCTCTTCACCATCCATGGCTATTAACACTTCAAAACCTGCCTGGCTTAAATGATATTCAAGTAAAGTAACTATTGATGGTTCATCATCAATCACTAGTATTTTATTTTTCATGATATCCCCCATGGTTTAAAAAATATAGTACTAAATTTCGTAATTAAAATATGAGTTATAAATAAATGATAATTATAGTTACTGTTTTTTACAATTTAATATGAAGAAACTTTACAAGGAATTAACCTAACTTTACTAACCCTTAACAATCTGGAAACTCTAGATTAATAATCTTTTTATTTAATAGGGATATGAACAAAATGTGTCCAATACTAGGGGGAGAAC
>NZ_JBALPZ010000217.1:0-1757 GCF_036965645.1 Neobacillus drentensis
GTTTTCTACCCGACGGCGGACCGAAAGCCAAATGGTTGAATGGCTTGAGCTCCATAATGTTAGTAAAATCGAGAGGGCTGATGTTTTACCTGCAACAGAAAGCTACATTTTATCCATCGTTTAAGGCAAGATGGATAAAACCTCTCTGGAGTCAGAGACCTTGGCACGTTACACATTGATATGATACGGCAACTCGGGAGACCCTATTGGTCTTTTCTTAATGAAAGAGTATGGTGTACAAGCGATAACAAGCAAGGAAGCCAAATGCCGAATAGGGAGTCGGATAGCAGCGTAGTACCAATGAAGTTGGGTAATGCCGATGGAGGAAAGGTACCAGTTATCAACCTTAATACGGACACATTTACTACACTCTGAGGTAGGAATAATGATGGCAACAAAACTATTAAGGATAGCAGAAATGTGAATGGTAACTAGGAGGAGCCGTGTGCATTAATAGTGCAAGCACGGTTCTGTGAGGGGGTGGAGTGCAATCTACCGAAAGGTAGAAAGTCTCCATTCTACTCGACTAATTTAAGTACTCTTATTCACAAAGTAACTGAAAAAGTCAATTTCCCAAGTGAGAAAATTGGCTTTTCGGGGCGGAAGCATTATCCCGAATGAATAACGGGAATCCCTATTGAACACTCTAATGGCAGTGGCTTTGGAAGGACCTTCCTTATGGAGGGTCCTTCATATCATCGAAGAACAGCGTTATACCCCTTTTTAGATTCCATTCCCAGTTCGTATACGTCATGCAAAACCACGTCTTGAAGGGGGGGGGATGATTAACGGGAACGGGAATTAATCCATTCCAATGCCTGTTTCACATGGGCGAAGGTTTTAATGTCCGACATGTTGATCCCGCTTTTGATCACCGTCATGGCTAATTCGGGACGCATGCCGCTCACCACCACCTCTACACCCATCAGAATAAGAGCACTCCCCATGGACCTCAAGGAATGGGCGATAACTTCATCCAGGTCCAGAATACCGGAATAGTCAGCGATGAGATATCTCAATCGGTGCTCGGCGATCTTCGGGACCACATCCTCCGCGATATGTGTGACACGGTAAGAATCCATGATCCCGATCAACGGCATAACCGCCACCCCATCTTGAATCAGCACAAGGGGTGCCGAAAGTTCTGCCAACTCTCTTTCTGTATTTTCCCTGTATTGTTCCGCAATCTGCTCAAAAGCGAGGACCGTTTCATTCAGGCTGACATCGAGTAGGGAGTTGAACCGGTTGATGATGGTTGAATGCTCCTTCAGGGAGAGCCCGAGATTGCTGCCGATGTTCGTCATCAGATTGATGAATACTTCCCTGGTGGGCGGATACCGTAAGGCTATCTCGGACAATCTTCCTTCGGAAACGGCTAGCCGCTGCGCGTTTTGTTTGCTCCAGGACAAAAGGTGCTCCGATACCCCGGCGGATTCATCTGATTCCCCTAAAAATTTGAATAGGTCGGTGTACATAAGGATGGCTTGCCGTTTTTCCTCTTCGGAAATCCTCAGCCCTGTACGTTGAAGAACGCCTTCGACCATCTGGTTCGCGAGCGTGGAGGTATGGGTGGTAAAATAGACAGACACAGGATTTTGATTATTCATGTATATACACCTTTCCCTTTTGTTTACCTTTCAAATTCATTATACTTCAAAGTCGGCGCATTTTCAGGTCGTGCGAAAAAAGGGGCTTAAACAAACGGGGTGTATATATTTATCAATTGTTTTAGGATATTTTTCATTAGGTTGTTTATG
>NZ_JBALPZ010000218.1:0-4869 GCF_036965645.1 Neobacillus drentensis
CATTTACGGGGCAGTTCAGTCACGGGTTAAGTGCTCATCCTTTTTTGTTTATTTAAATTTCTATAATAATCGGGAGAATCATTGGCTTTCGCTTCGTTTGAGCAAATAAATATTGCCCTACGGACTTTTTAATGTTTTGTTTAATCACATTCCATTGGCGAATATTTTCTGCTTGCAAGTCATTGACCGTCTTTTTAACAAGGCGGTTAACTTCTTTGAGCAGTTCATCCGAGTCTCTTGCATAAACAAATCCGCGAGTAATGGTATCGGGGCCTGAAATGATTTTTCGGTCGCCTTTGCTAATTGTGATGACAATAACGAGCATGCCATCTTCAGACAGCTGTTTTCTGTCTCGTAACACAATGTCACCGACATCGCCTACACCGATACCATCTACGTATGTATCCCCAGCAGGAACGGAACGGGTCTGACGGGCAGCTCCATTTTTGATATCGACGACGTCTCCATTTTTAATAATAAAAGTATTTCCTTTATCTACTCCAACGGATTCACCTAACACACGGTGATGGTGCAGCATGCGATATTCTCCATGGATTGGAATGAAATAGGTGGGTTTCATTAATGTCAGCATAAGCTTAAGGTCTTCCTGATAGCCATGGCCGGAAACGTGCATGCCGGTTGTGCTGCCAGAACCGTAAATTACTTTTGCCCCGAGTTGAAATAAATTGTCTATAATCTTAGAAACATCTTTTTCGTTTCCGGGTATGGGGGATGCTGCTAATATGACTGTATCTCCCGGATAAATGGCAACATCGCGGTAGTTTCCGCTTGCTAATCGGGAAAGGGCTGCCAGTGGTTCCCCTTGACTGCCTGTACAGAGGATGGCTACCTTTTCAGATGGCAGTTTATCCACTTCGCTTGCCTCGATGATCATACCTTCTGGAACATTTAAATAACCACGTTCAATGGCAACGTCAACAACATTCACCATGCTTCGGCCTAACAATGCGAGCTTGCGATTTGTCTTTAATGCAGATTCAACCACTTGCTGGACACGATTAACATTGGATGCAAAGGTAGAGATGAAAATTTTCCCTCTAGCTTTTATAAAGGCTTCATCCATATGGGAACCAACCATTTGCTCGGAAGGGGTTAACCCCTTCCGCTCTGCGTTTGTACTTTCAGAAATTAAAACTAATACCCCTTGCTGGCCAAGTTGTGCCATCTTATGTATATCGGAAAATTGGTTATTGGCAGGTGTTAAATCAAATTTAAAGTCGCCTGTATGAACCACAATTCCTTCAGGTGTGTGAAATACAATTCCAAGGCAATCTGGGATGCTGTGGCTTACTTTGAAAAAGGAAATATCCACCTTTTCGAATTCCAATCTTGATTCGGAGTCGATCGTAATGAGTTTGGTGTCCCCTCTTAGTCTATGTTCATCAAGTTTTAATTCAATTAATCCAAGCGTAAATCGGGTTGCGTAAATTGGTACATTTATTTTTCTTAAGAAGTAGGGAATACCGCCAATATGGTCCTCATGACCATGGGTTACAATCAAAGCCTTAATTTTGTCCTGATTTTCCTCTAGATACGTAATGTCAGGGATAATTAAATCGATTCCTAACAAACTTTCATCCGGAAATTTTCCGCCGCAATCAATAATAAAAATATCATCTTCATATTGAACAACATACATGTTTTTTCCGATTTCATTAATGCCGCCAAGAGCTAAAATGGATAAGGAATTTTCAGTGCTTTTCATAAATATCCTCCAATTCAGACTAAATACTATTATTATTCCTTCTGAAATCACTTTGATTCAGGTTCGTAACAAGTTATATGTTTTGATATATTTCTTTGGTTGTTTTGGTGATCTATTTGAGGTATGAAGGAATTAATGCTCTTTGGAGTTAGTAACCTACATACTTTAAAGCCTATTTTCTCAAGAAAAGGCATTTGTCCAATGCAAGAATGCGTAAATTGAATATCATTTTATTAGGGCATACCTCCTCAGATAAAATCATTTGGGTCCATAGTGACCCTTTTTTTTATGAATAAGAATATCATCATTACAACTTTTCTAAATATAACTATAGATGATAAGATGAAGAAAACTGTATCCTTTAAAATACATAAAGAATTAGATAATAAATATTTCTAATGGAGGTAAGAAAATGAAAATCTATACCAAAACGGGTGATAAAGGTACCACTTCCTTAATCTATGGTCAAAGAGTAACGAAAAATGATATGCGGGTCGAGGCGTATGGAACCTGTGATGAAACAAATTCTATGATTGGTCTTGCTTTAAGTTACTTAAAAAATGAAAATTTCCAAGGGAAAGAAATAATTGAAAGTGTATATCATAAAATACAAACAAACCTTTTTCATGTTGGTGCGGAATTGGCTACACCAAAAGGCAAAGAAGTAAAGTGGAAACTTGCTCCTGCTGATATCGAACAACTTGAAAAACAGATTGATGAGTGGGACACTGCTCTGCCTGGACTAACAAATTTCATTCTGCCCGGAGGAGATCCCGCAGGTGCAGCCTTCCATGTAGCCCGAACCATCGCACGGAGAGCTGAGCGTTGTGCGGTTTCATTAGGGGAAGAAGTAAATCCGCTAGTGTTGGCTTATTTAAACCGACTTTCCGACCTTTTGTTTGTAACAGCTAGATATGTTAATTATCAATTAGGGGAAACAGAAAAAACTTTACATGCGGATAGATAGTAACAAATGGTGTTTCTTCGATTACAATATTGACAAAAGTACAAAAGACCTAGTAAAATTAATTATAACAATTATAATTTAATAATATTTTTTAGAAAGAAGGTGCATGGCGATGAATCAATTAAAAGAAGCGTTGGATACCTTGAAGGATACAGGTGTACGAATTACTCCACAACGTCATGCGATACTTGAATATTTAATAAACTCAATGTCACATCCTACTGCAGACGAAATTTATAAAGCCCTAGAAGGTAAATTCCCTAATATGAGTGTGGCAACAGTTTACAATAATTTACGAGTATTTCGTGAAGTTGGACTTGTAAAGGAATTGACTTATGGGGATGCATCCGCTCGATTTGATTTTGTAACCTCTCATCATTACCATGTTATTTGTCAAAGTTGTGGTAAAATTGTTGATTTTCATTATCCTGGTCTTGACGAGGTAGAGCATCTAGCTTCACATGTAACAGGTTTTAAAGTGGATAACCACCGTCTGGAAATTTACGGTTCCTGTCCTGAGTGCGCTAGTAAAGAAGTTCATTAATCATTAAATTAATGTTCGCCAACAAAAAAAGAGGGTGACTATTTTAACCAATGGTTAATAGTCATCCTCTTTTTATTTATTCTGTTTAGTATGATTATAGGATTGATCAAATTGTTTGCCTTCGAGACTAGGATCCAATGTTAATGGTTCCCTGCAGTGCATGCACATGTCTACTCGACCAAGCATCTTAGTGGGTTTGCCGCAGTTAGGGCAATTTACTTGAATAGTCTTCGTTGAAAGCATTCCTATCCAAAAATAAACGACAGTACTGGCGATAATAAAAAGTAGACCTAAAAGCATAAAGATGGTCATAATAACAGGTGAAGTTCTAAAATAAATTCCTATATACATCACAATGAAACCAATAAAAATTAAGGATAATGCAAATGTGCGTATTTTATTAATCTTACTCGAATACTTTGCCATGTTTCTCCCTCCTAGACAAACTATACCATAATTATTTTGTAAGAAAAAATACAAAGAATGTCGAAAATTGTCTTTTAGAAAAAAAGGAAATTAGATATCACTGTCGAACATATAATGCTACCTGAATAAAATGGAGGAATGATGAATGGAAGACATCCTTCGGCCTATTTATCAAGAAAGGGCGAGTCAATCCAATACACTAGGAGTTTTGTTGGTCGAAAAAAAACATAAATCCAGTCATATTACAGATTCATTTGATGTTGTCTTATTGATTATTGTAAAAGAGGCTGACCAGCCATTATTTATTAAACATTATACTTACGATGACAAAAAGGCGGCTATGCATGTCGTGTCAGAATCTCAGCTTCAGGAATGGCTGCTATTGGGCACGAACCGAAAGATATTTGAATGGGTTCATGAAGCGAAAATTCTGTTTGATCGTAATGAGTATGTTATCAATTTAAAAACAGAGCTGCGGGATTTTCCCTTTAATGGACGAAAAATCAAAATGGGCTTAGAATTTGCTAAATTAATTCGCCGCTATGTAGACGGTAAAGCGTTATTTGAGAGTGGTCAATTTTTAGATGCGTATAATTATGTTGTACATTCCCTGCATCACTTAGCTCGACTTGCAGTTATCGAAAATGGCCTTCATCCGGAACTTACAGTTTGGCATCAGGTAAAACAAATAGAGCCAGAAATTTATAAATTATATATTGAGCTGGTGAATAGTGAAGAAACATTAGAGAAAAGACTAGAACTTTTGTTCTTGGCCAGCGAGTTCCTGATTCATTCTAGAACAAGTATTGGTACTTCGCATTTATTGGAAGTATTACGTGGGAAGGAATACTGGCTTTTTAATGAAATAATGAACGAGGAAGAATTGATTCCTTATTCTGTAGATTTGGCTGTGCTAATCGAATATTTAATTGAAAAACATCTATTAGAAGTTGTTAATCTAGAAACAAAAGGTCATGGTGTCTTTCATAGATGTTATCGCGTCTCATAATTATTTTTAAAAAATATTAAAAGGTATTGACCTTTATAAAAATACTTGGTATATTAATAACCGTCGCTGCGAAACATTTAAAAAAAGTTTTGTGAGTGACGGTTAGAAAAAACAATAAAAGTGTTGACATTACAAGCGGTGATGTGTTAAATTAATAAAGTCGCTTGTGAGTGACATGTAATTGCTCTTTGAAAACT
>NZ_JBALPZ010000219.1:0-9453 GCF_036965645.1 Neobacillus drentensis
TTAGCTGGTTTAGTTTAAGTGAAAATCTTCACAATTCACTTTGATAAGTATTCTAATTCCTCCTGATCTCTTTAATAATATTGCCGTGAGACCAGAAAGCCTCCCTGAATAAACACTCTATTTCAAACACAAAAAGGCTCTAGGGATCATACCTTAGAGCCAATTCTTTAAGAACTATACAAACTTATTTAACAGCTTCTTTTAATTCCTTGCCTGGTTTAAAAGCTGGAACTTTTGAAGCAGAAATCTGAATTTCTTCACCAGTTTGTGGGTTACGACCTGTTCGAGCTGCACGCTCACGCACCTCAAATGTGCCAAATCCAATCAACTGGATTTTCTCTTCTTTTGCAAGTGTATTAGAGATGGTTTCAAACAATGCATCGACCGCATTTGCAGCATCTTTCTTTGTTAACTCTGTTTGTGTTACAACAGCATTCACTAATTCTGTTTTATTCATATTCAAACACCTCTTCTTTTTTATTTTTAAATTATGTAGGGATAAAAACATAACATATGTTCTACATGTTTGTCATTAAATAAGATTAGATAAAAGAAAGGTATATTCCTGCTTTTTCATGAAGATTAATATTAAAACTGGATTTTGGCGAAATAAAATGCATTATTCTCTGTTTTTCCAAATAATTCACTTTAACTAAAATGCCAGTTAGTTTATCAACACCCCCGAGATTTCTGATTCCGAAAAAAATTTTTTTGATTGATTTAGCTATTTGAACCGACTGATTTTACGGAAACGGGGGCATCTCTTCTTTCCAAATCGGCAAGGATTCGAGATTTGACGTCCATATGTACGTTACATCAGGCATAGTTTGATATGGCATCAGGGCTTTGTTCGTGATAGGGTACCCCCCTTGTCCACAAAAAAAAAGCCTGCTCTGTACGCTAGAAACGGTCTAACCTGCTTATTCAAATGTTAGCTGCTGCTTTCATCATGGTCGTGATGATGGTGATCGTCATAAAAAACTACGAAGTCTTCGTGTCGGAAGAACATGGTCATTTCTGAGACATCTAGTGAACTGCCATCAGATGAGAATCCGCCTGTGACGATGACTAGAATTTCGTCCCCTCATTCTTCAACATCTCCTCTTACTGTTACGATCAAAGCATGTGATCGCCTGCTGTCGTAAAACTGGTGTGTCTGTGATTGGAATGGGAGTAACACAAGTACAGCAAACCCCGCTACAGTGTTCGGAGTTAACCTAACAGGGATCGGAGAGAACAGCACGGTTATAAGTGTGAGAGGAGAAACCGATGATGGTGGCAAAATGACTTGGTCGATTCTTACTGTAGCCGTTAGCGTCCGATTTGTCTGGTTACTTAGTGTCACGATCACGATATTTCAAGGATTTCGAGATATCATGATCAAGTCTACGTTACGCCAGGCAAGTGTCAATATGCATATAGGGTCGATTTTGTGATAGGGTAGCCCCCCTCCCGCTTTTGATCCGTTATTTAATAAAAAAAAGCGAACCAACTATCGGCTCGCCAGGCATTCCTCGTATTCTTTTACCAACTTATAGAACGTTGTCCGCTTCATGTCCGCTCTCCTCATTGCTTCTGTAGCTGTTATACGTTCTGCTTTCCATTCTCTATACACTGAAATAAAAGCATTTGTTATTTCCGCTTTTGGCCTACCAAACTGTGTCCCATTTTTAATTGCAGCATTAATACCCTCTCGCTGACGTTTCTTGATCCGCTCTCGTTCATCTTCCGCTAACCACGATAATATCTGCAGTACCAAGTCAGAAATAAACGTTCCTAAGCTGTCCTGGTATTTCGTTGTATCTAATAATGGCATATCAAGAACGACAATATCCGCTTTAATGTTTTTTGTAATATCCATCCATTCATTTAATATTTCTTCCTTATTCCGACCAAATCTATCTAACGAGTGAATATACAAGATATCTCCAGCACGTAAATGGTGCTTAAGCGATTGATACTGTTCCCGATTGAAATCCTTTCCGCTCTGCTTATCGATAAAAATGTCCCTGTCGCTAATGCCAACTTCTTTCATAGACTGTAGCTGACGAGCCTCGTTTTGATCCCTACTACTAACACGTATGTATCCGAATTTACGATTGTCCATATTTCCGTACTCCTCTCGACCACCGATATGTAATTGTTTCCAGTATATCGAAAGTGTTCGTAAATGTATATAGCATAAACGAATATTCGTAAATTCTCTTTTTGACTTTTACGAACAACGATAAAAACGGAAGAATGCGAGTTTGACGGCTGTTTCAAAAGTGTTCGTATTTGTATACCTTTACATACAAATATTAATTCAAGAAATTCAAGCCTTTAAGTTGTGGTACAAAAGATAATCAATATAACTTTGGAAAAAATAATTTTTCACGGTTACTGCTCATGATCATAAACATATCCCCCCTAATATTTACTAAAAAATGGTGTAAATGATAGAATAGGGTAGTACTTTAAAATTTCAACATTATGAAATATTAATTTAGGAGGTTTCTGGATGGGATTTAAAATTTTATACTATCCTAGAATTGGGGTGCCAAACAATTATTGGCTGCGAAGAGTCTTGCTTTATTCTGATAAAATAGCGAGCATAATACCAGAAAGCATTAGATATCATTACGATCCTGTTATCGAACTCCTCTTAGAAAATGGAGAATTTGAACCTATTTCACCTGTTGATTTTCTAAGAAGTAAAGACAATGAATTAGATAGACGTAATTTTGAAGAAGAATTAAGGAATTATATTTTAAGTGATTCACTACAAAAGTTTCTTAATGAAAACTCTTTTTCCAGCAAAACCGAAATCTCCATGGACAAATTTTCCAGCCTTGCAGTATTTGAACTTGCGAACCATAATCTTATTGAAAATATAGAAGAAAAGAATGATAGGTTTGCTATGTCCGAAGTTGTTGCAACTATATACCTTGGTATTCTGGCAAAATATTTAGGTGTTAAGTATGCATATACTCCTAGTACTGACAACCATATCTGTGAAAAAATAATTTTTAATATGTCAGACAACCAACAACAGGGTTATCAGGTAGCAAATGTGCAACTAATGAATTGTTTACCAGTACCATCCACACATACCTCCATAGAAGACATAATCAAATTCAAGAAAAAAAGGAATACAGAGCTTCAGGCCTTTAAGGTTGAATATCTAGACTTTCAACAAAAATTAGCAAATTCAAAATCCAGGGAAGAAGTTAACCACTATTTGGAATTATTCAACACAAAGATGCAGAAGGAGCTTCAGTTGGTGTCAAGGTTGCTTAATGAATCTAAAATTTCTTTCACCTTAGATTCCATTAAAAGTTTATTAAATACAAAAACTCCTGCTTTGTTTGCTGGAGCAACGACTTTACCATACCTTTTAAATTCACATCCAAATCTCTCAGCCATGGCCATTACTTTAGGTATTAGTTACATTGGAGCACGTCAAGCATTACTAAAAAAAGAATCTGAATCTCCTTTTTCATATGTTTTTCATGCCCATAAGGAGTTGGGTTATCATCGTGAGCGGAT
This sequence comes from Neobacillus drentensis, assembly GCF_036965645.1. Lineage (GTDB taxonomy): Bacteria > Bacillota > Bacilli > Bacillales > Cytobacillaceae > Neobacillus > Neobacillus drentensis_D. The sequence goes on from NZ_JBALPZ010000219.1 coordinate 3,529, forward strand.
TCAATCCCAATAAAACATTAGTGTAAAGTTATAATCTTTATATTTATATATAGGAATGTAGTTGTGTCGCCGACTTCATCGTTAATTTCCTCGTTGAAATACAGCAGGATCTTATTTTATTGTTTTAATGTCATACTGGCAAGAGAATTAACTTTAAAAACATGTTTACAATACCTTCAAAACGCTTGGTACATAAAGATTGTCGAACTGTTGATGTGTAGACCCCAAGGTTTCCAGAAACGTCATTTTCGGCCAAGATGCATCAAGTGGAGTACGACCTAAACCGTGTAATATACCTTATAATTGTACTCCAAACGTCAATCATTCATCCTGTACCTTAACATAGGAATTTAAGGATACTATCGATTAACTCGGTTAACTACATCATTAAAATGACATAATTTTGGTTGGTTATTTTAACGAATAATCATTTAATCATCACGACGTAGTAAACCTCGCTGACGCTCAGTTGAATCCTGCTAACGCAGTCTTCTAATAAAATATAACAGTTATTATTTTGATGTTACTGAAGCTGATAAGCTTTGGTTACATCACAGAGCCGTCAGGCGAAGGTTATTACGTCATATACTTCCTCTTAAGACCCACACGTCTTGAACCCTTGATACGACTGTGTTTTCAAACGATTTTAGCACGGTCTACTTGCTAAACGGCTAATAAGTAGACATTGGGTTACACGTTACTATACTTAAATGTGAATCGTATTCTTCCACTCCCAAAGATATAATGTAATCAGCAGCTAAGTCGACATTAGAAAATTCATCCGTTCTCAGACTATGATTGTCGACTCCTATCTCCCATACACCGTCAGAGAACGTAAAAAGAATTTCATCTGCTACCCCGTTTTTGTCGGTTATTAGATAGTAAACACTTTCGTTACGTGACTCTAGCAATCTTTTACGCCATTTGTAACGTGCTAAATCAACTACCATTAAACTACCTTCCTTCAACAGTCAATTTTGTACAACTACTCTTTTTATACATTATTCAATGTAGTCTGCATACGAGAAAATAACCCGAGCTGTGCGCTCAGGCCCCAAAAAACAATATTTGTCGATTAAAATTCACAATTCGTTATTCAACCATTTCTTCAGCAGATCACGCATTCTACGGCTTGGGATATAGATATGGACGGGCTTGCCATCTCGAACTGCAGAGCGGAATATCCACTGCAACAGGTCAGACAATGCCAATAAGTCTTCATCGACTTTGACGTTCTGTTGCAAGAAAAAGTGTTCCTCGATAGGATTCATAAAACGGTTTAAACAAAACGCTAAGACTTCTTTATGTCTGTATCTGTTGGTAGCACGTAAATTGAACGAGGTAAAACATGCTAGTCCTACATCTCCACTAACTTTATTCTCCGACTCCACTTTACTGAAGCCTTTGCCTTTAACTTTATTAGAATGGTCCTTAAACGTGGTCCACAGAATTCTATCGGCATTTGCCTTTTGGACGTTTCTAAAATAATTGTACAGATTATCCTTCAATCGCTTAACCTTTACACAGTTGTGTGAATTCTCAAACCAACTTTTGGACAAGGAGTTTTTAATCTCGCCAATTTCGTTTAATTTTCCTTCATAGATATGGATAAATTCTCTTAATCGTGAACGATCCTCTATAATTTCCGACTTAGGTTGCAACTGATATCTGTTCCCTTCTCTGACCACGGAGAAATAATCGTACTTTACATTGTGCAAATCATAGTAATATCTTTGAAGTTGACCATCGAACATATATGTCATTATATACACTCTTTCGAAAAGGTCGAATATCTTTGCTGGAAAGTTCCAAACGAATGCAGTGTTGTTAACAGCATATAGATTTCCAGCTAAAGCATAGTCCCTGACAATGTTGTACTTTGTATCCAAGGTGGGATCTGCTTGCCATATCACTTGATTCTCTTCAGAAATTTTAATAAGTCCACTGTCCAATAAAACAGGAATATCGTCTCTCCTTAATCCTTGAAGCATAGATATAACGTCCATGACCTCATCAACTATCAATGTATAATTCTCCCATCGTAATAAATCTATCAACTCTTCATCTGCCATTGCAAACAAGGAGTGCGTAGTTGCTATGTCCTCACCGTTAGCAATCAGTCTTTTCAACGACTCAAGTTTAGTTCCTGATCCGTGAGTTACGTTAGGCTCCTTAAAATCTTTATTGGTGACTTCTTGTTTAATACGTTGAACCTCGTTAAGAAAAGGCGTTACAAAGATAAACTTTTGGTTCATGTCCGCTTCCTTCATCATCTGAATAGCGTAACTAGTTTTTCCCGTTCCCATCATGCTGTCGATAACCTTAACAATTTTACTCATTTTTCTGCTAATCTCCTGTTCTACCCACATTAAAAATAAAATTAAAGTAGACGGCCTTCTGATGAATCAGTAAAGTACCATCTAGAAACCCGCCAATAAGGTTAACAAAATCATTCAATTATCCTATCGATTACAATCTCCATAGGTTTACTATCCTTGTACTTCTCTGCTTCTTCATGAATGGCTCTATCTCTGTAATAAAAGACATTATCTTCAAACGGATCATCACTAGTCTTAGCCATGTCTTTTAATCGACTTTTAAGGGTGTTCATCTTTATGCCATAACGCTCAGCAATTTCATTCTCCGAGAGACCAATTTGATTCATACAGCGCATTTCCAGATACTCGCTGGCATTATATTGCCAAGGTTGACGATACCTATCAATTTTGTCTTGATTGTTCTGTTTCTGTGTACCTAAAATTAAATGATCTGGATTAACACAGGAAGGGTTGTCACAAATATGACGGACCTTCTTCCCTTTAGGTATTTCTCCTTTGTACAGTTGATACGAAGCTTGATGCGATCGTAACGACTTACCGTTTGTTCTGAACCACCCATATCCATCCTTGTCGGTACTCGCAATCCACACATGGCAACCATTCTCTTCTTCAACCCTTTTTGCTTCAAATCGTTGATATATCGTTGGTCTAGGCTTAACGATTCCTTTTAAAGCCTTTTTTATTTGATGTTCAGCTACACCAAATTTCTCAGCTAAACGTTTTTGCGTCCAGTCACCTGTTGAATACAACTCTTGTAACTGTTGAATTTGCTCCTCTGTGAATTTGTTTTTACATTGAGTACTATTTATCATTGTTCTCCCTCCTGCCCTTGCATTCGTTTTAATAGTTTATGAGAATTCCAGGCGCCTACTAAATCACCATGAGTAATAAATAAAATCGTAATTTCTTTATGCCTTCTACCGTAAAAAACTCTTGACCATTTCTTACGATCAATTCATCTGTGGTTACTCCTGCTTCCTTACAAATTTCTCTAAATTGCTCTTCCGTTATTTGGTTAGATTGTTTAGTCATAACTTTTCCACCTAATATGTTGTTTAATATTATTCCGCTATCTTAGTAGATATTGAATATCATTTAAGGTCGCATCAGTAATTTCTACGGCTCGTTTGAACTTCATAACGAATTCAGATGTAATCCTGCTCGTTCCGTTCTCAACCGAAGATACTGAGCCAGCACTGACACCCATTCGCTCCGCTAATTCATTTTTCGTCAAGTTCAAACTGTTACCATTCGACCATCTTCACCTCCTTAAAAGCTTTTGTCATACCCTTTTTGCTTTACACCTCTAAAATAGGGGATATTGTCATCTATCGTAGATACGGAAATAAAAAAATTTTTTCAAAAAATGCGTTGACCGTATTTTCCGTTTTGTAATGTATATAAGTAGTAGTTTTACAAGAATTGTAATTCTGACCGTTTCTCATTCACCCGTCACCTCCTACCTTCATATGTAGATACGGGTACAATTCGACGTCTGTAACGAATTATTTTCATAATTAAGCACAGCCATTTGATTACCCATTGTTTGTCTTTCATAATTAAAATAGGGACTACAACCAGCTACCGTAGACTACAAAATTAAAAAAAATTCAATAGATGCCATGTTTCTATTTGGCAGTGTATTAATTAGTAATTTTGAACAGATTGTAATTTTTAACCGTTCCCTTATTCGCCTTCACCCCCGTCTTCATATGTAGATACGGGTCCAAATCGTTTACAGAGCCGAGAAAAATCAAAAAACCTATTTTTTTATGATCCGACTATCAATCTTAGATACTTCATGATTAGATAAGGGTCAGAAATGTCGTCAGTGTCGATTTTCTTTTTAAATTTTTTTGTTACGTACAATCCAAATCAACTCCCAACCAACTTACTAATACAATAGGGGTCTCAACCGAGCAGGGTGGAATAGAAAATAAAAAACAAAAAAACGCAACCTAAATGGCTGCGTCTGCAATTTATATAATTTACATATCTTAATAGACTTCAGATTGTTTCATACGGTTAATTACCACAGTTTTACGAACTATATCGTTAATCTACATTAACTCCGATGATATCCTCAAATTTAATCCGTTCAAATTCTCCAGGCCTTATTTCGATATGTACCTCATGTGAAATCGGATCAACGTGGTAAACGGAACCGATAATTTCTGTAGTAAATCCATCTTTCCATACCTTTAGCTTTATGGCTAAGTTATACTCCATCGCATAACATATACGTTGGTCAAACTCCTCCTTTTCGTACTCATCGATAATCGGCTTCGCCATTCGTTCCGTATCTCGCCACAAATCTCTCTGTGACTTAATTAACTCTGGCATGCCAAAGGCGAACTGCCACTTCTTTTTACCACGGTCTCGTATCGCCACACAATCTCCTTCTTTACATTTATTACATACGAACAAATGTTCCCGATGTTAGTAAAAAAAAAATACGACTAAGCCTGATTACCTGTCGTAATGGTTTATACCTTGTGCGCACGTTCTACAATGCAGATTACATTGATATAATTCGGTTCCATTATTCTCGAATTCATTACCACAACGGTCACATTTATACTTTTTACGTTTGTAATCATTTTGTGAAAAATTCGGATCAAAATATGGTGTAAGGTTATTTACATTTGCGTTGTATAGCTTCTCAATGAGTGATTCTTCGCTATCTAATTCTTCGTCCCATAAAGTCTTTTTTGAATGTTTACGGTTATAATCATTAAATCCCAATAAACATCGCCTCCCGCTAAATTATATGCGTGAAATTAAATAATTTGCCATAAAAAAAACGCCAACCATAAGGCTGACGTTGTTGAACCTAGACATCTCACGTTGCATCTCGAATGCTAAAGGTAAAAAGGAGTAAACTGCCATTATTTTAGTCGGTTAGTGAAAAATCCTTTTTGATTTGTTCAATGCTCCTATTTGTTATTTCTGCAATATATTTCAATAAATCATCATATTTTTCTCGATTATTTAGTTTTTTAAATTTCTCAACAACACGCTCAAAACCTTTAAAATATTCACTATGATAATTTGGGTTGTTATAAATTTTAATAAATTCAAGATAATCTTTTGCATTCATTTTATCTTTAATTTGAATAAGAATATCATTCCAATTTTTAATTCTATTTTTATGAATAGGCTTTTTTACTCCCAGTTCCTTATTTTCTTCATTTTTTATCTGTTGAATAAATTGTTCTACTTCAAGTATATATTGAAAAAGCTCGTTTCTGTTTTGGCTATCCAATTCCATTAGTATTTTTTTATATTGATTATAACGCACTTTCCTATGAGGCAATTTTTCTTCTGTTTTGTTTGATTCTTTTTTCTTAACAGTATTTTCTTTTATTACCTTTCCTCCAGCACTCAATAAACTTATAAATGCCGTAATTTCTTTGTGGTTTTCTTTAATTATTTTTCCTGCTTTTTTTCCACCTTCAATAATTGGTCCAATTGGAATTCTTCCCATATGCCCCACCTTTAATTAATAAAAAAGTTAGTTTTTATGTAATTAAGTTCGACGTTGGATAGACCGTTTCCTTCTTAAATTAGTCGAGTAGAAGAGAAC
>NZ_JBALPZ010000220.1:0-8394 GCF_036965645.1 Neobacillus drentensis
ATCCTACTATCCCACCAAAGCTACCACCGATAGTAGATGCAACATACCAAGTCACATAATGCCAACAATTAAACCAACCAAAAGTGTAAAAAATATTATACCTTTTCCAATTCTCTCTATATTCTTACTGGTCCTTCAATGAAAACATCTCCTTTTACCTAATAATTGTAAACAATTAAATTAACGATACCATATTATTACATCTCCATTCTATTACTCCTTTAACTTAGCTGCCACGTAAGTTTAAATATAGTATCAAGCAGTATCGAATATTTAATGTCCGCTTACACGATATATTTTTCATGAAATAAGTGGGAATACCAAATAATAATTAAAGCACGATTTTATTAATGGGAGGTGAAATAATGCCAATCCTCAAAGTTGATGAATGTAGCCTTTATTACACTGTTAAAGGTAAAGGGATTCCTATCATTTTTATCCATCCGCCTGTTCTAACTTCCATAAACTTCATATATCAGGCAGAAGAACTATCCCGCTATTTTCAGGTCATTACCTTTGATATACGAGGACATGGTAGGAGTCCTTTTTCAATCAAACCCGTTACCTACCCACTAATCGTAGAGGATATAAATAAACTAATGAACCATCTGGATATTGAGAAAGCCTTTTTATGTGGCTATTCAGCAGGAGCATCTATCTTATTGGAATTTTTGTTGTCAACATCAAAGAGACGTGCTTTAGGGGGAATCATGATTAGTGGTATGTCTGAGGTTAGTGACTGGCGACTAATAAACAGAATACGTCTTGCTAAAAATCTTGCAAAGATTGGAGCATTGCCTGCTTTGGCTTGGTCAATATCAAAAAGCAATTCAGATACAGAAGAGTTGTTCAAGATGATGTTACTAGAAGCTAAAAAAGGAGATGTAAGGAACATCTGGCAATACTATGATTACACTTTGGACTATAAAAGTTCGGATCAACTCGAGAAAATTAATATGCCTATTTCTCTAATCTATGGCGATAAGGATAAACCATTTTTTCGTTATGCACAACAATTAAATTGTAAACTTCCTCAAAACGAATTAACTTTGGTTAAAGGGATTAAACATCAGGTCCCAACTAAATCAGCTAGTGAGTTAAATAAAGTTATTTATCAATTTATCGAGAAACATTCTAGCATTCGAGGTGAATAAGCATGGATTTCAAACTATTTCGTGTAATAAATTTGCTTTCAGGACGTTATTGGCTTATAGATAAATTAATGATACTTATATCCAACAAGATAAAATTTGTTTTCTTGTTTATTTTAATGATTATGCTTTTTAGAAAAAGGAATGTAATTATTGAAGCAATAGTGTCTATCGTCATCACGCTATTCATGCATTTTATAATAAAGTTATTTTATTTTAAGCCTCGTCCATTTATAAATAGGAGCGTAGGTATTCTTACCCCTTCTAAATTAGATTCTTCCTTTCCAAGTAAACATACTTTACTAACTTTTGCCATTTCAACAGTAGTTATGTTTTATCAACGCATCCTTGGTTCCATTATGTTGGGGTTCTCGGTTTTAACGGGATTTTCACGAATTTGGTTAGGACATCATTATCCCTCGGATATTGCAGGTAGTGCTGTTTTAGGTTCCTTCACAAGCACGGTTATTCATAAATTGCTAAAAAATTCAAAAAGAAAATAGAGCTCACGCAACAATATTAACATATTCAACTCTACTTCCGGTAGCTTAATTAGGTATTACAATTACTATTTTTTAATCTAATCTGCCACGTTTGTCCAATAATAAAAGCTGCCAAAATGGCAGCTGAATCTCCAACTCTTGCCACCTATAGGTGAGAATAACATTCACTACCGTTTCAACTACACTCTTATTACCAGAAAAGTATTAGACCGCTTATTGAATTCTACCACACCTAATTATGATACAGATAAAAACCATTCAATATAGAATGGTTTTATTATCATCTTCAACTGCTCCGTTCGTCACAATTTATCAATACTTTACATAAATACCTATAATAGAATTCAATTTGAACAAAAAAACTCTTACCTTCTATCACCTATAAAAAGAAATAAGCTCTACTATGATACTGTTTAGCAATAGGATTAAAGGGTATAAATATATTGACAAGGAGGATGAGATATTATGATAAATAAGATTGTTGGCACATTAGCCATCGGTGGAGCCGCTTACCTTTTGAGGAATGAGGAATCTCGCACTAAAGTCATAAATCAATTGAAAAACATTGCCTCTCCAGAAAACATCGAAAAGATAAAGAACCAATTCCGATCAATGTCCAACCAAAAATTAAAAGAGAATTCTGACCATTCGAAGTTATTAGAGTCTGTGTCAGACCCAGCATTCCCAGATTACGCAACAACAGCAAGGGCTGAAGCAGGAAGGCCCTAATGTGAGATACACCAATGATCGAGTCTTAAAAAGGAAGCAGTTGAATGGTAACGGGTTCCGTTTCCTATCGCAAAACGTCAATTTGCACAGGAAAATGCAAACCAAAATGTAATCCTTTTTGCACTATAAAATGTAGGGCAATTTAAGGCTAGAGAGATTAAATAACATTAGAAGAAAAGCAAGGGTTTATACCCTTGCTATTTTGCGTTTATTTGCTAATCCTTCAGATTACGAATAACGAAGTTTGCAACCCATTTCCGCTTTCTCAGTATCGATTTTTGTGTAGGTATCAGAATTCATAGGCGGAGAATTTCCTGCTAATGTATATAGGGGAAGCTTAAGAAGCGGGTATAAGCGGAGATATTCCGATTAACTGCTCTAAATAGGACAAATTCCAAAGATTTGGATAATATATACGGAAGAACTCCCCTTATTTTTACGGAAAATATGGGTGTTTCCCAATTTAGCCGGAATTTTACCGTTTATTTTCATAAGCAGTGAAACTAACATTCATTTTTAACAGAGCCTAACCTTAAATAAAAAACAACAATATTTTTCTGTTTATCAATTTGTAAGTAAAAATGTAGTGTATTTTGCTGCAGTACACCGGCTATTGTACCCCCACATTTTAATATACAAATTGCAATACAAATTCCACAAAATAATTTTCAAAACCCCTTTATATCAACGAAAATAGACCTTCAAATTACCATACAATTTGAAGGTCGTTTCGCATGACATTTTTAATATTTGCGATAGTTAACGGAACCCTTTAGTTGAATGGCTGTTTCCTTTTTTGTTTATAGAATAGAAACAGACCGAGTTTTATCTCGGTCTATTTGAGCTCCTATTCAACAAATGCTACCTGTTAGCCATCCATGCATCAGTGCTGCACCACAGAAAATGGAATTTATGTTCGTTCTTCCATGTTAGTTCAAGTACAGTACTTACAAACTAACTCTAGTATAAAATAGGTACTTCAGCTACCCTTTCTCCATATTTTTACTCTGTGAAAACCATGAACCTCGAACAAGCGGAGGGATGTTTCGATAATTCCGTTCTCTTAATGTTTTCTCAGCCATTACATATTTTCACCTGCTACATCTTACCATTTTCATTTAAGCTGGATTGTTCATAAGGCATAGATGGTAAACCTATGGGTCCCGCTTTCATGACAAGGCCATCGAGTTTGCGTTTGACTTGCTGTTCGGTCCATTTGGCGGTCTCGATTAAACCATCCAGGTCAATCCCTGTGGAAAATCCCATGGACTCAGTCATATTTACTAAATCCTCCGTGCAGACATTGCCAACGGCTAAAGGAGCATAAGGACAGCCGCCAAGCCCTCCGATGGAGCTATCGAACCGTGTAACCCCCATTTGAATAGCGGCCAAGACGTTGGCAAGCCCCAATCCTCGCGTGTTATGGAAGTGCAGGGAGATGGGTACGTCCGGAAAGTGGAGATTAACCTCTTGAATCATGTGTTGAACTTGTTTCGGATTGGCCAACCCGGTCGTATCTGCGAGGCAAATTTGACAATTTCCGAAATTTATATAGGATTCTATCATTTTCAAAACCCGATCTAGCGGGATGATTCCCTCAAACGGACAACCGAAAGCAGTAGCGATAATTCCTGTTACTTGTTTTCCCGATTGCAACGCTTCTTTAATAGGAATGGACAATCGATCAAGCGTATCCCATGTGGGTCGTCCCGCATTTCTTTTGTTAAAGGTATCAGAGGCGGCAATGGCAAAATGAATATCTGTCAAATTTTCCAAACGAAGCGCTCTTTGTACTCCCCCTGCGCTTAATACCAAACCCGCATATCTCACTCCGTTTTCTTTAGGCAAAGCCTCAATAATCTTTTCGGCATGGGCCATTTGGGGAACGAGGTCATCCCGTACAAAGGATACACATTCAATTTTTGAAAAGCCTAATTTCGATAATTTCGTAATCATGTCGACTCGCTGTTGAACGGATAAATAGGTAGCTTCTGTCTGCAGGCCATCTCGTGGTCCGACTTCGCAAATTTCAATCAAAATTGCACCAACTTTCAAAATATTTTGTATTGCATACAATTTATCAAAATTATATAATTGTTACTATAAAAAATCCATATTATTTTTACTTTTGTATACAATCTAAAGGAGATGTTGAAAAATGATAGCTGATTTTCCTTTATCCGATCTTCGTGTCTTGGAGCTTGGCTCCTTTATTGCGGGGCCATTCACGGGACGTTTATTTGCCGATTTTGGTGCTGAAGTAATCAAGGTTGAGCCGCCTGACCGCCCGGATCCTTTGCGGAAGTGGGGAGCTGCGATTGAAGACAACGGTCTATTCTGGGCGATTCAAGCGCGAAATAAAAAGTGCATTAGTCTAAACCTTAGAACGACAAAAGGGCAAGAGCTGCTTAAAAAGATTCTTCCACATGTAGATGTTGTCATTGAGAATTTCCGCCCAGGGACATTGGAGAAATGGAATTTAGGGTATGAGGTCATGCGCGAGATTAACCCTCGTTTAATCTTGGTTCGTACGTCTGGATTTGGCCAAACAGGACCTTATAAAGATCGTGCAGGATTTGGGTCGATTGGCGAGTCCATGGGAGGACTGCGTTATGTTACTGGTGAACCAGACCGGCCGCCCGTTCGTGTTGGCATCAGCATTGGCGACTCCCTTGCAGCGATGTATGCCATGATTGGATGTTTAACTGCGATCCATGAGCGGAGCCGCTCAGGAATGGGACAGGTGGTGGATACGGCATTATACGAGGCTGTTTTCGGTGTCATGGAGTCGACTATTCCTGAATATGTGCTGCTAGATAAGCTCCGCGAACGTTCTGGAAACATTCTTCCAGGTGTTGCTCCTTCGAATATTTATAAAACCGGTGATGATTCCTGGATTGCGATCGGTGGAAATGCGGATACCGTGTTTAAGCGACTAGTCGCCGTTATGGGCCAACCCGATCTTGCTAGTAATGAACGGTATGCCACCCATCAAGCAAGAGGGGAAAATCAAAAAGAATTAGATGAACTGATTGAAGCCTGGACCCAAACCAAACCATGTCAAGAACTGTTAGAGCTTTTGTCGACAAATGGTGTTCCTGCAGGCCGGATTTATAATGCCCAAGACATGGTGAGCGATCCTCAATTTATCGCTAGAGAAATGATCGTACCGTTTGAACATCCCGAATTGGGTTCATTCCCCATGCCAGGGATTGTACCTAAATTGAGCCGCACCCCAGGGCAAATTCACCACGCGGGGCCAACTAGAATTGGGGAACACAACCGAGAAATCTACTGCGATTGGCTAGGAATGGAAGAGTCTGAGTTTCTTATCCTGCAATCTGAGGAGGTGATCTAACTCTTATTTTACCGTGAAGGGAAAAAATCATAAGGGAGGTAGTTATAATGGGAAAAGAAGTGCTTGCAGGAGCTCGGTTAGACCGCTTACCAATGACCAAACAGCATCGCTCTATTTTGTTTCTTTTAGCGGGCGGTGGATTCTTTGACGGATTTGATCTTTATATCGCAGGGTCTGTACTTGCCTCAATGGTGGCTTTAAAATTTTCTTCAGTTGCAAATAATGCATCCTTTATATCAGGCACGTTCTTCGGTTTATTGATTGGGACACTTATTGCTGCAGTAGTCGGTGATCGTTTTGGACGGAAGTTTACATTAAAATACTCGCTCTTGGTGTATGGAATCGCAACCATATTATGTGCGGTTTCCCCTTCCTTTGGATGGTTGATTGTTTTTCGAGTCATCGCGGGTTTGGGTTTAGGATCCGTCATTGTCGTGGGTTATGGAATGTGGGTGGAGTTCGCTCCGAGGCGAACGAGAGGCTTCTGGACGAGCGCCCTCTCTTTTTTGATCAACCTTTCCCAGCCGGCAGCTGCGTTAGTGGCCTTATATTTAATACCTGAATATGGCTGGCGGATCATGTTTTGGATTGCTGGAATTCCCCCGATTATTATATGGGCTCTGCAAGTCCGATATTTGCCGGAATCCCCACGTTGGTTGGAGCAAAAGGGCAAATACGAGGAAGCGGAAAAAGTTCTTGTACAATTTGAGCAATTAGTTCCTAATCTGGCTCCCGTTGAATCGGTCCCGCAACCTGTGCTCAAAGCAGCAAATGCCAAACAAACCCTATCGATATGGTCTCCTGGCATCCGCAAAATCACTATTATGTCCATTATTATCTCTACGATTATGATGACGACGTGGTATACTTTTACCGCATGGATTCCTACGTTTTTCATTACACAAGGTTTCTCCGCGGTCAAGACCTTTACGTTTTCACTGGTCATTATGCTTGGTGCGATTCCTGGGAATGCACTGTCCGCCGTGCTTGCCGACCGCATGGGACGTAAATATACGTTAGCATTTATGTCTGTTTTCCTTGGAGTCATTGGCCTATTTTATGGCTCGGCTAGCAGCCCTGCCGCAATTATGAGTCTTGGGTTCATTTTTGTCATGGGCGGCAACATTCTGATCGCCATTATTTTGGCAAGCTACGTCCCTGAATTATTCCCTACTTCGGTACGGATGACTGGTTCTTCTGTGGCCAATGCCTTTAGTCGGGCTGGAACGATTCTATCTCCTTATCTCATTGCCTACCTGTTTACCCATGGTGGTCAACATTCGGTTTTCTGGTTTTCCTTTGCTTTATATATCATCATGGCTATCACCATTTTGGTACTTGGCAGTGAGACGAAAAAGCTCAGCCTTGAAGATATTGAAAAAAAAGAGATTCTCATTAATGAAAGCGCTTCACACTCCATGTAAACTAGGATTCGGGAATACCTCCCTTCGCATAGCACCGGGGTATTCCCCTTTTTAATTCCCAATTATGTTATATTTAAATTATTACCTTTTTGAATAAGAAAACGGAGTCGATGAAAATGGCTGATTCGTATGAAACCATCCGCACCTGGATCATCCGGGGCCACTTGCAACCAGGTCAACGATTACTAGAAACCCAATTGGCAGAACAACTAGGCATAAGCCGAACTCCTGTACGTGAGGCTCTACGTCGATTGGAAATCGAGGGACTCATCCAGTTCGCGCCTAACAAAGGGGCTATCGTTAAAAAGTATACTAAGGAAGAACTTATTCACATTTTTAACCTGAGGGTCTTGCTGGAGGGATACGCTGCTGAGCAGGCTGCCCAAAACTGCAAGGAGCATCATTGTGAGGAAATTGTCTCATTGAATGAAGAGTTTGAAACCTTTTTTGGGATCGTTAAATCCCAAGGTAAACTGGAGGGACATGTCGATAGATTTGTCGCGATCAACGAGAAGTTTCATCGTCTCATTTGGGTGGCCACCGGAAACCCCCAACTCCCTGTTATGCTCGAACGAATCATGGTGATTCCTCTTGTCTATAAGAGTTATGATCAATATTCCTATGAACAAGTTGGAAATTCTCTGTCCGCACATATGACCATTGGAACAGCCATCATCAATAGAGATCCTATACGTGCAGAAATTGCCATGAAGGAGCACATCCTGGCCGGACGTGACCATGCTTTTACTTTTTTGTCTTACCGCCAATAAAATGCGGATTTCCCACGCTAAGCCCTTTTTTCATATAAAAAGGCGGCCGCAGTTCTTTTTTCTCCATGGCGACCTGTGCAGCATCTATATTATCTGTCTACATAACAGAATTTAACGAGGAAAGGGAAGGCTTCTATGCAAGGTTAGACAATTACCCCAAAATTGAAGAACACTTTCATTACGGAGATATTTGGGTGGTTTTTGATGGCGATGAAATTCCCTTCTTTGTCCTTTTAAGTATCATAGATTGACTTTTTGTGTATTTAAGTGTTGCCCCTGGGAGTAACTTGAGGTCATCAAATGAATAGAAACTTTTGACGGATTCAAAGGGAATTCCTCTATATCACTGTCCTCCCCCTTTGCTAAGTACAAATTGTATGAAATCCTGCGAATAAGCAAGTATTCGGGAGATAATCGCATTAATTTGAGGAGTGTTATCTGAACAAGAAAAGCGACTGC
>NZ_JBALPZ010000221.1:0-185 GCF_036965645.1 Neobacillus drentensis
CTGATTTTTATCTAAAAACACAAATGAAATTCCATTGTCATTGTAATCAAAAACCTCTGGAGCGGTCACAAAACAAGCCCCACACGCAATACATGTTTCTCTATCCACAATTGTATATGTTTTCATCTAAAACTCTCCAAAAATAATAATTTCCTGTTTTTCAGGATTGATTTTCATGGTAAAAT
>NZ_JBALPZ010000221.1:281-8421 GCF_036965645.1 Neobacillus drentensis
TGGAAGAGGTAACATAGAACACATAATTCAAATTAATAACTAGTAAATATAAAAATTTAGAGGTGAAGATGATGCAACTAACAGCGAATAAAAATGATGACAAAAAAATACCTGCTACCTATTCAAGGACAAACCCTTTTCAAGCGAAGGTTCTGAATAACTTTAATTTAAATGGTCCTAGCTCTAATAAAGAAACAAGGCATATTGAGTTATCTTTGGAAGGATCGGGTCTTTCCTATATCCCTGGTGACGCCCTTGGTGTAATCCCAAAGAATGATCCAGAACTTGTAGCAGCCCTTCTAGAGGAAATGAAATGGGATGAAGGAACTCTAGTTACTATTAACAAGCAAGGGGAAACACTTCCATTAAAAGAGGCTTTAACTGACTACTTTGAAATCACCCTGCTGTCGAAAAAGATTCTCCAAGCGGCAGCGGCATTCACAGATAATGAAGAGTTAAAAAATCTAGTATTAATTGAAAATACAAATCAGCTAAAAGAATATACCAACGGACGTGATTTGCTTGATATGTTACGTGACTTCGGTCCTTGGAAAGCTTCTGCCCAAGAGATTGTTTCTCTTTTAAGAAAAATGACAGCCCGTCTTTACTCCATTGCCAGCAGTATGGCAGCCCATCCTGGCGAGGTTCATTTAACAATTGGTGCTGTGCGTTACACTGCAAACGGACGCGATCGCAAGGGTGTTTGTTCTGTACAAGTTGCCGAACGTACTCAAGAGGGTGATACCCTTGCAGTATTTGTACAGCCAAATAAACACTTTCATTTGCCAGAGTCCAAAGAAAAAGATATCATCATGGTTGGTCCTGGAACAGGTATTGCACCATTCCGTTCCTTTATTGAAGAACGAGCAGTTACAAAAGCAGAAGGTCGCACATGGTTATTTTTTGGGGATCAGCATGCAGCATCAGATTTCCTTTATCAAGACGAATTAGATAAATATCAGAAGGATGGCATTCTGACAAAATTAGAGACTGCCTTCTCTCGTGATAGCGAGCAAAAAGTCTATGTTCAGCATAAAATGCTGGAAAACAGCAAAGAACTATTCGAATGGCTGGAAAATGGAGCATACTTCTATGTTTGCGGAGATAAGCAATATATGGCGAAAGATGTTCATAGCGCCCTCTTAACTGTAATTGAAAAAGAAGGCTCCATGACCCCTGAAGAAGCTGAGGCCTATCTAAATGCTATGAAAGAGCAAGGGCGTTACCAGCGGGATGTTTATTAAGATAGGTGATTAAAGAGTAATCCAATTAAAAGAGGGACTCCAGTAAGATTAACGGAGTCCCTCTTTTATGTTTCATGCCTGATGAACCATGTTGCTTGGTTATTTAAAACTTAATCCAAAATCAAATCCATACTTATCCCCACTCTTATTTTTATAAACATAAGAAGGATCTTCTTCATATCCAGGAATGTCTCCCACTTCGTTATCGACGGCTGCTTTATTAGCTGGAATGGTGAATGGAAGTTTTCCAGTCGGATTAAATTTGCCGCGAATGACATCAACAATTGCCTCTGCCTTCGTTCCAAAAGTGGCAACTACCGCTGCTGCATTCGGTTCAATTTGGTCTATTAACCATGGATTCGTGAAATTTATGGCCGTAATGGTCGGAACCGTTTTTTGAATTTCTATAATCCGGTCGACATTTGTGATGCCTGTTTCAGGACCTACTGAAATCCGTGGGTTATTGTCCCAGTTTGATTGAACAGGTCGAACCCATACAAAGGCATGTGTGGCTTCAGCAAGATTATCTGTTACTGTGATCGATGGATCATATTTTTGAATCGTTTCTCTTAATTTCTTCGTAGCCGCCGCGTCATTTCCACCTGGGAACATTTCAACATAGAGCTTAACATTGTGTATTTTTCCATCACTTAATGGAAGGACATTCTCACCATTGATTTTATCGTTACGCATAAGAACAAGGGACTTCCTGTGTGCTGCATCCGCCTTTTTCTGTGATTCAGGATTATTCACGACATCAAGAGCGTGCTGTCCGTCTACGTAAGGGTTTTCAAAAAGACCTAATTTCATCATCTCTGTTAGTAAAAATGATACAGATTGATCCACTTTTTCTTCTTTCAGGATTCCATGTTTTACTGCATCGATGATAGGAGCTGGGTCCGATGCACCAGAGATTATGTTTGTCCCAGCATTAATTGCTTTTGCATATTTTTGTTCAAGCGTTAACCCTTCTGCCCCCCAAGCATTATTGCCGACTGCGCCAGTATCGGAGTTAACATACCCCTTGAAACCAAGCTGGCCTCGGAGCAGATCCGTAATAATCGCTTTGTTTAAAGCAAAGCCAACTTCCTCAAATTGCTGCGTAGGACTAAACCATGGTAACCCTTGGTCGGCACTCGTATTGCTTGGGTAAGCATAATATGGCATCACCGAAGACACGCCAGCCATAATAGCCGCTCTAAAGCTTGGAATATGATATTTTAACAAGCTTCCGGCAGTTGGATATGGGTTGAATTTTCCTTCAGGAAAATGTGGATCTAAGCCATTGTCTCGAGCTCCGCCGCCCGGGAAATGCTTAACAGTAATCGCAACACTGTCTTTCCCAAGTTCATCCCCTTGGAAACCTTTGATGACGTTATAAATCATGCCTGAAGCAAGTGCAGGCTGCTCGCCAAACGTATCTTCAATTCTTGCCCAAAGCGGATCGGTCGCAATATCTGCTGTATATCCATATACCTTGCGAATCCCCGCCGCTCTCCATTCTTTCGCCGCGGTTTCAGCGAAATCCTTGACTAGATTGGTATCACGGGTTGCCGCAAGCCCTAATGGTCCTGGCCAAAAGGAATGCAAACCTGCCCCTTCGCTGCTATTCGTATAATCTGTGGATGCATGATTTCGAGGATTGGATGTGATGACAATTGGGATCCCTAATCTGGATCCTTCTGCAGCTTCTTGAAGCTGATTATTATAAGATGCGATGGTATCGACAGTTGGGGTTTGCCGGAAAATGTAGTACCGTGTATTTTGATCAATTAATTTATTTGGCAGGACTAACTTGTTATCCTTAAAAGCCGGAAACTCTGTAATCAGCATCATCCCCGCTTTTTCCTCAAGCGTCATCTTTTTGACAAGATCCTTCACACGTACATCGGTAGGAAGCTGCCAGTTTTCATATGGATCGAGCCTGCCATTATTATTTAGGTCTTTGAATTTCTTCTCGCCCTGTACTAGAATGTTTTTGGTCGTCGCTGTAATCTCAGGTGCATTTTGTTTATTACCATTTGATTTTCCCTCCTCCGCACTTGCATAAGGAATGACTGCCGATGATAACATCAAGGCGGCAAGTGTTAAAGATGCTGTTCTTTTTGAGAATCGTTTCATATCTTTTTCTCCCCCTTTTACATGATAAAATTTTCCAAAAAATAGACTTAAAAGCTATAAACCTCATTCACCCCCACTAATAGGCAAGAAAACGCTTCCATTCCCTATTCATTTTATAATCTTTCATTTAATATCTAGTAGAGAATTTTTTTAGGAGAATTTGTGTTTTTTTAATATTATGGAAAATATAAAAATAGAAGCATCATCAGACAGGAACTTGATCTAAACAATTCTAATTAATAATAGAAAAAGGACTGCCAATTAAAGCAGTCCTTCTTACTTACAATATAGTCATCCATGTCTTCACTGCTGTAGTTAAGATTAAAATCCCCATAATGATTTGTAAAACTTTTGTATTTACTCTTCTCCCAGCATTTGCTCCAATCGGTGAAGCAATTAAACTGGCAGCAACCATGATGAGCGATGGTAGAATTGCCACTTGCCCTGTTGTTATTTTTCCGAAAACAGCTCCAATTGATGAAATAAACGTAATAGCTAAGGAAGAGGCAATGGTCATTCTTGTTGGAATCTTTAAAACCACCAGCATGATTGGTACTAACAAAAACGCGCCTCCCGCTCCCACAACGCCAGCTCCAATTCCTACAAAGAAAGCAAATAATGCGGCAAGCCATTTGTTAAATTTGACTTGTTCTAAAGGAATATCGTCAATCCCCTTCTTGGGAACAAACATCATGACAACAGCAATAAGCGCTAAAATACCATAAACGAAATTAATTCCACTCTCCGGCATATGAGTCGAACCGAAACCTCCAATAAAACTTCCCAACAGGATACTAACTCCCATGTAGGCGATTAGTGTTTTATTTAAAAATCCTCCTTTACGGTAAGCCAAAACACCGCTAATTGTCGCAAAGAAAACCTGGATAGCAGTAATTCCTGAAACTTCATGAGCTGTAAAATGACCGACACCCAGCATAACTGGAATATATAATAACAATGGAAAGTTGATAATGGCACCACCAATTCCTAGCATTCCAGAAATAAATGAGCCTATAAATCCAATTAGGAAGATCGTGATGATAAAGCTAATATCCATGTTGTCCTCCTTCTAAAAAGGGAACCTTACTTGGTTCCCCATTGTTCATTTGCAGCTTCTAATCTAATTCTCCCATTTCAGATTTATCGAACTGCACAGCGGTTTGGTCCGATTTCCATTTCTCGTTGTTTCTCTAAGTCAGGATTTATTTTCCCCATATTCGTTTCACGAATTTCTTGATAAGCATGTGGCTGTGGCGGTAAGTTTTCGGTTACCATTTTTCTGAAATCATTTTCATCTTCAATATTTAGACCATGGTTTTTTGCAATCAAGATACTTAATTTTTCTGACACACTGCCATCATCGTTTAATTCTTCAATAATCATAAAATGTGCAGGGAGAACAATAAGTTCTTCTGATAATTCTCTATAACGTTTATAAAGAGTTTCTCTTAAATCTCCCACCCAGTCTTCTGCCATACCTGCTAAGTCTGGTCTTCCGATCGAATCA
This sequence comes from Neobacillus drentensis, assembly GCF_036965645.1. GTDB lineage: Bacteria > Bacillota > Bacilli > Bacillales > Cytobacillaceae > Neobacillus > Neobacillus drentensis_D. The sequence continues at coordinate 5,154 of NZ_JBALPZ010000221.1, forward strand.
ATGAATAAGATATCACCTGAAAGTAAAAACTTTCCATCTACTACAAAGGAAGTGGACCCGATTGTGTGACCAGGAGAATATAATGCTTGAATATTAATGATGGTATCACCAATTTTGACATCACTTCCGTCTTCTAATGGCTGGTACTCAAAGGTTACTTCCGTAGCATCCTTAGGCGGTAACCAGTAGATTGCACCCATTTTTTCAGCTATTGTGCGTCCTCCTGAAATATGGTCTGCATGAAGGTGAGTATCAAATACATTCGTGATTTTTGCACCGATGCTTTCAGCAAAATCAAGATAGATGTCAGTCATTCGTGTTGCATCAATCAATGCTGCCTCTCCGTTTGAAACCACCATGTAGGATAAACAGCCTTTACCAACTCGTACAAACTGATAAATTTCGCCTCCATCATTTAAGTCTCCAAGTTTAACCGGCTCTAAATGTTCACTCCATGCTTTCATTCCACCCTTAAGGTATGACACGTTTAATCCAGCTTCTGAAAGCATCTCTGCTACCATTACCGAAGAACCTTCTTTAGCACAAACTACTAATATATCTTTATCAGTAGGAATTTTTCCGATAATTTCTTCAACACCATCAAGCAATTCAAAATAAGGCATATTTAAATAGCGAAAGTTTTCACCTTCGATTTTCCAATCTTGAAAATCACTATCATTTCGAACATCAAAAATAAATAGATCTTCCCTATTAAAAACTTTTTTGGTTACTTCTTTTGAAGTCATACTATTTACAGTCATTTTATCGTTACCCCCCACGGTATTATTTAAGTTAAAAAAATATACTAATTTAAAATTAAAATGAGATCCATTTTTTTAAAATGTTACAGCTTTACGCAAGTTCAAAGTGTTTATTTCTTGATACCTGTTGATTGACCCTTCCATTGGCTCATACCTGGTACCACATTCATTACATTTGTAAATCCCTTTTGCGCTAATTTTTGTGCTGCTAAGTCACTGCGATTACCTGTACGACAAAGGACATAAATTTCTTTATCTTTATTTAGCTCGTCCATTCGATCTTCTAATTCACCTAAAGGAATAGAGACAGCATCTGGGATATGGTTAAAGACATATTCCGCTGCTTCTCTTACGTCAAGAACTACAATATCCTCATTGTTTTCCATTTTCTTTTCAAGAATCTCATTACTTATTAAATTTGGGTACTTTTTTTCATTGGTTTCATCATTGGATGACTTACGAAGATAATGCTTTAGTACATTTCCTTCTTCGATTGTACCCAGGTATTGATGACCCGTACTTTCTGCCCAAGCTTTTAAATCAGCTCTAGATCCTTTATCTGTCGCTTGAACTTCTAAAACAAGACCTTCCTCAAGAGTATTCATTGCCTTTTTTGTTTTAACAATCGGCATCGGGCATGCTAATCCTTTTGCATCTAATATAACGTTTGCTTTCATGTTTTCCATTATAAGACCTCCCATTTAATACCTATGTGGGTATATTTTTACTTAAAAAAATTTATTCTATTTTACCTTCCCAAGCAAGCATTCCACCTGACATGTTTATCACGTCAAATCCATAGCTTTCAAGGAATTGAGTGGCACGGCCACTTCTTCCACCAGATCGGCATACCATAATATACTCTTTTGATTTATCTAATTCATGCATACGAAACTCAACTAAACCTAAAGGAATATTTACAGCGCCTGGAATTTTCCCCGCTGCTACTTCGTCCACTTCGCGAACATCAATAATGTTTAGCTGCTTTCCTTTGTTTAATAAAGCCTCTACTTCTTTTACAGTCATTTGTTTCATGTTAAAGCCCTCCTATAAATTTTTTCTTTAAATCCAAACCCTCATGCCGTCTTTGTAATTAAATAAACAAATTAACATTCCCTTCTTCTGCATCTCCTAAATAAGCTGCCACACCTGCATATTCGATTGAATCTAATAACTCCTCTTGTTTGAGGCCTAATAAATCCATTGTCATGGTACAGGCAACGAGTTTTACATCCTGCTCTTGAGCCATTTCGATTAGTTGTGGTAAAGGCAGGGCGTTATGTTTTTTCATAATGTCCTTAATCATTTTTGGACCGAATCCGGCAAAATTCATCTTTGAAAGACCCATTTTGTCTGCGCCTCTAGGCATCATCTTTCCAAACATTTTTTCCATAAAACTTTTTTTCACCGAAATATTCTCATCCTTACGAAGGGCATTTAATCCCCAAAATGTATGAAAAATAGTCACTTCATGATCATACGCAGCAGCACCATTTGCAATGATATAAGCTGCCATAGCTCTATCGTAATCTCCACTAAATAGGACAATTGTCGTCTTTTTCTTATCTGTCATGTTGTAACCTCCTGAATGTAATTATAAATTAAAATTAAACATTTACCGGTATAGGTATTTTATAGATTAAAAAAATTATCCTTTTTTGATCCAAAACTTTAAAATGTCATTTTCCTCGTCATACTTTAATAATTCATGACCTCCTGATTTTGCCCATGCAGCAAGGTCATTTTTTGCCCCTTTATCAGTTGTGTGTATTTCTAAAACTTCACCAGATTGAAGTTCATTTATCGCCTTTTTTGTTTTTACAATTGGCATAGGACATGCTAAACCTTTGGCATCTAATACTTTTGCAATATTCATTGTTTATTTTCCTCCTATTTTCTATTTACCTTTACCCCTACGGGTATATTATTAATCAAAATAAAAGAGGGTGTCAACCCTTTTTTATCGACTTTTCACTAACAAATTAACAGCTTCTTTTACTAATTCTTCCATGCTTTTTTCCCCTTGATGTTCCGCTTTCTGAACACATTCCACTAAATTAGAGCTTACAATCACACCAATGGTTCGATCAATTGCAGTTCTAGCTGCAGATAATTGGGTAATAACTTCTTTACAATCCTTATTTTCTTCCATCATTTTTAAAATCCCCCTTAGCTGTCCTTCAATCCGCTTGGCTCTATTTTTAACTTGATCATTGTAATCCATGTTTTTTGCCTCCTTTAACAATAGATTTCTATTTTTAGACGATTTTTCTTTAATAATACCTTAGAATGATATCTGAACCAAGTCCCTAATCGTGATACCTCCTTATAATAAACCCCTATAGGTATAATGTCAATAAATTAACTCTCCAAACTATAAAAATTATGATATATATTGTAAATTTACAGTAATACTGTATAATTCACAGTATAACTATAGGAATAAGTGGGATAGGTGGCTGGATATGCGTTTATTTAAGAACCTTTTTATTGAACATTGTCCAAAA
>NZ_JBALPZ010000222.1:0-1667 GCF_036965645.1 Neobacillus drentensis
GGTGATAGCAATGTATCTTATAGAACTTGATAGATGGAATATCAAGAAAGGTATACCCAATAAACCTTATTTAAATGCAGATTATCAGATCGCTGATAACAATATTCAAGGAATAAATAATGCAATACAATTTGCGGTTAATAATGGTTTTAACGGTATCATATTGCCTAAAGGGCAATACGCCTTATGCTATCCAAGAGAAATAAAAATGGCTAGCAACATGACTTTTGATTTAAACGAATCCACTTTAAAAGTAATTTATGATTCTGATAGAAAATCTCCTTTTGACAATAGGACAACCGCTGATTATTACAATTTTACAGGAAATAGTATAGTATTTGAAAATGTAATGAATGCTCACTTAATTAATGGAACAATTATTGGCTGTAGGGATGATCGTAGCTTTTTAAATGCAACTGCTGAAAGAAGAGTGGAAAGTAGTTATGGAGTTGTATTTCGAAAAAGTACTAAATACAGTTCGATTAAAAGTTGTATTGTAAGAGATTATATGGGAGATAATATAACATTTTCTAGCTCTGCAATTAGGGAATTAGCAGAATTTAATATGAATCTAACATTAAATTCTTTAGATTATTCAACAGGTCAATTAGTGTCTTCAACAAACTCATTAACCACTGGATTCATAAATATTCCTACGGACGCTCAATTTTCCTCGTTTCTAATAGCTGGCGCAGGGTACTCAAGGTTAACTAATCTTGTAAATAAAGATGTTGACGTCTTTTTTTATAAGGCCGACAACTCCTTTATTGGTGTTCTTAAAAAGCGAAAAATTTATACAGATATTTCAATTCCACTAAATGCTGTAAAAATGAGAATGGTCTTTGCAGGTGAAACAAATCCTTCTAAGAATTTACAAATCACATTAAAGTTCGGCTTAATCCCTCACCATAATGTTGTGGAATTTAATGAGGTCTACAATGGACATAGAGGCGGCATATCACTAGGAGGAAGTTATAATGTTGTTCAGCATAATACCATTCGAGACAATGGTAAAGGAAGCAACAGCTTTTTAGATGGAAAGCCTTTTTTTAGCGATCCTACTAGATATGCAATCAATCAAGAAGATTCCTATGGAGATAACTGTGTTATTAGAAATAATCTCATATACGGAAGTAATCACGGAATATTAGCTGGGTGCTATTCGATTCAAATTGAAAATAACCATATTTATAATGTTGATTCAATTGGTATTAATCTTTATAGTTTGTTAAGTGCAAATATAAAAGGAAACATCATTTATAATTGTCCTACCAGTATAGGTCTGATGAGTTCTAACTTTGGAAATGCATATGTTAATATTACCGAGAATAGCATTACAGGCGGCAATTTTTCTTTTAGTACCAATAATTCATATCAAATAAATGTCTCTGAAAATAATTTTGTTGATGTTACCAATATTCATATGGGAACAACTAATATAAACAATACTTTTAGAAATAATCGTATTAAATATGCTAATATTTCTGGAGGTTCATCCATTACTGCTTATAAAATAGAAAATTGCATTATTGATTCTACAACAGTATCAGATATTGGCTTTAAGGTTTACAAGCAAAATAATTGTACGTTTAATAATTTAAGAATAAATATTCAAACTCTGAATGGTACGACAAAAAGTGAAAAGGTAACAATTGAAAATTGCGAAT
>NZ_JBALPZ010000223.1:0-5876 GCF_036965645.1 Neobacillus drentensis
AACCGTCCCCATGCTCCCCCCATGCTCCCATTTGTTTGATTTTTATAAAAGAAATATGAAGAAAGATGGGTCATTTGCAGTAAAAAGGAAGCTGGGAGAAACGAGGTTGAGGTCGAGTTTATTGGTTTGTGAGTTTATTTTCCTATTCAATAGTACCTATTAATTTCAAGGTGGTCGAATTCCATCTTTACAATTATTTACACTTGCTTAAAATTCCCCCTCTATAATGAAAAACGTGATAAAAACTGATTTCTAAGAGGGGATGAATTGGATGCGTGAGATGCCTTTAAATGAATGGATGAAGAACCTGGGAATGGATAAACTAGAAAAAAATATCGACCGCCGGAGTTTTTTACAGGGGGCCAGTAAAATTGCAGGACTTTCACTGGGACTAGCTCTTGCTCAGTCCATCGGTGGATTTGAAGTGAATGCGGATCCGTCTTTTAGTGACTACCCTTTTACACTTGGTGTTGCCTCTGGTGACCCGCTATCCGATAGCGTCGTTCTTTGGACAAGGCTTGCTCCGGATCCATTAAATGGGGGAGGGATGCCGCCGCATAGTGTCCCAGTCAAATGGGAGGTGGCAGCTGATCAGAATTTCCGTCATATCATCCAACGGGGGACAGAACTGGCCAGACCGGATCTTGGGCATTCCATCCATGTGGAAGTAAGCGGACTAAAAGCAAACACAGTCTATTATTACCGTTTTAAAAGTGGCAATGAATTAAGCCCGGTTGGTAAAACCAAGACACTTCCGCCTGCTGGAGCAAACGTTTCTGCCCTGAACTTTGCTTTTGTATCCTGCCAGCAATATGAACACGGATACTACACAGCTTTCCAACATTTAGCGAAAGAGAATTTAGACCTTGTTTTCCACCTTGGAGATTACATATACGAATACGGACCAAATGAATACATCGCCTCAACTGGAAATGTTCGAACCCATAGTGGTCCAGAGATTAAAACCATTAATGATTACCGAAACCGCTATGCTCAATACCGTTCCGATGAGCATCTGAAAGCCGCTCATGCAGCCTTTCCATGGATTGTAACATGGGATGACCATGAGGTTGAGAATAATTACGCCAACGTGATTCCGGAAAAGGGTCAATCGGTTGAAGAATTTGTGATTCGCCGGGCTGCAGCATACCAGGCTTATTATGAGCATATGCCGCTTAGAAAATCTACGATGCCACAAGGGGCAGATATGAAAATCTACCGTGATTTCGAATACGGCAATCTCGCTTCCTTCTTTGTTCTCGATACCCGTCAGTATCGTGATGACCAGGCAAACGGAGATACAAGCTCCCCGCAGACAGCTGAATCGCTTGATCCTAAGCGGACATTGATGGGAACAGAGCAGGAACAATGGTTATTTAATAAACTTGATGACTCCAAGGCGGCGTGGAATGTCCTAGCCCAGCAAATCTTCTTTGCGCAGCGGAATTATGGAACGGCAGCTAAGCCTAAATATAGCATGGATGCATGGGACGGTTATCCTGCCGCGCGCCAGCATGTGTTAGATTACGCTAAATCTAAACAATTAAATAACATGATGGTATTAACGGGCGATGTTCATGCGAGCTGGGCCGCAAACCTAATAGAAGATTTCGATAATCCAAATTCGAGGATTTTTGGGGCTGAATTCATCGGCACGTCGATCACCTCAGGTGGTGATGGGGCTGATAAGCGTGCGGATACGGACAAAATTTTAGGTTTGAATCCGCATATTAAATTCTTTAATGACTACCGAGGCTATGTTCGCTGCCGGGTTACCCCTGAGAGCTGGCAGGCGGATTACCGGGTTGTTCCCTATGTGTCAGTAACTGGTGCTGATGTATCCACACGCGCATCGTTTGTTTTTGAAAAAGATGAGCAGGGTCTGAAACAGGTTTCAACCACACAAGTTCCATTAGGCGTCCAGCTTTCCGCTGAGGTGGAAGAGGACCGAAACAAGGCCCATAGCCGCGCCCATCTAAAGCAATTAGAGAAAAAAGGAGTTAAGGTTCCGAATTAAGCAACTATAAACTATAAAGGAGTTGGTCTTTGATGTTTTCAAATATTGGGATTCCTGGTTTAATCCTTATCCTTGTGATTGCGCTGATTATTTTTGGACCGTCTAAACTGCCAGAAATCGGCCGTGCCTTTGGCCGGACGCTCTCTGAATTTAAAACGGCGACAAAGGAATTAGTTTCAAGCGATGAAAAAGAGGAAGAGAAAAAGCCTGCTTTAACAGCTGTCAAAAAAGAAAGTTAACATGAGTTTCGTTTTAATGTTTGGACGGGGAAACTCGTCCTCTTTTTTTGAAAGGTAAAGGGGAGAAAAAAGGATGGATCGCAAAGAACTTCTTGTTATGGAGCATTTAGAAGAGTTACGGGGAAGACTGATTAAAACGGTGTTAGCCTTTATTCTTTTTTTTATAATCAGTTTTATTTATGTCGAACAGATCTATCAATGGCTGATTAGAGACCTGGATCAGAAACTGGCGGTACTCGGGCCAAGTGATATTTTATGGGTCTACATGATGATTGCAGCCGTTTTTTCGGTGGCCGGGGTGATTCCGGTGGCTGCTTATCATGTTTGGAGGTTTGTGGCACCTGCCTTGAACCGAGAGGAACGAAGGGTGACTTTGGGCTTCATCCCTTTTCTTTTTCTGTTATTTATGATTGGGATTGCCTTTGGCTATTTTGTGTTGTTTCCTACTGTCTTAGGATTTCTGACTTCTTTATCCCAGGGGCAATTTGAAACCTTATTTACAGCGGAAAAGTATTTTCGGTTTATGCTGAATCTGACGCTTCCGTTCGGATTGCTGTTTGAGATGCCGTTAGTGGTCATTTTTTTAACGAAGTTAGGAATCTTAAATCCTTTGAGATTAGCCAAAGCAAGGAAGATTTCCTATTTTGTTCTGATCGTGATATCCATTTTAGTCACACCGCCGGATTTTATGTCGGATATCCTTGTAACGGTTCCTTTGCTCATTCTTTATGAGTTAAGTGTCACACTTTCAAAAATAGTCTATCGTAAACGGCTGCTGAAGAATCATGGGGATGGTTCTTATGCTTCCGAAGCAGGAGAACCGTCCCTGTGATTTCAAATGGAAAATAGAGAAAAACAGCGAAATAGTGAGAAAACACCATAAAATGTACGCTTACATTGGAAATGTCCTCGTTTTCATGGAGAATGTTTCCGTTTTCCGGAGCTTTGTCAAAAATCACCATTTGTATGATAATCAATATATAAATTATGGAAGGTGGTAATATAAAATGAGAAAAGCAATGAAAAACTTTATGGATTCTTATGGAAAGTACATGGCAGCTTCAGCTTTCGCTTTAAAACCTTGCACTAAAAGTGAATTACAATATGTGGTTGAATTATTTAGAAACGACTCTCAAAGATAAAATGAGAATCGTTTTTTTTTTGCCTAAAATATGGAGGTGGTAGGATGGGGACGGTTCTCATGCTTCCATTAATGACGCACGACCGGCCCCATGCTCCCAAATTTTCGGAGAAAATGTTGTTATTTCACAAAAATATGTATCTAATAATCCAGGTCTTGTATGGTAGAATTATCCTATTATGTAAGGGGGGATATTATCGTTGAATATGATAAAGGAAGAGTGGAGACATATTTTCAGTCATCCCAAAACTGGATTAACATTGTTAGCCATTCTTTTTGTACCGTTGATTTATAGCAGCATTTTTCTATCCGCTTTTAGAAATCCTTATTCCAAAACAGGAGACCTGCCAATTGCTGTAGTCAATCAAGATGCAGGATCAACATTTGCTGGACAGAATTTGCAGCTGGGAAAAGACTTGGTTCATGATTTAAAGCAGAATCACTCGTTTAAATGGACATTTACCAATCATAAAGAAGCGTTAAAGGGATTAAGAAATGAAGATTATTACATGGTAGTAGAAATTCCCAAAGATTTCTCTCAAAAAGGATCTACCTTGTTAGATCAACATCCTAGCAAAATGGGATTGAAATATTATACAAATCCAGGGAAAAACTATACTGCCTCAAAGATCGTTACCTCCGGAATCAGTAAAATTAATGAGAAGATATCCAATTCTATCACCAAACAATATGCCATCACATTATTTCACCGTTTAAATCAAGTAGCGAATCATATACAAGAAGCAACAGACGGTGCGAATAAACTTGATCAGGCGGCTAATCAAATGACAGATGCCACTGAAACGCTGCAAGACTATTCGCGGCGTTTAGCGGCTGGTACTGCCCTTTTTAAGGGCGGAACCCAAAGAGTATACAATGAGACTCAACAGTTTCAAACAGAAATTAACCAACTCTCTAACGGGATGCAAAAACTAAATGGCGGGATGGATCAATTAGAAAATGGCTTGGGTGTCCTAAACCAGACGGGTGAAAAGCTTGCTAATGGTTCTAAAAAGCTGGAACAAGGAACGAACGAACTCAAAGTTAGTTTACAGCAGTCCTATCAGGAGACCATTGGATTTCAAGAAAAAATGGCTCCATTATGGAGCACGTTGGAGAAATTAAATGATAGACGGTCCGAATTGGTGAGACAATTGAACTCCTTAAAACAAATTCTTGAAGACCAAAACGAATTAATTAGTGAACAGAAAGAGCTTATTATGAATAGCAAAACTCTTTCAGAGCAAGAAAAACAACAATTGCTTTCAAACCTGGATCAAATCATGTCTCCTTCCACAGCCGATATAGAGCAAAAAATCACAGATTTCGAGTCTATGATCCTAGTTGTTTTGCAAGGCTCTCAGAATGTACAGAGCCAACTTGATCAATTTGCAAAGGGACAACAATCTATGTATAAAGGCGCTCAACAATTAGCAAAAGGGCAGCAGACCTTTCGTACAAGTCTAGTGACATTTAACAATATGTTAGCGGGAGCACAAAGTGGTGCTCGCCAATTAACCGATGGAACAAGCACCGTCTCGGATAGCATTTTAAAAATAGGCAATGCAAGTAATCTATATGTACAGGGGATTAAGAAACTTAACGATAGTGCCAATCAGTTAAGTGACGGCTCTCAAAAACTAGCAGATGGATCCGCGTCTGTGTATAAGGGGGCTTCCACTTTATCTGATGGAACGGGTCAATTACTTTCTTCGTTACACCTCGGTGCAGACCAAACGAATAAACTGAATTTGAATGATAAAAACTTCGACATGTTTTCGAATCCAACAAGGTTGGAATCTCACACAATCAGTGAAGTCAATGACTATGGGGCGGGCATCATTCCTTATATATTAGCAATCGGCTTGATGGCAAGTGCCTTATTTTTCGCTTCCACGTATCAGCTTAAGAAAACAACATTAGAACCATTAACCGGGGCTTCTTGGTTTCTCAGTAAGCATAGTGTGGTGATGATCGTTGGGCTGGTTCAATCTATTCTAGCTGTAACTATACTTATCCAGGGGATGGGCTTAGAGGTTAAACATGTGATGGGGTTATATCTATTTACCATTCTAGTGAGTCTTACTTTCCTATCTTTAGGGCAAATGCTCTGTACCCTTTTAGGAAAAATAGGGCAGATTCTTGGATTCATTTTACTCTTATTGCAGATTGTCGGCAGCTCAGGGACATTTCCTATAGCTCTGGTGCCTCCATTTTATCAACATATTAACCCATACCTCCCTATGACGTATGCGATAAGGGGATTCAGGGATCTTATTTCGATTGGAAATGATCTCCATGATATATGGCACCAAGCACTAATGTTAGCTGTTTTTGGATTCATCTTTAATGCAGGTACTTTATTCTATTTTATCCTTCAATTTAAACGGAAACATGGGGCCGGTTCGCATAGCGGACAATCGGAAGTTTTGCACGCAAAAAGGCACGCCTAGCGTTAATAAATGGAAAATAGAGAAAA
>NZ_JBALPZ010000224.1:0-2523 GCF_036965645.1 Neobacillus drentensis
CTTTATGGGTCACAGTTCAGAGTCTTGCGGGGCTTTTTTAGCTGTGAGCCGGTTTATCGGCGGTTTTTGGGAAGATATCGGCGGATGCTGGACTTTTATCGGCGGTTTTTTTGATTATATCGGCGGTTTTACCCCTTTTATCAGCTTTTTTAAAAATAGGTACCCTAAGATTTATTCAATGTGAGTTAAATTTCATTTCTTACATACATTAAATAAAAGGTTTCCACTTTTTTGAAAAGAGGGTGTTGTCCATAACGTCCATCCAAGAGATTGCTGAGGTCCTCACTGGTATTAATCATCCGCTCGCCCCCATCTGGATCCAAAATGATATCATTAAAAAGAATATAGCAATTAGTTTTGATTATTGGTTAGAAGATACCGGAATACCCATTACCTTAGCGGAATTTGTGGAGCAGTATTTGGCGCACGCCGAGTATTTGGGGGAGATGTTTTCAACAGGTATCGAACGAGATCATGGTTGATGTTGCAGGGAGAAGTTTTTATCATGCTTCTCCCTTTTAGTTGTGTCCTGTTTACATAAATTACCTTTGTTCTTCAAATCCTATAAAAAAGCTTGATACTAAAAAAACTAGAGGTGAAACACCTATGGCCTTTTCAATAACCTTTTTTATCGGGTGGATTTGTATAACTGCATTTTACGCAATGAAGAAGCCGTATTCTAAATGGGAAAATTCAGCACTTCTGTTTTGTTTGTTTATTGTAAATGTGAATTGGAGTTGGATTACTGTTGATGAATTAAAATTTATGACCTATTCTAAAGATCCATTAGATTTTTCAGCTTATATCATTAACCGGAGTATTATTATCCCAATGCTTGGTATGATCGGAATAAATAGAATTTCTAGAAGCAAGACAGTGTTAAAAAAAGTGGTTGGTATGTTTATTTCTTGTATTGTTTTAGTCCTAATAAAAATTGTATTACTAAGATTAGGTGCTATCAGTTTCCACAAGTGGAATTTGGTTTATGATTTTGTATATTATCTCTTACTACACTTTTTAGGATATTTTGTCATCAATTGTTACCGCTCGTTCGTTCTGAAAGGAGTGAAAAATTAATTGATTTGGATTGGAAACTTTAACATAAACGAAATATCGCTTATCATCCTTAATTTTATTGGATATTTATTAATGTTTATCTTACCGAAAAGACTAAATAGAGAAGTGTCTTGTTTAAGTGTGCTATGTGGTTTAACAACAGGATTGTTGTTTGACTTTACACTAGGTGGAGGTATATTAGACTTTTACAGGCAAAATGACACAAACCACTATGAATTATTCGATTTGTTTTATTACTCATTATTTGCCCCATTTGGATATTTTTTCATGTACTTTTATCACAGGTTACACATAAACAAACGAACGTTTACCTATTATATTACCTCTTGGTCCATTTTGGCTATGACAATGCAATGGATATTTACACTTCTTCATATCCTTACTTATCAGCATAATTATAAGTTAATCTATTCTCTTCCGATATTCTTAGTTACTCAATCGGTAACCGGAGTCTATTACGGTTTCATAACTGACAATAGTAAGAAAACAGTGGAGGATGCATAGTAAAAGGAATCGGTTGAAAGAGAATACCAGGAAGATCATGACATCTAAATATGTAGGAAAAAACTCGCCATCGGCGAGTTTTTTTATCATCTCCATACTTCTCCTTTTGCTTACCTTGTAAAATTAAATGAATAATTCCTGCTTATTCTCTAATTTTGATTAAGTAGACCCATAAAATCTGCCACTTTTGGAGGATGTATTTTGTCGGAAATTGCATTAATATGTCTATTGAAGTAAATAAAGGAAAGGTAGGAAATATTAAAAGTGAAGAAAAATTTAGTAACAGCCGCTGCAACTGCCGGGCTCGTTCTTACTGCTTTTGGAGCCACTGCAAGTGCACAGGAACCCGCATATACGGTTCGTCCAGGAGACAGCCTTTGGAAAATTGCGCAATCAAATCATGTGTCTATTAATCAATTAAAAGAGTGGAATGCTCTATCAAGTGATACAATCTATGTCAATCAAAAACTATCGCTTACCTATACGGTAAAAAAAGGTGATAGTCTTTGGGCGATTGCAAGAGATAATGGTACAAGTGTTAGTGAACTAAAACGCTTGAATGGCATGACATCAAGTTTTCTTCGTGCTGGACAGCAATTGAAAATCGCGGAAACGAGTGTAAGTGATTCTTCTTATACCGTTCAAAAAGGTGATTCTCTTTCGGTAATCGGGGCACGTTTCAATGTAACGGTTCCTCATCTTAAATCTATGAATCAATTAACTTCTGACACTATTTATGCTGGTCAGACCCTAAATGTTAGTAGTAATGGGGCTAATACTAGCACTGTGACAACATCAGATACAGTTACATCTGGAAATACGGCGGCGGCTACAAGTGTGGCAACAGGGGATACTGCGGTATCTTCAAATACAGCCTCAACAGGAAGCACTGCGACAACTTCAAATAGTACAGTAACTGAAAAAGCACCGGCAGCACCAGCA
>NZ_JBALPZ010000225.1:0-12433 GCF_036965645.1 Neobacillus drentensis
TTATGTTTATTTATTTTTATTATGAGAAGGGTGTTTCTCCAACCGATTAACCGAATTGTTACTGCCATGAAAAAACTGAGGCAAGGAAATTTGGATACTCGCTTACCCATAGAACAGAATTCTACCGAGTTTGAGGTTATGAATGAACAATTCAACCGAATGATTTCGGAAATTAAGGATTTGAAAATTAATGTATATGAAGAAAAGTTAAAACTTCAAAGAGCAGAACTGAAACATTTGCAGCTGCAAATTAATCCGCATTTTTTTCTTAACTCATTAAATATTATCTATAATTTGGCTAATGTCAAAGATTTTGCGATTATTCAGGAGATGTCAAAATGTCTGATAAATTATTTTCGATTTATGTTCCGAAGCAATTCGTATTTTGTTAATTTAAAAGATGAAATCAAGCATACTGCTAACTATTTAAGAATTCAACAACTTAGGTTTCCTGATACTTTTCACTATTCTGTTGAAACTCAGGCCGATTTGGAGAAATGTAAAATACCGCCTCTTATCATTCAAACAATTGCGGAAAATTCCATTAAACATGCAATAAGTTTGGATGAGCGTTTGAATATTCATGTTGTGATAAACGAAGATGAGGATTCTGACTTTATTAATATTAAGATCCAAGATACAGGTGAGGGTTTTCCTGAGGATGTATTATACGCATTAGAATTTGAAGATTCACCGATTGCTAGTGAAGGAGAAAGAATCGGTATTTGGAATGTGAAACAAAGATTAAAATTGCTATATAAAGGAAATTCAGCCATACACTTTTCAAATGAGGAAGGAATAGGGGCAACTGTTCATGTGCGTATTCCGAAAATTTTGATGTAGAGTGGAAGGGGAAGTTGCAATGAGCCAATTTCATGTTCTGATTGTTGATGATGAAATTCATGCCATCAGGGGAGTCGAGGAGTGGGTAAATTGGGAGAAGCATGACATTTCAACGGTCTATACAGCACAGAGTTTAAAACAGGCACAAGAAATCATTTTAAATAACAAAGTGGATTTGCTATTGTGTGATATCGAAATGCCGAAAGGGTCTGGAATTGACTTGTTAAAATGGGTTAAGGAACACTACCCGAATATAGAAGTCATATTTTTAACTATGCATTCGGACTTTTCCTTTGCTAAACAGGCATTGCAACTAAAAAGTTTTGACTATCTGCTTAAGCCCGTTGATTATCAGGAGCTAGAAGAAGTAATCCAAAAAGCATTACAAAAAATCAAACAAGATCGGGAAGTCAAAATGGTGGAGGAATCGTATCAATCGGTGCTGAGGGATCGATTCTGGCTGGACCTCATCCAGGAAAATATCCCATCAACGGTGGAAAAGATTGAAGAACATATGCTAAATCATCAAGTATCATTTCCAGATGGTACAACCTTTCTTCCCATACTTTTTCATGTTCAACGATGGAAAAAGGAATTTTCGGTCCATGAAGAAAAAGTAAGAGAGTATGCCCTGCAAAAAGCAGCGGATGAAGTCATTGGAAAGAACAATCTGGTAGGTCATGTGGTTAATCTTGGAGCCGGGGATGTTATTGTCATCATCCCTTTGGTTAGCCCCGCAAATTTAGGGGAACTTGTGAGTAGTATGAATCTATTTATATCTGAATTCTCTCAATACTTTTCATGTGACTTATGTTGTTATCTTGGGAAACAGGTACCGGTTCAAGAGGTTGTGAGTATGGTCCATAACTTGCAGGAAATTGACCGCAACAATGTTAACAAAAGTAACCAGGCAATTGGATATAAAAATGAGAAAAAGGGTTCCTGCACGTTTCCCCAAATTCCTTCTGCCAATTGGACAAGTTTAATGAAAAGCGGTCAGAAGGAAAAGTTGTTGGATGCAATTAAGCAATACTTTGCAGAATTGAAAAGATCCGACGATATAACAGCCCAAGTTCTTCATTTATTTTATCAGGATTATTTGCAGTTGGTTTTCTATGTACTTCAAGTAAAAGGAATACACGCTAATAAGGTTTATTCCCAAAACCTGCTGACCGAAAAACCTGCAAAAGTGTTAACATCATTGGACTCTCTGCAAGAATGGGTTATCTATATCGCCGATGTAGCTATGAACCAGCTTCATCTGCCTCCAGAAAAAGAATCGGTGGTAGAAATCGTAAAAAAATATATCAACGAAAATCTTGGTGAACACCGATTAAATCGGGAAATAATTGCTAATTATGTATATCTAAATCCGGACTATTTAACAAGACTATTTAAAAAACAAACAGGGCTTTCCATTTCTGATTATTTGCAACTTCAACGAATTGAATATGCTAAAAAACTGTTGAAAGAAACAAATCTGACTGTTAGTGAAGTCGGTTTGTCGGTAGGATATTCCAGTTTTTCTCACTTTTCTTCTGTTTTTAGAAAGATTTCCCAATTAAATCCGGTAGACTATCGGAAAACATTGGAGTCACTTCGGTAAAGTTATTAAAGAAGAAAAAGAAGAGTAAAATAATGAACCGAAAGAAAAGTATTAATAGCCGTGAGAAGAGAACTAGTTGTTTCCTAGTTCTCTCAGATTGTCGAGAAAGGGTATTTTTCTCGGCAATTTTTTTATTTTGTCAGGATCTAAATACCTAATTTAAGGATTGCCCCCACAATTGGGCCTGTTGATTTCCGCTCCGGGCACTCGCTTTCCGCGGGGAGGTCCTGGAGCCTCCTCGGCGCTTTGGCGCCTGCGGGGTCTCCAGTGACCCTCTATCCCGCAGGAGTCGAGTGCCCTCCGCTCCAATCACCAGGGAGACAAATCAACCTAATGTATTGCAACATACTTTTTCTAACCTTGCCAAGTGTGTTGCAATCTTTTTTATATTTTGGCAGGCTGCAGTAAGAAGAGCCTGTTCACTTGCATTCTTCAATCCTCGTAACCGGTAATAGCGAAGCCCGTGCAGCTCTTTTGAGTATGCGAAGCTTCGCCCAATTTTTTCCTTTCTAAATTTGTAAAGCATTTTTCCCGATTTAGATAATCGATTTACCCTTACCTTATCCTTATGTTCCTCCCATACATGTCGTGTTACAACTTTTACTTTATTTTTTGAGCGTGTACATTGGGATAGAAGTGGACAGTTCTGGCACTTCTTGGAATCGGACTTGTATTCTCTATAACCCTCCCGGGTTGTAGTTTTGTATGTTAATTCCTGGTTATTAGGGCAAATGTATAGATCTCGTTCTTTTTCATATGTAAATTTCCATTTAGGGAATAAGCAAGTAGTAGGATGAAATCTTCTATGAGCAATAACGTCCAAAATGTTACGGTCAGAAAACCCCTTGCAAATAGGATTAGTAAGATAACCGGAATCCAGAGCTACCGCTTCTACCTTAAATCCAAAACGTTGGACCTGACGATCTAATCGATTCAGATAAGGAATAGAATCATGAACATTGCCTGGAGTTACATAAACATCCGTAATAATATTAAACTTCATTTCTGTAGTCCTATGGTCAAGATAACAGAACATTTCCTGCTTATTTTCACGAGACATAAATCCACATTCAGGATCAGTTGTACTAACCGGAATTTCTTTAGTTTCCTTCTCTTTCAACTTTTCCTGGAACGGCTTTTTTCCAGACTTAATTCTATCTTCCTCTATAGCTTTATTTAATTCCTCAAAATATTCGCGAGTCTCAACTTCTACTTCTTCTTTTGAAAACTTATGTTTATTGGCGTTTGCTTTTAAATGAGTTGAATCTGTAAATAAAACACGCCCTCCAACCATTTTGTGATTCATGGCTAGGAGAACAATCTCATCAAAAATATCCTGAAAGATATTTGTATCTTTAAAACGGTGTTGACGATTCCAGCTAATCGTAAAATGATGTGGAACTGGATCATGGAATTTAAATCCTAAGAATCAGCGATAGGCAATGTTCATTTTTACTTCTCTTTCTAATTGTCGCTCAGAACGAATGCCATAAATATAACCAATAAACATCATTTTAAATAGTATAAGGGGATCAGTAGGGCGTCCGTTATCATCTCTATAAAATGGACGAATTTTTTTAAGGAGAAATGAAAAATCAATATATTTATCGATCAAACGAAGAAGGTGATCGTCCGGAACTAATTCATCAATAGATACAAATTCATATTCATTTTGGCTATACTCTTTTTTGCTTAAACATTGAATTCACCACGTCATTTTAATATTATAAGTTCAGTTGAAGTCCTTATTGAAAAAACTCTGTTTATTGGCGCGTAAGGCACGAAGACTCCTGCGGGAGTACGGGGCAAGGGAGACCCCGCAAGAGCGAAGCGATGAGGAGGCTCCCCGGCACGCCCGCGGAAAGCGAAGTGCCTGGAGCGCCAATCAACAGACTTGTTGGAAAGTTCGAAATATATTAATAGTGTTATAACAAATTACCGCGGTGAATTGTTAAAGCAATCGAATAAAATAATAGGCTGTCGAGGGCAGTTCGACAGCCTGAGAGAACTAGGTGTTTCCTAGTTCTCTTTTTTTAGTGTGCCAGGCATGGCAACTATCTAGGTGGCGAAAGTCCACTGTGGGGGTACACATCGACCAACCACTAAAGAAGCGCAAGGTACTTATCGTGAGATAAGGGCTGGAGGAAGCGTGGAATAAAATCTTGGCTCGACGAACAGAAATCTGATACTAAGGCTCTACAAAGGGATAAGGCTCCTAAACAAGTCAAAGTCCAAAAGATGTGCGTAACTTTGTAGAGTAAATCAGGCGAGTAAAAGAGGAAAGATAGTTGTCTTACCCTGGGAGGCCTTGCGGATGTACATTGGTACAGTCGGAAAAGGTTTGCCGCAAGAAGTCAGCAGAAGCCATAGTAATGAAGTAATTCATGAAGGGCTGAACAATTTATAGTGTTTCAACGCCACGAATGCGTAAGTGACCTACTCCGAATGTGTTAATGGTGAAAGTATGAGCGTACCTCAAAGGATAACCAAAATGGAGCTATCACTTATTACGTGAGAGGAAAGGAGAAACGAGTATGGAACTTTTAGAACAGATTCTAAGTAATCAAAATATGAATCAAGCCTACTTGCGTGTATATAAAAACAAAGGTGCTAGTGGGGTCGATGGAATAACGGTCGATGAACTGAAACAATATCTGAGAGAGAACAAAGATGAGCTACGTCAGCGTATCAGAACAAGAAAATACCAACCACAAGCTGCCTTAAGAGTGGAGATCCCAAAAGAAAATGGAAAGATGCGCAAATTGGGAACACCAACAGTAGTGGATAGGGTGGTTCAACAAGCCATTCATCAAGTACTTAGTCCAATATTTGAAAAGCAGTTCAGCGAATTCAGTTACGGCTTTAGACCGAAAAGAAGCTGTGAGATGGCAATTATTAAAAGCTTGGAATTTCTAAATGATGGACACGATTGGGTTGTGGATATTGACCTTGAAAGATTTTTCGATACAGTCCATCACGATAAACTCATGCGAATCATTTCTAATACCATAGATGATGGAGATGTCATTTCCCTAATAAGAAAATACCTTGTCAGTGGAGTGATGGTGAATGGGAAATATGAAGAAACACCAGTTGGAACTCCGCAAGGAGGAAACCTAAGCCCACTGCTGAGTAATATTATGTTGAACGAACTGGATAAGGAACTAGAAAGTAGAGGACTCCAATTCGTGAGGTACGCTGATGACGCTCTAATCTTCGTGAAGAGTGAGAAAGCAGCGAATAGAGTGATGGAATCAATCGTGAGATTTATAGAAATTAAATTAGGGTTAATAGTCAATATAGAAAAGAGTGAAATCTCTCGTCCAAAGGATTTGAAATTCTTAGGATTTGGATATTATTACGATTCTAAAAATGAGAAATACCAAGCAAAACCCCATTTCACATCAATACAAAAATTTCAAAGGAAGCTTCGAAAATTAACAAAGCGAAATTGGAGTGTTCCGCTAGACTACCGAATTTTAAAACTTAAACAAGTCATACTTGGGTGGGTTAATTACTTTAGAATCTCAAATATGAAAAAGGCTATGACTGAGATAGATCAGAAGCTTCGCTCCAGAATTAGAGTTATCATCTGGAAGCAATGGAAGGTACCGAAGAAACAAATCAAATCGCTTGTTCAACTAGGGATTCCAGAGGAAGAGGCGAAAGGATTAACTTTCTGTCGGAAAGGTTACCGGTACATCGGACTATCGAAAGTTGTTCAAAGGGCAATCTCAAACAAAAGACTAAAGCGGAGGGGAATTCCCTCTGCTTTCGAACATTATCTAAAAGTACACACTGTAATATAAATTGAACCGCCGTATACGGAACCGTAAGTACGGTGGTGTGAGAGGGGCGAAAATAATTAAATTATTTTCCCTCTACTCGATTGTTTTTGTTACTAAAGTAAAAAAAGTCGGATGAGCGAACCATGGAAAGTCGTATTGTCGATAGTTACAGAGTTTAGACTCTATTAAAATAGATTTATAAGTTGTAAGCGGAAACATCTATTGAGATCAGGAGGAGGAATGGGGATGTCCCAAGTTACAGTGAAGAAATTGGAACCAGGCATTCAGTCTATACCTGAAAAAAGGGTTAACACAAGACTAATGAAATTGAAAAGGGCCTTACCGCTATTTATCATGATGGTTCCCGGATTAATTTATTTATTGATCAACAACTATTTGCCAATGTTTGGACTTGTGATTGCCTTTAAAGATATTAACTATGCTAAAGGAATATTCGCCAGCGATTGGATAGGATTTAAAAATTTCGAATATCTGTTCAGCACAAAGGATGCCATCGTTATCACACGAAATACGATTCTTTATAATGGTGTATTTATAATTTTGAATACGGTATTGGCTATTGGTGTGGCGATCATGCTAAATGAAATAAAAAACAAGCTCGCTAAAGGCTTTTATCAGAGTGTGATTCTTTTGCCATTTTTAATTTCGATGGTCATTGTCAGTTATCTAGGATTTGCTTTTCTTAGTGAAGATGTTGGTTATCTGAATAAAACAATTTTGCCGATGCTAGGGGTTCACGAGATCTCCTGGTACAATGAGGCAAAATATTGGCCTTATATCTTAACCTTCATCAATATGTGGAAAGGTGTCGGTTTCTTGTGTGTTATCTACTTAGCCGCAATTATAGGTATCGATCAAGAATTTTATGAAGCAGCTACTCTAGATGGAGCCAGTAAATGGAAGCAAATCATACATATTACGATTCCATCAATTATGCCAGTCATTATCATGATGACATTATTGGCAATAGGAAAGATTTTTTATTCTGATTTTGGTCTGTTCTATCAAGTGCCAATGAATTCAGGTGCGATATACGATACTACTAATGTTATTGACACCTATGTTTACCGTGGTTTAATGCAGCTTGGGGATATCGGTATGTCAGCAGCAGCCGGGTTATATCAATCCGTCGTCGGATTTGTTCTCGTGCTGATATCAAATTATATCGTCCGCAAAAAGAGTAAAGAAAATGCATTATTTTAGAATGGAGGTCAAGCTGAATGTATAAATCTGACCGAATCACACAATGGGTTTCTCATATTTTTCTCATTATACTCGCTATAGGCAGCATCATTCCGTTGATTATTCTTTTGTCTTCTTCACTTTCAAGTGAGGCATCGATTATAAAAGAAGGATATTCCTTTTTTCCAAAGGAGTTTAGCCTTGATGCTTACGAATATTTACTGAAAAATTTATCAAAAATCGGTAGGGCTTATGGGATTACAATTTTCGTTACTGTATTTGGTACAATTGTAAGTCTTGCCATGACATCGTTTTTGGCATATGCCCTTTCCCGTCGTGATTTGCCTTACAAAAACGTGTTTTCTTTCATTGTTTTCTTCACTTTATTGTTTAATGGGGGACTTGTTCCAACCTATCTTGTTTATACTCAAATATTTGATGTGAAAAATACGATCTGGGCTTTAATAGTTCCGGGCTTATTAATGAATGGATTTAACGTATTATTAATGAGGACATTTTTTATAACGTCCATTCCGGAGCCGGTAATTGAATCGGCAAGAATAGATGGTGCAGGTGAATTTAGAACATTTTTTTCAATTATTTTGCCACTATCATTGCCTATTCTGGCAACGATTGGGTTACTTCAATCGATTACTTATTGGAATGATTGGTTTAATGGACTTATCTATATCACTGAACCATCGCTATTCAGTATCCAAAACATTTTAAACCGAATGTTGTCAGACATTCAGTTTTTGGCAAGCAACAATTTGGGCACAAACAGTAGCCAGGCAACTGTGCAAGTTCCTACCACCGCTGTGCGTATGGCAATTGCTTTAGTCGGTGTACTGCCTATCTTAATTGCTTATCCATTTTTCCAAAAATACCTTGTAAAAGGGATTGCATTAGGATCGGTAAAAGGTTGATTCAATTTGTTAAATTTGGAGAAGAGGCCCATGTCTAAGCAATGGGCTCCCCCTTTCACAAAATAAGATATCTACTAAAATACCTGAGTACAAAGCAAAGGGGACATAACAGATGGATGGTTTTATGCGGGGATTTTATAGTATTTCGGAATGGATTCTGAGGTTTGCTTATGTGAATATTCTGTGGATCTTATTTACTATCTTCGGACTTGTTGTTTTTGGCTTTTTTCCCTCTACAATTGCCATGTTTGCAGTTGTTCGCAAATGGATATTGAAGCAGCATGATATCCCAGTATTTAAAAGTTTTTGGATTACCTATAAAAAAGAATTTGTGAAAGCTAATTTATTAGGACTTGTAATATGTTCATTGGGATTCTTGACGTATTCAAACATCACAATTGTGGAGGCAACCACAGTACCAACATTTAAATTGCTTTATATTCCAAATACCATTGTCATTTTCATCTTTCTACTTACTTCTTTATATATTTTTCCGGTGTTCTCCCATTTTGATGTCCACTTGGGAGAAGGGATTAAAAATGCCTTTATCTTAATGGTCGTAAATCCAATACCGACGCTTTGCATGGCAACTTTAACTGGATTCCTTGGTTTTATCTATTTAAAATTGCCAGGACTTCTTCCTTTTTTCAGTGGGAGTTTAACTTCTTATATACTAATGTGGATTAGCAACTACGTTTTTAATAGAACAGTCAAATTGTCTGTCGAGAATGCTGGAGTAAAAGGATGAGAAAGGAAATGCTAAACATTATTGTAAACAGTTACAACGATTAAAAGGACATTTAATAGATTAAGCACGAATGATTTCATTCTAATGAAAGAAGAGATTTTAATGCACTATAAATCAATTCGACCAGGGCAGACCTGGCTAGATACAGATGGAAAGCGTATTCAGGCGCAGATCCATCATAACTGTCGGAGATACTTTTTATTGGTATGGAGAAAATAAAGAAAAGACGAAAGCTGGAAGTGGAATTTGGCATTGGGGAGTAAGATGCTACTCATCAAAAGATTTGTATAACTGGGAGGATAAAGGAATCATCATACCTCCAAATGTAGAAGACGAAAATTCTCCACTGCATCCTAGTCAGTTTATGGACAGACCACATATTATTTTTAATGAAAAAACAGGTAAGTTTGTAATGCTGGATGAAAATTATGAAAAAAGAAGGAACTCAGGAATCAACGGTTTTGACAATTTAAATGTTGATACCTTTATAGTAGGTTATGTATGGCTTCCAATAAGATTTGATGGTGAAATGGCTTATTTAGATTGGATAGGTGAATGGAAATTGGAAGATTATGAATAATGGAAACATTATTCGTGTTACTAATTACCGGAAAGGGGGTGACCTACAATAAAAAAATAGTATCACGATAATGATTTAATGAAATTATTAAAGTAAAATGGGGGGATAAAAATGTCTAAGAGATTCAGGGTATTAGCAGTATTTTTATTAACTTTTTTAGTTCTATCAACTGCCCTTGCAGGTTGTAGCAAAAGTAAAGAATCTTCGGGTTCAAGCTCTAACTCTAAAGATGGAAAACCATACAATGTTGTGATGGCCTATCAATCATTCGGTAATGTAGAAGATCTTAAAATGGTTCAAGACAAAATTAATAAAATTGCCAAGAAGAAGATCAATGCTACAGTTACATTAGTACCTATTAACTATGGGGCATGGAATCAGCAATCAAATTTAATGTTAACGGGTAATGAAAAATTAGATTTACTTTTTACTGGTCCTGACTTTGCCACAAAAGCGGTGAAAGGACAAATTATGCCTTTAGATGATTTATTGAAATCTCATGGAAAAGGGATATTGAAAGCTGTTCCTTCTGAGATACTTGAAGCTGCTAAAGTTGATGGAAAAGTTTATGGGGTACCAAGTATGAAAGAATGGTCACAGCAATATGGCTTTTTAATGACAAAAGATTTTGTTGATAAATATCATATAAATTTATCAAATGTCAAGACTTTGGAAGATCTTGAAGAAGTGTTTAAAGTGATTAAAAAGAATGAACCAACTGTCACTCCTATTGTTGGAGGTATTGGTGGGACTTTACCAATTTTAGCCTATACCTATTCTTACTTTGATAAACTAGGAGGAACTGTAGGAGCCTTAGATATGACGAAGGGGGATTTTAAGGTAATTAATGAATATGAGCATCCAGCATATGAAGCAGGCGCAAAACTAATGAGAAAGTGGTATCTTGCCGGGTATATAAGCAAAGATGCAGCAACATCTACAGATCTACCTTCCGATGCTATGAAAGCAGGCACAGGATTTGGATTCTTTAATGGTTTGGCCCCGGGTACAGAAGTAGGGGCATCTAATGGGATAGGAGGTAAACCTGTAGTTGCCGTCAGATTTAAGGACATTGTTCAATTCACAGATTCTCCTCAGATTCTAATGACCTTAGCAAAAAATAGCCAAAATCCAGAAAAAGCAATTGAGTTTTTAAATCTTATGTATACCGATAAAGATATTATGAATTTACTCACACTTGGTATAGAAGGTAAACATTATGAAGTAAATGAAAAGGGATTTGTTACATTACCAAAAGGGAAAACTGAAACAGGTTATGTTGGTAACAACTGGGTGATGGGGAATAACTTCCTTACGAAGGTTTGGGATGGACTACCTGCGAATCATTGGGATCAAGTGAAGGCTTTCAATGAAAGTGGAAAAAGATCACCTGCCTTTGGGTTTATGTTTAATCCGGATCCTGTAAAAACTGAAATTGCAGCAGTTAGTAACGTTGTTCAACAATATGAAAAAGGAATAGGAACTGGTACTCTAGATCCAGAAAAAATGCTACCTGAATTTAGAAAAAAATTAAAAGCTGCGGGCGCTGATAAAATTATTAAAGAAAAGCAAAAGCAACTTGATGAGTGGAGAAAAAATAAGTAGTATCTTTTCAATTAACTAGAATACTAGATTTTCGCTCTTGTCTTCTTTTTTAGAAAAATAGAATTTGTTGTGCTGCTCGCTATTTGAATTCGCTATCAATATATATGGTAAAAACTGTCATGGATAAGTGGAAGCAATTAATGTTCTAAAAGGGGGTAACCCGAAAGGTACCCTTTTTTTACTTTTTCGGCAGGTAATATGACCCACGAGGAAGTAACCGTTGAAGCTGAAGTTCCAGTAAATACTACAGCAGAGATCCTCGCCAAACTCGAGATGTTAGCGAAAACAGAAAGCTATTACAAAAGCGGAAGGTATTTTGATATTTCCAAACAGAGCAAGGTGTGTTGCTTATAGTAGGGTCTGGTCATTATCACTTCACTTATAGGAATGAACGTGGCAAATACTAGATTAATTGACTTGATTTTGAATGAGGAAACCACGAAAATTTCGTACATGGTTTCTCCAACCCTCATGGCCAATTAGCCCGGTTAAAAGCGGAGCCTATTCAAAAGCTAGTATATCATCCAATGTCGAAGTTAACTGAAGACAGACTAAAAAAGCTTATTGATGAGTTAAATGAATTTTGAAAGGGAATTGGACATTGTTGGACAATAGCTCTGTAATCATTTATTGGAATCGCCGATAGACTAGTTTTCAACGATAAGTGTATCAACACTTATCGTTGAAAACAGCCTATAGTTCTAAAAGAAATTTTTTCTTAAAGTTTAGTTTAAAGGAGGAGAAAATGTACGAACATATTGTTGTTTTTAAATTTAATGAAAATCTCTCATTAGATAAGGAACATAATCTTCTTAAACAACTTAGAGCATTCAAAGGGAAAATTCCCGGAATTGCAGAACTTACTGCCGGAATTAACGTAACCGAGGAAATAGAAAATAAACAGGGTTATACTTTGGGATTACGCATAACCTTTGAAAGTAAGCCATCGCTTGATAACTATTTGCCACATCCCGTTCACCAAGAGTTTGTTTCTTCATTAGCAGGATTCATAGACAATGTCATTGTAGTGGATTATGAAAATTAATCATTAATTAAATAACGATTAGATTTAATATTCAATAAAAAATACTGAGTTAATAGATTCCTACTTCACAAGTATATAAGGAGTAAGTA
>NZ_JBALPZ010000226.1:0-7139 GCF_036965645.1 Neobacillus drentensis
AATTTGCATTTCTTTTTTAAAAAAATCTATAAAAAAAGAGATTCAACGCTTGAAACGTGGTAATCTAAGTCTTGAAACCAACAAAAAGGATGGATATGTAATGCCAATTATTCAAGCTGTTGAAAGAGCACTGACAATTTTAGACTTATTTGATGAACATTCAACAGAATTAAAAATAACCGAAATTAGTGAGCGTATGAACCTAAATAAAAGTACAGTTCATTCATTATTGAAAACGCTTAAAAAGAGCGGTTATATTGATCAGGATGGGGAGAGTGGAAAATACAAACTTGGAATGAAGTTACTTGAAAGAGGTAATTTTGTCATAACCAACTTAGATGTCCGGAACATCGCAAAAAAATACTTACTTTATTTATCGAAAAAAACCGGTCATACCCTGCATCTTGTCATTTTAGAGGGAAAAGAAGGTCTATATATAGATAAAGTAGAGGGAACTTCAGCCAATGTTTTATATTCTCGGATTGGACGGAGAGTGCCGATACATACCAGTGCAGTAGGGAAACTTCTTGTCGCTTTAAGTTCCCAAGAAGAGATTGATAAAATGATGGATGGCTATGTATTTGATCAAAGGACACCTAGTACAATTACAAATAAAACTGATTTTTTAAATGAATTGGCTGAAATAAGAATAAATGGATTTGCTTATGATCGAGAAGAGAATGAGCCTGGTATTTGCTGCCTTGCATTTCCGATTCGTAATCATACAGGCAATGCTATAGCTGCTTTTAGTGTTTCGATGCCTACTCCTCGGTTAAATGATGAGGAAATGGAACGAATTATACCATTGATGCTTCAAACTGGCGAAGAAATATCTCAAAAAATGGGTTATGTGTCAAAAGCTCCTTATTATTAATAATGGAGTTTTCATATGAATACATTATAGAACTGAGTTTTATAATATAAAACTAATTAGAGGTGACTGTATGCGTATTATACGATTCTTTAAAGAAAACGGTTTAACGAGATTAGCTGCTATTACGGATGAGAATTTACTTTACGAATTGCCATTTGAAAACATCCTTGAACTAAGGCAGGAAGCAAAACAGAGAAAAGTATCGATGGTTGAAATCATTCAGCAAGCTATCCAAGGTACCTTGCCTAAGAAGGAAGAGTTAGAACAGCTTCAATTACTCGTACCAATTGAAGCACAAGAGGTATGGGCTGCTGGGGTTACTTATCTTAGAAGCAGGGAAGAACGAAACTATGAAGCTACAGGTGGGAAACATACCGAGCCAACCATCTATGATAAAGTTTATGAGGCAAAAAGACCGGAAATTTTCTTTAAATCCACTAAAGAAAGAACTAGAGGAACAGGCGAAGCCCTCTGTTTAAGAACTGATTCAAGCTGGCAGGTTCCAGAACCTGAATTAGCGCTTGTCTTAGATGAGAATGGGGAGATTTTTGGCTTCACAATTGGAAATGATTTGAGCTGCCGGGATATTGAGGGGGAAAATCCACTCTACTTACCTCAAGCTAAAATATGGAAAAATTCATGCTCGATTGGTCCAGCTATTCGTTTGGCAGAAACAGTTGATGATTTTTATAGCTTCCAGATTACCTGTCGTATCTATCGAAATCAGGAAAAAGTATTTGAAGAAACGGCCCATACTCGTGATTTGCGAAGAACATATGAAGAACTTTGCTCCTATCTAGTAAAGGATAATATTGTGTTTAATGGGACTGTACTTTTAACAGGAACAAGCATTGTTCCACCTGAAAATTATACTTTACAAGACGGTGATCTTATTGAAATAGAAATTCCGGGTATAGGTACATTGGTTAATCCGGTAAAAAAACAAGCAGTAAAAATAGTTGAAACCATATAGTCAATAAAAGTAGGAAAAGAAGGGAAAGGGTAGCTATGACAGTTCAAACTGAAGTAAAAACGTATGGAAATTTTATAGGCGGAGAATGGGTGCCAGCATCTACCAATTTGCTTGAAAAGAGTTATAGTCCGGCACACCGTAATGAAATAGTTGGGTACGTTCAAAGTTCATCAGCAAGTGATGTAGATAAAGCTATTGCAGCAGCTCAAAGTGCAACGGCAGCATGGCGGAATTTATCTGGTGCACAAAGAGGTGACTTCCTTTTTAAAACTGCGGATATCATGGAAAAGCGCTTGGATGAAATAGCTGAAACACTTACTAGAGAAATGGGAAAAACCTTTCCAGAAGCAAAGGGGGAAACGTTACGCGGTATCGCCATTCTAAGATACTATGCTGGCGAGGGCTTACGGAAAACAGGCGATGTGATACCTGCAACAGATAGCAAGGCGTTAATGTATACAACTCGTGTACCCTTAGGTGTTGTGGGAATTATTACTCCATGGAATTTTCCGGTTGCGATTCCTTTGTGGAAAATGGCACCGGCTTTAATTTATGGGAATACCGTTGTAATTAAGCCTGCACAGGAGGCTTCCGTCACTTGTGCTAAAGTAATCGAATGTATGGAGCAAGCCGGCTTGCCCTCAGGTGTAGTCAATATGGTGACGGGGAAAGGTTCAGTAGTTGGACAGCGCATCATTGATCATCCTCAAATAAACGGAATCTCCTTTACAGGTTCCAATTCTACCGGTAAAAGAGTGGCATTTGGGGCAATTGAACGTGGCGCAAAATATCAATTGGAAATGGGCGGGAAAAATCCGATTATTATTGCAGATGATGCCGACCTTGAGGAGGCAGTGGAAGCGACTATAAGCGGAGGACTAAGATCCACAGGTCAAAAATGTACCGCAACTAGCCGTGTCATTGTACAAGAAGGAATATATGAAGAATTCAAAAAAAGATTAGTTGATAGAACAAGAGAATTAAAGGTTGGCGATGGCCTTGAGGAAGGGACCTGGATGGGACCATGTGTGAATGAATCACAGTTAAACACTGTTCTTTCCTATATTGAAAAAGGAAAAGAAGAAGGCGCAACCGTTCTAGTTGGGGGTAACAGGCCATCAGATATTGAACTGCAGGATGGGTATTTTGTAGAGCCGACCATTTTTGATGAGGTTAAATCTGACATGACAATTGGGCAAGAAGAAATTTTTGGTCCGGTATTAGCCTTAATAAAAGTTAAAACAATTGAGGAAGCAATCGAATTGGCAAATGACATTCCATATGGCTTAAGTGCATCAATATTCACGAAAAACATTGGGAATGCATTTCAATTTATCGAGGCAAGTGAGGCAGGGCTTGTTCGTGTAAATTATGAAACAGCAGGAGTTGAATTACAAGCCCCATTTGGCGGTATGAAAGCATCCAGTTCCGGTGCACGAGAACAAGGAACTGCTGCGATAGAGTTTTACACATCCATTAAAACAGTATTTGTAAAGCCTTAATGAAAAAAGAAAATTAGGTTATGAAGGGGGACTGTACATAGGTGGAGAGTATCCATATAGTATGGTTTCCTTTTATAAATTATAGATTTCTAGAAAAGGATTCTAGTGTTTTAATGAAAATTATAGTGGAGCAGGAGGCCTTATATATGACCAGAAATGTAAATGATAAAAAGTCAAGAATTAACAATCCAATTAACCCTTATAGGGAAAATGTGCAAGGGAAGGCAAATGAACCGATTACAGTAGCAGGACTATTGGATAGGGCCAAAAAGGTTCTAGGAGATTCTTATCAAGGGACAAAATCTGATTGGACATTAGGGGAAATATATAACCGTTTAGAAGAGAATGCACCTCGTATCGCAATTATTGGCGGCTCCGCCGACCATCCTGCCCATATTTTGGATCTAGAAACCGTTTCCCGGGCAGCTTTAAAAATTTGGGAAGAAGGCGGGGTTCCGTTTTATTTTAGTACACCCGTGATGTGTGACGGTACAGCCCAAAGTAATATGGGGATGTCTTATTCACTGCAAAGCCGTAATGCCATTGCTGAGATTGTCGTCAATCAAATGGAAGCGCATTCTTATCATGGGGCTTTTGTTATTCAAGGGTGCGATAAGCAGCCGTTAGGGGTATTAAGTGGTTTAGCTTTATTGGATCGTGTCCGGCGCTACCGTGGTGAAGCACCAGTATTTGCAACGTTTGCACCTTCTCACGTTTTAAAGGGAGGGGAAATTCCGCAGGATTTACAAGTGGAATTAAAAGATGTTGCTGACAGAGCATCGTTAATGGGTGAACAGAATATTGCCGACGATCTTAATGATGCGTTAAGTTTTATCCTACAATGTACATCAAATACTCAATTTCAAGGTGTTCTAGCTCGAGCTGTTGAGAAAGGGATCATTACTCACGAGCAGCATAAGAATTATGAAAAGAGGCTTGCGATTAATACATGTGACTCGGCAGGGGGAATATGTGCCTTCCATGGAACGGGCAATAGTTCAAGAGATTTGATGGCAGGTTTTGGATTAGTTCATCCTAAACTGGAATTGTTAACAGAACCACCCACTTCAGATCAGCTAAAACCAGCCATTGAATCCTTATTTATGATAGCAAATCGCCCGGAATGCAGTGTGGCTGAGTTGGTCGGTGCTAATATTGCAAATGCCATCCGGATTCATAGCTCTGGCGGCGGGTCCACCAACTTAATGATGCACATTGTTGGGGCAATGGTCTATGCTGGATATGACTTCAGTCTTTGGGATATTGAGAAAATTCATCAATCTTATCCAATACCAGATTTATTTCATTATAGTCTTACAGAAGGCAGGGATATTTTCGTTCTCGCAGAACAATGCTGTACTGGTCAAATTAGAGGAATGGAGACTCTTTTTTATGAATTAATTCGAAATGGAGTTCCGATGGATGTCGATGCTTTAACTGTCACTGGCCAAACTTGGAAGGAAAGGCTGAGTAACACGGAAGGATTAAGTGCAGATGGAGTTAAGAACAATCCTATCATCCAAAGTAAGCCCCTTAGAAAGTTCAGTGGAGTCGATGTGTTACGAGGGAACTTTTTTGAAAGCGCTGTTGTTAAAATTAGTGGGATGACTACCTATCAATTAGATCAGTTTGATGAAAAAGTTTCGTTTGTTCTTTATTTTGAAAATGAAGAAGAGGCAAATAAACAATTATTAAATGACCAATTATTGGACGAATTAAGAGATCAGCAAGCATTTTCCGAAGAGCACTTGCTGCACATGTGGAAGCATAACCAACCAGATAGTTATGCAGAAGCAGAAGCCTTATCCTATCAACAATTATTTAACCGAATGGTAAAAGATCAAAGTTTAAAACTTACCATCATTGTCGCTGGTCAAGGCCCTGAGGCATTTGGAATGCCTGAGATGTTCAATCCGATGCAGCATATTAATGCAAATCGCCAACTAAAACGTTTAGCTACTCTAATTAGTGATGGCCGATATTCTGGAGTTACTTACGGGGCAGCAATAGGCCATATGACTCCTGAAGCCTATAATGGCGGAGGGGTGTTATACCTTAAACAGGGAGACTTATTACACCTGCGTTTCCGCGCAAAATGCATTGAATTACTTGATGCTGAGAGTTTTACAAATGGTGAATTGAAACCTTACTTAGGTGATCTCCAGATCGATAGGGGGACACTTGGAGAACAGAGGAAGGAAACCATGAAAAAGAGACAAAGAACGGTAGCAGCGTCTAACCGTCTCGTTGGCTGTACAAGTGCAGTTGATGGGGTTGTACCGTTAGCAGTTAAGATGGATGCTGTCATTCCATTTTCTCCTAGAATAGCAATTAGTAAGAATTAAACTTTTTCCTCTCAATGAACATCAATAAAATCAGTTTTTTATTAACTGATATTAAAGAGACTGTTACTTTAGTTAACAGTCTCATTGTCTTTTCATTCAAATTGAATGCCTAATTAAAAAGGGGATAAATCTTATATGGAAAAATAGCCCGATTAAATGGTTAGGATACCTCATAATCGGGCTTTTTCCTGAGGTTACAAAGCCTTCCGAATACTAAATTCTAGAGGTGAATAGTCTGTCTCATTTCTTCTTCGTAAGTTTAATCTCTCCCTTAACGGAGTTGTCCGGTTGCACATAAAACGTGGAATTCCTGAATGATTTTGAGAAGAGGCATGATAGAGAAAAGGATGACAAAGGTAGACATCACCTGCTTCTGCAGTCGTTTCCACTACTTTAAGGTGTGCCCCATCAACCTTAACGGTTTGATTCATAAAGTAATCAATTCGGTTTGTATCCTTGCCTAAAGAAGAGTTTGTCCCTTCTTGACCTGTAAGCATGCCAAACCATTGATGAGCTTTGTTCACATCTTGGATTCCATCCTCGAGAGTTACACCATTTTGCTGCTCAGCCAAGTATCGGGCTATCACTTTATGTGAGCCCTCTGCCACTAATGTCCCGCCACCCCGGGGGCCAATATCCGAAAAAATACATAAACAAAGCAGACCTTGATCAGGGCTATCTACGTGATGGTTAAAATGGATTCCATCCCAATGCCATCCATTAGTTGGAACGTTCCATTCCAGATGGGAATCTTCCGAAAAATTAACAGGCCATCATCCCCAACGATTTGGTATCCCTCGGCCAACCCAACGACCTGTTCCTACTAAATCCTCTATGGCATCGGAGAGTCTTTCACTATCGCACGGACGGAACTCCTCCGTATCGTAATTTTCATTCAATCGGAGCATGGGCTCAGTCCAGGTTGTTCGATCCAATCTTTCAACCCCTCTTTTTTCTAATTGTTTCCACAAGAAATTCTGGGCCTTTAATGCGGCCTCTCGCTCAAAAGCTTGGGGAACTTTAACCCATCCCAATTCTATGAATTGCTCAATATCATTTTGAGATAAAACCCTCCCAGTAAACATCCCAACATCTCCTTTAATAAGAAAGTAAGTTGATTAAAATACTAGATTTGTTCATGTAACCGTTACCATTTTGTTCTATAATCTATTTCTCCTTACCAGTTCATTTGATTCCCTTGATAATCAATGAACATATGTTCTTCCATCGCCGGTGACTTTAGTATTTGGTTCATAATTCCAGTTGCGGATTCGCTTGCATCAATTGTTGCATCCGGATTGAATTCACCAAAAATATATGACCTGACATAACCCGGATGGAATGCTAAAACCTTGATCCCATATTCTTTTAATTGATTTTGTAAAATCGTTAATTGCATGTTTTAAGCAGTCTTTGACATGCAATAGCCATACTCCTTCTTTCTC
>NZ_JBALPZ010000227.1:0-1634 GCF_036965645.1 Neobacillus drentensis
ATTTTATAAACACTTGAAAATATTATTAACATAGGAATAAATAACCATTATAAATATCCTGAAATACCTGATTGTT
This sequence comes from Neobacillus drentensis, assembly GCF_036965645.1. Classification (GTDB taxonomy): domain Bacteria; phylum Bacillota; class Bacilli; order Bacillales; family Cytobacillaceae; genus Neobacillus; species Neobacillus drentensis_D. Next base: position 77 of record NZ_JBALPZ010000227.1, read on the forward strand.
ACTTTATTCACAGGGATTTAATACTATTACAATAGTATTAAAATCATATAAAAATAAGTAATGCCATTATTTACAGTGTTGTGTATGTCGAAAAAAATGTCTAGAATTATATTGTGATATCGTGATATGATATTGATTAAACTTAATTTCTGTATTTGTTCATATAGTAAAATAAGATAGAAGAAAGAAGGGGAGAGGTTATGAAAAGAATAAGTCTTGCATGGCAAATTTTCATTGGTTTAGCACTAGGTATTATCGTAGGCGCTATCTTTTACGGTAACACTCATATAGCAGATTATCTTCAGCCGATTGGTGATATCTTCATTCGCTTAATCAAAATGATCGTTGTCCCAATTGTTATCTCAAGTATTATTGTTGGAGTTGCCGGTACGGGCGATATGAAATCGCTTGGAAAACTAGGCGGCAAAACCCTTTTATATTTTGAAATTATTACGACCATTGCCATTGTGCTAGGTTTACTATTTGCTAATGTGTTCCATCCTGGAACTGGTGTTGACCGTTCACACTTAGCTAAAACAGATATTAATACGTATGTGGAAACAGCAAAAACAACTGAATCTCATTCGATGGCCGATACGTTTGTTAATATCGTTCCAACCAACATCATTCAGGCGTTAGCGAATGGTGATATGCTAGCGATCATTTTCTTCTCCGTTATGTTCGGACTTGGTGTCGCTGCTATTGGAGAAAAAGGTACACCGATTATCAATTTCTTTAAAGGTACTGCCGATGCAATGTTCTGGGTAACGAACCAAGTGATGAAATTCGCTCCGTTTGGCGTTTTTGCGCTAATTGGTGTGACGGTTTCAAAATTCGGTTTGGCATCGCTTATTCCATTAGGAAAATTAGTTATCGTTGTTTATGGAGCAATGATCTTCTTTATTTTGGTTGTCCTAGGTATTACTGCAAAGATTGCTGGAGTTAATATTTTTAAATTCTTAGCTTATTTAAAAGACGAGTTATTACTTGGTTATTCTACAGCGAGCTCGGAGGCTGTTCTTCCGAAAATCATGGAAAAGATGGAGAAGATCGGCTGTCCGAAGGCGATTACTTCTTTCGTTATTCCAACTGGTTATTCGTTTAACCTTGATGGCTCTACGCTTTACCAAGCGATTGCGGCATTGTTCATTGCACAAATGTACGGAATTCACTTGAGCATTACGCACCAAATCACGCTTGTTCTTGTCTTGATGGTAACGTCTAAAGGAATCGCGGGTGTTCCAGGGGTCTCTTTCGTGGTTCTTCTTGCAACATTAGGAAGCGTCGGTATTCCGGTTGAAGGTCTTGCGTTTATCGCTGGGATTGACCGTCTACTCGATATGGCTCGTACATGTGTTAATATCGTTGGTAACTCCCTTGCTGCCGTTGTGGTCTCAAAATGGGAAGGTCATAAACTTAATGATGAAACTGATTTAGCAGCTTAATATAATAGTTGGAGGAGACAGAGATGCAGATGGCACTCTGTCTTTTTTTTGTTTCTAAAGGCAGCGGTTACAGTTGAACTGAGGATTGTCTTTTAAAAGGCGGATGAAGGACA
>NZ_JBALPZ010000227.1:1760-1891 GCF_036965645.1 Neobacillus drentensis
AAGTGTCCTTCAAAAGGCGAATGAAGGACAAAACGGTTCGAGGCAGAGGGGGGAGTGTCCTTCATAAGGGTGATGAAGGACAAAACGGTTCGAGTCAGAAGGAGAAGTGTCCTTCATAAGGGTGATGAAGG
>NZ_JBALPZ010000228.1:0-847 GCF_036965645.1 Neobacillus drentensis
TTCAGATATTTATGAGCTGCTGGAACTTGCGAAATCAAATGTACACCGCCTGCAGCATATGATGGCATTGCACACGAAGATCGATAGCAGGGAAATGACCTCCTTAGTGGTTATATTAAAACCAACAGACCCAGGGAATTTTCAAGCACTATATATTTGTCGGGAAGGCATTCCAAATCCAAACATATTGCCAAATAAAAGGTTTGACTTGTTTGCCCAAACTGCGGAGTCACTGGGAAAACAAATTATCCAACTATCAGTAAAACCATCGGTCATCTTTAATGAGAAAGAACTTTTCTACCAGCATCTTATCGGAATCTTAAGATTAAACCATTACCTTTTACCATTACAATAAGAAAAGTGCAGCCGCTGGAGCAAGACAATCAGAAAAGGTGAGGGTTATCCCTCACCTTTTATATTCCCATTTTATAATCATATTCCTTGGCTTTATCCGGGGCAGAATTCTCATACTCCATCCTCAAGAATGGTTTATATGATGGTTCTACTTTCTTCACAAAAGAAAAAGAATTTAATTTCTCCATAATTCCTTCTACTTCTTCCTGATTACAATACAACACAACATATTTTAACTTTTTCGACACATAATGAACATTTCCGAAACGCCTTAGCATTTTTGCCTGTTTTAAAGAGTACAGCCAAACAACTAATCCTTGTCTTTGAACAAACATTGTATATTCCCCTTCAGCAAAACCATCATTTTAAATAAGTCTAGCACATCAAAACCTTCTATTTCAATTCAAACTTTAGCTCTTTTTATGTTCTGCTGTGGCGGCTTAAGGGAAAATAAATCAATAACTTATTTAAAGCCTGTGTTAATCTTGGATGT
>NZ_JBALPZ010000228.1:865-4492 GCF_036965645.1 Neobacillus drentensis
ACTCCCGCAGGAGTCGAGCGCCTTCCGCTCCAATCTAACCTTTAACACAGCCTATCTAAAAGCTGATTTTTTTAACTGCAACCGCAGCTTCCACCGGTGCCACAGCTATGACCTGTTTCAAAGAAGGGGTTACCTGTAGGCACCTTGATATGTTGTGATACTGCTCCCCCAATATTTTGACTGATCTCATCCAATAGAGTTTGCAAATCATTTTCAGCCAGTTTGAATTCTGCAACAAGCGGGTCCAAATCCATTTCACGTTTCGCTTCACGGATTTGCATCATCACTCTTTTATAATCTGGATGGTATTTGCCAAACCGCTGAACTTCCTCATAAAGTTCTTTCAAGCTGGCAAATCGTTTAATTTTGAGCTGCGTTTCTTTATTCGTTTGCATTTTATATAAACAAGTTTGATATTGTTCTGCAATATCAGACTTTAATACCATTTTAGCTAAGTCTTCCGCATATTCTAATAGTTCAATTCTTTCTAAAGTAGCAAGCATTTTTTGCCCACCTCCAATTGTTATTTTAACATATATACAAGATGAAAGCGAAAATTCCTGCTGCCTAGGGATATTTACCATCAATTGTTTAACCCGTACTGCCTAGGGATATTTACCATCAATTGTTTAACCCGTACTGCCTAGAATAGATACATCAGCATCCAAGTATAAGACAATAAAAGTGAGAGCATAAAAAAGGCCACAAATGAACACTGTGGTCTTTTGGTTAATTTTGTGTTTTCATAGCCTGAAACATGTGATACATCATTGAGGCCATTTGAACACTATTTGAAAATTTCTCTACTTGATGGGGAATTGTCTTTTTATAATAGTGCAACGAAGCTATTTCAAGTGCTTGTATATCATAAGGATTTCTTGTAAGCTTACGGTACCATTGAGGCTGTTCTCGAATAAATTGCTTTAAATCCTTTTGACGTTCTAAATAATCTAGTACATCTTTTCGCATCGGTTATTGGTCCCTTTCATTTTTTAGTCTTTTCGAAAAACAAATGGATGCTTTGGCCCTTCTTGCGGCTTTAATGGACCAGAAGCAGAGTTAACATTACCACCTTGAAATTGGGATATAACGCCTTGGATAGCCCCTAATGCTTGACTTAAGTTATTGATATGGCTTTGCATTTGATTTGGGTCCATTTTTTTTACCATTCCCATGATACTAGATACCCAATCACTTTTAGACTCTTGCTCTGTTTTAGATTCTGATTCCTTATCAGAACCTATCGATTCCCAGCGTTTATCCTCTTCCCCCAACAAATACCAATCCTCATATAATTCCTGCCAGGTCACCTTTCCACTCCGAACTTCCTTAATAATTTTCGGATTGTTCTTTACAAATTCTTTAAATTGGAGCACGGAAGGATGCAATTTCTTTTGCGTCATTTGAATCTCACCTCTGCCCATATTAATAGCCAATAATACATTATGTATAAGATGACGAAATGTGAAACGAAAACTGTTTATTAATTTATTAATCTTCTCCAAAGTGGTAAGATGGCAAGAGATAAGTTATGAAAGAGGTAAAAGCATGAAGGAAGAATTACGCGATTTATTAGAATTCTGTCTTGAAAATGGGTCTGAGGAAGACCTTAGCGTTATGAAGCAGCTTCTCGAAGGTGTCCAAAATAAGGTTAAACGAAATCGACGAACTTATATTGATGGTATCTTGCACATGGAAACAAGCTTCAGCGAACATTCTTGTGAGATTACGATCCCCATCAGTCCCGTTATTTATAACAACCTTAACATCGTTCATGGAGGAATTACAGCAACGGTGCTCGATACATCTATGGGTGTATTAGCCAATCGCTTGATGCCAGAAGGACACGGTGCCGTAACAAATCAATTAAACATTCATTATATTGCGCCTGGGATTGGTGAAGCACTTCGCTGCAAAGCCAAAGTTATTCATAAAGGAACCAAAACAATGGTCATATCAGGCGAGGCGTTCCGCAGCGATGGAAAAAAAATTGCCTATGCCACTGGTACCTTTTTTATGATTAAGAAAGTGTAGGAGGCGTTTTAATCGAGATGGTTACCGCCATATTAATCCCGATTATATGTCTGTACTTTTTTTGGCTGACAAGGAAAGAAAGAATAGAAAATGATAAAAAGTGGCTTGAAACCGGGAATGTACGTCAAGAAGCTGTCGTAACAGGTGAAATAACAGCTATTACCGAAGAAAAACAGCGGTTCTATTACCACCGTTACATTTTTGTGCAAAGCATTATGCTTCAAACCTCCACCAGGGTTATTACAGCAGTAAAAACGATTCCCCTAACACCCGACATAGAAAAAGACACTTTTGCGGTGGGTGAAACGGTTCGCTTATATGGAAGCTGGGAAGGTAACCGTTTTTTATTTAATACATGGGTAATTGAAAAAAGGTGACTAGGTCACCTTTTTTTACTTATCGTCCGTTTTACGGATAAAGTTTTGTGTATAATACTTTTCATAAACACCCACACCAAGATGAGAATATTGTTTATTTAATAATGAATCACGATGTCCTTTACTGTTTAGCCATCCTTCCACTACTGCAGGTCCATCGGTATAATTTGCAGCGATATTTTCACCGGCGGTTTGATAGGTAACTTTTGCCGTTTTTAGGCGATTGGCCAAATCACCATATTTCTTAGAAATATGAGAAAAGTCATTGTTTTGAGCCATATCCCTGCTATGTTCAAAGGCAGCTTCAGAAGTCTTTTCGTCCCATATTAATGGTTTTACTTTGTGCCTCTCTCTTAAAGCATTGGTGATATCAAAAATTTCCTGTTCTGTACTTTGCTCCACTAACTTCATCATATCTTCATTCAGAACTGGTGGTTTGATGAGCTGACCTCGATAAACAAGTTCATATGGACGCTGTTTGACTAAGGTTTCTGCGTCGAGAAAACGCACACTTGAAAGATTACCAGTAAACTTATCAATGTACAATTGGACAAATATATCACCCATTTTTACCATTGGACGAAGATTCAAATCCGTATCATTCAATTCGAAACGATATGTATTTCCATTTAATTTTAAATTTATATTCGTATCAAAAAATTGTGTATTAAATATCTCTTCGACTGGCTGACCAATTTCAAAAGGAGCTACATTTAAACTTTCCCCAAGTGCAAAAATAGTTACAACTCGCTTATTTTCAACCCCTACTTGTAAGTAGTGGTTATAGCTCTGATTATAGATATACCATTGAAAGCCATACATAGATTCGTCTACTCTCATCGGTGTTCCAAATTCTTTCTCGAGATTGGTAACGTCTTGTCCAATCAGTAAAGCTAAACCTTCCTTTGGTTTATCCAATGGTGTTTGACTTCCATCTGTCTGATTAGCATCTTGAGGAGTAGATTGTTTCATCTCTGAAGTGTGATCTTCCTTAATCAGTACCTTACTATCATCATTTTTTTCATTTATACTAATGTAAAATCCAATTGTTAGGAAAACAACTGAGAGTATTAAGATTCTGCTTAGAGTACGCAGTCGCACTCACCCTCTCTTATAACAATTTATATCATTATATGTATTGATAAAATAATTATATCATTTATATCATGATAAGTAAGAGTCATAAACAAAAATGTCAGATTACTTAATACTTTAA
>NZ_JBALPZ010000229.1:0-1948 GCF_036965645.1 Neobacillus drentensis
GATTAATACTGTAATCAAATTTTCTTTAAAAATTAGAAATTTTGTGTCAAGAGTCTTTTTAAAAAATTTTTAGATAATTTAGACTAGCAATCTATGGTTCTATTTCCTCTTTTTAACAATTCTAAAGGTGAATATAATAAAAATAATTAACCCCCTTTTAATAAATCACTACACTTTGGACTTCTATTTTGTTAGGGAGTCTCTTTTTTTGCAATTAATTCATGCATGATCCTTTTATAAGCCATCAATCGTTGACTACGATATGTGTAAGCTCTAGGTTGTTTCTTAGAAGGATGAATTGATCCTTTTTCAGCAATTTTTTTAGTGTAATATGCTATGCGGTGAGTAATATCCTTCTTCATCACCTACTCCATTCCTCCCTTTGAATCAGATAACTCATTTTTAGAATCCATTCCAAAATAAAGCCCTAAGACAAATGTAAAGATTTAGAAGAAAGCAAAAAATATTGTCATAATCTTAATTTCCCTTATTTATTTGATCAGTTAACAATTTAATGTAGGCTAAAGTGTACTCCTTACGGAAATCAATGCTGTGTTTGCTGGTATGTAGGGAGCACGATGTCGCCAACTTTGAATAATAATCTTCATACTGTTTTTCCATCTTGTATGAATCAAGACTTACTAACATGATTATCTCCCTTGGTTCCCCAAAAAGGGGAGAAATGACTCCCCGATATTAATCCTGTTCTATAACCTCGAATGAATCAGTTTCCCAGTTATGGATAGTAGGAATTACTACTTCCCCTTTGTGATTGATTAAAGTCATCATGATCTGATGAATAGCATGTGCATGTAATTGTAAACTTGCTAAAACTTCTGCTTCTTCATAGCTTTCTGCTTCAATGCTGATTGATACTGGAACCTGAATCGTAGTGAAAACCTCGAATTTTTGCTTTTCAACAGTTTGTAAATTTGACATTATGTAACCTCTCCCTTTAGTTAGCTCCCCGAAGAGAGCCATTTATTTTAAATGTTTGTTATATTAAAATTTATATCTTGGTCATCATAAAAGTGTTTCTGGACGATGTAACTGAACATTGAAGTATTCTTAAGATGTTTAACTAGTCTTTTTAAGTAATCTTCTAATGAATAGTTGAATTTCGGAATTTTCCCAAGCAAAGACATGTTAGTTATGGATTCATAAAGGTCGTTATCTGTTTCTTTTACCCTTGTTAGCCAAACTTGATTGTTTTCAAAAACAATTGCATTCTCCTCATCTATTAAGTAGCCAATTATTACTGTGTAACCATCTAGATGATTTGCTGCAACTCTAATCGATTTCATTTTAGTAAATACCTCCTTTAGTTTTGTTATGAAATCTTTAACTTTCTAAAGATGTTATGGTTAGCAGAATCAGAAGTCAATAAATAATTTTTACTTTTCTAAAGATATGTTAAAATGAAGTAAAGATAATCTTTTTATACTAAGGGAGAGAAAGATATGATTTCTTACGCACCTTTGATGTCTACCTTACACAAACGAAAAATTTCTAAAACTGATCTACAAAAACTAATTGAAGTATCCTCTGCTACAGTTGCAAAAATCAGTAAAGATGAATATGTCTCTATGCAAGTTATAGATAATATTTGTCGTGTGTTAGATTGTCCTATTGAAGAAGTAATTGTTTATGTTAAAGATGAATAACAAAAGAGCCAACTATAACAGTGGCTCTTATTTTTATGCTGAGTAGTCTATTCATTGATTTCAGTCGTTTAATTCTATTTCAGGTACAAATACATTCCTTATTCTAAAATCACTCTAAAGCACATATATGAAGCCTGAGAAGGTTTATAAAAAAAAAAGACGCTGCTGATACTAGCACCGTCAATAATAGGATATACAAACAGATAAGAGCTTTATTTTCTGTTCACAATTGCTCACAAAATGCTCACGGATTGCTCACTAGGCTAACCGGAAAACAATTCCGT
>NZ_JBALPZ010000230.1:0-10371 GCF_036965645.1 Neobacillus drentensis
GTGTATGATGGGTGCTGAAGAACACGGTAACTGCTGGTGTGACAAAGAAATATTCCCTAATGAAATCTTTGAATTAGTTCCCCCAGAAAGCAGAAGAAAACATTGTATTTGTAAAACTTGTTTAAATAAATATAGGGAAGAACTGACATTCAGGAAAAGTTTGAATGAACAAAATAGAGAAAGAGAATAGTAAAACGTTTGAAGACTAAGTTAATCCTAACATTATCATCATAATTGACAAAAAACAGGTACCGCTTACAAAAGTAAGGGTACCTATTTTCTGGTCACGCTCTCGTTTTTAAAACATTAAGAATTCGTTTATGTTCTTTTTCATCAAAGTTATAGAAGTAGATGGCCGCAAGTTCAATGATTACAAATACGGCAGGAATTGCGGTCATGGTCATTAAAATCCCGTTTAATGCTTCTGGCGTTTGAGCCTGATTGGCCACATAACCGAAGTTGGCCAAAATCAACCCTGGAACAATTCCTCCGATTGCCATACCGAACTTGAAAAAGAAGCCAATTAATGCATAGATGACGCCGCTTGCACGTTTACCCGTCTTATACTCGCCATAATCAATGGTTTCAGGAACCAATGCCCATGTAAAGGCACCTGCCATGATGGTACCGAGTGCCGCAATAAAACGTCCTGCAAATACAAGTGGAACCATGGTTGGCGGAATAATGAATAGGGCCAATAAACCGAGTGCCTTTAAAGATAGAGAGGTAAATAATAGTTTTTTCTTCCCCATCCATTTATAAATCAATGGCATTAATGGCATCGCGATGAAAGCAGGAAGCGTTCCCATTAAACCATACCATTTTACTAATTCCGGTTTTGCAACATTATAAGTGACATAATAAATACCAACAGAGTTCACAATGGAGTTTACCCCAAAGTTAAGAATAAAGAAAAAGCATACGATTACTAGTGGACGATTTGTTTTTAATTGAACCCAGATATCTTTAAAGTTAATTTCTGCTTCTTTTGAATAATTAAGCTGAACGCGTTCTTTTGTATTATAGAAGCTGTACATTAACAAAAGCGCTCCCAAAATTCCCATCATTGACATGGTAATTTGCCATCCAGAGCCTGTACCGCCAGTCATGTTTGTGAAGATTCCAGCTAAAAGCGGTACACCGAAAGAAACCGCCACACCGCCAATATTTGCGAACATGATCCGGACTGAAGTCAAGCTGACAATTTCTTTGTTATCTTGAGTAATGACTGAAGTAAGTGCTGTATAAGGAATGTTTACCACTGAATACGTAATCGATAATAAAATATAGGTAGCATACGCATAAACGAGTTTCATAGGATCAGAAAATCCTGGAGTGGTAAAACAGAGAATCGCTACACCCGCGAATGGAAATGCACCGTATAAAAGATAGGGACGATATCTTCCGTATTTCGACTTGGTTTTATCTACTACCGCTCCTATAAATGGATCTAGAACCGCATCAATCAATCGAACAATCAGGAACATTAATCCAGCGGCTGCAGCCGTGATTCCAAAAACGTCTGTATAGAAAAATAATAGATATGTACTTACGGTTTGATAAATGAAGTTACAGGCTAAATCCCCCGTCGCATAGCCGACCTTTTCTTTCATTCTAATTTTATCTGATAAAACGACTATTTTTTTCTCAGCAAGGTTCGTATTCATTATAATCCTCCCTTTTTTCAATCAATTATATATAGATAAAATGTAGTGGGAACTCAAAGAATATTAATCTTTATTTACCGGACCAACAAAGTGTTGAAAAAGAATGTTTCACCTCCTTTCTCTTTTCATTTAGTTAAAATTCTTATCGACTGCTTTCCAAATGTTATCGCTTTCAGTAACTACCGACAAGGGGCATGGTTGATTATGAAATAAAAATAACCATCCCCAAATGATCTTTTCTTGTCTCTACATGATCATAGCCTTGCTAATCAAATCCTTAGCATCTGAACTTGTCCCAACGAATAGGTCATATTCCATATGTTCAAATTCCATTGACCCCGTTTCCTCGTTATACCAGCAAAGCTCTTCTTTATTGCAAGTAATCCGTATACGCTCTGTTTGTCCCGGCATTAGTTTTGTCCGTTTAAAACCCCGTAATATCTTAACTGGACGATCGACAGAAGAATTCCTAAAGCCTACATACAGTTGAATCACTTCTTCCCCATAACGATTCCCAGTGTTCGTTACATCACACTCTATCATGAATTGTGTGTCATCCTGGTCCACTTCAAGATGTTCAACCTTAAACGTTGTATAAGACAATCCATAACCGAAAGGATATCTTGGTTCAATTCCTTCTTTCTCTAGTTTCGTATAACCATGATAGTAATCATAATATTGAGAGTCCGTATCCCAGGTAATCTTAGGCAAGTCGGATTCCCTTTTCGGTACAACATATGGAATCTTACCGCTTGGATTGATATCCCCAAAGAGAATCTCGGCAATGGCTGTACCGCCTTCCATGCCCGGATAATAGGCCATCACAATCGCATCAACGGAGTCTTCCCATTCTTCCACCATCATCATACTGCCGCCGATCAGAACCACTGCTGTGTTCTTATTCACTGGGCCCACTTGTTTAATCAATTCAATATCTTTTGCATGAAGCCCCAATCCAGATACTCGGTCACCCCCAACCGCACCTGTATAGACATCATTTTTATCTTCAGCAACAAATTCACCTTCATCATGGTAGTCATAACCGACAACAAAGATGACGGCATCCGCTTTTTCCGCTAGGCGCTTACAATGATTTAAATCATTGCCGTCATAATAGGTCACTTCTGAATGGTTCGCCACATCGACGATCCCTTTAATCGGTGTGACAACATAAGCTGGATGCACTTCGCTCGAACCTCTGTCACCGATACATTCTTTTTGAGCTAATTTCCCGATAACGACGACTTTTTTCGTCTTCTTTTTATCGAACGGTAAGACGTTGGAATTATTTTTTAACAGGGTAATTCCTTCTCGTGCAGATTGCAGTGCCAGCTGAATATGTTCCCGGTTCCCTAGACAATCCGTTTCTACTATTCCTTTAGACACTTCAAATGCAAGTATGGTTCTAATAATTCGAAGGGCAGCTTCATCGATTTTACTCATGGGTACGCTTCCATTATTCACGGCATCAACCAAAGCCTCACCATAAAATTTTGTACAGCACATTTCCATATCCTGTCCGCCATTGGCTGCTTCTACCGTGTCTTTCACACCCCAGACAAAGTCGCTCATGACGAAACCGTCAAAGCCCCACTCTGTCTTCAGAACCTGATTGATTAAGTAGTCATGGTGACCGCAGTATGTCCCTTTGTATTTATTATAGGAAGTCATAAAACTGGCAGCCCCGTTATCGATACATTTTTTGAAATGGGGCAAGAATACCTCTCGCTCCGTTCTTTTCGTACAATCAATATTGACTTTAAATCGGGAATTTTCCATTTGATTGAAAGCATAATGCTTTATACAAGCCATCACGCCTTCATCCTGTACACCTCGAGTTAAGGCTCCGCCCATTTCCCCTAGATGGAAGGATTCTTCACCATACGTTTCCTGACCTCTTCCCCATCCAGGATGATAGAGCAGATTAATACATACCCCTGCGAATAAATTGCCGCCATATGCTAAAACTTCCTGTCCTATGGCATGTCCAATTTTTTCTTCCAACTCTGTATCAAAGGATGCACCTCTTAGCATCGATACAGGGAAGCAAGTACTTTTCCCTGTTCCACAGACAACTCCTCTAGGTCCATCACAAAACAACATCGGGGGGACATCGTAGTCAGGTAATCCGCCTGCAGGATACGGAACATAATTGTAGTGGTACTCCGATTGTTTTTTTATGGCTTCACGAACTTCTCTAAAAGAGATTTTACCACTCATCAGCCAGACCTTTTCCTCGAGAGATAACTGATCAACAATCTTTTGAGCCTTTTCAGAATAAGTTAATCTCGTCGTTGTGTTAGTTGACATCATTCTCCTCCTTCAAGATATTCGACAGCAGGTTCATCGCTTCTTTATGTCTGAAACTTAGGTAACCTTGAATTTCAGGATCTTTTTCTACCGGCACATCTTTCTTCCGATATTCGCTGGGTGTAATCCCCTCTCTTTGTTGAAAGATACGATAAAAAGTACTCTCTGAGCCGAAGCCACAGGTATCCGTGATATATCCGATGCTTTTATTCGAATACTTCAACAGCTGTTTAGCCTTATCGATCCTCATATTATCGATTAGTTTTTTAGCAGAAAGTCCGATGTTTTCCTTTAGATAGCGATAGACTGTCTTCTTACTAAATCCAAGATCCGTACAAAGCTGCTCCAAAATCTGATCACTATGAATATTTTTTTCGATATACTCCACAATCTCCATCAAGATTTTTGAATCATTTGACACTGTTTTAGATTGATAGTTCATATCATAAATCACATAATCAAAAAGATCGGCTATCAGTTGAAATACGAGTGCTCTAATTCGATGGTAGTTCGTACGTTCATTCTGAAGAAACAACTTCGTCAGCTTTGCAGCTAATTTGACAAAATGATGATCATCCACCTGTACCGGTACTTCTGATTCGGTGCTATTCAGATAGAAATGATAGGTCACATCGTTTTGGGATTCATTTTGAAACAAGCTGGGGGCTAACTGGATAATCATACAAATGTTTTCTTCATCCGTACGCTTAATGGAATGCACCGTTTTCGTATTAATCAAAAGAATATCATCTGTTTTAAGCAAAACCGGTTTAGGATTGGTAAAAACCATCAATGACCCTTTTAAAACAATGATGATTTCATACTCATAATGCCAATGAAAACTTGAGTTATCAATTGCAGTGATGAAGGCATTCACATGATGCTGTTTCTTGAATTCAATTTGTTCAAAGTTATATAAGCTCATATTTCGATCCTTTGATTCATATCTGAACCAGATATGAAAATGTGATAGATGATTGATAGTTACATTATAATATTGGGTTTTTGGAGGTTTCTTTCAATTTTGACTTTGTACTCTTGCAATTTTGGACATTTTGAAATTTTGAAAAATTCAAAATAAATTGTAGGCGTATCGGATGAGGTAACCGCTTAAAGATAGAATGAATATCCGTATTATTTTAAAATCAATTGGCCATTTTTCCATCTATTCTACCGAAAAAATTAAAAAACCGCACTAGTGAAAAATTCACTGTGCGGCTGAATATCCTATTTTTGTATGTTTGGCAGTAGTGCGTGGGAATAGAACCCAGTAGATGCATGACCTTATTAACATCAAGATCGATAAGCAAACTAGGCTCTACCGAAATTTAAGAACAACATTTAGTACTCACTTCCAATATGCCGATTGAGAAATTGTATCATTTCTTTATAGGCAGTACTTTTATTTTTAAGTTTTCCGAATTTATGGCCTTCATCTTCAAACCGAATAAATTCAACTTGATGATTTCGTTCCTTTAATTTATTCACCATTTGCTCGGATTCTGTGATCGCGACACGGGGATCATTTTCCCCATGGAGAACCATTAGCGGAGAAGTGATTTTATCTGCATGATTCAATGGATCAATTCTATCAAAAAATTTTCCGTCTCTTTCTATTGTTCCATATTCTGCCTCCCTTTGCTTCCTACGCCAGGGGCTTGTTGTTTCGAGGAAAGTCCTAAGACTTGACATTCCTACAATATCAATAGCGGCAGACCAATACTTTGGAAAATGGCTAATGGCAGCAAGAACCATAAACCCACCATAGCTGCCTCCCATAATGGCAATCTTTTCAACATCTATGTTCCTATTTGTCTTTAGCCATTCTACTAAATAAACAAGATCCGTGACAGCATCTATTCTTTTTTGGACATCATCAAGATGGGTGTACGTTTTTCCATAGCCCGTACTGCCCCGAATGTTTGGTGCACAAATAGCATAACCCTGATTTAATAAGTATTGCTGGATTGAGTTATAAACAGCACGGCTTTGGCTCTCAGGTCCCCCGTGAATATAAAGGACAACAGGCAGTTTTTTAGTGATGTTTTTCGGTTCGTAGTAAAATGCTGGAATCTGAAGGTTATCAAAAGAGCGGAAAGTTATGATTTCAGGTTCAATCAATTTATCCTTCAAAGCTGGTGATCGGGATACATAGGTAAGCCTCTCAGCTTGTATGGTTTGGAGATCAAGTTCCCAAATGTCAGGTGGATAGGCTGGCCCATTAAATTCATATGCCAGTTTTTGATTATCAGGGGAAAATTTCATTTTTGATATGACACCAAGTGGTGTTTTCCATGTATATAGATTGCTTGTGTTTAAGTCTAAAATAATCCCTTTGGAAATTCCCCCCACATTTATCGTAAAGGCAAGCTTATCTTTATCATGACTCATTTCTAGATTTTCGAAATCCCACTCTCCAAGCTCCATCCAATCGAAATGTTTTGTTTTTATGTTAATAAGTGCAAGCCCAAAGAATTCTCTTTCTTTATTGGATAATAAATAGAGATGAGTTCCATCCTTATTAAAATGAACATTCTTAAAGCTTGCTTCCCCTGAATGTTTTGTTAACCAGTTCACCCTACCAGTTGAAAGGTCAAGTATACCTAAATCATTATCAAGAGATGTATTTGTATTTGTTTTCTCAATTAATAGAGAATTTCCTTCTGGAGCCCATTTAAGGCATGAAAATAGGCCATTATCCGAATAAACAAGACGGATTTCAAGTGTTTCCAGATTTTGAATGTATATATCTAAATAGGCTGATTGCCGGCGATTACTTGACCAAGCAATCCATTTTCCATCTGGAGAGCTTCCGCCATAAAGATGCATATGTTCTGGTGAGTTTGTCAGATCTATTAGTTTATTATCTTTCTTTAGTAAGTATAATTGCTCATTTTCATTTCCCTTCATATCCATCCCAATAATTAAATTAGATGTACCGTTCACATACTTAATAAGGGTTATTCTATCCTGTGTAAAAGAGACTTGGGCAGGCCAGGCTTCACCACGATCGAGCTCCCATACTTGAGGGACTCCAGTATAATCAGCAATAAAGCGTAACTTGTTACCAACAGGAGCGTATACTGGATTTTTCGCAGTACGAACATGTAAATATGGGTCTAAACTTACGACATCCATAAAATCTCCCCTCCCTGAATGAAATCAAAAACGTTCTTTTCAATTAAGAAAGAGCCGTTGAAAAATCAAATGAAATAAAACGGAATAAAACTCTCCAATCCATTTTATTTAATCGAAGGGGAATTATGCTATTTGTTGACTCTGTTATATGAAGTGCATTTTAACTAACATAGTCATCCTGCTTTTTATTTTATTTTTCGGACAGCTTTAAAAAATCTAAGAGCTTTTCCATCCAACGAATATTATGTTCTGATTGACTAAATGCATGTTCACTAATAAATTCAACCGCCCTCTGTTGTTTTTCATCAAGCAATTCATTTCGTACTTTGAATTCTTCATTATTTTTAGCCTCTTTATATTCAGCCCACCGATTCTTTTCTTGTTTTAAAGTATCCTCAAGGAATATAGCTGCCTTCACTGGATCAACGAATTTTAACAGATAAATGGATATGTACAAATCTTGTATCTTTGAGACTTTTTTAAAGCTATTATAAATATCTTGCTCAAGAAAGCGTCTTCCTTCTTTAGTTATCCCGTACAGGGTTTTATTGGGGCGATTGACGATCTGAATTGTTTCGACTGGTTCAATTAGTCCTTTTTTCTGTAGCGCCTCAAAATTATAGTAAAATTTTCCTTCACTTATTTTTATGGGAATTACATCTAGTAATGCTTTCTTTAATTGATAGGGGTTGCTATTTTCATTAGCCAAACTCCCGAGTATAAATAACGAAAGAGACATTGGAAAACCTCCTTACTGATAATTAATCCTTTAAATTTTATCATATGAGTAATCATCCTACCTCCATTTGTCATCATTCTCAGCAGCTGAGTCGTTTGCTTTGCTTTAACCCTTTCGCTTCTGAAAGCGTTTTTCGCAAGAGTAATAAAGCCCATTTATATTATTTGGCAGCAGAACAGAAATAAAATTCTTTAGTACAATCTACTCTATAAAAATTGCTCTGATTAGAGTAAATTGAAATTGGTAAAAGACATGAAGTAATACATAATTAGCACTTAACCACTATAGTTACTTTGTGTAAATTATGAATAGGAGGAAGAATATTATGAATAAAGAAGTCATTCCAATGAATGAAATCACAAATTTCCAATCCCGGACCGAAGAGTTTTTTCCTATTAATTGGTACAAAGAAATGCTTCACAAGCATCCAATTTATTATCATGAAAAAACAAATACATGGAATGTTTTTAAATATGAAGATGTTAAACAGGTGTTAAGTAACTACGAATACTTTTCAAGTGAAGGTCCACGAACCACAATTTTTGTTGGAGCTAAAGACAAACAAGAAAAAACCTCACCTATTATGAATATTACACTCTTGGATCCACCTCAGCACCGGAAAGCACGCTCTTTGTTAGCAGCTGCTTTCACTCCCCGCAGTTTAAAAAACTGGGAGCCGCGTATTCAACAAATTGCAACCGATCTTGTGGAAGCCATACAAGAAAACTCTACTATTAATATTGTTGAAGCCTTGGCTTCTCCTTTGCCTAGTCTGGTGATAACAGATTTATTTGGGGTACCGGTACAAGATAGGGGTCAGTTCAAAAAATGGGTTGATATTCTTTTCCAACCTTATGACAAAGAAAGAATAGAAGATATTGAGGTGGAGAAACAAAATGCTGCCAAAGAATATTTCCAATATCTTTACCCGATTGTCGTTCAAAAACGATCGAACCTCGCGGATGATATTATCTCTGACTTAATCCAAGCTGAAGTAGATGGAGAAAGGTTTTCGGATGAGCAGATTGTACAGACCACCATGTTGCTTTTAGGTGCAGGGGTTGAAACCACAAGTCATGCGATTGCCAATACTTTCTATTCGTTGCTCTATGACGACCCGTCATTATATAGAGAACTAAAAGACCATATTGAATTAGTGCCAAACGCAGTCGAGGAGATGCTCAGATATCGTTTTCATATGTCAAGAAGAGATCGTACTGTTAAACATGACAACAATTTATTAGGCACTGAGTTAAAAAAAGGAGATGTTGTCATTGCGTGGATGAGTGCATGTAATATGGATGAAAATATGTTTGACGACCCATTCTCTTTAAATATTCATCGTCCAAATAATAAAAGACATTTGACCTTCGGAAATGGTCCACATATCTGTTTAGGTGCTCCTCTTGCACGATTAGAAATGAAAATTGCTCTGGAAGCAGTCTTACAAAAGTTTTCACGCATCGAACCGGTAGAAGGGTTTCAATTAGAAGAAAATTTAACTGCTTCTGCTACGGGACAGTCCTTAACTTTTTTACCGATGAAGGTCTATAAGTAAAAATTAATCAGTCATTTGAAATATGTTATTTCAATTTGGGAACGTCAGGTTACTTCTGTTGTTCTCTTTTTTTCTTTGCTAAACTACTAACCTTTATTTTAGGTGCAAGACCTCACAAACATATTAGCAAATCCCTAATGACATGATTGATGAAATTGAAGGAGTGAATAATTAGCCCTCGACTCCGAGTAGAAATAACGCCCGTTTGCCATCTCACTCAAACCGCTACGGTACTCGGCGTGCGGATTTCCTGCACCGGGCTCTTCAGTAATTGCTTTACAGTATTGCGCGAGAAAGTGCTCTCTGAGCCGAAGTCACATTCTTTCCACAAGGTCGTTTGTTGCACCATTACCCCACGATTATTTTTATTTACACTGTTAATATAATGTAAAATAAGCAAAAAAAAGCAGCCATTTCCCTCTATAAAGAGAAATAACTACTTTGGTGGTCCATTCTTCGCTAAGCTGTTTTCAGCATCTTTTCTCAACGAAATGTTAATAACACCGATAAAAAAACGCCACCTACAGCAAATTAGGATATTGTCTCCTTTTCAATGAATAGTTTTTCGTTTATCTTTCTTAAGATTGAACCTTTTTTGGGCAAATTTAATATCTTCCTCAATTTGATGCTTTAATTGTTCAATAGAATCAAATTTTTGCTCACCTCTAATTCTAAATAAAGGTTGACATTCAACAAATTCTCCATATATTTCTCCGGAAAAATCTAGAATATGAACTTCAATTGTCTTTTCCAACGAATTAAATGTAGGTTTAATCCCAACATTCATTAACCCGAAGAATATTTCTTCTTTATAATTGAGAGTTACACCATATACCCCTTTCTCCAATAAATCGGGATTTGCAAGAATATTAGCTGTAGGAAAACCAAGCTCTCTTCCTTTTTTCCTTCCATGAATTACCTTTCCTCGAATATTAAATTCTTTTTGGCGAAAATTAATT
>NZ_JBALPZ010000231.1:0-8277 GCF_036965645.1 Neobacillus drentensis
GTTATGTCCCAGCCTCTTTTTCTATTTTGAGTATTTCATTTAATTTCTCGTCTACGGCCTTACAAACCTTGGTGGCGTCTGCCTTATTTTTGACCACATCGGTATTGTCCATATCAATCACAAGCACTTCACTTGCTGCGTATTGATTCATAACCCATTCATCGTAACCCTTCCATACTTCGAAGTAGTACTCCTTTAGTTCAGGGTTAATTTCAAAACTTCTGCCGCGCGCCATGATGCGATCAATTACTGTTTCAAAGGATCCCTTTAAGTAAACCATTAAATCTGGTGCCTTCTTCGGAAGCTCATTTAATTCTTCCATCATATTATCAACAAGATCTTCATAGATTTTAAATTCTAATCCAGAAATCCGGCCTAAGTTTTTATTTACATAAGCAAAATACCAGTCCTCATAAATGGAGCGGTCTTGGATGGTATAAACGGGTTCACGCCAATTCACACATTCTTTAACCGTCTTAAAGCGTTTATTTAAAAAGAATAATTGCAGGAGAAAAGGAATTCTTCTTGAATCCAATTCTTCTGGTGTCAGTTCATAATAAAGGGGAAGAATTGGATTATCATCGACTGCTTCATAGAAAACCTTACTCTCAATTCCTTTATTTTTAAAGTGTGCATTCAATGTATCGGCTACACTTGTTTTTCCTAGACCAATCATACCACCAATTACGATACTCACTAACCTAACATCCCCCGTTCAATAATATGTTGTTTGACCAGTTGCTTTCTTTCAAGGAAGTTGATAACTTTTGAAAAATATAGTTTAAATCCTGCTCACTTTTGACAAAATCCAGCTCATCACCGCTAAAGCGAAGAACAGGGATTTCAGGATGATCTTTTTCAAAAGAAGCTAACGTGTTTTCATAATCAATGGAAAGCTGTTCTAAATATAAGGGACTGATATTTTTCTCGACTTCCCGCCCTCTTTTTTTAATCCGTTTCAGAAGTGTATCGAGGCTTGCATTCAAATAAATAATGACATTAGGCTTCGGCATATCTTCCGTTAGAATTTGATAAATCTTAAAGTACTTTTGGTACTCTTCGTTATTTAACGTCCGTTCAGCGAAAATCAAATTCTTTAATATATGATAGTCCGCCACAACCGATTTATTTTGGCTTAGGTAATGGGTATTGATATCCCCTAATTGCTTATAGCGATTGCAGAGAAAAAACATTTCAGTTTGAAAACTCCACTCCTCTATATTTTCGTAGAATTTCCCTAAAAATGGATTTTCATCAACAATCTCTTTTAATAAGGCAAAATTAAATTGTTCTGAAATGGCTTTTGCGAGAGATGTCTTTCCTACACCAATCGGCCCTTCAACGGTAATAAAGGGTGTAACCCCCATTGCAAGTCCTCCTTCTCCAGCTGCCTGCACATCTATGCTATTGTATGATAAGTTTTTAACGAACCTTATCCTAGTAACTGTGGTAAACGGTCTTTTTATGACGCAAAGAATATTTTATCATAATCTGTCGCAGTAAGGGATATGGAATATTTTCAAGCTGCAGGTTTTATGTCAAAAATATGAAAAAACTGCCGAATAACGACAGTTTTTGTAGATGGATAATTTATATCTGTTAGGAGCCCTTCTTCGTTACATTGAAATTGTCTACAATTAACAGCCAATTTTGCGGGAAGGCCAATCCAAGCTTCCAATAGCTCATTCCTCGCAGATTCATCTCCTTGATTAAGTCGAACTTCGCCTGGATGGACCGGGCATCCTCAAACCAGACCTCATGCTCTTTACCACTTGCTGTATACCGGAAATGCGGAGCTTGTGCGGTTGTGTCGTATTCAATAGGCACATTATGTGTTGCGGCAAGTTGAATTGCCTGCTGTGGGCTTACCGCTTTTGCTACTGTCCCTTGAACAAAAGGAAGTGTCCAGTCATAACCATAAAGGTTCTGCCCCATCAGAATCTTATTGGATGGTATTTCCGTAACGGCGTATTCGAGAACTTTTCTGACCTGTGGGATTGGTGATACAGCCATGGCAGGGCCGCCGCTGTACCCCCACTCATAGGTCATAATCACCACAAAGTCAGAAATCTCCCCATGTGCTCGATAGTCGTGGCCTTCATACCATTTCCCTTTTTGGGTGGCACTTGTCTTCGGAGCAAGGGCAGTAGACATGAACCAGCCCTCCCGGCTAAACCTTTGTTTTGCCTTCCGCAAAAAGTTATTATAGGCTTCCCGGTCGGCTGGCCGTAAAAACTCAAAATCAAAATGAATGTCGCGGAATCCATATTTTTTAGCGGTTGCGACAATATTATTAAGGAATCGATCCTGGATTGCCGTATCGTTTAATAAAATGCGGCCAAGTTCGTCACTAAATTGATCATTCTCTTGATTATTGATGACCATCATTAAAACGTTGCGATTGGCTCTAGCGATTGCAGGGAAATTATTTAGTAAAGGCTCTTTTAAGGTCCCATCGCGGCGTGCCTGAAAGCTAAAGGGGGCTAGATAGGTTAAATATGGAGCTGCTTCTCTGGCACTTGATTCTAATATAGGGGCTACGGTCGTCCCGCGCGGTTCAACATAGGCGTTAAACTCAGCATTTCTTTTTGCCCCTTGTGGTATATAGAGTCGGAAGCCTGTATTTAAAGGCTGATTGATGTTAATACGGTTAACACTTGCCAACTGTTGAGGAGAAACGCCGAACTTACGGCCTATTGAATAAAGAGAATCTCCAGATTGAACGAAATAAAAGTGGCCGATAATGGGAATAACAATGGATTGTCCAATGACGAGATTATTTGGGTTTGGCAGATCATTTGCCTCAACGATGTCTTGTACGGTGGTATGATAGGTCCTTGCAATCGTTGTTAATGATTCATTACTTTTTATTACATGGATTTGCATCCTAATCCCTCCCCGAAACATACGCTACAGCTATTCTATGAGGGATAGGCAGATTGCATGATATAATGTTGTATATTTTGTGAGGATGTGACTTCTGCTTTTAAGACATTTCTCATCATCATTAGAGCATACTGGTTATCTTGGTCATCGGCTGAGGCAATACAATCATTAGGAATAAGGAGCTTGTATTCACGCATATAGGCATCGTTCGCTGTAAATAGAACACAGATATTGCCGGCAATTCCAGTTAAAATCAGGGTATTTACTTTTAGCTGATGAAGTAAGGTATTTAGGGCAGTACCGTAAAAGGCGGAGTGTTTGGGCTTGATTAAGAAATAATCATTTTCTCCCGGCAGCACTTTCTTGTAGATGGGCTCACTATATTGATTTCGGCAATATTCAATAATTCGATTGTAATCGGCTTGCCATAAATTATAATGATCGTTAATAAAGATAACAGGAAGCTGTTGCTGGTTAAATTGATCCTTTATTTTTTTGATTGGTCCGGCAATGTTCAGTGTCTTTTGGGCGAGAATTGGACCATGAGTAAAATCAAAGTTGTTGATCATATCAATGATTAATAGTGCAGGACGGATCTGATTCAAACTGTCTCCCTCCTTTTTGTTTATTTTGGAGTAGAAAGGTAGTTTTTATCCCGCCTTTCATTAATAGGAGATTTCAAACCTTTAATAATAAAATAATTAGGTGATAATTTGGTAAATATCGTAGATCCTCAAGATGAATTTTTTATGAAGGAAGCAATAAAGGAAGCAAAGAAAGCAGAAGAATTAAATGAAGTACCAATTGGTGCAGTGCTGGTGATGAATGGAGAAATTATTTCCCGGGCCCATAATTTAAGAGAGCTAGAACAAAGTGCAATTGCTCATGCCGAGTTACTAGCGATTGATCAGGCCTGCCGGCATACTGGATCTTGGCGGTTAGAGGATTCCACCCTGTATGTCACCTTGGAGCCGTGTCCTATGTGTGCCGGTGCGATTATTTTATCAAGAGTGAAAAGAGTGGTTTATGGTGCAAGTGATCCAAAAGGGGGCTGTGCTGGGACTCTCATGAATCTGTTACAGGATGAACGATTCAATCATCAATGTGATGTCACGATGGGTGTTTTAGAAGAAGAATGCGGGCAGCTTCTTTCTGCCTTTTTTCGAAGCATAAGAGATCGAAAAAAGCTCGAAAAGAAAATGAAGAATCAAAACGCCGAAAACAACTTACAGTAATTTACAGTTTGATTGGGATTGCTTTTTTTCGCGATAGGTTGTATATTAGAAAGGCGTCAGATAAGACGCATGAAACCTTAGGTATCAATTTTGCCGTGCTAGGTGGGGAGGCAGCGGTGCCCTGTACCCGCAATCCGCTCTAGCGGGACTGAATCCCTTCCCGAGGCTTACGACCTGTAGGGTCTGCCTTAAGTAAGTGGTGTTGACGCCCTGGTCCTGCGCAATGGGAATCCATGAACCATGTCAGGTCCGGAAGGAAGCAGCATTAAGTGGACGCTCCCATGTGCCGCAGGGTTGCCTGGGCCGAGCTAACTGCTTAAGTAACGCTTATGGGCGTATGTCGACGGAAGGTGCACGGCAGTACATATATGCATGCACTCAAAAACTCATCTCAAATTACGGGATGAGTTTTTTTACATACATTTTGAAAAATGGAAATTAAATAAGCTATAATAGATATGATGATAAAAAATTTGAAGGGGGCGGTGTCCAGTGGCATATCAAGCTTTATATCGTGTTTGGCGTCCGCAGGCATTTATTGATGTAGTAGGACAAGAACATGTTACCAAGACATTGCAAAACGCCCTGCTTCAGCAAAAAATTTCACATGCCTATCTTTTTTCAGGCCCTAGAGGAACAGGTAAAACTAGTGCTGCTAAAATATTAGCAAAGGCTATTAATTGTGAGCATGCACCGGTTTCGGAGCCATGTAATGAATGTGCGGCATGCCGCGGCATCACCAATGGCACTATTCCAGATGTATTAGAATTTGATGCTGCGTCAAATTCCCGAGTAGAGGAAATGAGGGATGTCCTCGATAAGGTCAAATTTGCACCAACCGCTGTAAATTACAAGGTCTACATTATAGATGAAGTGCATATGCTGTCGATTAGTGCCTTTAATGCCTTGTTGAAGACGCTCGAGGAACCACCAAAGCATGTTATTTTTATTTTGGCAACAACGGAACCTCATAAGATTCCGCTAACGATTATTTCAAGGTGTCAGCGTTTTGATTTTAGACGCATAACAGCAGGATCCATTGTGAATAGAATGAAATTAATCGTGGAAGAAACAGGCGTGAATTGTGATGAAACAGCGTTGCAAATGATTGCCCGCGCTGCTGAGGGCGGGATGCGAGATGCTTTAAGTCTGTTGGACCAAGCTATTTCCTACAGTCAGGACCGTGTCACACTTGAAGATGCGTTGACCGTTACAGGATCTGTATCACAGGGATTTCTTAATAAGTTAGCCCATGCTTTTCAAGAGGGCAATGTGGCAAGCGGTCTAGAGGCACTCGATGAACTATTATTCCACGGGAAAGATCCTTCTAGATTTATTGAGGACTTCATTTTATTTTATCGGGATATGCTTCTTTATAAAACTGCCCCTAATCTAGAGGAATCGCTTGAAAGAGTGATGCTGGATGAGGATTTTAAAAGATTGGCGGAAACGATCCCGGTTGAAAAAATTTATCAACTTATCGACTTGCTGAATAAGACGCAGCAGGAAATGCGCTGGACCAATCATCCCCGAATCTTTTTGGAGGTGGCGGTTGTAAAGCTCTGTCAAATGGAAGTGAAACCATCATCCGTTCAAACAGATTCTGCACCGATTGGGCAATTATTAGCAAGAATTGATCAGCTTGAATCAGAGCTGCAGCACTTAAAGGCCAATGGGGCAGCCCCGGCTGCTCAAGAGGGAGCACCACAACAGCCAAAGGCAGCACAAAGATCATCCTCGAAAAAAGCCTTCCAGGCACCAGTTGGAAAAATAAATGAAGTTTTAAAGCAGGCAACGAAGAACGATTTAAATTTAATTAAAGCGAATTGGGGAGAAATGCTGTCGAGCTTGCTAAAATCGCAAGCGGCATTATTAAATGATGCCGAACCGATTGCGGCCTCAACTACCGCTTTTATTATAAAATTTAAGCATGAAATGATTTGCCAAATGGCAATGAACCGCACGGATTTTCTTGATGCCGTAACTGCTGCGTTTTTAAAATTAACAGGCAAGAGGCTGCAACTTTTAGGTGTTCCTGAAGATCAATGGCTGCCGATTCGCGAAAGCTTTTTAAATAGTCAGCATGATGAAGAGGGAACAAGCATAGTCGGTGAGTCTGCGAAAGAAGAGGAAGCGCATATTGCAGAGGCAAAGAAATTATTTGGTGCAGAATTTGTAGAAATTATTGACTAATGAATAAATAAATGGAGGTTATGAATATGATGCGTGGCGGCGGAATGGGTAACATGCAAAATATGATGAAACAAATGCAAAAGATGCAGAAGAAAATGGCGGAGGCTCAAGAAGAGTTAGGTCAGCAAAAAATTGAAGGTACTGCCGGCGGCGGAATGGTGACGGTGATTGTTACAGGACATAAAGAAGTGGTAGATGTGCAAATTAAACCTGAAGCCGTAGATCCAGATGATGTTGAAATGCTTCAAGACTTGGTTCTTGCAGCAGTTAATGATGCTCTTAAAAAGGCGGAAGAATTAACAAACAATACAATGGGTCAATTTACAAAAGGAATGAATTTACCTTTTTAATTTAACAGAGTGTTCTTATTAAATGTTGAGCTGGGGGTGCATAGGAACTTAGGACGTTTTCGTCCCCAAGGCCTGGCACCCCTGCTTTTCTAGAGGAGAAAAACCACATGCACTATCCAGAACCGATATCAAAGCTGATTGACAGCTTTATGAAACTGCCGGGAATTGGTCCTAAAACGGCTGCCCGTCTGGCATTCCATGTCTTAAATATGAAAGAAGACACAGTACTCGACTTTGCAAAGGCACTTGTCAACGCAAAACGTAATTTAACTTACTGCTCCGTCTGCGGCCATATAACAGACCAAGACCCATGTTATATCTGTGAGGACCAGCGCAGGGATAAAAGCATTATATGTGTCGTTCAAGATCCAAAAGATGTTATTGCTATGGAGAAAATGAAGGAATTTAATGGCTTATACCATGTGCTGCACGGGGCTATTTCACCTATGGATGGAATCGGGCCTGAGGATATAAATATTCCCGATTTATTGAAAAGACTCCAAGACGAAACGGTTCAAGAAGTTATTCTCGCCACAAATCCAAATATTGAGGGTGAAGCTACAGCCATGTATATCTCTCGTTTATTAAAACCATCAGGTATTAAAACAACTAGGATTGCTCATGGACTTCCTGTAGGCGGAGACCTTGAGTATGCAGATGAAGTAACCTTATCTAAGGCACTTGAAGGAAGACGAGAATTGTAAACATAAATACGTGAAAAGCAATCGTAAGTCTAAATATAGATTTTGGCTAGACACTATAACCGGAGGAATCACACATGTTTTTTCGGCGCAAAGGGCGGCTGCGAAAAGAGTATGATGAGAAGCTGTTAACACAATTAAACCGATTTAAAACACATTATCAGCAAGAAAAGCTACTATTAGAAAAAAGCTTTGATCCTTCAGAAGAAGTGATCTGTCAAACTAAGATAGCGGAAGCTAAATATATCTTTCTATTAAGAGAAGCAAAGCAGCGAAATGTAACCATTTTTAAGTAGTGGCTCTTTTCGTAAACTTTTGTTTAAATAAAACAGTATTTCTCTCCATATGGTCTATACATAACAACTTGTACATATGTTGTAGTAAAAAGACATTGGAGGGGGAAGCTCTAGTTGGAACCAATAGTCGTCATTTCTATTTTAGGCGGGCTTATTCTTATATTATTATTTTCTGGTGCACCATTTAAGCCAGTCCGATTTCTCGGACAGGCAGCTGTAAAGTTTTTAATAGGGGCACTGTTTTTATTTTTCCTGAATGTGGCTGGCAATCGTTATGGAATTCATGTTCCGATTAATTTTGCGACTTCCGCTGTTTCAGGTTTTCTTGGTATACCGGGATTAGTCGCGTTAGTTGCGATCCAGCATTGGGTTCTATAAATAAAACCGCTGAAATACGGCGGTTTTTCTTATGCTGGGGTAAAAGACAAAAAGAAAGAATCTATTTCGAAAAAAATAACAATTATATGCTTGACGGTTTAAATAGAATGCTGTAATATATTAAAAGTCGTCACCAAGACGATGAAAGAAAAAAGAAAGTTGTTGACTTTCAGTTGATAACTTGATAAGATAATAAAGTCGCTTTCGGGTGACGGGAACTTGTTCTTTGAAAACTAAA
>NZ_JBALPZ010000232.1:0-2315 GCF_036965645.1 Neobacillus drentensis
TTTCTATATAGAGGGAGGTTAGTTCAATATTGACTTCCTATTTCTAATAAAAGCTTTTATCCCGTAAGGCTGTATAATTATGGAATTCATTCACTTTACTCTTTTTTATTCTAATTTTAAACCACACAATGTTTCTTCGTTATTTGAAACTTTTTATCTTGAATCAGATAAATAAATTTAGAATATGAAAGCAATCTTTCTATAAAGAACCATCATTAGATGGTTATATAATATTATTTTGAACAGAATAATATGGTTAATCGTAATTTTATAAAACTGGTTAACTTTAACATATTTCAGGAGGGCTTAAAGTATGGGTAAATTAGATGGCAAAGTAGCAATTGTAACAGGTGGAGCAAGTGGAATTGGTTTAGCAACCGTAAAAGCTTTCGCAGAAAAAGGTGCAAAAGTCGTTATCGGTGATTTTAATGAACAAGGCGGAAAAGCCGTTGAATCTGAATTTAAAACGAATGGATTAGATGTTTTGTTTGTTCAACTGGATGCAGGAAATGAAGAATCTGTTAAAAACCTAGTAGCTAAAACAATAGAACATTACGGAAAATTAGATATCATTGTGAACAACGCAGGCATCGGCAGTTTAGGGGAAGTACATGAGATGTCTTATGATGACTATCATAAAATCATAAGAGTGAACCAGGACGGTGTCTTTTTCGGCACGAAATATGCTATTCAAGAGTTTTTAAAAACTGGCGGTGGCGTGGTACTGAACACAGCTTCTATTCTAGGAGTTGTAGGCGAGCCAGGTGCATTTCCGTATGCTGCATCAAAAGGTGCAGTGGTTCAAATGACAAAAGCCGCTGCTCTACAATATGCTACGCGTAACATCCGAGTGAACGCTGTAGCTCCTGGTTATATTGAAACGGCTCTTGTGAACAGAGAAGCCTTAGGCGAGTTCTATGATGGACTTATAGCGAGACACCCCATCGGAAGACTTGGGAAACCTGAAGAAATCGCTCATGCATTTGTTTTCTTAGCTGAAAATGACTTTACAACAGGAGCGACTATACTTGTTGACGGTGGATATACCGCACAATAATCACCCCCATTTTAATAGAACCATTTTCGGATGGTTCTTTATTATTAGAGCTTGAGTTAAGAAATACGTATTATATAGTTAACCCTCAATTAATATGAAAATAAAGTTTGTGAAGAAATGTACTTAAGCTAACTGGGTGCATGAGTTGAAGATCGAAGAAGCTGTCATTTTGGAAGCTTTTCTTGTTTCACTAACTAGTTTAGTAAAAGAAGGGGTCCAAACAACTAAAAGCTCGAAATATGCTAAGCAATTTCGACATCAAAAAAGCCGATATTCCTATGCTAAGAAAATCGACTTTAAATAAGGTTGATATTGATAAACAAAAAAAGGTCCGATAAAGGGACCTTTTCCTGCTCCATTCACCTTATTATTAGTAGAACACAAATGATGTACCAACGATGATAAGAAGGATGAACAATACTACGATTAACGCAAAGCCACTTCCTAATCCGTCCATTTATTTCACCTCAAGCCTTAATCATTCTTTTCGCTAGAACGTGTATTGGTTTATTAAATAACAAAAGCAGTACCAACAATAATTAAAAGGATAAACAGTACAACGATTAAAACAAATGTACTGCCTCCGCCGTAGCCAAAACCACCGTAGCCAAAACCTCGGCAGCCTCCGAATCCTCCGTATCCAAACATACCCACCTGTTAGATTTTTCGAATAAACCTTTCGCTATATCATATTTCAAAAGGCAAGAATTGCTTGGACAAACATCATATTGATAAGGCAAAATATACGACATGCCTATAAAAGCAAAGAAACGTCTGCCTTAAGGCAAACGATCTTTAAATAAAAGAAGGTAATGTATATGTTGGTGTTATGCTGGCGGTTGGTAATAATAATATATGAACAAGATAATGAAATGGAATGGACAAGGGCTGATTTTTTAACGAATAAATTTCTTGGTCTGTTCTAAAAATATTCCCCAAATAAGGCTTAACCAATTGGGTACTTAAGTTAAACTGATGTATAGCCTAGAGTGTAGCCGAAAAGCCATAGTCTTGCTTAGCATATAGACTTCTCAAAGATAATTACAATCACAGAAACCCCTAGTAGGGATTTCTTGTATTTATTAAACCTTTCGACTTAATAAAGGACTACACTAAGCATGGCACAGGGAGACAACCTTTGGAAAAGGGCTTTAATTGCAGATAATGCCCATCCCCTTTTTGGTATTTTATGTATTTTATAGGTAACAGCTGAAAGGAGGTTATGTATATGTCCGATGGTGTAGGCTTCGCAGGTGGT
>NZ_JBALPZ010000232.1:2328-8418 GCF_036965645.1 Neobacillus drentensis
ATTAATTATCGTTGGAGCAACATGTTTTTACTAATTTAGATTCTAGAAAAAAGCCTTATAAAAAGGCTTTTTTCTTTTTGTGTAATTAGCTAAATACCCATATGGATTAAAAGGAAAATTAACCATGCCCTGCTGGAGAGACAAAATTTGATAATGGCAATGAATTACAAAGTAAAGCTCCTTTTTGTGAAATTATTGTTGAAGGAAATTTTTTTAAAATTGCAATTTGGAATGATGGTGAGTGGGCAGTGTATGAATCCCCTTTAAATAAGGCTAAATCTATGGAGAAACACCAATATATACTTAATGAAAATGACTTATTAGGCATTGAGGTTAATGAGGACTTTTTTGAGGTACGTATTAAACATATTGCCGAGTTAATTAACATCAAATGAAAAAATACATTTTTAAATTATTGGAAGAGGGTTGCTGGGAACCATATCGGTAAAGAACTCAGTACATCTTCTCCATAAAAATTCATTCTTAGAAAAAGAGAGAAGGAGATAAATTTGCAAGTTTCTAGTAAAGCCAAAAGAGTTTTTAGTATTGCATTGCCAGCCATTGGCGAATCATATCTTCATAGTGTACTCGGAGTAGTTGATTCGTTTTTTATTGCACGTTTAGGTCTGTTATCGATTAATGCAGTAGGTGTTACCAATATCTATAGCATGACTTATATTGGGGTATTCACAGCTATTTCAGCTACGCTTTCTGTGTTTTTATCTAGAGTATTCGGAGCAAAAGATGAGGAACGTAGTAAGTCGGTTATTTTTCACGGTTTATTTATATCCATATTGATTGGATTGTTATTTTCTTTAGTTTCAGTTGTTTTCGCTAATCCATTATTAACAATGGTTGGAGCCAATGAACAATTGCAAAATACCGCAATAATTTATTTTAAAGTGGTTATAGGGCTTACTCCGTTTATTGCATTGTTTACTGCCCAATCGGCATCATTTCGTGCGATAGGGGATACCAGAACCCCTTTCCGTGTTGGGATTGAAATGAATGTGATCCATGTGATTTTAGATTATTTTTTAATATTTGGAATAGGACCATTCAAAGGACTAGGAATAACTGGAGCAGCCTTTGCCATGATCTTAGCAAGAATCAATGGTTTTCTTCGGCTGGTCATTATATCCCAGCGAATTCCTGCTATTGCTTTAAAGATTAGTGATTTCAAAGTCATATGGAATCTAGTAGGGGGTATGATGAAATTTGCAATTCCTGCTACCATAGAAAGATTAAGCATGAGATTGGGGCAAGTCATTTATTTTGGTTTAATTATTCGGATGGGTACGGAAGTATATGCGACACACAATATCGCTGGTACATTAACAACATTTGCCTTTACAGTCGAAGGAGGTTTTGCTGTAGCTGACAGTACGCTCATCGGACAGGCAATTGGAGAGAATAATTTGTCAGATGTTAAGGAATATCGCAAATGGAGTTATACAATCAGCCGTTACAATGACCGCTATAACTGCAATATTGGCTCTTGGAAGCCCTTGGATAGGCAAAATATTTACTCATGATAAAACTGTTATTCATTTATTAGGAATCATTTTATTAATCGATACATTTTCTCAGCCATTCTTAGCTTCGGTTACCGTTGATACATCTGTGGTTCAAGCTGGTGGAAACAGTAAATTCCCAATGATGGTCACTATAATTGGGATTTGGGTTGTTCGAACATTAGGAGTGTATATATTTGCTTGGAAATTAGGATTTGGGTTACCAGCGGTATGGATTTCTATTGGAGCGGATAATGCTTTGCGAGCTTGTCTCTTTGCGTGGTATCGTAATAAGAAAAATGTAATTAGAGAATTGGCTTAATTTATAGTTCTTACCAAAAACCAATCCAGATAAGGCCCGCACCAATTCAAAAAAGTGGGCTTTTTTTCAGCTTTTTTTACACCCAATCAATGAGTAAGTCTTAAACTTTCATGAATGTTCACATAAATGTAACTAATTATAACAAATCTCTAATTGACAACTATTATCAGTTAAAATAAAATCATTTATAGATGATATTGAAAATTGTTATCAATTAAAAATTACCAAGGAGGATCCGATGGGCAAAAATCTATTACTAAAGTTATCTATCCTTCTATTAATATTAGGATTTGGATTACATAATCCAGTATATGCGGCTACAAGTCCTAGTGAGGATTTAAAGAAAGCTGAAGTTTCAATTGATCAAGCAATTGATTCTGCTTCTAAAGGGGACCTTTCGAATGCACAAAATGCTTATGATCAATTTAACAAAACCTGGATACAAATAGAAGATGGAATAAAAGGTAATTCAGCTACTGCATATCGAGAAATTGAATCGAATATGGGACAGGTGGTTTATGCCTTTACCCTTAAAAAACAAGATCAAGTTCTACAGGCTTTACAAGGTTTAAAAGCTGTAAATGAAAAGTTTGTAAGTGGTGGTTATCCAAAAGAAATAGGTTTTAAGAAAGAAGATATTTCTTTAGATGATTTTATCTTGATTCTTCAACAAACAAAGAAGGAAGTTAAAGAACAAAATCAAGCTCAGGCCCTTGAAGGAATTAAAAAGGCAAGTAGTAGTTGGTTAAGTGTTGAAGGAGTAGTGGTGGCACAATCGGCATCAGTTTATAGTAATTCTGAAAGAGACTTGGTTTCTATTCAAGCTATGCTTGCAGCTAATCCTCCCAATTATAAACAAGCTAATAAAACAATTGATAGCATGATAAATTATCTCACTCCATTGGCTGAAAAATCCAGTTATACCTATTGGGATGCAGCAATGATTTTAATACGTGAAGGTTTAGAAGCATTACTGGTAGTCATTGCTCTTATGTCTTTTGTGAAAAAGTCAGGAGAGGGAAAGGGAAAAGGCTGGATTTGGACTGGAGTATTATCAGGTTTAGGAGTTAGTGTGATTTTAGCTGTCATTGTAAAATTTGTGATTTCATCTGGAGCTTTTGGCAACAATAATGCCCTGATCGCTGGATGGACGGGTGTTTTTGCGGCAGCTATGTTAATGTATATGAGCTATTGGCTACATAGCCAATCAAATATTGCCGATTGGAATCGATATATTCGTGAAAAAAGCCAAACAGCATTATCAACAGGTAAACTTATCTCGTTAGGCGTTCTCGCCTTTCTTGCTGTGTTTCGTGAAGGAACAGAAACAGTATTGTTTTATATCGGAATGGCAAGCCAAATAAAACTTCAATCACTGTTAATCGGTTTTCTTATTGGGGCGGCAATCCTTGGCATTTTGGCTTATCTAATGGTGTTTGTAGGATTGAAATTGCCTCTACGCCCATTCTTTATGGTGTCAAGTTTAATCGTATTTTATCTTTGCGTTAAGTTTACAGGAATGGGAATACACAGTCTGCAATTATCTGGGTTAATCCAAACAACGAATTCTGAGAGCATCCCAAGTATAGAGTTTTTTGCACTTTACCCATCATGGGAAAGCACGATACCACAAATAATTCTTGTTCTTGGAGCAGTTATTATAGTTTTATCCAAAAGGCTAAAAAACAAAAAAACTGTTGTGGAAAATAATAATTACACTGAAAGTAGGAAATTATCATGAAAAAAATGACATCAATGATTTTAACAATCGGTCTTGGAAGTGCATTATTATTAGCAGGCTGTAGTTCAGGTAATAGTAAAGTTTCAGATGGTGTAAATAAAATGTTGGATACAACAGAACAGTTATCAAAAGCCATCGATAGTGGTGACCAAGCAAAGGTAAAAGAAGTTGGACCTAAATTAGAAGATCAATGGTCTTCGTTTGAAGATGATGTTAAAAAGGATAATAAAGATTTATATGGGAAAGTTGAAAAATATCTTGATCCAACAATTGCTGGTTCAGAAGCAAAAACTCTTGATAAAGAAGCGTTAGGAAACCTTAATGACAAGCTGACTGATGCTTTAAAAGAACTACAAAGCAAAACAAAAGAATAACAATTTGAAAAAAAGAGACTCACATAGTCTCTTTTTTTCATGGGTTAGTGATGCAAAAAGTTACAATCAATACATGAGGAATCTTACACAGAAATTTTGGTATATAATTGGGTACTCGATATTAGCCGTCGTTTACGAGTTGTTAGCTGATGTATGAGTTTGTTTTGTATTTGTTAACAAAAAAACCCCCCATCAAAAGGGGGGGGAGGATACTAAAATCCAAATGGTCCCAACGGACAGCACGGGTTTACTGGAACACCGCACATTGTATGTGTTTCACAGCATTCATTTACACAGGACTCTGTGTGGGGAAAATAGTGCTGATGATTAACATGTAGCTTATTAACCGTTGTTGTATGTGAAGGATGTAAATGTGTAACTACTTTATTAAATAAATTAGTTTTCACGTATTGTTGCCCTGGTGAAACTAGTGGTGGATCATATTGAGTAGGAAATACTTGAGGCGGGCAGTATTGAGGTGGGCATGGTGGTGGTGGGCAGTATTGAGATGGCATTTGTTGTATAGGAGCAATCTGATTAGGCAGTGCATTCGGCATTGCATTTGGAAACATATTTGGTGGAACGTTTCTATTTCTATTCATAGTTAATCATCCTCCATATGAATTTATCTAATTACACCATTAAACTATGTGAACTTTAGTTTATGCGGACTAGTTATATAACTATTTTGTAATATTTACGATGTACTTAGATTGATTGAACAGATATTTAATGTCGTAGTTCGAGAATAAGACGCATTATATGCGAGGGTATTATTCCGCTTACGAGGGCTTATTGGAAAAAACTAAAACCAAGCTCGTAAATGTTAAAAAGAGAACCGATGGGTGCTCTTCTCTGTTATAATTTTTAACCGAAAGTGCGTTAAAACCATGTGAATATAGTGAGGATTTGAGTGCTTTTTTTATTAATGTATATGCATTGGGAAAATGTTGGGGATCCGTTTGAGTTTGCTAGAAATAGTTTTGAAGCTGCAAAAGAAGCAGGTCTTTTTTAAAAATATGGTTTTTTAGGTTTGAGACAAGGAGGTGATTTTAATGGAAAGACCAAACGTTTTTGATAATTGGTTCAGATTTGTTAATCCTGATACCGAATCAAGCTCTTTCATGAGAAATCAGATGGATGTAGAATTTGAATCCAGCTCCAGAACAACTGTGCATCAAACTACCATGGAATCTAGTTCAAACCATATGGAGTATGAGTCAAGCGAACAAATGACAAGTACTGATCGTGGTGATGTTAGGGATATAACTGCTTCCACATGCCAACGACTGGCAGATATTATCGGAGGCGAAGTTATTGCAGCAGCACCTGTGTGTACTGTAATGCGTCTTCGAAATATTATTGCTACTATTTTAGACCGACGCACACGTTCACCGCTGGCACTTCCGTTTATGTTATCTTTTGAAAATAATGGTCTAAATCTTGGTGAATCGGTTGTTCTCCAAGATAACTCAATCGATTTATTGCTGCATTACGGAAAAGAGGCCTTATTGTAACAGACTTTCATAACCATTGGCTGTTTGAAAAACCACGTTTAATGTATATCCATTGGGAGAATGTTGGCATGTCTGCGGAAGAGTTTGCTAGAAATAGTATTGCTGCCGCAAAGGAAGCAGGACTATTCTAAAGAGAATGCCATTATATTGCAATGCTCTCTAAGAATTTGCAAAGCTTTTCAATGTGTCTTAAACTAGGTTCAAAAAATGGCGAGTGACACCATGAGAAATAAGTCCTGAACAAGGATGGATTAGATTAATCTATCCTTGTTATTATTCATTTACCACATCCAATTTTTCATATGTGTGTCCACACTCTAGTACATAATCAATCATATTTTATTTATAAGAAGAATAAAGAAGGGAAGAAGAATGTCATTGGTGGAGAGTGATAATAAACTTGAGCAGAAACCGATTGAAGAAATTGATCCATTTTCAAGATTAATGTTTGGAAACAATAAACACAAAAGAACTAACAAAAAAGACGATATGCCCGAACATAAAGAACAGTTAACTTTCGAGAGGAAAACAAATCGGTTCGACGATTGGATTTTTGGTAATAGGGGAAAAGCACCTTTGGCTAGCACACAAACCATTCTAAATAAAGACGATATGCCCGAAC
>NZ_JBALPZ010000233.1:0-3097 GCF_036965645.1 Neobacillus drentensis
ATATACAAATGTTAATTTAATATAAAAATAACATAAAAATATTAATTTTCTGTAAATGCTAAATTAATTTGATGTAAATAAATAATTCACTCAAAGTATAATGACCCTAATCCTTTAACGATTTACTAAGTGAAAATGAGGGATAAGTGTAATCTTCAACAATTTTTCTAAATGTTTTTTTTGCTTTTCGAACTGATACTTCTCTGGTCCATAATCATTAAGACAGTAAAGATCAATGAACCAACTATCATCATTTGGCTGAATTTTTATTTCATTCACTATATTACGCTCACTCTTGTTTAGACTCTGTGATAATTTTAAAATGGCTCCCAGTAAGCAAAGCTTTTTTCGTTCATCTTTCGTTAACCAACCTTTAAAAGGATCTAAAAATTGACGAAAAGTGCCCCTCCCTTTATAGGAGGCAATAAGGGCTAATTTTACACGTTCCTTGTGAGAGAATCCGATAGGCCGATTAGCCAAAAGGCTAAAGGTAAGCGGACCAGATTCTTCATTTAGATAATTTCCTAAATGGTAGACGCGGGCACCTCTTTTTAATAATTCCAGATCACTAGTAGAAAATTCAATACCTATTCCATGAACTTCCTTCAAACTGTTAAAAAACATGAGTGCAATTTTTACTAATTGTTTACTTTTAGGTACATCAATGTGATATTCCTCTATTAGTTCATGGATTTCAGAATCTACCAAGGTCGTAAATTCTCTCTCTCTCTGATTCCATTTACTATAAAGAACACCTTCGCGAAGTCCTTTTTCGCTCAAAATAAACCGAGATGCACTTGAGTAATCACTTAAGATTTCAAATACCTCTATTGCAAGTAAAATGGTATCAGCACGATCCCTTGAGAGTCCCTCTGCATTCTGCAATCCTTTAAATGTTAAAGATTTTAGGCTTTCCTTAATATCATGTATATTTGAAATGCTCATTTCATAATGGTGAATGCCTGCGAGTGGATAATGGATAAAATTTTGATGAAGCTGAGCAACGTTTCTTGCACTCCCCCCCATCGCAATGATAGGAATTTGTATGTTCTCTATCCAAGAGATTTTTTGTAGTTGAGAGCGTATATACTGACGAATTTGAACCAATTCTTGTTCAGTCGGGATATCTCCTTTTACAAACTGAATTTTTAAAGATAAGGCTCCAAACGGTAGACTAACATGATGGATTAATTCGCGATTATTAAAATGGGTAATTTCTGTACTTCCCCCTCCCATATCAATAGTTATACCTTCAACTAAATCAATAGAATTGATAACTGCCAAATAACCGTAATAAGCTTCCTCATATTCCCCCAATATATTGAGGGCTAAGCCTGTTCTTTCTAGGACTATTTTTAAGATTTCATGTTTATTTTTAGCTTGTCTTATGGTAGCTGTTGCCACACAGATTGTTTCTTTCACCTCATAAAGATTAATGATTGTTTGGAAGTCTCTAAGGGTATTAAGCAAAAAGTGTATACCTTCTTCATTTAATTCTTGCTCATCATTCAGAAAGTTTCGTATGCGAGTAGCCTTTTTCATATTTTCGATTTCCTTAAACCGTTTCCCACTTTTTGCATTTTCATAAATGACAAGTCTCAACGTGTTGGATCCGATGTCAATAATTGCAATTTTTTGTTTCAATACAAATATCAACCTCTCTAATAAATTTTTTTATGTATTAATCCTATAATTATTAATTCAAACATTTCAACCCCCGTTATGTAAATTTTCCGTCTAAATGGACAAAAATTAAAAGGGACGAAAGCTATGACTTATACCTTAAGAGTCGATTCTTTTCTAGCATAGAGGGCTAGGAAAGGTAATGAAAATTGTTTCACGAAAAAAAATGCGCATTAACTATACAGAATCTTTACAAGTTTTTAATACTATCTCAAGAAAAAATAGATTAATAATCTAATAAAATGAAGGGATTTAATATTTGAAGGGAGTGAGTCACCAAGAAATCGGAGATAAAAAACGACGCTTGATTTCTTTGGAATTTTTTACACCCAGTTTAATACAAAGGAGTGATTGAGTGGATACTTTTTCTCACATTGTGATCGGCTTTGGCATAGGTGCTTTAGCTCAGCTTGACCCTGCGGTGTCAGCAAATGATACTTTATCACAAGCAGTCCTTTTTGGCACTGTTATTGGTTCTAATGCTCCAGATTTTGACTTTCTCTATCGTTTGAAGGGGAAGGGAAATTATTTACGGAATCACAGGGGCCTGTCCCATTCACTTCCTGCTCTTCCTTTATGGGGGATTCTTGTTTCAGGAATGCTGTATCCATTCTTCACTAGCACCTCGTTTTTACATCTATTTTTATGGACATTTTTTGCCGTCATCCTCCATGTGTTTTTGGATCTATTCAATGTACACGGTACACAAATATTTCGGCCTTACTCACGAAAATGGATTGCCATTGATGCTGTTCCTTTATTGGATCCTTACATTCTGCTCCTCCATTTTCTCGGATTCGGTTTAATCTTATTTTATCAAGCAGGGATTATCTTTCTTTTCATTTATATCTTCCTAATTTTTTACCTTGGAATCCGCACTATATTTGCCCTATTAACGAAAAGACACCTACAAAGTTATTTTATTAATGCAATAAGAATCAAACTAATCCCCCGTATAACGTTGTTTAAATGGGATATTTTGATTGAGACGGAAGAGGATTTCCTATTTGGCATTTTTTCACTAAAAGGTTTAACAATTGAACATTCCCTTTCCAAAAAGATCAACTTCCCGATTTTGGTCTCAAATAGTCTAAATGACCAGAGAATTTCAGACTTTCTTGCCAGTACTAATTATGCGTATCCATTTGTTGATGTCAGAAAAAACGGTTATTTGGTCTTTTGGAAGGATCTCCGTTTCCGCACAAAAAGGTTTTTTCCTGAAATCGCCATTCAGTTTATTTCAACTGATTTCCAGAAAAAGAATAGCTATATAGGCAGGGTTAATTCTTTAAAGCAATATAAGAAAATTGTAAGGAATCTAACCAATAGCTCTTCTTCTTAAAACAATGGCTGTGTTAAAGGTTACTGTTGATTTTGAGACAATGTTGATTGGATCGGATAAGCGCGACTCCTG
>NZ_JBALPZ010000233.1:3228-3604 GCF_036965645.1 Neobacillus drentensis
TGGAGCGGAAATCAACATCTAAGATTAACACAGCCAAAACAAAAAGACGATGGCCATAATCTGTGGTCATCGCCTTTTATAATGGACCACAAACTCTGGTGACAGGACGAAAAAAATACCATACGAAATCTATACATACTTTTTACAATATATTAATAATGAATCAACCTATTCCTAATATAATTTAGAGTAAT
This sequence comes from Neobacillus drentensis, assembly GCF_036965645.1. Lineage (GTDB taxonomy): Bacteria > Bacillota > Bacilli > Bacillales > Cytobacillaceae > Neobacillus > Neobacillus drentensis_D. Next base: position 3,423 of record NZ_JBALPZ010000233.1, read on the forward strand.
TTACTATATTTGGAGGGATAAATTAAAATGCATTTCAACCCTGTCTCATCAAGAGGTCTATGCTTTTTCCAACTTTGAGAAACCCTTAGAAATTACACTTTTCCTATTCTTTCTTTTAAAGTTTTTAAAACATACTTTATATCAGTAACATTATTTTTGGACATTTTTATATAACATAAGGC
>NZ_JBALPZ010000234.1:0-23137 GCF_036965645.1 Neobacillus drentensis
TAAAAGAATCCCGCTGTGAAGTATCACGTCACAGCGGGATTCTTTTATTTTAGAGATATGGACTTTCGTGCTTCGCTTTCAGTTTCATCCAGCGGCGTTCCACTTCATCATCAAACATTTTCAGCAGCTCTTGGCTGTCTTCTTTTAGCAAATGTTTGGTTTTTCCCATCAACTTTAGCCAATCGGTAACTGGTAAACGTTTGTTCTTAGCCTCAGGATCGTAGGTGATTGTGGTAATTCCGTTTTCAACTTCATAGAGAGGGAAGAAGCAGGAATTAACCGCAGCCTCAACGATCGATTGTCCTAATTCATCCTTCGATTTCCAGTTCAGTGGACAAGTAATTAAAATCTTTCCGTAAACTAAGCCTTCATTTTGGGCGTACCATTGGGCTTTCGCAGCCTTTTTCAAAAGATCCCGGTCAAATGCTTCCGTTCCTGTAAAGACATACGGGATATGGGTCGCTGCCATAATTTGCGCGGTATCTTTGTGGTGAAAAGGCTTTCCTTTCTGGAATTTCCCAACACTTGAAGTGCTTGTCATGTGGCCCATAGGCGTTGAATAGGATAGCTGACTCCCTGTATTCATATAACCTTCGTTATCATACTCAAGAATAATCATTTTATGATTCCGGAGTGCTGTACCAATCGCTGGGCCCATCCCGATATCCATTCCTCCGTCACCGGTTACCATGACAAAAGTAAAATCGTCAGAGAGACCAAGTTCGTCTAATTCACCGCGGCGTTTTCGCTCATGGAACATTTCGACTAGTCCTGATAATGTTGCCGAGCCATTTTGGAAGAGATTATGAATATAGGTGGCTTTATGAGAACTGTAAGGAAAACCGGTTGTGACAACCATCGCACAACCTGTATGGAATAACGCAACAATATCGCCTTCAATTCCTTTAAAGAACAACTCTAATCCTGAGAAAATTCCGCAGCCAGGGCAAGCTCCGTGTCCGGAAGCCAAGCGTTTTGGCTTTTTCGTTAAGTTTCTTAATGGAGGGATTTTCACCTTTAATTCTCCGGTTTTTTCATCAGGAGTGACTGTAATTAAACCAGTATTCAAGTCTTCTTTTTTCATAGGGTTTAAGACTCGTTTTGGAGCAAATTCTGGTTTACCAGGATTATGGCCAAAATAATCGAACGGCTTTTCAACGATTCCTTTTTCAGCTGCTTCTTGAGCCAATTGAAAAAAAATTTGAGCTTCATCCGCATAGAAATCCTTACCGCCCAATCCGTACACACGGTTTACTACTTTCGTATGGCTGTTTCCAACGGTTTGGAGGGCAGCTCGGACTTCAAGAGCCATATTTCCGCCATGTGCACCATAGGAATCAGCACGGTCCCCAACTGTAACCGCTTTTACATTTTTTAATGCTTCGGCTAACTTTTGCTGCGGGAATGGACGAATCATGTTAGGAGAGATGACCCCGGCTTTGATTCCTTGTGTACGAAGTTTGTCTGCCACATCTTTACATACTTCAGCTGCTGAATTCAGCATGAACACGGCAACCTCCGCATCCTCCATACGGTATAAATCAAGTACAGGATATTCGCGGCCAGTTAACTCAGCATATTCATGGGAAATTCTTTCGAAAACCTGCTCTGCTTTATACATTGCTTCCGATTGTTGATAACAGTTATTAATGTAGTCTGGTTCATTCATATATGGGCCGATTGTTACAGGATTTTCTCTATCCAGAGCATGTGGAAAATTCCTTGGAGGTTCACCGATAAATTTTTGAACGTCCGCTCGATGCTTCATGACCTGTACCCTTCGTTTTTGGTGAGAGGTGAAATAACCGTCGAATGAAACAATGACAGGAAGACGAACTTCAGGATCTTCTGCTAGTTTAATAGCAATAATGTTCATATCATAAACAATTTGCGGATCACGAGCCATTAAGATTGGCCACCCGGTATTCAAGGCAAAATATAGATCGGAATGATCGCCATGTATATTTAAAGGGCCTGACACAGAGCGGTTGACCAAATTCAATACCATTGGAAAACGGGTTCCGGATTGAACAGGAAGCTGCTCTAACATATATAAAAATCCATTAGCACTAGTTGCGTTAAACACACGTCCGCCGCCAGTGGAGGCCCCATAACAGATACCGGCTGAACCATGTTCGCCGTCAGCAGGAATTAACACAATATCATGTTCACCTTTCGCTTTCATTCCATCAAGGAACTGTGCGACCTCGGTCGAAGGGGAGATGGGATAATAGCCCATGACATGATAATTAATTTGATGGGCCGCATAAGCAGCCATTTCATTACCAGATTCAAACACAATACTCTGTTCAATGGTTCCTTTTGGAACGGTTATATTTTCTTGGTTTATTTCGATGGACATAAATTCCCGCCCTTTCCTTAGTTTCGAATCGCCAGGTCAAATAAATGCGGTACCCGGTTTTTGTCTGCATAACCGTCATTATATTCACGCTCACTTGAGAGAGCTTCAACAGGACAAGCATGAACGCATTTTAAGCAGCCCTTACAATATTGATAGTCAATCCCTTGCAGGAACATTTGCGGCCGGCCGCGTTTATCTGCCTTTTCTTCCCAAACAAAGCAAAAGTCAGGGCAGGCGGTATCACAGGCTGCACAATTTATACATTTTTCTTCATGAAAATGCGGCAGCATGCCGGCACGGGATATACTTAAGTCTTTTAAAATACTGTTACCTGGATTAATGATGGTTCCGCCAATTGTCTGAGTTTCGTAGCCGAGAAGCGGTTCCGCCCGTTTAAATGGTTTTATCACTGTGTTTTCGTCTACTAAGTAGGTTTGGAATTCAACTTCATTAAAACCGCGATTAAAGGTACGAATGTTTGGTTCGACTAGATGTGGGTATTTCTTTTCGAAGGTGCGGCGAATGGTTTGTCTCATCGACTCTGGGTCTAAGAAAGTTAAGATTCGATAAAGCGCCCCTAACATGGCTGTGTTGGCTTTGGTTTGTTCTTCGAGGGCAATCCCAGTTGCGTCAATAATCGCAATCGTTCCGCCAGGTATATTCATTGCTTGTTTCAGTTCGTCAGGAGATTTTTGTGAGTTCACTAAGATGGTGCTATCGGAGTATATTCCACTGGTACAATCAATGGTTTTGAAAAGGGCATCATGGAAAATGCCGACTACGTGTGGACGTTCTATTGGTGTGGTGTCGCGAATGTTTGTTTCTGGGTTACAAAAACGAATATGTGCTTTTACAGGTGATCCTTTTTTCTCGGATCCATATGATGAAAAACCAACTCCATTGAGTCCGTTTCCAACAACTCCATCCTCAGAAAGCATCTTTCCGGCCAAATTGGCTCCTAAACCGCCAATGGATTCAAGCCGGATTTCAAAGAAACCTAATTCATTCACTTTTGGTAATCTTGACAACAAGCACTCCTCCAATCGTTTACAACATTAACAATTAGAATTTTATAAATTTTCTATAAATTCTATGATGCTATTGTAACAGGATGCAAAATTAGTTACAACAGTATTTTTATGATAAAAATGTAACACGGTTTCTTAGTGATCTATTTACGTTATGTATGAGTTGTTTAGGAAACAGTTATAATTTTTTCATAAGTTGATATAGTACAGTTAAATTTGTACTATAACAATAATAACGGCAATACCCTGAACCAGAAGTATTGCCGTTTGTTACTGTCTAGTTGCTTTCCGAATTAATCCCGTGTAAGGAGCCGGCTCCGATTTTTTGGCCAGGTGGTGGGAAGTTAGTTTGAAACAAGGTCGATTAAAACCATTCCTTGTTGTGGTTCCTTTAGAATGTTTTCGAGTTCGGCTAAGGTTTTAGGCCGTATTCCTTTCACACCGAAGCTATGGGCGAGCTGGATAAAATCTGGGTTTTGGAAGGTGACTCCGTAGTGATCCCCAAACTTTTGGTTCATTTGTTTTACTTCAAGCCTTAACATCGAATCATCTAAAACAATAATGGTAAACGAGAGGCCAAGACGCTTAGCGGTCTCGAGTTCTGCAAAATTCATCAGGGCGCCGCCGTCACCCGTAATGCAAATAACTGGGTCAGCAGGACAGGCCAATTTTGCCCCGATTGAACCTGGGATGGCAATCCCCATGGTGGCAAGCCCATTGGAGATAATTAATCGGTTCGGTTTTTTGGGTTGATAGGTTTTAGCAATTGAAACTTTATGGGCGCCGACATCGGAAATGACAATCGTGCTCTCTGAAGTATTTTTTTCAATTAGATGGAGAACATTCTCAATACTTAGTGCTTCATCTTGGCGTTCAGCTATTTGATAGGTTGTTTTTATTTGGGCTTGCAGGTTACCTGATGGCAGCCAGGACCTCACTGTCAGCTCTGCTTGGTTTAGGGCTTGAAGTGTTTTCTTTATATTACCGACAAGCTCGGATTTTACAGGGTAATACTCATTAACTTCGGCAGGTAATGTATCAATATGTAAAACTGGGAGCTTGTTTTTATTCCAAGCATTTGGCAATTGCTCGACAAAATCTAAACCGATGACAATTAAGAAGTCGGCCTCATTAATACCAGGAAGGGCAGCATCGTTTTCTTTGAAACCAAAGGTAAAAAAATTCTGTCGGTGTTCTGGTGGTAAGACCCCTTTTGCCATAAAGCTGTGTGTGGCAGGGGATTGCAGGGTGTTGATTAAGGTAAGGAGCTCTTGGACTGCCTCCTGGCGTATCACTCCATTTCCTATAAGAATGAAGGGTTTCGTATGTTTTTGAATAAGTTCTATCGCCGCTTTTAGTGAGTCTGCATCCGGTACAGTTTCAGGTGCTGTCGTAACCGGTAAGGGTGAATTCGTAATCTGTTCGGCTGCAAGGTTTTCTGGCAGAGTGATGGCGACTGAACCTGGTTTCTCCATAAGGGCAAGTCTGAAAGCTTTTCGGATTACCGCCGGGACCGTTTTGGGATCTTGGATTTGTGTACTCCATTTTGTAGCGGGTTCTAGTAGTTTGACAATATCCATATATTGATGTGATTCGTTATGCTGGCGTTCAATTCCAGCCTGGCCTATTAAGGCCACTAGCGGAGAATGGTCAAGCTGTGCGCTTGCAATTCCTGTGACGAGATTAGCAGCACCTGGCCCAAGGGTTGATAAACAGACGCCTGCTTTTTTTGATAGTCTTCCGTAGACGTCAGCCATAAAGGCCGCGCCTTGCTCGTGCCTGACATTTATATACTGGATCTTTGTTGATTTTGAAAGAGAATCGGCTAAATCGAGTGTCTCGGTGCCGACAATTCCAAAGATGTATTCAACCCCTTCATTTTCTAAGCATTGTACAAGTGTATCGGTTAGTTTCATGTTGTCCTCCTATAGAAAAGGGAATAATATAAATAGTTTTAACTAATAGTTGATTAATCATAAGCACCAGAGCCAATCGTGTTACAATGAAAGAAAATTTGAAGAAGGTGGGATGAAAGTGAATGAAAATTATGTCTGGTATGCAAGTTATGGTTCCAATCTTCATATCGACCGTTTTCTGTGTTATATAATAGGGGGGAAACCCGAAGGTTCTTCAAAAATAGAGACAGGATGTAAAAATCCCTCACTTCCAGTAGCATCGTCCACATTTACCATGAATTATCCCCTTTACTTTGCAAAAGAAGCGGACAAATGGGAATCACAAGGAGTCGCATTTATTGGACTAACCGAGGATCCTAGTTGTGTTACATATAGTAAGAAATATTTAATTAGCTTAGACCAGTTTATGGATGTGATGAGCCAGGAAAACAACGGAATAGACTTTCAGGTTGACTTGAATCTGGTTATAAACACCGGATCAAACGTATACCGCCGAAATGCCTGGTACGGGAACATTTTATATTTAGGGGAGGAAAAGGGGTTTCCAATTTTTACGTTTACTGCATCATGGGATGTCTATGATGTTGAATGGAAAAAGCCTTCACATGCTTATTTATCAACTTTAATTAACGGGTTAAAAGAGGATTATTCCAATGAAGAAATTTACCTTTACTTTCAAACAAAACCAGGTATTATCGGCAAATATAATGAGACTGAATTAAGAAATCTTATTTTTTAGAAGTCTTCTCCTTAGTCAATCGGACTAATCTTTGCTATCATGAAAATATGTAAAATAAGGAGATGATTGGTAAATGACAACACAAGTTCAAATTGGAAAATCAGATTTATATGTCAATCCGATTGGCCTGGGCACCAATGCTGTGGGAGGTCACAATCTATTCCCTAATCTTGACGAGAATGCCGGCAGGGAGTTAGTTCGAACAGGAATCGCCAATGGAATAAATTTTTTAGATTCAGCGTTTATTTACGGTCCAAAACGTTCCGAAGAAATCATTGGGGAAATTGTGAAAGAACACGGAAACCGTTCGAAACTTGTCATTGCTACCAAAGCAGCCCATAAATTCGTTGGAAAAGACATCGTCATCGATAATTCGCCTGCCTTTTTAAAACAATCAGTGGAAGAGAGCTTGCAGCGGCTGCAAACAGATTACATAGATTTATTTTATATTCATTTTCCTGACCAAGATACACCGAAGGATGAAGCGGTTGGGGCGTTAAAGCAATTAAAGGATGAGGGAAAGATACGATCAATTGGTGTTTCTAACTTTTCCATTGAGCAGTTGAAAGAGGCCAATAAGGATGGTTATGTTGATGTCTATCAAGGTGAGTATAATTTACTTAACCGGGATGCAGAAAAGGAATTGTTTCCTTATGCCATCGACAATGGTATCTCCTTTATCCCTTACTTTCCGCTGGCATCTGGTTTATTGACAGGTAAATATGATAAGAATACAAACCTAGAAGAAAAGCGCGGGAAGTTCTTTAAAAAGGAAGTTTTTGAAGCTGCCCTGGATAAAGTGGAGCATATTCGCGAAATTGCCAATGCAAAGGGGGCAGAAGTGTCCCATGTTGTCTTGGCGTGGTATTTGACCCGCGAGGCCATTGATGTCATCATCCCTGGTGCGAAGCGGGCAGAACAAGTGCTGAATAATCTTAAAACGTTGGAGGTCCAGTTAACGAAGGATGAAATTCAAAAAATGGACCAAATTTTCCAATCCTAAAATATAACAAGTGATGAGACTTTCGTCTCATCGCTTTTTAAATTGTTTAACAAGACATTCCAATCTATTAAAAGATATGTTTCCTGGTTCTCCGTAATATGACAAATTTCTACGACTTTAGCCGTATTTTGCAGTTAACATAGGCAAAAAAGGGAGATTAGTTGTATAATATATTTTGTTATAAACTATTGGAGGGTATTCATAATGATGTTATGGACTTTAGCCGGATTATTCGGGATTTCTGTTATATTACTAGTAATTTCAATTTACAGGACTTCTCTAGTGTCAAAGGCAGAACATAAACAAATTGATTTAATTCATATTTCTACCATGAAGGAAATCAATGCTATTCAAGATTCAATTCGAAATATTGAACTTGATATCGAAGTCGTCATGAGGGAAGCAGGCGTTCAACTTACTTCTGAAGACAAAGTCTTCATGCGTGAAGTACTCGATTTGGTGAACCGCAATTACTCGACGGAAAGTATTGCCGAAATGAAAAATGTAAGTGTAGATACAATTGAACAAATGCTTGCTCCTTACCGGACAATAAAGGAAGGGAGAAAGGTTGCAAATGAAAATTAATTTACTAAGCAGCTTTGCAGCCGGTATGTTTGTTACCACCACAATTTGCGGTGCTATTTACCTTTCTGGCAATAATGATGGTGCCAAAACTACTACTAAATCATCTGGTACTACGTCAACCGTGAAGGTTCAGCCATCTGATGATGAAATGAAAAAACAGCTGGAAGCAAAGGGCTTTGTCGTCCAAACAAAGGCAGAAAATGATAAGCAAGTACAGGATGCCAAGGCATCTGAGCAAACAAAAGCAGTCCCTGCATCTACCGATGCAGCTAAAACGGAAACACGTGTTGTCATCAATGTAGCCGACGGAATGACCAGTATTGATGTGGGTAGAATTCTAGTATCCGCGAATATCGTAAAGAACGCTTTTGATTTTTCAAAGGATATCGAGGCTAAAGGGCTTGAAAATAAATTACGCCCTGGTGTATTTGTAGTAGACAGCAAGATGACATACGACCAGGTTGTTGCTGCTATTTTTAAATGATTTGGAAAGCCGATTTCTTAGAGAAATCGGCTTTTTTTCTAAGCAAGAAAATTGAAGTTTCAAATTATTATTTCTATAATCGAATTATTACATAAGAAAAGGTGGAATAAGAATGAAAATCGTTGCACTCGTGGGCAGTTTACGGAAAGATTCATATAATAAGCAGTTGGCTTACACGATTCAGGAAAGATTTTCCGGTAAATTTGAACTAGAAATACTAGATCTTGCGGCTCTTCCACATTATAACCAGGATGAAGAATTCAATCCTGCGGAATCTGTAGTGGAGTTTAAAAGAAAAGTAAAAGAAGCGGACGGCGTGATCATTGTGACCCCAGAATACAACTGGTCGATTCCAGGAGTCTTAAAAAATGCACTTGATTGGTTATCACGTGTGGATAAGGTGCTGATTGGCAAACCAGTTATGACAGCAGGGGCTGCAACCGGGTTAATGGGAACGTTACGTGCTCAGCTTCAGTTGCGTCAAATTTTAACCGCATTACAAGTAAAGCTTTTATCACCAGTTGGCAATGAGATTCTTATTAACCAAGCTATGGCTAAATTTGATGAGAAAACAGGCCGCCTAGCTGACGAAGCAACAGTTAAATTTGTTGATGAGGTTGTGGAGCGGTTTATTGACTTGATTAAAGAATAAGAACGGACGCCTGTACTCTGTTTCCTATGGAGAGTACAGGCTTTTTTTGTACTAAAGAATGCAAGTCATATATTCATAAGCCTTTCATACATTTAAGTAAGGAGACAAACCTGTTGAATTGGGACAAACATTACTGGAATGGGAAAGGGAGAAATAAATCCAGATGGACTTTTTACATGGAATATTGAATAGTTACAGTACAATTTTCTCACTGGAGGCCTTTAAAGAGGTATTTACGAATCCTGCCAGCTGGGGAGTAATTGGTACCTTGATTATCCTTGAGGGCCTGCTGTCTGCTGATAATGCTCTGGTTTTAGCGGTGATGGTCAAACATCTTCCCAAGAAACAGCAAAGGAAAGCCCTGTTTTATGGGATATTCGGGGCTTATTTTTTTCGAATAATAGCAATTGGAATTGGCGTAACGTTAACGACAATTCCTTGGATAAAAATAATCGGGGGTCACTATTTGCTTTGGATTGTTTTTCAAAACTTTCTAACGCGAACTGACGGGGAAGATGAAGTCCAGAGTCGAAAGAAAGGCTTCTGGAGGACCGTGTTAACGGTCGAGCTTATGGACATTGCCTTTAGTTTTGACAGTGTCATTGCCGCGTTTGGTGTCTCAAATCAAGAGTGGATTTTACTGCTTGGCGGCGTCATCGGAATTTTAATGATGCGGGGAGTCGCGCACCTGTTTCTTGCCCTTATCGAAAAAGTTCCTGAATTTGAGACCACGGCTTTTATCCTTGTAGCTATTATTGGGGTGAAAATGATTGTTTCGGCCTTTGGATTCCATATGGATGAATTTGTGTTTTTTAGTATCCTAATTGGAATCTTCTTAAGCACCTTTATTATTCATTTCATTCGAAAATTATCCGGAAAAGAAACTACCATGTAAAAGTTGTAGAGGGAAGACGCTTATCATAATGGGTTATACTAATAACCAATAAGGAGATGAAAAAATGGAAGAAGATTTTTATTTCTCAAATAAACAATTTATAAAAGGTTTAAAGATGCCGAAAAGTATAGATGGTTTGATGATGAAACGAGGAGATGTGTCACTCGCAAAGATTAATGGCGAGTGGAAAAAATATACAGAATCAGTCCCAAAGGGAAGAAAACCAATCTCAAGTTACGATGATTTTGTTTTAATTGGCAGCGGAAAGGATATTGAGATTGACCGTGAGCAACTTTCACAAAACCAAATAGATTCTTTAATTAGCAATCAAAGTTAATCATCAAAATGTTAAGAGCCAACTTTTGTTGGCTTTTTCTTTTGATGCTATTTAGACAATAGTCCGATCTCGCAAGCAGTACCGGATTATTCGGATGCATACTTAATTATTCCGTGTAAATAAATTGAGTGTTCTCGCTGTACACATTCTCTTAACTTAATTTTTCCTTCACGCTCTAATTCTCCAACCCATTGTTCAATCTTTTTTTCATCCTCTTTTGTAGACTTTGGAATTTCTGTTGAAAAAAAATTTCCTTGACTGGCATTGCGAAGGTTTTTTAATAAATCCACTTTATTCATTGGGTCAACCCCTTTATTTATTATATATTTCGACATAAAGGATGTTTTTTCCTTTAAATACGCAAGCATTTTCTCGAATTTTTTTTGCTAATAAGATGTGAGTATAAGAAAGTGGAGGAACTTTTTCCATTCCTTAACAAGCGGGCGGGTTACTTGATTCACCTAAGCGTATAAAAGTTAGGGTTTGACTACAAAAAAAAGAAGCATTAAAGCTTCCAAGGAGGAATGTTAATATCATTTTTTTGTTTCTCATAATTTTGCATTCTATCATATGAGTTAGCTATTTTAGACACTATTAATCCTTGTGGACTGGAGGAGATGTCTTGACCTTTTAATTCTTGAATTTTACTTTTAGCAAAGATATTTGCTACCTTTGCTAAATTTTCAATTGTATCCATTAATTCGGGGTGATCATTGTAATTAGATTTAGCGATTGAATAAATATTATCAAGTTTGTTCTCAATTAATTTAAGTATTTCAATATCAAACTTCTCATTTTGCATTAGTTTTCACTCCCCATTAATAAGCCTATGGGATAAAGGATAATAAAGAACGAAAAATAAAAAATCTTTTTCTACTAGTGAACAGTAACAACAAAATTTTAGAGGAAGCGCAGGGCCATATTTAAAAAGCACCACATTTGTGGTGCAATTTCATTGAGATATCTCTTTTTTCCTTGTTAAGATTGAAAATGAACGTTTCCATTTTCATCTATTTCAATCGTATTATAGCTTTTAAAGACATCCATGTTTGTAATTTCATGTTTCACCTCATGAGAAAAACTTTCCATATATGGCTGATATACCTCAGGATTTTTAACAAGATGATACATGGTGACTTTTGTTCCCTCCCGGTTATCTGTTCCTCTTAGTAAAAAACGATCGCCGTATAGGTTTTTGAAATAAGTACGCGCCTCTTCATGACTTTTAAAGTTAGGCATCTGTTCATGATTGATTGAAAAATCCTGATTCATAAACACCTTCACCGCTTTCTCATAATATAATAATCATAAACCGGTTTCTGTCAGCTTACATAGTTTACATCCAGTTTCACCATTATTGTTCCCTATTTTTAAAAAATAATGATTCTTGCCTAGTATGATTGGACTATACAGATTTTAAGTTCTTGCATATTTTATTAGAAAAGGGATTATTCCAAATCTCGTTTATGATTTTTCGCCGTGTTTTCGGTCATCCTATATTAAATAGTCGAGATTTTGGACATGATGGATAAAAAGCAAAGGCGATTAAGAAAAGGAGGAGAAGAATTTGCTGAATACCCCTTTTGATTATCCGGAAATTTTTTATAACGATGTGATAATGTACTTAGAAACAAAATGGAACCGCCGTTTAACGGATCATGAACGACATGTGCTGATTGAAGGATATCGGTTTGGAAGAATGGTGGAGGCGGAGAGCGAAATCAAAATTCTGTTTGCCAATTAAATGTTGATAAAAGAGGGTGTCCAAATAAGGACACCCTTTTGAAATCGCAAAGGTTATTGACCTTGCTGATTCCGTAATGAGTGCTCAGCGTAGGCGACTAAACGTTTGGTCATTTCACCGCCGACTGAGCCGTTTGCTCGTGCGGTCGTATCAGCACCAAGTTGAACTCCAAACTCGTTGGCAATTTCCTCTTTCATTTGATTAAGGACATCACCTGAACCAGGAACCAAAAGTTTGTTTCTACCCATGATACATCACTCCCGCCGATTTTTTTTGAGCAGCTAATCAGTTGCTCTTATATAATTTAACCTATTTGTTCTTTCAAATTCGTATTGATCTAAACTGTCTTGTGCTGGGGAAAGGTTTATAATAAGGGAAAGGGCTGGAAAAGGAGCGGGTTTACTATGTTTATAGCTGGGCAAAAAGAAATGCAGCAAATGGACCAATATACGATGGAAAAGCTTGGCTTGCCGGGAATCGTCTTAATGGAGAATGCTGGAGCAAGGGTAGTGGAGGAAATAGTTTCGGCCTCTTCTTGTGAGGACTCGCGTATTTTAGTACTCGCAGGGGGCGGGAATAATGGCGGGGACGGATTTGTTATTGCAAGAAGACTGTGTGATTTGGGATATGACTTGCATTTAGGTTTGGTTGTACCCCCTGATAAGATTAAAGGGGATGCGAAGGTACATTTTGACGTCTATCGAAACAGGCAATTACCGATCCTTTATTTACATGAAAGCACACTTGAATTGGTTCAGTCGGAAATTGCAAAGGCTGATGTGATTGTTGACTCGCTTTTAGGGACTGGTGTAAGTGGGCCTGTTAGGGAACCTTTCGGAGAGATCATATCTATGATAAATGAACATGCAGGGAAAAAACTAATTGTCTCTGTTGATATTCCTTCTGGTGTTAACAGTGATAGCGGAAGGGTAGAAGGGACAGCAGTCAAAGCTTCAATGACAGTGACGTTTGTTTGCCCTAAAAAGGGGTTCTTTTTAGAGGATGGTCCCAAGTTTGTGGGTGAATGGAAGGTGGTTGATATTTCCGTGCCGCCATCGATAGTGGAAGATTTGGGGATTACTTTACCGCGTTTAATTACGGTGGACTTGGCTTTAGACATGGTCCCGGTAAGACCAAAGCATGGTCATAAAGGAACATTTGGTCATGTTCTGGTGGTTGGGGGATCCAAGTTCTATGTCGGTGCACCAATTTTTTCGGCAAAAGCGGCGCTCAATTCTGGTGCAGGGCTGGTCACATTAGCGGTACCCGAAAGTATCTATCCAATGGCTGCCGCACAAAATCCTGAGTCATTATTTTTGCCATTGAAGGAGGAAGATGGACATTTTTCTCCTGAGGCGATTAAGCAGCTTTCAACTTTACTGCATCAATTTACAAGTGTGGCGATGGGTCCGGGAATTAGCCGATTTCCTGGTGGTGAGGCGTGGATGAAATCATTGATGTCGTTATTGACCACTCAGCCGGTTGTAGTTGATGCAGATGCCTTGTATTTGCTGCAGGACGAGTTGGAGTTGGTACGGGAATATAAAGGGGATGTCATTTTTACGCCGCATCCTGGCGAGATGGCGAGGTTGTTAAATAAGACAGTTAAAGAAGTGGAAGAGGACCGGATTGGGATTGCGAAGACTTTTGCGAAAGATTATAGCGTTTATTTGTTGTTAAAGGGACATCGGTCGGTTATTGCTACCCCAGATGGAGATGTGTTTATTAATCCGCATGGCCATGATGCGCTCGGCAAGGGTGGGAGCGGTGATGTGTTGACGGGGATGATTACTTCGTTTTTAGCGCAGGGCGCTTCTCCTGTTGAATCGATGGTTGCTGCGAGTTATCTGCATGCAAGAGCAGGGGAAGAGAAGTCCGTGACGCTTTCTAGTTACGGTGTAGGGCCTTTGGATTTGATTGATGGGATTAGAGAACAGCTGCGGTTGTTATGGAATTAGAATTAAACGAAGACCGTCCCATAAGGACGGTCTTACCTGTATTAAAAGTTAAAATTATCTGGATCGGCACCAAAGCGTTGATTTTCATTAAGTGCATTTATTTTTTCTATATCACTTGAAGATAACGTAAAATCAAAGATATTAGCGTTTTCCTTAATTCGGCTTTCTCTAATTGATTTTGGAATTGTCACGATTCCATTCTGAATATCCCAGCGTAAAATAACTTGAGCAATGGATTTATGATGACTCGAAGCAATCTCCTGTAAGACAGGATGGTCAAGCAGCCTGCCTTGCCCTAGCGGCGCCCATGCCTCAATTTGAATCTGCTGCTTTTTACAATAGTCGCGCAGCTCAGGTTGTGAATGAAGAGGATGCAGCTCCACTTGGTTAACCATCGGCTTTATTTCGGCCGTAGACATCAAATCTTCAATATGGTGAATGTTGAAATTGCTTACCCCGATTGCACGAACACGCTTTTCTTTATATAATTTTTCAAGAACCTTCCAAGCGTCTTTATATTTATCCTTTACAGGCCAGTGGATTAAGTACAAATCCACATAGTCAAGACCAAGCTTCTGTAAGCTTGTTTCAAATGCCTCTTCAACCGAATTATTGCGCAGGTCCTCATTCCACACTTTTGTTGTGATAAAGAGTTCCTCACGGGGAACACCAGCCTCTTTAATGGCTTGACCAACACTTTCTTCATTTTCATAAAGTGCAGCCGTATCAATACTTCTGTAACCGGCTTTGAGCGCCATTTTTACGGATTCAAGGCCCACTTCACCTTCAGGTACTTTGTAGACACCAAGGCCGAACCACGGCATTTTTACACCATTATGTAGCGTAGTACTAGACTGTAAGCTGTTCAATGTATTCTCCTCCTTATCGTCATTCAACACTTAGTATAGTACCTTTCATATGGAAGAATCAACCAAACGAAATTCATCTGCAACAATTAAGACTTAAGCTTCTTTAAGATGATATTTTCAATAACTTTCCAAGGCAATGTCATTTTTAAAAGTAGATTGGTCTTTACTCCTTTGCCAATTGGATAACGAAGGTCAGGTGTTCCAGGGGAGGAGGCAATCTGGGCTGCAAGTTTTGCCACATCACTAGGGTCGCCATAATCTGCCTTGCCATTATTTATTTCATTTAAAAGGTTCTCCATAAACAACGTGTATGGTGAGTCCGGATTATTTTCGAGCTGATCAACGCTCGACCAAATGTTAGTTTGGTAAGATCCTGGCTCGATTAATGAAACATCGATTCCAAAAGGACGGAGCTCGAGCCTTAAACTCTCGCTATATCCTTCAAGCGCATGCTTAGAGGCGGTATAAGCGGACAAGCCTGGAAATCCGAATCTACCACTTATACTGCTCATATTAATAATTCTGCCTTGCTTTCTAGCCCTCATGCTTGGCAGAACGGCATTGGTCACGGCAACCACTCCAAAAAAGTTGGTTTCAAATTGCTGCCGATAATCATCTATAGAGAGCTCTTCACTAAAACCACCTACCGCAAAACCGGCATTGTTTACCAACACATTAATTTGAGGGTAATTTTCTAAAAATATTTTAAAATCATCAATAGATTTACTTGAGGTAACATCTAGTGAAGTGACGTGAATAGAATTCTCGACTTGCCTTTCTTTTGCCAACTCTAGGAGATTATTCGCCCTGGTTGTGTCCCTCATGGTGGCAATCACAATAAATCCTTTCAGGGCAAGCTCGATTACACAGAGTAAACCAAAGCCGCTCGACGACCCTGTAACTATGGCTGTTTTTCTTTCCATTCCGATTCTCCTTTCAAACGCAAAAAAAAATGAGGCTGCCCTAAATAGGCAGCCTTATTTTAACTTACACTTACTAGTTTGTCAGCTGGAAGCAGCTTTTCTAATGTTAATTTTTCTTCATTAGTTAATGGAACCAATGGTAAGCGAACATCTCCAACACGGATTCCCGTCATATTTAGGGCCGCTTTCACAGGGGTTGGGTTAGGTGCTGCAAACAAGCCCTTCATCAATGGGAGAAGTTTGCGATGTACAGCCGCCGCTTCCTCAAGCTGTCCATTTTTAAACTGTGTAATCATGTCCTGCATTTCGTTGCCAATGATGTGTGAAGCTACCGAAACTACTCCAGTCCCGCCAATGGCTAATACTGGAAGAGTTAACCCATCATCTCCGCTATAAAGAGAGAAATGATCTGGGGTATTCCTAATGATTTCAGCCATGGCATCTAAGTTGCCGCTCGCTTCTTTAATAGCGACGATATTGTGAATTTCAGAGAGGCGTACAACAGTCTCAACAGACATGTTAACGCCACATCGGCCAGGAATGTTATATAGCATGACTGGCAGGAGCGTTGATTCGGCAATGGCTTTAAAATGTTGGTAGATTCCTTCTTGTGAAGGTTTGTTGTAATACGGAACCACTAGTAAAATACCATCAACACCAGCTTCAGCAGCTAGTTTCGTTAATTGGATGGAGGCTCTTGTATTGTTAGAACCCGTACCAGCTATAACCGGAACTCGACCGGCTGCTTCTTCCACAACTACCTTAAATAGTTCTACTTTTTCTTCGGTTGTTAAAGTAGGAGACTCACCAGTTGTACCAGATACAACCAAGGCTTCCGTGCCATTTTCAATTAAATAATTTACTAACAATCTCGTGGCGTTAAAATCCACATCTCCATTTTGATCGAATGGTGTAACCATTGCGGTTAATACTTGGCCAAAATTCATTTTTTCTCACCCTTTGTAATTATTTATAAATAAGAGGGGTAAGGACATCCTGATGTAAACGCAAAAAAGCAACAACGAGGCTTCGCTGCTGCCGTAGAAACATCAAAATATAAGTTCCTATGCGTGAGATAGCCCTCCATATAGTTTCCTATATGACAATTCTGTACTTATTCAACACAGAACCAGCTTCAAGACCAATGAGACTCTATCCGCTTCGGCAAATTCCCCTTTCCACTATTATCATAGGACCTCATTTTCCTCAAAAAGTGTACTGATGGTCTTTGCGCCTCTATCCTCACTTCAAAAGGTATTGAAGTAAGAAAATATGTAATTAATAGTAATATAGCAAATTTTTCGTTTAAGTACAAGAGAAAACAACTGTAATTTTTTTAATAAATGGGAAAAATCACAAATTGACTTTGCAAAGTTTTTTATGATCCAAAGAAACTCGCCGAACAGAATATTCAGCGAGCCTATGATACACCTTATTTTGCATAGAAATTTTCTGTGTAGTACGGCTGTGATTGATTATTAAAGGCAACGCCTACACCTAGATACGTATATCCGTTGCGCAGAATATTCTCGCGATGTCCCAGTGAATTCATTAAACCTTCATGTGCAAAAATACTGCTGAACTGACCGTAAGCTAGATTTTCTCCCGCTAAATGAAACACGATATCATCCGCAGCCATTCGATCAAACGGTGATTGACCTTTCAGATTAGTATGGTCAAAATAATTGTTTACGGCCATATCTGTACTGTGCTTTCGTGCAGTGGCCTGAACGTGTTCATCCCACGTAAGAACTGGCAGATTGTGTTGGACCCGTGCTGCATTGGTTAAATCAAATAATTGATACTCAAAACCTTCTTTTAACTGTGTGCTTGGTTTCGAGTATAGATCTACTTTCTTATTTTCTAAATCTTTGTTGATTAATTGAACAGCAGTCACGGTATTCCCTTGATGCTTATCATAAAAAATGGTCACATAGGTATGATCTCGCAAAAAAATATCATAGTCATCCTGTTCTTGTAATTTGTAAAGAACAAGACCTTTTTGAATGGTGGTTAGAGGCTTCCCAAACAAATTGCGAACTGTTTCTTTTGTTGTCCCTAATTTGATCCCATTTTTCGAAGCTATTAAATTTTGGTTGGTATATAACCCGGCAACTTTATTTTCATCATACATGACCATAAAAAATTGATGGTAATCATCATGATAGGCATTCCAAGTAGTCCCATATTCATTCAAGGTAGAACGGTTTGGCGCCCCTAAGTTTTCGATTACATCGTCTTTATTATCGCCAAGTTCGATATTAAAAATTGAAAAATCCTGTTGTGCAGGTGTATTTAATTCTACTTTCGACTCTTTAGTTGATTCGGTTGATTGATGATTCTGCTGAGCAGAATCATCAGAAAGAACACCAAGTTGTTCCAAAGCAGTTTGGATTTCACTGTAAACACTTTGAAGGGTTGTTTTTACTTTAGGGTTGTCTATTAAAGTATTCAATTCGGAAAGACTATTCGTAAGGCTGGTCTTGTCAAGTTCTTTTTCTATATAGGGCCAAGAAGAATGTATTAAAAAGATACTAATTATGATCATTAGTAATCGAAACATATAATTTCCTCCATTTCTATTAGAATTTTAACCAAAAATCTTTTAAAATATAAGTATTATGCTTATGGTAGTTATTAGTTTTGATGATATAGTAATATACTTTTCTCGATGTAACCGTTTACACCGAAATAACTTCGATTATGATTTTCTGTCTCGAAAAGCGGCTTTTTTAGTACTATAGAACTAAAAATAGTAAAAGTAACCAATGTTCAAAGTTTGTTCAATATTTCACAAACTATTATCGTTTCTTCGTGTTATGATGTAATCATAAAGAACAAGGAGTGATAAGACATGATGATTTGTGAATGGCAAACCTTCTCAACAGATGCTGAAACGTATACACAAGAACTCTTCGAAGAAATAGTGGGTGACCCATTTGAAGCTATGCTAATGAAAGAAAATGAAGAGATCCCTAGTTATATTTGGACAGTAAACTATGTAGTCATTGTTAAAAAATACTCCAAAGTGTTAACCGAAATATTATTTGAAAAAATCCCGCGTAATCCAGTGTGTGAATAATCATCATTCATTTATTTTTAATTAATATTGTGAAATTTATCACAAAATAAAAACCAAATGATGCTAAATCCGTATTCTAATTTTTTTAAAAATATATGTGAAATATTTCACATAAATAATAATTGGAGGGAATATCATGGCAATAGTAGAAAAGCAAGTTAAAGATAAACAGAATGTAACCGACATGATTAATGGCTTAGTTGACAAAGGTTTAAAAGCACTAGAAGAGTTTAGAACTTTTGACCAAGAAATGGTTGATGAAATTGTTAAGCAAATGGCGCTGGCTGGACTTGATCAACATATGCCTTTAGCAAAACTGGCTGTCGAAGAAACGGGAAGAGGCGTTTACGAAGATAAAATCATTAAAAACATGTTTGCAACAGAGTATGTCTATCACAATATCAAATATAACAAAACCGTCGGCATTATCAATGAAAACGAACATGAAGGCATGATCGAAATTGCCGAGCCGGTAGGGGTTGTAGCAGGTGTAACACCAGTTACAAATCCAACCTCCACAACCATGTTTAAAGCACTCATATCAATTAAAACTCGTAACCCAATTATTTTCGCTTTCCATCCATCTGCGCAAAAATGCAGCAGTGAAGCAGCAAGAGTGATAAGAGATGCAGCAATTAAAGCAGGGGCACCGGAAAATTGTATTCAATGGATTGAAACACCATCACTAGAAGCAACTCAAGCATTAATGAACCATAATAAGATTTCTATGATCCTTGCAACGGGCGGTGCGGGAATGGTGAAATCTGCCTATAGCTCAGGTAAACCTGCTCTAGGTGTAGGACCAGGAAACGTACCGTGCTACATTGAAAAAACAGCTACTCTTAAACAAGGGGTTAATGATTTAATCCTATCAAAAACATTCGATAACGGTATGATTTGTGCATCTGAACAAGCCGTAATCATTGATAAGGAAATTTATAACGATGTAAAAAATGAAATGATCGCAAACAATTGCTATTTCTTAAATGAAGAAGAAAAAACAAAAGTGGAGAAGTTGGTTATTAACGAACAATCTTGTGCGGTTAATCCAGAGATTGTCGGTATGGCTGCCTATAAAATTGCTGAAAAAGCAGGGGTCGCCGTACCAGAAGGAACAAAAATCCTTGTTGCCGAATTGAAGGGCGTGGGTCCTAAATACCCACTCTCTAGAGAGAAATTAAGTCCAGTCTTAGCTTGCTACAAGGTTAATTCCACAGATGAAGGATTAAAAAGAGCAGAAGAGATGCTTGAGTTTGGCGGTTTAGGACACTCTGCCGTTATTCATACAAACGACCAGAATGTAATTAACCAGTTTGGTTTGCGAATGAAAGCAGGAAGAATAATTGTCAATGCTCCATCTTCACAGGGGGCGATTGGAGATATCTACAACGCCTATATGCCATCTTTAACACTTGGCTGTGGCACATATGGAGGAAACTCTGTTTCTACAAACGTAGGGGCTGTTCATTTAATAAATATTAAAAAAGTGGCCAAAAGGAATGTGAATATGCAGTGGTTCAAGGTTCCATCTAAAATTTATTTTGAGAAAAACTCAACTCAGTACTTAGCAAAAATGCCAAAAATCTCTAAGGCCTTCATTGTTACAGACCCAGGCATGGTGAAATTAGGTTATGTAGACAGAGTGCTTTACTACTTACGGAAACGTCCTGATTATGTTCATTGTGAAATTTTCTCTGATGTAGAGCCAGATCCATCTATCCAAACTGTGATGAAAGGTGCAGAAATGATGGCTAAGTTCCAGCCGGATGTCATTATTGCCCTTGGCGGCGGTTCCGCAATGGATGCAGCGAAAGGAATGTGGCTGTTCTATGAGTACCCAGATGCTGAATTCTTTGGATTAAAACAGAAATTTCTTGATATTCGCAAGCGGATTGTGAAATATCCTCACTTAGGCCAAAGAGCACAATTTGTTGCCATCCCAACAACATCAGGTACAGGCTCTGAAGTAACATCATTCTCTGTCATAACAGACAAAGAAGCCAATATTAAATATCCGTTAGCTGATTATGAGTTAACACCTGATGTAGCAATTATTGATCCACAGTTTGTAATGACTGTTCCAAAGCATATTACAGCGGATACTGGTATGGACGTTTTAACACATGCGATTGAGGCATATGTATCTTGCATGGCGAATGATTTTACAGATGGTTTAGCGATGAAAGCTATTCAGCTTGTATTTGAATATCTTCCAAGAGCTTATCGAAATGGAAATGATGAAGAAGCTCGTGAAAAAATTCATAATGCTTCAACGATTGCTGGTATGGCGTTTGCGAATGCATTCTTGGGTATCAATCACAGCCTTGCGCATAAATTAGGAGCGGAATTCCACATTGCACACGGACGTTCAAACACCATTTTATTGCCGCATGTTATTCGCTATAATGCAACTAAACCTAAGAAGTTTACAGCTTTCCCTAAATACAATCACTTTAAGGCCGATAAGCGCTATGCAGAGATTGCAAGAACTTTAGGGTTACCTGCTGTAACTACAGAAGAAGGTGTAGAAAGCCTAGTACAGGCAATCATTCGCTTAGCACAAGAATTAGAAATTCCAATGAGCATTGCTGCAAATGGTGTGGAGCAGGCTGAATTTGAAAGTAAAGTTGACTACCTTGCAGAGCGAGCTTTTGAAGATCAATGTACAACAGCCAATCCTAAGCTTCCGTTAGTAAATGAATTAGCAGAAATCTATCGACAAGCTTATAAAGGCATTTAATGAGATAACAACTAACAAAAACTCAGCCATTTAATGGTTGAGTTTTTGTTGTGTTTTAACTAGCAGATTAGAAAAACGATTTAACAATTTCTTCTTGTTTATGACATTCGGTACAGGTATATTCTATCTCGAGGGTATCTTCGTGAACCATGTGTACAGTTTCCTTTTGACATTGCTCGCAATAAAGGGTTCTTGGAATTTCAATCATTTTGTCAGCATCCTTTTTGTTTTTTCTAAAGCCGTTCATTATAAGATTAATATCCCAGATATTAGTTGAAAAATTCTTAAAGGACATATAATATTTACTCGGTTAAGTTGATTTCTAATAAAGGTAAGAGAGCCTTGGAAGGAGTAATCACATGGACAATAATACACTAGAAACATGCACCAAAATTTTAAAAAATGCCAAGAATATTGTTGTGCTGACTGGAGCAGGCATAAGTACAGAGTCTGGAATCAAAGACTTCCGCTCGCGAACAGGGATTTATAAACTGGCACCAGAATACATACTTTCGCTTGATTATTTTTATAAACATCCCAAGGAATTTTATCAGTTTGCAATAGAAAATTTATACCACCCTGACGCTGTTCCGAATAAAGGACATCAAATTCTCGCTAAGTGGGAGGGAGAAGGCAGGGTTGGCTCTATTATTACGCAAAATATCGACGGGCTTCATCAAAAAGCAGGCAGCAAAAACGTGATTGAGTTCCATGGAACGATCAAAACTGCTGCGTGTCAGAACTGTGGAAAAAGTTATTCTACAAGTGAGATGATCTCTCGGATCAAAACAATGGATGATTTCTATATATGCAGCCATTGTGAGACAAAGCGGAAAGAGGACCATTTCATAAAACCAGATGTGGTTTTGTTTGGGGATACTGGTGAATGGTTTACGATGGAAGGGTTTAACTATATTCTTAACCAGATTCGTGGGGCAGACTGTTTGCTTGTATTAGGAACCAGTTTGAAAGTAACCCCTTTCTCTACCTTTCCGCAATATAAAAGTGCCGGTGTCCCGGTTATTATTATTAATAAGGGGGATACTCCTTATGATTTCGCACCGGATACCTTTGTTATTCAAGAATCAATAGGCGAGACACTTACAGGGATCGTGTTATAATTTCACTTTGTCTTTATTGGTTTGGATGATATAATTTAGTTGCCAAATTTTGGCGAGGGATGGACAAGTATAAATGAAATCGGAGGAAATTTCGATGTTTACTTCAATTAATGAATTTAGCCAGGAATGGAATCAGGAAGCCGCGTCAACTCAAAAAATTTTGGATGCTTTAACGGATGAGTCACTTCAACAATCCGTTTCCTCAGAAGATAGGACATTGGGGAGAATTGCCTGGCATATCGTTGCAAGTACGCCTGGCATGATCAATGAGTTTGGGATTACGATTAACCAGGTTGAAAAACCAGACACAATCCCTGTCTCTGCCAAAGAAATTGCTGATACTTTTAGAAAGGTCAGTGCAGAGGTAGCGGAACAGGTAGCGAAGCAATGGACAGATGAGTCGCTAACAGAAATACAAAATGTATTTGGAATGAATATGCCAAGAGCAGCCACTCTTTCCCTTTTAATTAAGCATATCATTCATCATCGTGGACAAATGACTGTATTAATGCGTCAAGCAGATTTAAAGGTCCCTGGAATATATGGTCCGGCAAGAGAAGAATGGAGCCAAATCGGCATGGAAGCTCCAGCACTATAAATAGAAAGTTATTATTCAGTTTTAATAAAAAGGCTGTGTTAAACTTGGATGTTGATTTCCGCTCCAGTCAACATCGTTTCAAAATCAACAATAACCTTTAA
>NZ_JBALPZ010000235.1:0-17386 GCF_036965645.1 Neobacillus drentensis
CCCTAAACCCATTAACACCAATGCATTAAGCGTTTTCATTTTTAAAAAATAGACATGGATAATTTTTCCTTTGTTCTATTTTTATTATGAATTGAATACTATTTTTAGCAAATCGCTATTGTTTTTTTATCAATAGTCGGTTGTTTAACGGCTACAAATCAGTCGTTTTTTCAACAATTATCGACAAATCCATTGTATTTGTTAGGTATCAGTTCACATTTTAGACAAAATTTCAGACTGAATGGTTTCTCTTCATGAATTCTGGTGTATGAAAGAATTTTAAAAAAAGAGGTGGAAAGTTTGAAGTTTAATGAAAGCGTTGTTTTGATTACCGGTGGAGCACAAGGTATTGGAAAAGAAACAGCAATAAAATTTCTAAACGAAGGCGCTAATGTGATTATTTGTGATTATGATGAATCTGCTGGGAGAAAAGCATTGGAAGATTTGAATGATGAAAAAGCAGAATTCTATCAAGTCAATGTAACCGATAGTTCACAAATCGAAGGTATGGTTCAATCTATTGTACAAAAGCACGGAAAAATCGATGTCTTGATAAATAATGCCGGTATTACCCTTGACGGATTTCTGACAAAAATGGAGGAATCAGATTGGGAGAAAGTAATTTCTGTTAACTTATCGGGTGTCTTTAAATGCACAAAGGCGGTCGCTCCTATCATGTTAAAGCAAGGTTCGGGCGTAATCCTGAATGCTTCTTCAGTTGTCGGACTTTATGGAAATATCGGGCAAACGAATTATGCTGCCACAAAGGCTGGTGTGATCGGATTGACCAAAAGTTGGGGGAAGGAATTTGGACCAAAAGGAATTCGAGTCAATGCGGTTGCACCAGGCTTCATAGAAACAGGCATGACTGCGGCTGTACCAGAAAAAGTTCTCAATTATATGAAAGATAAAACCCCACTTAGGAAACTTGGAAAACCTGAAGATATTGCAGCTGCCTACCTTTTCTTAGCCTCAGATGATGCGAAGTATATCAACGGGACAGTTTTGAGTGTTGATGGAGGTTTGGTGATTTAGAATTCGATGGCTAACTCTTGAAGATTCAATTAGAAAAGTAAAATTTTATTTCGAGTAAACACAACACAAGGGAATAACATCATATGGATGTTATTCCCTTCTCTTTATCATCAAAGAAAGCAAAACACTTTAACTAATTTGACAAATTGTTTTACTAATTTACAAAAATCTTTCTTAAAAAACTGAAAGTAGCTAATCTTTCTTGGAATACATTTCTACAATATTCGCTAGATTTCTACAAAATTCTCTCCGTCTATTTGGACAAACTTGTTTCGTCTTCTTTTGGTTTCGTTGTAAATTTAAAATTATACTTTTATCCACTCTCAATTGGATTTCCCCCGCTTAACTTCCTACCCCCAATAGAGGTAATTCAGCGTTAGCCATTTATTTAACTGTTTAAATCAATCTCTAAATTTGTCGAAGAGTTACTGATAAAACTAGCTACCATATGTAGTATCATATGAGAGGAATTATACATAGGAGTATAATAAATTTATTATGGGAGTGATTCAGATGACAGTAAATGAGGTTGTAATTGTAAGTGCTGTTAGAACACCAATTGGAAGTTTCCTAGGAAGTTTACAAAATGTTTCAGCTAAAGTGCTTGGTGCCACAGTAATAAAGGCGGCAATTGAAAGAGCAGGTATTACTCCAGCTAGTGTTGATCAAGTTATTATGGGTAATGTGTTACAATCTGGCGCAGGTCAAAATCCAGCTAGACAAGCTTCCCTTGCAGCTGGAGTTCCACAAGAAGCACCAGCATTATCTATCAATATGGTTTGTGGTTCAGGCTTAAGAGCCGTTCACTTGGCAACACATGCTATTCTTTCAGGCGAAGCTGAAGTAGTAGTGGCTGGCGGAATGGAAAATATGAGTCAGTCTCCATATATATTAAAAGGCGGCCGGAACGGATTTAAAATGGGTGATCAGAAAATTCTAGACAGCATGATTCAAGACGGATTATGGTGTGCTGAAAATGACTATCACATGGGTGTTACAGCTGAAAATCTTGCCGAAAAATATGAAATTTCTCGCATTGAGCAAGATGAATTTTCTGCATGGAGTCAACAAAAAGCACAAGCTGCAATTGAGTCAAATAGATTCGCAGATGAGATTGTTCCAGTTGAAGTCCCTGGTAGAAAAGGTCAAGTTAGCGTCTTCAGTCAGGATGAGTTCCCTAAGTTTGGAACAACTGCAGCAAGTCTAGAAAAACTTCGTCCAGCCTTTAAAAAGGACGGTACGGTTACAGCTGGTAATGCTTCAGGAATTAATGATGGTGCTGCGGCATTAGTTGTGATGAGCCGTAAAAAGGCTGAGGAATTGCAGCTTAAACCATTAGTAGTAATTAAAGCAAATGCTGTTGCTGGTGTTGACCCAAGTATTATGGGTATTGGACCTGTACCGGCTGTTAAAAAGGCGTTAAATACTGCTTCCTTATCATTAGAAGATATTAATCTAATCGAAGCAAATGAAGCATTTGCTGCCCAATCAATCGCTGTAGACCGCGAATTACATTTTAATAAAGAAAAATTAAATGTTAATGGGGGCGCAATCGCACTTGGTCACCCTATTGGTGCCAGCGGAGCAAGAATTTTGGTGTCATTAATTCATGAAATGAAGAAACGCGAAGATCGTTTTGGTTTAGCTACATTATGCGTAGGCGGCGGCCAAGGCGTTGCAACGATTGTTGAAAATGTTTAATATGATGTGATGGCTTTCAGGACAACCTTATTCTGAATTATTATAAGATTCAAAATAAGTTCACGATTACTTCATTCCTTGAGGATAATTGGTCTTATAATAAGTTTAAAGGGAGTATCGAGATATTATTGTATTCCCTAAATCCTTTCAGAAGGGAGGTCCTGATCATGTCATTCGCTGATTTTAACGATATTTACCGAATATGTTCTACCTATAATGATGGCGGGCATTCAATCGATATGGTTAAATTAGGCATTGATATGACACCTAGGTCTTCGAATGCTGATCTACGCTCAGCAAATTCTTACCGTTGGTGGGAATATGCTGAAAAGGAAATTCAAAAAGATAATAGAGAAATAGTCTTGATCTAACAATTCCATTCGTTTGCAGGTAAATGGAATTCAGCATTTTATTCAAGTTAATTAGGCATCCCTTGATTATTCTACGTTGTGAGAATACAAGGGATGTTCATTTATCCATCCTAATTTTACTTATTAAACATACGATCTCGTGATAACAAATAGGTTCCCTAGCAAAAGACCAAGCCATTTATGGTTTTTAATTTTTCTTTAACTACTAACATTACCTACTCAATATATTTTAAAAGGACTATTAGGAGGGAATAATTTGAAAATCGAACAATTTAATAGTGACTTAAATAAAATGCTCAATACTGATCATGTTAATAATCCTCAGAATCTATTTAACCAATATAAAAGATTCTATGAAATGGAAAGCTTTTTGGAAGCTTTGGAGATTCTAACTCAATCTCTAAATAAAGGTTTTCCTCATGCCGAGTTTGAAATGGGAAAACACTACTACTTCGGAAGTGACCAGTTAGGTATCGCAAAAGACTACATAAAGGCTTTTGAATACTTTTCTGAGGCTGCATTACTAGGACATGCAAGTGCTTTCTATTATCAAGGGTTAATGTATCTTAAAGGTTTAGGGGTTATTTTGGATATTAATCAAGCATTACATGCCCTCAATACTGCTGCAACACTAGGTGAGATTGAAGCATTGGATGCATTAGGCAAGATATATCAATTCGGTTACTCTGATATTCTACCTGATGATAAAAAAGCAGAAACCTACTATAAGAATGCCATTAAATTAGGCTATCCCCCTTCTATGTTAAATCTTGCTGTATTACTTGAAAATCAACTTAGGTTTGAAGAAGCTTATGAATTAATTATCGAATCAGCAAAGATGGGTTATATGGGAGCCATTCAATATGGCTTGAGTATATACAAATAATGTATCCAAACATACTAGCAAAGGTCATTGGGATTGAATCTCAATGACCTTTGTTCTATTATTCATTAATTAAATACTGCTCCCTGAAATTGGTGCAGTTCAATTTAGTCATTTCATTTACGGTATCTTATTCCTACTCGACGAAATCATTTTAATCATTCCTTCAACAAGGGCTGGAACCTCTTCAAAGGCATTTTTCATGTGTAGCCGCTCCGTCCGTCTATGGGCATCTTTGCCAAACGGCCCGACATTTAAGACAGGAGCCTGTAGTTGTGCCATTTCATCAAAAGGGATAGTATAGCTGCTCCCCCATACCGGTGAATTTACTTTAAAGGCAGTCCAGCCTTTTCCATCATCTTGATAGTTTACATAGCTTAAGTCGCTAATTCCATTGAAAAAATGAACTTGTTTGACTGGTAAAGCAAATTTCTCCAATCCTTTTTCCTTTAGATATTTAAAACAATTGTTAACAAGAAGATCGTCAGATGAATTAACTGCTGGATAATAGGGAGGTGCAAACATTAACACAATCGCTGGTGCAAGTTCTTGGCACTCAATCATCAGGCTGTCAGCAATTCGTAAGGATTTTTCACGATCATCCCAGTTGAAGTTAGCTTGAACCTCTGCTTTCACTTTCTCAACCAATTCACGGCCGAATTTTTGAATTGCATGCGACTGTAGATCCTCAAAACGCAAAACTCGGACTTCTCCGACGGGCTTGACGGATTGCTTAAGACAAACACCTTGATAGGATTGATTGCATGCCATCGCAGCTTCTTGAGCGATTATTTCAAATTTCTCCATAATTTCTTCTGCCTTCCGTTTCATTAAAAAAACGTTATACAATGCTGCTGAGCGGTATGGGGTTTGAACTGAGTATTCCAATCGTAAATCCTTTTGCTGAAGTGTCACGGGAAGCGGCGTGGATTCTCCCATTACATTTTCCTGCAAGCTCAAATTCCATTCCATTCGCTGTGTTAAAAATGAAGCGATATATGGTGCAGAAATACCGCTAAGAGGCTCACCTACATGTGTTTCTTTTCCATAAAAGAGTGCGGATGGCATAATTTTTCCGATTGATCCAGAATAAATATAATAACTTCTGTCACCGGGTTCTTGTGTAAAGACTGGCTCCCCATTTAAGAAAAGTTTATAGTGGAAACAGTGCTCTTCTTTTAGTTCTAACAGTTTTGGAATGGCTGCTCGCATACCTGAGGAGTTAACCTCCTCATCAGGGACGGTGAGTAACAGGAGATTAATCGGCCATTTTTCAACTGATGCTTTTTCCAATAACCCCATGTGCATCGCAAGTCCCATTTTCATATCCATTGTCCCGCGTCCAAATAAATATTGACCCGATAAAAGATCAACTTGTGCATCGCTGTGTAATTCATCAATTCTATCAAAAAGTAATTTTGTCAACTCTTCAGGTTGATAGGCAAATGGCTGAAGATCCCCATATTCTTCAGTATTTACAGTATCAAAATGACTGATTAATACGATCGTGTCCTTAACGTCCTTTTGTTTATATAACGCCGTTAAAAAGCGACGACCCAAATCCGCTTCATTCAGCCCCAAGTTGTTAGGATTGTCACGAAAGTATTGGAGATCTCTCAGCATCTCCTGAACTTTGCCGGGAAATTCACGCTCACCTTCCGTTAATGTCATACTATGCCAACTGACTAGTTCACACAACAATCCTCTTAATTTGTCCGGTGTTCCCCACCTAAGCTGCTCCATAAGTTTATACTCCTTTGAAGTCAATTCTTAATAAAGTAGTATTTTAATATATTAAAAAATGTGCTTAATTTTTTTGTGAAAGTTCACTGTCCACCTGTGATGAACTTTGTACATTTGTGGTGCCTGACACCCTATTTTTGAAATAGAAGGAAAAGTAGCAAATAACCAGGAATCCTAGTCCGATGAGGAGTCCTATTAATTGGGTTGGATCGAATGCTAAGAATATTAATATTGAAACACAAAATACAATGCAAATGAGAGGAATTAGTGGGTAGAAGGGAACCCTATACTGTAAATCCTCTAATTTCCCCCCCTGCCGCAGGTATTGACGGCGAAACATAAATTGGGAAAGGGCAATTCCTATCCATGAGATGGTTACCGATATTCCGGCAATAGACATTAATAATACAAAAACTGTATCAGCAGCAATTACACTTGTAAACAAAGATAATAATGAAAAAATCATGGTAAAGACTAGGGCTGAAAACGGGACCTTCCGTTTGGATAATTTTCCAAACACTTTCGGTGCCATTCCTTCATGAGACATTGCCCACAATAGCCGGGTTGATGCATAGATACATGAGTTCCCTACTGATAAAATGGCTGTCAGAATGACAAAGTTCATAATATCTGGTGCAAATGGAATTCCAGCAAGGTCCATTAAAGTCACGAATGGGCTTTCTAGTAATCCAAGCTCTTTCGTTGGAAAAATGGCTGATAAGATGATAATAGAGGCAAGATAAAAGACAATAATTCTTACTAACACGTTGCGAATGGCACGAGGTATGTTCTTTTGAGGTTCTTCGCTCTCACCCGCTGCAATGCCAATCAACTCTGAACCTTGATACGAAAAGATAACATTCATCATTGTGACAAAGAGAATGGCAATCCCAGCAGGGAATAAACTAGTGGGTGCTAAGTTGTGCATTAAAGGAGCAGGCCTATCCTCCAATGGAATAATTCCAACTATTGCCCCAACACCTATGATGATAAAAAAGATCACGGCTACAACTTTAATTCCAGAAAACCAATATTCGGCTTCAGCGAATCCTCTTGTCGTTAAGGCATTTAATAAAAATAACAGGACAATAAATATCGTACACCAAACCCAAACAGATATATCTGGAAACCATCGCTTCATAAGGATTCCTGCTGCCGTGAATTCTACTCCTGCAGTAGTCGCAGAACCTATGAAATACATCCACCCCAAAGAAAAGCCGGCCGATGGACTAATAAATTTACTTGCATACGTTTGAAATGATCCAGTAACAGGCATAAAGACAGCAAGCTCTCCTAAGCACACCATGACAAGGTACAAAATAATGCCGCCAAATATATACCCTATTAAGGCACCACCTGCTCCTGCCTGATTAATCGTATAACCAGCATTTAAAAATAAACCAGTTCCAATGACTCCCCCTAAAGAAAGCATGAACAAATGGCGCCGTTTCATAGACCGATTTAATTGTTCTTTTTGAACCCCTTGTTTTCCCATCCTCTCTCTCCCCCCTCTTAATTTGCAGTCTACTAAAAGCGCAGTGACAAACAGCTTAATCCGCCATCCAACTTTCGAAACTCAGACATTTCAAGTTCAATGGTTTGATAGCCGGCTTCATTGATTTTTTGTTTCGTCACAAGGTTACCTGCGGGAATTATGACATAGTCATTTACACGGATACAATTGGCCGCATATTCCTCTTCAGGAGGAACAATAATCTTTTTATAAGAGTTGAAATCGGGATGGTCAATAAATTCTCCAGCAACAACAATGGTTTGGTCCCCTAAATAGGCAATTCCTGTCTTTAGATGAAAAAATTTCTCTAAATGAATAATCGTTGCCTTATATCCCTCGGATTCAAAAATTTGTTTTAATTGTCCTGCCCCCTCTAAGTTTGTTCTCGCAGAAACACCAATGTAAAAATGTTCCTCAATCTGCAAAATATCTCCCCCATCAAGAGTTCCAGGAGCTTTAATATAATAAATAGTTTCGTAGAAAGACTTGATAACAGGTTCCATATCATGGATTTCTCCGTTTCGTGAAAGAGCCCCTGGGTTTGAAATAACTGCAAAATTAGGAGTCAGTATTGCTGTATCCTCCACAAAAGTGGAATCTGGAAATTCAATATTACCTGGGAGAACCGTTACCTTCGCTCCACATTTTTCCAGAGCACTAATATAAGCTTTATGCTGTTCTATTGCTTTTGCTAATTCTGGTCTTCCCAGATTGGAAGTGGTTAGCCCATTTACATAAGTTTCACCGGGTATTTTTACAATCGTATTTTTATACATGATTCGTCCCCCTCTATTTTTATTCACGGACAACTGGACATGTAAGACACGTGGGTCCGCCTGTCCCTAAATAAGAGATTTCATTTCCGTCATATTCATAAACAACTGCTCCTGCATCAATTAATTGTTGCTTCGTATTTGGGTTTCCCCTCACGATTATGCAAACTCTAGGCGCTACGGCAAGTACATTACAGCCAAGCCGATCATATTCTTCATCCGGTACTTCTATTAATTTAAAGCCGCGCTTGATAAGTAACTGTCTTAGGAAGACAGGCATTAATCTGGAATAGACCACTGCTAGATTTTCATCTACGATACTAATGAAAGACATAAGATGAAGGCATTCCTCTTCTCCATGAGCATGTGGCAAGTGAACAATAATACATTCATCCACTAAATCTTTTGTGATTTCTTGAATCTGGCGAATAGCTTCATCATTGGTACGATACCCTCGGCCAATTAACAAGGTGCGGTCGTCCAGCCAAACTAGGTCTCCTCCGTCAGCCACTGCATCACCGGTGAGTTCACCTAAAATTGGAATGTTCTTTTCATGTAAAAAACTTTTATATGCTTCTGCCTCCGGCTGACGCAGCTTTTTCCCTGATTTTAAAATGATTGCCCCTTTTGAGGTGAATTTTACAGGGTCATGGGCATAAAGAGAATCTAATCCTACTCTTTCTGTTGCAGGTAAAAAGTCAATTTCAGCTACGTGTTCTTTCATAATAGCAAGAAACTGTTCAAATTCTTGATGTGCCTTTATGTAATCTGGTTCATGGATGTAATTGAATCTTTTCCATTCATTACTCAAATGTTCTTGACTTATAAAAGCATCCCTGGGATGTTTCATAATGACTTTATTAAGTTTCTTATACATTGATGAAACCAAGTTAACCTCTCCCTTCTTTTCCGTATAGTGGAAAATACTTTCTTATAATGGAAATTTATAATATGATATTATAGGAAAGAGAATTACATGTCAATATATTTTGAATTTACAGATTATTTAAACGAGATATCTAAAGAGACATGAAAGGAGTGGGATTCATGCAAACAATTGACCGCGCAATGCAAGTAATTAAAGTACTTAATGAAAGCGATATAGTAAGGTGGTATTCTATAACAGATTTATCTAAAGAATGTAAACTGCCAGTCAGTACCATGCATCGTCTATTACAATCAATGATCAAACACGGACTAGTCCAACAGGATCCGGATTTAAAACTATATTCAATGGGTAATACATGGTTAGAATATGGCTTAAAGATGTATGATACCTTTGATTTTGTAGGACTGATTCGTCCTGAAATGGAGAAGTTAATGCATGAAGTGGAAGAGAGTGTTTACTTTAGCAAACCTATAGGTTCAGAGGCTTTATTAATGGAGAGAATTGACTGCCCTCATAACCCCATCCGGATTTATGATCAACTGGGACTCAGAATTCCGATGAATATCGGTGCTGCCAATAAGGTTATGCTAGCAAATATGCCCAAGGACGAAGCCCTAAAAATTGTAAATGAATTAGTTACAGAAGAAGATTCAGAATCATTCTTAAAGCTGCTAGAAACAATTCGTAAACAAGGCTATGGGGAAAGCCATGGGGAAAAAACAAAAGGCACCTCCTCAGTTGCAGCTCCTATCTTCAATCACTCCAACGAACTAATAGGAGCCCTCAGCATCGGTTATGTTAACTTCAATTTATCAGTGGAAAGGCAGCGTTTTCTCATCGAAAAAATAATACAATATGGCTTACGTATTTCGGTGAAGCTGGGAAGTAAAAAATAGGATTCAAATTTAATTATGTTCATTTTGATATTTAATCTAGAAAAAGTACAAAAATAGTCTTTCCGTTTCCGATAAATGAACATACTATTTAAGACGCAAAAAAAAGGTAAATGCATTCAGCATTTACCTTTTTTAGGGGTATCATTCTTATTTATTTGATTGATTTCCTTTTGCATCACGTTCAACTTCCATTTTTGTTACAGGTAGATATCCTTGTTGTTTTAAAAGATTGTTTTGAATATCATCTGACATCATGAAATCAAGGAACGCTTTAGCAAGATCTGTAGCTTCACCTTTTGTATAAGAATGCTGGTATGCCCATACTGGGAATTTACCAGTTTGTACATTTTCAGCAGTTGGTTCTACACCATCAATAGAAAGAGGTGTTACAGAATCATCAGTGAAGTATGAGAATGCAAGGTAACCAATTGCACCATCTGTTTCGTTAATAATCTTTTTAACTGTGTTTGAAGAGTCCTCTGTGATTCCTTCAGCAGGAGTTGCACCATCAAGAGCAAACTTATTAAATACTGCACGTGTACCTGAAGAGTCAGGACGGTTAACAAGAACGATTTTTTGGTCTTTTCCGCCAAGTTCTTTCCAGTTAGTGATTTTTCCAGTGAATACTTTAATTAAATCTTCTTTTTTAATATCTTTAATACCTACTTTAGGGTTAACAGCAGCAGTCATACCTACAACAGCTACTTTATGATCAACAAGCTGATCAGCTGGAATACCTTCTTTTTCTTCGGCAAATACGTCTGAGTTACCAATTTGTACAGAACCTTCTGCAACTTGTGATAAACCTGTACCTGATCCACCAGCTTGTACTTGAACATCAACTTTTGGATTTTGAGCCATGAATTCTTCAGCAGCAGCTGCTACTAATGGCTGCATTGCAGACGAACCAGAAATTGATAGTGAACCTGAAAGTTCTGTCTTTTGTTCAGTTTTAGCAGTGTCCTTGCTAGTGCTGCCCTCTGTTTTGTCAGTTGATGTACCGCCTCCACAAGCAGCCATGAAGACCATTACTGCGGCTAACAAAGTAAGAAGGCTTAAATTTTTGATTCGTTTCATTTGCTTTATTTCCCCCTATTTTGATTCATATTTTTATATGAATCTATTTGTTTTCCTTACAGGTATAAATATAGACCATGAGTATTAATTCAGTTTGAAGCTAATGTAAAGGTTTTGTAAAATCGTATTTTCTTTATTGTAATTGGTTTAACTAGAATCATATTCATAGGGTGACTACCGTAAAAAAGAGTGAACCTCTATAATAACGGAATTATTATAAAGCCTCACTCCTTAATCAAATTCTTAGGCCGTTAAATCCTTCTGCTGGTTCGTCTTTACATAAACTGTTTTCCGGTATAACCACTGATAGATAATCGGAATGACTAAAAGGCAGATAAGAGTTGAACTAATCATTCCACCTACGACCACAACACCAAGAGTTTGAGAGATGATCGCGTCTCCTCTACCTGACACAGCTAAAGGCAGCAAGGTTAAAATCGTCGTTCCAGCAGTCATTAACACTGGTCTCACTCTTGTAGCCGTTCCAAGCAGAATGGCACTACTTGGTTCAAAACCATTTTTTAAATTTCTTTCAATTTTATCCACTAACACAATTCCGTTTGTCACTACAATTCCCGTTAACATCAATAATCCAACCAATGCGGATAGATTCCACTCAAGTCTAAAAATAAACATTGCGACGACAGATCCAATAAAGGCTAACGGAATACAGATCAAGACTGACAGCGGTGCTCTCCATCCCCTGAAAACAGCGCTAATTATCACAAGAACAAGTAAAATAGAGAAAAATAAGACAATCGACATTTCATAAATCATTTGAAAAACTTGTTCGGGTGCACCAGCAAAGGAATATTTGACACCCTCCGGCAATGGAGTTTTCTTAAGCTGCTCTTTAACAAGTTTCGTTACATGTCCAATATCACTTGAAATAATATTAGCGGTAATCACAGCATATGGCTGTCCATCCTTTTCTTGAATGACAGAGGTCCCTACTGGCATTAAAAGAGCAAGCTCATTCAACGTCACTTTCTGCCCTGCATTATTAACGAAGACTTCACTTCCAAGCAAAGAAAAAATATCCTGTGAGTTCCCATTCTGCTTATCTGTATGAATGACAACAGGATAGGTATTTTGATTTAGAGAGATAACACCTTTTGTCCCCTCAGCAGTATATAGCTGAATTCGGTCTAATACGTCATCAAGCTTGATTCCATAATGTTCGATTGCCTTTCGATTTAGATTTATCTCATACTGAGTTGAATGGTCATCAACATCGGCAGCTCCCTGTACGGATAATCCGGAAACCAGTTTTAACTGGCTGCGGACCGTTTGCGCCATGGTTTCAAGCGTCTGACTATCAGCTCCTGAGAGATTAATCTTTAACTGGGAATCATCCCCTGCTATATTTTGATTTGAAACCGTATAGACAGCCTTACTAGACAACGAATCTAATTGTTCCTGCAAACTGTTAATTAAGGCATTCACGTCTGTACCTTCCTTAACCATTACAGACAAATTGGCGATGTTTGGTTTCTGAAGCCATCCGCCTCCTGCATCAAATACATCATCGGATTGTGGTATGAAAGAGGAACCCAGCCCAGAAGAATAGGATTTCACTTTCGGATTAGTTTGTAGAAAAGATTCGATTCTTTTCACTTCACCGTCTACTTCTGTTAAAGAAGTATTTTGCGGCATCTCCACTTG
Organism: Neobacillus drentensis; assembly: GCF_036965645.1. Classification (GTDB taxonomy): domain Bacteria; phylum Bacillota; class Bacilli; order Bacillales; family Cytobacillaceae; genus Neobacillus; species Neobacillus drentensis_D. The sequence goes on from NZ_JBALPZ010000235.1 coordinate 12,547, forward strand.
AACACCGATTTGCCCCGTACTGCTCGCGACTGGTAAAAAATTCACCGGAAGAAAGGCAGCTCCGGCCAAAGCAATTAAAAAGAAGGCGAGAGAAACTGAAACAACTGATTTCTTGCGCTCAAACGCCCAGGTTAAGATTTTATGGGAAACTAGCTCAAAATCATCATCCCTAGAAATCGGTTTTCCCCTCCAAACTAAGTTGTAAAGGACCGGAACAACCAAGATGGAGACAATTAATGAAATGACCAAAGCGATTACCACTGACCAGGCAAATCCTGAAAATGCTGAACTTACCAGGCCTCCGATTAGTGCAATGGGTGCGTAAACAGCAACCGTAGTGGCAGTGGACGAAACAATTGCGGGTATCATTTCACATACGGCAGTGGTCAGCAATTGAACACTGGTTTTCCCTTGCGCCTCATTGACTCTCCGGTTCATATTGTCGAGGATAACAATGGAGTCATCCACCACTCTTCCCATGGCAACGATTAGTCCTGAAACGGTAAGAAGATTGAGGCTGATTCCCATTGTTTTTAACAAACCAGTTGTAGCTAGAAGACAGATGGGCAGGGAAATCGCAATTAAAAAGGTAGACCGTACTTTACGGAAAAATAGATACACACAAATCATTGAAAATAAGCAGCCCAATAAGCCTTCCTTGATTAAGCCCTTTAAAGATGCATTAACCTGTTCGCCTTGATCGAATTGGATGGAAGCATGGATATCTTTATTTTTCAAAGCTGGTATATCTTTCATTGTACTTTTTATCCGATTAGAAACATCGGTAATATTTGATGAAGGAGTCTTCAATACATCCAAAAGAACACTTGGTTTCCCGTCCGTTCTTGATATAGTCTCCAGGTTCACAATTGAGTTTGAGATGTCGGCCACATTAGCCAGAGGAATGGTTTTTCCTGCTCGATTATTAATAGGAAGCTGCAAAAGGTCTTGTTGGTTAAATCCCCAGCCCTTGACTTGAATAGGAATGGATACCTGATTATTAGAAACCTTTCCCTCTATTACAGTTGTGTAGTTTTCAGCGAGTGAGCGTTTTACATCATTAACTGTTAACCCGGCTTTTTTTAAATCCTCGATTCTGAGTTTAACCGCATATCCTGCTGTTCCACCTCCGGATACCCGCACATCCTTTACCCCTGGAACAGATTTTAATCGATTAACAAAATCTTCTTGAATGGCTGTGCGTAGTGTATTTTCTGTAATATCTGCAGAAGCAGCCATCAGACTTATGCGAATAATCGGCATGGAATGGGTACTAAGACGTGTGATTATTGGTTTTTCAGACCCCGCCGGAAGTTGAATTGACTCTAAGGCTTTTGAAACCTGATCCTCAGCTTGTTTCATGTCATAACTCATGGGAAAGTTTAAACTGATTAATGCCCCGCCATTAAAGGAGTTAGTTTCTACATCCTCAAGACCTTCCACTACCCGAACGGCCTGCTGGATTGGTCCTGTTATTTGGGCTTTAACTTGCTCGGCCTGATAATTATCAGCACGGACGGTTACCGACAAGGTTGAATTATTAATTTCAGGTAAATAATCCCGCTGGATCTGCCATGCAGACATTCCACCCCATACCAGAAGAATTCCAATTAAGGTTACAATCAGAATCGCCCGCTTCATCGTTTCATTTATTAGTCGTCTCATATCAACTTATCCAGGCAAAATAACGCCCGATAACGTTCCCCCTTATATATGTATTAAAAAAATTACCTAATCTCTAAGTTTTTACATTGTGCAATTGGTGAATAGTTAAAACTGTTAACCATTTCCCCCACCACAATTGGCATAGTGAAAAAATACTGCCGTTTTAACAATAATAGCTATCCTTACGGATAGCTATTATTGGGTTTCTACTTAATCTTTACAGGAGCCCTATTAAAAAATAGTAGATTAAGTCTATTACTCATTGTCAGCAGGAGATGGAGCAAAGCTTTCAGGCTGCTTTTCTACATCTTCTGGTGTATGAACCTTTTTCTCACCTGGATATGGCTTATCAAAGCCTTTTGTCGCATACCAAACAGCATGATTAAGCATATTTGCGTTGGTCTCATCTGGCGCCGCGTTTCTTCCCACTAACTTTTCTTTGTTTTTGTTGGACCACTCTGTCCACTTTTTCGAAAGTTCCTGCGCCTCTGGTGTCACCTTTTCTGTGTTAGCTAATGCTGCCGTATTTGCATTCGGCTGGCCGTTTAAGGTGTCAAGTGGAATTTGGTTTTGCTCTACTTCATACGGAGTATAATCTGGTTCATTTGTAAAGATTTCACTCATTGGTTCCGCAGCCGCATCGTTTTGATTCATAGGCTGAAGTCCCAAAATTTGTTCAATACTGCGAACCATGTTAATTACTGTCCAGTAGTGGCTGTTAGTAACGCCTTTTTTCACCCATGGACTGATGACAAACGCAGGTTCACGATGACCATCCACATGGTCAAGACCATTCTGGGCATCATCTTCAGTAATGATGATAACAGAGTCTTTCCAATACTTACTGTGGGAAATCAGATCAACAATTTTACCAACAGCTAAATCATTGTCTGCTACCATTGCTTGCGGTGTAGGAGATCCTGTAGCGGTACCGTTCGTATGATCATTCGTGACCCACAATGTGTTTAATGCCGGTAAATCATCATTCTTTACGTGTTGTTCAAACTGGCGCTTGAAAATTTCAAAACGATACTGATCTGGAATGCCCATATCAAATGTTGGGAACGGCTTATGTGTAATTGAACCAAGTGACGGAATATCATATTTCGCCTCGTAGTTGCCAATTGGAACATGCAACTGGCCTTGCTTTTGACCAGAAAGGATTAAATAATCATTATACCAATCAGTCCAAGTTCCGCGCGGTGCCGTACCGGTAAAATCAGTAGTGTCTTCGCCAAAGTTTTCTACCGATACGCCTTGTTTAATGGCTTGATCCCATAAGTGGCCGGTAGGTGCATAGGCCATTGGGTCACCAGCTCCACCCGGATAGCTTCGAACGTTAGCTGCATCTGTTTCTTTATCTTCATAATCTGTATTCGTACCCTGCATTACCCATTGGTGTCCGCTTGCAGACTGAATACCAGAAACATAGAAATTATCTAAAAGCGGATACGTTTCAGCTAATTTATGGAAGTTTGGTGTAACCTCTCTAGGGAACTGTGTTAACGCCACTTCCCCATTGCCCTTTCCTAAGTCGCCAAGTACTTGGTCATACGTACGGTTTTCTTTAACTATATAGAACACGTGCTTAATCGTAGATGGCTCGCCAATACGCTCAGGCATTGCAACTGGTTTCTTGTTATTCCGAGGCTCCGCATTTCGGTTCTTGATGCCATACCAGTTGTTGTTTGAATATACTTGCTTTGTTCCTTTAACAAGGTCTTCCGTTGAAGGGAATGGAATTAATGATAACGATCCAACCTGAGCATAAGAAGAGTGTCCATTAACTTTGACCCCTTGAATGGTTAAATCACGGGTCGGACCTTGTGAACCAATACCGTCGGCATTTACTACTACTAAATTTTTATTTTCATTGTCTACTGCAATATCAACTGGGAACCAAGCGGTAGGTAAGAGACCTTGCAATTCAGGAGTCTTATCAGGGCCTTTCCAATCATAAACCGCAATTGCGTTATCGCGGCCAAGGCTGACCATTAATTGATTATCCACTACTTTAACAGCGTTTGGAGCCGCACCTTTATGAGCATCTGGATATGGTTCGATGTCAATTGTTTGTACAACTGTATTGGTTTTGGAGTCGATAACCGAAACTGTATCACTATTAGTATTGGTTACAAATATGTATTGGCCTGATTGCGTCATACGCTCTGGCTGTACGCCAACTTCAATAGTTTTAGTTACGGTGTTGGTAGTCAGGTCAATAACGGATACCGTTCCTGTAGAAGTAGCACCTGTTTTTGGATCAACAACTACTTGAGTTCCAGAAGAGTCTACAGTTGTATCTCCAGCCTTCGCTTTTCTGCCACCCTGGTTGGTAACGTAAGCTGTATTTCCATCTACTAAAATACTTGTTGGGGCATTATCCACTGCAATTTTTGCTGTCAATGCACCTGTTTGAGGATCAATTACCCCAAGGCTGTTGTCACGGTTAAGTGCTACTAAAAGCTGGCCTTGTGGTCCGACTGCTAGATCGAGCGGGTTGATATTTCCGCCAACAGCTGGATTTGGAAGAGTATACGTTTTTTGAATAGCAGGAGTTCCGTCTGTACCAACAGACATAACCACAACCTTACCTTTGCCGCCTGAAGATCCTGAAGCATAAAGCTGATTTCCGTCCTTCGAATACGCTAATCCCCACATACTAGAAAGACCTAAAGATAAATCTTTGACAGTTAATTTTCCTGTTGCAAGATCAACAACATTGATCCCCTTGCCGCCATAGTTGTTGCGGCCAACGATTGTTACAGCCGTTTTTCCATTTGGGTTAACTGCAACAGTAATTGGGTTACCGCCAAATTCGATTTGTTTCCCTGCTGGTGTAATCAACTGGTTCACAGGTGTTTGGACAGAACCATCTGCTTGATTACCTACTAAATTGCTTCCAAACCCACCTTCTTGTGCGGCGTAAGCCCCGGCCGAACCCAATAGCATGGTACTTAAAGTAAGTCCAGCAAGAAGCCTTTTCTTTTTTCTAAGCTTTTTTAACATCTCACTCATCCCCTTTTCTAATACAGTAAATAGAATACTATTCTTTTATTAAGCTATAATCTAGCTATTGTAAAAGTTAAACAATACAATGTAAAAGTTAAATTAACAAAATTCTGACTAGTTACTCATAACTTTAAGACTAGTCTATTTCCTTAAATCTGCTGTT
>NZ_JBALPZ010000235.1:17405-19926 GCF_036965645.1 Neobacillus drentensis
GTTATTAGATCGTTAATAATTTTTTAACATCTGCTTCATCTTCCCTTAAAATACTTTCCGTATAATTTGATTGTGTAATGGATTACTAAGAAGGAGGAGATTAAATGTTCTTACAAAAGTTGGCTCAAGGTGGACAGATTACGATTGAGTATTATAGAAATGGAATTTTGCGGACCCTAAAAGGACGGGTTTATCAACTAAATCTCAAAAAACAAGTCCTATCACTAATCGATGAAAAACAAGTGCTACATTCTATTTGTTTATCTGGTATTAAACAAATTCATTAAAAGTAAAAAACTAACCTTTTTAAAATAAGGTTATTTTTTTTGTCCTTAAACTCTAGTTAAAGAATCCAAGGAACAGAAAAGAACCTGAATTTATCACTCAGGTTCTTTTCTGTTCAAAAAAAATTTGCTCCGGCAACCATTGATTACCGGAGTTTTTTAGCTTTAGATATGTTAATTATTTATACAAATCACATTTTACATCTCGATTTGTATTTTGTAAGTCTTTTAGAGAAGGTAAGCCAGAGATATAACCTACTCCACCAGTACGATCAATTCCTATTTCTTTTTCCATCGCTAGTTTTAATTCATTTTTATCAACAGCTGTAATGCTCTTGCCATCTAATTCATCTCCAGGATGTTGGAAATTACTCATAATGTATGAGAATCCATTACGGTTATCTGCAGCAAACAAACCAGTTGATTCAGCTCCAGCAGGCACAGATAATATTCTTGATAGTTCTTTTGTATCCACATTATAAGCCCAGACAAAGTTATTGGTATGCATGCCACTATCTTCACCAATAAATAAGGTCCTTAATGCCTCAGAATAGCTTAAATTATCTGTATTTGCTACCGAATTCACATCTGCTGTATTTCCATAAGGATCTGCAGATGGCATATCCTTACCTGCAATTAAACCAGACATACTAGCCGCCACATATTTACTATTAATCTTTTGACCTGAGGAATCTTTTTGACCATCTGTTAAATCTAATTGATACGTAACACCTGATTTAATTTTTGGAAGTTTCATATCATCAACTGGGTCTGTTGAACTTTCGATCATGCCATTACTTTGATCGGAAATCGCAATATATACTTTATTATCCTTTTCGTTTAAAGTTACACCTTCCATTTTGTTAAACTCAGATGTAGCGCCAAGTAATGCGGCATAACGGCGGGATTCTAAGAACGCTGCTGCCTTTTCCATACCAGGCTTAAGTTTTAAGTATTCTGTTTTCCCATAAGAATATTGCTTGATTGCTTTGAAGCCTTCTTTTGGAACATCAGAAGTTTCAAAAATATCGCTGAACTTAATGCCGCTGTCGATAATCTGTTTAACTTCCTTATCAGTAGAATGGCCAAGTTTGATCCATTCTAAATTACCAGCTCCACCATTTTCAGTACCTGTTTGGTGAAATTTTGCTGCATATAGTGTACCCGCTGTTAGATCCTTTGCTTCATCCGCTACATACATAAACATCGTTGTATAGGAACCGTCGTCTCCAAAGAATGCTGTACGCTGATCAGGCATCATCTTCATTAATTCATGAGAAAAACGGCCAATACTATAATGTTTTGCAACAGAAGCCTCTCCATGTTTATCTACTTTAATTTCAGGAATGAATCCATAAAAATATGGATTTGCCTTTGACTTGTCTCCAAAATAAAGTTTAGCAAAGCTTTCTACTTGAGTTCTGGTAGAGGAAGTTGGTAATTCAAAACTGCGAGCATCTGGCTCATACTCTTCAGAACCTAAGTGGGTATTCCATGGTGAAAGGGAACCATTACATGGAATCCAAAGTCCATTCACACTTGAAAAATCAATTTTCTTAACCTCTTTTGGTGTTAATTCTCCTGTTTTTTCATCTTGGTCTAATTTTGATAATGACATGGAAGCAGGTACAATTCCATATGCTGATTTACCAGCCGCATCAATTGTTTGGTATTCATAATGGGTAACCATGTATTGTTGTCCATGAATTGGGTTTAATAAACTATTGGAATCAGGTGCATCTGAAACATAATAGGTAGGGTTTCCTTCCACGCTTGTATCCATGATTGGGTCACCATTCACATCGATTGGTGTGCCTGCAGGAATTAATTTCCCTTTGTTGATGGCTACTTTATCTTCAGATTTAAAAAGCCTCTTATAAGAAAGCGGGAAATTCTTGACTTCACCATTACTATACTTTACATCCATTGATGCATTCGTATAGGTTTGAACCATCTTATCAATCGTTTTCGGTGCTTCCATCCCATTAAACTTAACGGAATCAATGGTAACATGACCATTGCCTGCAGCTGCAGCCGGTGTTAAGGCAGGAATTGTTAATGCTAGTCCTAGTGCAATAGTAGTTACTTTTTTGCTTAAAAATTGTTTTCCCATTGTTCTCCCCCTAGTATTGGACACATTTTGTTCATATCCCTATTAAATAAAAAGATTATTAATCTAGAGTTTCCAGATTGTTAAGGGTTAGTAAAGTTAGGTTAATTCCTTGTAAAGTTTCTTC
>NZ_JBALPZ010000236.1:0-15306 GCF_036965645.1 Neobacillus drentensis
GTATTAACTATTAAAAATTATATCACGAGCAATTTCGAATTTTGCTCGGAAAATGTGAACATAAAATGAAACAATATGCTAATATAAAATAAACTCATTTGATTTACGAGACTACTTTAGCAATGATTTCTTTACATATCCTTAAGAACAAAAATCAATAGGTTTTTAAAAATACTTCCTTATGTACAGTACCAAAAAAATAGAATAGATTCAAGTGAACCTTACTGGAAGTGGTGGTGTTTTTTAATGAAAAACCAACGAATTTTCCCAGGGATTATCCTGATCGGATTTGGGGCTTATTTTTTACTGCAGCAAACAGGTATTACTCTTTTTCAACAATTTTACACATGGCCGACACTGCTCATTATTGTCGGTGCCGCTTTTTTAGGTCAGGGATACTCCGCACATGATTACGATGCGATTCTCCCCGGGGTTATTATGAGTGGATTTGGCCTGCATTTTCATCTTTCAGGTCATCTCGCCTTTTGGCCCACGAACACGATTGGTATGTTAATTTTAATTATTTCTGTAGGCTTCTTTCTTCGTTTCCAAAAAACAAACGCAGGCTTGTTTCAAGCCTTCCTCTTTCTCATTATAGCGGTTCTGCTCTTGTTTTATGATAGAATAGCCAGCTATTTCGGCCTGCTGCAAAATGGGATGAACCTGATTTGGAAATTTTGGCCAGCCCTTTTAATTGTTGTTGGTATCTATTTTTTACTAAAAAAGAAAAAATAACCGCCTAGTGCAGATTAACTGCCTAGGCGGTTATTTTTCTTACCTACATATAACTTTGCAAAATCGACCAGGCTTGGTCCTTACCCTCGCCTGTTTCCGAAGAAAAAACAACGATATGGTCGTTTTGATCTAGTTCTAATGTCTCGCGTGTAACTTTTAAATGTTTCTGCCATTTCCCCTTAGGGATTTTATCGGCCTTCGTCGCAATGATGATGCAAGGGATTTCGTAATGCTTTAGAAAATCGTACATCATGACATCGTCGGTTGTTGGCGGATGGCGCAAATCCACAATTAAGACGACGGCCCTAAGCTGTTCCCGCATCGTAAAGTAGGTTTCGATCATCTTCCCCCACGCGGCCCGCTCGGACTTTGAAACCTTTGCATACCCATAACCGGGTACATCGACAAAATGTAAGATTTCATTAATCAGGTAAAAATTTAATGTCTGTGTTTTACCTGGTTTAGACGAAATCCGTGCCAAGCCCTTTCGGTTCAGCATCTTATTAATAAATGAGGACTTTCCTACATTAGAGCGGCCGGCAAGTGCAAACTCCGGGATCTCTGTTTCCGGATATTGCTCCGGTTTTACCGCACTAATGACAATATCAGAACTAACTACCTTCATCGTGCGTCACCTTCTAAAAGGGCACGCTTTAATACTTCATCCACATGGGAAACAGGGATAAATTCCAAATCGGCCCGAACACTTTCAGGAATATCATCTATATCTTTGACATTATCTTTCGGAATGATAACCGTTTTTAGACCAGCACGATGGGCACTAAGTGATTTTTCCTTCAAGCCGCCAATTGGAAGGACACGGCCTCTTAAAGTGATTTCACCCGTCATCCCCACTTCACGGCGAATTGGTTTACCGGTTAATGCCGATACAAGCGCCGTTGCCATCGTGATCCCTGCCGACGGTCCATCTTTCGGAACAGCTCCCTCTGGAACATGAATATGAATATCATATTTTTCATGGAAGTCTTCCGCGATCCCAAGCTCATTTGCTTTAGAACGGATATAACTAAAAGCAGCTTGCGCGGATTCTTTCATGACATCCCCAAGCTTTCCTGTTAAAACAAGTTTTCCTTTACCTGGAGCTAAAGAAACTTCAATTTGCAGGGTATCACCGCCAACTGTCGTATAAGCCAAGCCTGTTGCTACTCCAACTTGATCCTCGGTTTCAGCCATACCATAGTGGAATCTTGGTTTACCCAGGAATTCTTCTACATTCTTCTCTGTAATGATCACCCGTTTTTTCTCTCCGGCCACGATAATCTTTGCTGTTTTTCGGCAAATCGTCGCCATTTGACGTTCGAGGCTTCGAACACCGGCTTCGCGAGTATAGTAACGAACGACTTTTAAGATCGCGTCGTCACGCATTTGGAGAACCCCTTTGGAAAGGCCATTTTCTTTAATTTGCTTTGGCAGCAAGTGATCACGGCAAATATGAACTTTTTCAATTTCCGTATAGCCCTCAATCGTAATGATCTCCATCCGGTCTAACAGTGGTCCCGGAACAGTGGACAGATTATTCGCTGTCGCAATAAACATAACCTTCGATAAATCATAAGTTTCTTCAATATAATGATCGCTGAAATTATGGTTTTGTTCAGGGTCTAATACTTCTAGCATCGCACTTGATGGGTCGCCTCTGAAATCGCTGGACATTTTATCAATTTCATCAAGTAAAAAGACGGGATTAACCGTGCCTGCTTTTTTCATACCTTGGATAATTCGGCCTGGCATCGCTCCCACATAGGTTCTGCGATGACCGCGGATTTCGGATTCGTCCCTGACACCGCCAAGCGAAACACGGACAAAATGCCGGTTAAGCGAAGTGGCAATCGAGCGCGCTAAACTGGTTTTACCAACACCAGGAGGTCCTGCCAAACAGAGGATCGGCCCTTTGATTGAATTAGTCAGTTTTTGGACGGCTAAGTATTCAAGTACACGCTCTTTCACTTTTTCAAGTCCGTAATGGTCTTCATTTAAAATCTTTTCAGCACGAAGAATATCGATATCATCATCCGTCTTTTTGGACCATGGCAGAGCAATCAGCCAATCAATATAGTTACGAATAACAGCACTTTCTGCAGAGCTGGAAGGTACCTTTTCATAACGGTCTAGTTCCTTCAAGGCGGCTTTTTGGGTATGCTCCGGCATTCCCGCCTCTTCAATTTTCTTCTTAAGCTCAGCAATCTCGCCAGTTTTTCCTTCTTTATCGCCTAATTCCTTTTGAATAGCCTTCATTTGTTCACGCAGGTAGTATTCCTTTTGTGTCCTCTCCATGGAACGCTTCACACGCTGCCCAATCTTCTTCTCAAGATTAAGGACTTCTTTCTCATTATGAATCGTATCAATCACGCGGTTTACACGCTGTTTGATATCAATCATCTCAAGAATTTCTTGTTTTTCTTTTAACTTGATTGGCAAATGAGATGCAATCAGATCGGCCATTCGTCCTGGTTCCTCAATATCAGCAACGGTTGCAAATGTTTCTGCAGACACCTTTTTCGATAATTTTATGTATTGCTCGAAATAATCAAGCATCGTTCTCATTAGAGCTTGATCTTCTACATCCTTTGTATCTGGGTCATCATACGTAACGATACTTACGGAGTAATAATCGTCTTCCTCATAAAAGGAAACAACCTCTGCTCTATTTAAACCTTCCACTAATACGCGAATCGTACCGTTTGGAAGCTTTAACATCTGCTTAACCTTGGTCAATGTACCGAGCTTGTATAAATCCTCTTCAGCCGGTTCGTCAATGGAGACATCCTTTTGAGTTGTTAAGAAAATTAAATGGTCATCTACCATTGCTTTTTCGAGTGCCTGCACCGATCTCTCACGGCCTACATCCAAATGAAGAACCATTGTCGGATAGACGAGCAATCCCCGAAGCGGCAGGAGGGGGACGATCAATTCATTCTGTTCCGCCATCATACTGCACCTCCACATGCAAAATCCTTATTTTTCTACTGCTAGCAGAATAGTCTTTGTTGTACAATTCTATCTCATTTGGTTTTTCGTGTCTATTTTTAGAGAGTGTAAGTGGTTTGTTTTTCACTATAATTATTTTCCCCAAACAAAGCGTTTTATTTCTCATAAAAAAAACTTCGGTTTGATTATACTTCCAAACCGAAGCTTTTATTCTAAATGGATTCTTTTTTTGATAATTCGATTGATGCGGGTACTGCCTCATTTTGTTGATAGCTGTTTACTAAGGCAAGATCAAATACCTGTTGAAGGTGGGTAACAGGGACAATGTTAATCCCTTTAATCTCATTCAAAATCGTTTGCATATTCTCTTCTGGTATAATAACGGTTTTAGCACCCGCTTTTAAAGCGGCCTTTACTTTCGGATACACACCGCCGATTGGCTTGACATTACCATGGATACTAATTTCTCCTGTCATGGCTACCGTGTTGTCAATTGGAATCTTATAAATCGCCGAGTAAATTCCGGTGGCCATCGCAATCCCCGCTGAAGGGCCATCGATTGGTACTCCTCCTGGGAAATTCACATGAATATCATAATCATTTGCCGGTACACCCATTGAACGTAAGACCGTAATTACGTTTTCGATAGAGCCTCGTGCCATACTCTTACGGCGAATCGATTTACCCTGTCCGCCAATACTTTCTTCTTCCACTATACCAGTAATATTAATGCTCCCTTTTTCCTTTGCAGGAATGACGGTTACTTCAATTTCTAGCAGTGCACCGGAATTAGGACCATAAACCGCTAAGCCATTAACCAGACCAATATGGGACATATCATTTATTTTTCTTTCCATCCTTGGCGTCATTTGGCTGGAATGGATGACCCATTCAATTTCTTCGTCTTTAATAAAGCTGCGGTCTTCCGTAATGGCAAGTCCTGCGGCAATTTGAATCATATTGACCGTTTCCCGGCCGTTTCTTGCATATGTAGATAAGGTGTCTACACCATTCTCGCTTATTTCCATATTCACTTTATCCGCTGCTTTTTTGGCAACCTTCACGATTTCCTCCTGATTTAAATCACGGAAGAAAACTTCCATACAGCGCGAGCGAATCGCTGGTGGAATTTCACTTGGTGTTCTCGTTGTGGCACCGATTAATCGAAAATCGGCTGGAAGGCCATTTTTAAAAATATCATGGATGTGGGTCGGAATCTGTGTATTTTCTTCATGATAATAAGCACTTTCAAGGAAAACTTTACGATCCTCTAAAACTTTTAACAGCTTGTTCATTTGAATCGGATGTAATTCGCCAATTTCGTCAATAAATAGAACTCCCCCATGGGCATTGGTGACTGCCCCCTGCTTTGGCTGTGGAATTCCTGCTTGTCCCATGGCCCCGGCACCTTGATATATCGGGTCATGCACTGAACCAATAAGCGGATCCGCGATCCCTCTTTCGTCGAATCGAGCGGTTGTCGCATCTAATTCAATAAAAACGGATTGTTGTTTAAAAGGCGATTTTTTATTCCTTTTCGCTTCCTCAAGAACGAGGCGGGCAGCTGCTGTTTTTCCAACCCCGGGCGGTCCATAAATAATCACATGCTGCGGGTTTGGCCCGCATAATGCTGCTTTTAATGATTTTATTCCATCTTCCTGGCCTACAATATCATTAAAACTTGTAGGACGAACTTTTTCAGATAATGGTTCTGTTAAGGATATCGATCTCATTTTGCGAAGCTGTTCCATCTCTTTACGGGATTCCCGATCAATGGACACTTTTTGGGTACGCTGGCTCCTCAGTAAATTCCAAAAATACAGCCCAATAATAATACCGAAAAACAGCTGTATAAATAAGGCAATCCCCGTCCAACTCATATTTTTCCCTCCTACAACTAGTACTCATCTATAGTAAGAAGTATTTCCTTTAGACTGGAGGAATAAACCAACAATGTAAAAACAAATCTTTACTGGGGAAAGGATCTATCTTTGGATTAGGTGCCTTTGGCTGATATTTTGAGTCTATTGGCTGATTTTTCATGGGGATTGGCCGATTTTTCATTGAGATTGGCTCAAATTTAATGATCTTTGGCTCATTTTAAGCCACAATTGGCTATTTTACCAATTATTGGTAAAATCACACAAAAAAGACCCAGCTTCCAAAGCCAGGTCTCCTCAATCGTTATGCAGATTTTTCTTCAACCACAACAGTTCCATCCTCTAATACTAACTTCGGAACATTGTTATCAGAAACGGTTTCTTTCGTAATAATACACTTGGTGATATCCTCACGTGAAGGAAGGTCGAACATGACATCCAACATGATTCCTTCAATAATCGAACGTAAACCACGGGCACCCGTCTTTCGCTCGATTGCCTTTTTCGCGATTTCAGTTAGAGCACCTTCTTCAAATTCAAGCTCAACATCATCGATTTCAAGCATTTTTTGATATTGCTTCACAAGTGCATTTTTTGGTTTTGTTAAGATTTCAATTAATGCTGCCTCGTCTAACTGCTCAAGGCTTGCAATAACAGGAAGACGGCCAATAAATTCTGGAATTAATCCAAAACGAAGCAAGTCTTCAGGTAATACTTTGGAAAGCAGCTCTTTTTGACCAATATCTACTTGCTTGACATCTGAACCGAAGCCAATAACCTTTTGGCCTAAACGGCGTTTGATGATTGGTTCAATTCCGTCAAATGCTCCACCGCAAATAAACAAGATGTTCGTTGTATCAATTTGGATAAATTCTTGATGAGGGTGCTTTCTTCCACCTTGAGGCGGAACGCTTGCAACGGTACCTTCAAGAATTTTTAATAGAGCTTGCTGAACGCCTTCACCGGAAACATCTCTTGTAATGGATGGATTCTCCGATTTACGGGCAATTTTATCGATTTCATCGATGTAAATGATGCCTTTTTCGGCTTTCTCCACATCGTAATCTGCTGCTTGAATTAATTTTAGTAAGATGTTTTCAACGTCTTCACCAACGTAACCAGCCTCAGTAAGTGAGGTTGCATCCGCAATCGCAAACGGTACATTTAGAATACGCGCTAATGTTTGCGCCAATAACGTCTTACCAGAACCAGTTGGTCCAATCATACAGATGTTACTCTTTGAAAGCTCAACATCATCAATTTTACTATTAGAATTGATTCGCTTATAGTGGTTATAAACTGCCACAGACAGCGATTTTTTCGCCTGATCCTGGCCAATAACGTACTCATTCAAAATCTCACAGATTTCTTTTGGTTTTGGTACGTCTTTGAATTCTACTTCTTCTTCTGTTCCAAGTTCTTCCTCTACAATCTCCGTGCAAAGCTCGATGCATTCATCACATATATAAACTCCCGGCCCTGCAACTAATTTACGAACTTGATCCTGTGTTTTACCACAGAAGGAACACTTTAACTGTCCTTTTTCATCATTAAATTTAAACAAATCTTTCACCCCTTAACACGTGTTAAAACCCTATTAAAGCTCGTGAATTACACAAACAAAGTCCGAGTTTTTCTCTCTTAAAATGGTATGTATTTTGCATTGTAACACATTTGACTATTGGACTGGAAATAAAACGCTTTACCTATTATGTTTTCTTTTCTCTCGTGTTTGTTTGTAGAATTCCTTTAAACATATGTACTCATTAATCATAACCATAATTTGAAGAAATAAATCTTAAAACGCTATGGAAATATTTATTCGCTATCGACTGCGTTTTTTCCTGCCCGTAAAAAAAAAGTTCAATCCAAGAAGAAGCGGAAACATTAAAAAGGTTTCCCTTTCCTTATTATAATATGTATTTGAAAAAATGTATAAAACAAGGCACGATAAAAATCGCGCCTTGCTCAATAATTCATTATTTCTTCTTATTTTCAACTAAGAAGTTAACTGCTTTTTGAAGTTGAAGATCTCCTTTAATACCATCAAGGCCGCCAAGAGCTTGTTTAATAGTATCAACAGGCATATTGTACATGCCAGCCATTTTCTCAAGTTCTGCGTTCACATCTTCTTCTGTTACTTCAAGGTTTTCAGCTTTAGCGATTGCTTCAAGCGTTAAGTTCATTTTCACACGCTTTCCAGCATCTTCCTTCATTTGTTCACGTAAGGCATTTTCGTCTTGACCAGAGAATTGGAAGTAAAGGTCAAGGTTCATACCTTGCATTTGTAAACGTTGTTCGAACTCTTGAAGCATGCGGTTTACTTCAGTCGTAACCATTACTTCTGGGATTTCAACTTCAGCATTTTCAGCTGCTTTTTCCACTACAGTATCACGTAGGTTGTGTTCAGCTTCATGCTTTTTGCTGTCTTCTAAACGAGTTTTGATTTTTTCTTTTAATGCATCTAAAGTTTCAACTTCATCGTCTACATCTTTAGCAAACTCGTCATCTAATTCAGGAAGTTCTTTTCCTTTAATTTCGTGAACAGTTACTTTGAATACTGCAGGTTTACCAGCAAGCTCAGCTGCATGATATTCTTCTGGGAATGTTACTTCTACATCTTTAGATTCGCCAGCTTTTACACCTACTAATTGCTCTTCAAATCCTGGGATGAAAGAACCTGAACCTAGCTCTAATGAATGATTTTCAGCTTTTCCGCCTTCGAATGCTTCGCCATCAACGAATCCTTCAAAATCAAGAACAACTGTATCACCATTTTCAGCAGGGCTGTCTTCTTTGACAACAAGCTCAGCTTGACGCTCTTGCATTGTTTTTAATTCGTTCGCAACATCTTCATCTGTTACAGTAGTATCTAATTCTTCTACTTCTAAGCCTTTGTACTCGCCTAATTTCACTTCAGGCTTCACTTGTACAGTTGCTTTGAAAACAAGTTCTTTGCCTTTTTCCATTTGTTCAATGTCGATATCAGGGCGGTCGATTGGCTCGATTCCTGTTTCGTCAATTGCATTTCCGTATGCTTCTGGAAGAAGAATATCTAAAGCATCTTGATAAAGAGCTTCTACACCGAAACGTTTTTCAAACATGCCACGAGGCATTTTTCCTTTACGGAATCCTGGAACGTTTACTTGCTTAACTACTTTTTGGAATGCCGCGTCTAGGCCTTTGTTTACCTCATCAGCGCTTACTTCAACAGTAAGGACACCACGATTTCCTTCTAACTTTTCCCATTTTGCTGTCATACCTTTTTTCCCTCCAACAAATCTATTCTCATTTCATTCGATAACGAATTTGAGTCGAGTCGAAAAATGTCTTGTCTATCAAGTCATTTTCGCAAGTTTTAAATGTAAAATATAGTTTTTTACACAATGCAACCCCTACATTATAACATAGGTTCGCCTTCTTTCAACAGCAAGTCCTAAATATTAGGATAAGAAATTTTCTCAATCTCCTCTATTTGCGCTCTAGCTTTTTCTATATCAGCAGGCACGGCTCCGTATTTCCCCGCTATTTTGCTAATTTCCGCATCCATTCCCAAATATTCTTGTGCAAGCATGTCAAAAGCTGCCGCCCAAGCTTCTGAGGAATTTGGCCCAAGTTCAAACGGATAACAAATTAAAAACGTTCTCTCTACCATACTAATAGCATTTTCATATAAACCAGGGTTATTATTCTCCAATTGATTGGCTAAGAATGACTTTACCTCGAGCATTTTAGGCTGTTCTCTAACTTCAGGGAGCTGTATTGGAATGACCTTTTTTTCGATGGCAAATTTCTCTACTACTAGTTCTCGGTCTATTTCTTGCTCTTTTAATAGATTTAAGATCAGCGTTTTTATAAAAGGATGCCCAGCCTCGAACTTTAAGTAATTGGTGATTTCATCAAGATAGGGACGGATGTTTTTATCCGCCAAATTAGCTATTTTGGTCATTTGTTCGTTGATATTATCGCTTGCGAGTAGATTTAAGACTGAAACCTCTGAGTCTGCCGCTTCCTGTTCAATCTCTTGCTGTTCACGGCCTTCTGCCATCCGGCGGCTAAATTGTAAAATGGTTAAAAAATGGTCATGTTTCTCAGGTGGGATTTCTCTTTCCTCTATGAGCGCCTCAATGGTTGTCACAATTTCCCGATATTCATGGAGTTGGATAAGGACTGTCAGATACAGGTCGACCATCTGAAAATAATCGCCCATCCCTTTTAACAGCATCTCATTGGCGAGCACCTTTGCTTTTTTAAAAGCTCCCGCTTCAAAGTAGGCAAGGACAAGTCCGATTAAAATGTTTTCATTATCCGGATTAAGCTCGCGTGCCTCTTCTAATAAGGGTATCGCTTCATGGAATTTTTTCTTTTCGAGGCTTTCCAGTCCTTTGTCTGTTAATCGTTTGTCGAGTCCGGGAAAGTAGATGATATTGTCTTTCCGTTTTACTGGTTCCCGCTTTTTCATATAATCCGTCCTTCAATCTGTATTGAAAAATAGTGTAGCATATTTTGGATATAAAAAAAACTCACCATGCTGGTGAGTTGAGTATTTGGTATGTAGTTTAAATGACGTCCCAGGAGAGATTCGAACTCCCGACCGTACGCTTAGAAGGCGTATGCTCTAAACTGCTACAAACCGCTATATTATCGCATTTTGAAACGGGCACTGATACGGTCATTTGCCGAACTTTCGACCATTTCATTATAACACGGTATATATAAGGAAGAAAAGCCGCTAATAAACAATATTACCGTAATAAAAAAAAGAGTGAACGTTAAATCCACTCAACAAAACTTGGAAGACGTAGTAAACCGCCCTTCGTTAAATTACGACATTTAACACGACACTTAACTGGCTAAATAATTGCAATATCATTCTCTTTTCTATACACCAACTTTGCATAAACCTTTTTTCGAGCAACTGACCAACTCCAAGTACACGACACCAGCATAACGTCCATCATCAAATGACAACAACAATCCGAATTCCTTTGGTTGCTTACGATAACCAACGACAAAAACAAATCTATGTGGTCTTTTAATGCTCAATTTTCTTTCATCTCCGTACTCACTATAAAATTGAATTAAGTCTTGGCTTTAAATTGTTGAATTTATATACGTAACGTCGTAAGTGGGAAGCATATAACTGGAACTAGAGTAAACAAAAAGAGCACACGTTAGTGCATTAATAAAAAACCATCAATTAAGGCAGTTGGATCTTCAAACTACTCCTTTAAATCAATAAGAAAGTGATCCTATTAAGGAATTCGCCTGATTGTTGAAAGTGCGGTTAAATTTTAAATTAATTTACCTTTATTATTAAACTTAGTTGCACACTTTTTCGTATTATGTTCTGAAGCCAGTAATTCTAAAATCATCTCCAGTAATTTCTGATGAAATCATGTCTATAAATTGATATATTGATTTTGTAATGAATTCTGACAATAACCATCCATACGATTTTTCCAAGTGTTTTTCTAATGTATTAGGATCATACCTAGACATTTCACTTAATCGATGCATTGCAGCGAAGGTTAATGGAAGTGTCCCTCTATCTATAAGGTTATTTTGTAAGTTTTTCCTTTTTATATACCAAAGTTTATTTGCACTGTATATGTATCTAAACCTTTTACGATGATTTTCATAATATCTTTTGAATTCTCTTACACTCTTCATGTCAGGGTTATTTCTAGGAGCATTCCAATAGAATTTTTTATTTAGCCTTAAGGTGTAAAAGTCTGTGTTTTCGTAATAATGGTCAATCCCAAACCCAGTAATTTTAGCAAATTCTTGATTTGTAGAATATGAGGGCTCTAGTTTTACTTCAAAGCATCGATACCTTCTCATTGACGGTTTCTGATCCGCTCACTTTCCTCTTACTCATATATTTTCCTAGTTAGCGATCGTATTTGGAAGGGATATCTAAAGACCTATAAGTCTGAAATCCATTCGTTACAGGTGCTTGTTATTATTAAAAAGGTAAGTCTGTTAACTCTTCTGGTTGAGGAGTTTTTTCCTTTACAACAAGTTTAATATTATCGGAAGGAAGCTTTATAACGACCTCATCATCTCCTGTAATTATCAAGCGACCTTCATTTTCTAGTTCTCTGTTAATCCTTAAAGCATCCTCCAACTTCTCCTCATTATGATTGTAGATTACGCCCTTAAAAACCGCTCCTGTTTTTGTATGAATATAAAACACTTTGTATCATCCCCTTCCCTTATGATTTTATTCTAACCCCTTATATATAAAGGTTCAACGTAAACATTTTATTTTTTTCGTGTATTCTCAACCTCTATAATAAACGAATACAAAATGTATATTATTATAAATACCAATAAAATTTTATTTAGAACGATTTCAAGTAAGCGAAAACTTTTAAGGGTTTTTTTATTAAATTCTTTTATCAGTAGTTTCGTTAACTTTTGAGTTCAATTCTTACTTGATAAAACTATTAAACATATCTGGATCTACTGTTTTTATACGAAAACACATTTTCCACATTCTAACATAACAGTTTCATTACTTTTAAGTTTTGGTTCGTAATTGTAGAGTCTGTATTTATCAAGGTATAGAAGGTGTCATAACTTAGGTTCAAAAAGGGGTATGAAAATACGATGAAATATGGCTATGGATGAGTTAGTACTACGTGGTAGCAAGCTGTGAATGATTACTGTCATTATTGAGAGAAAGATATTATAGACTGCACATATACTTTCATCAACCAAAAGAGATATTACATACTCAACCCGTTCTGCAGCAATAAACGTTGCAATAAACTTCACTACCGTTCAGTTGAATCCTGCTTAGAGCAGTCTTCTCAAATAATCTTACCGTGAAAATCTATGGATGTTACTAAAGCTGATAAGCTTTGGTTACATCACCGAGCCGATAGGTGAAGGTAATTACGTCATATACTTTCTCTTAAGACCTATACGCCTCTAACCCTTGATACGACTGGTTTTCTCAAGGATTTTAGCACGTTAAATTTGCTAGATTTAAAATCATCTCTTGTAATTCGTCAAGGTTCTGGATTCCACCCATAGACGTCCATCATCAGGCACATGACGTTAAAAGAAATCCCCTTCGTTTGTAATATGGTACCCCCATTAATCTATTGATCCATACTCATTCGTCTCTCTTCCGTTTACCAAACAGTTTGTCTACATAATCGAATGTTTTGTCTAGGGACCATAAAAAAAATGACCGCCATTTAGACGATCATCGTTTATTAAAGTAAAGCACCCCGATAGCTAGTATTCGAGAGAAAAATGTATTAAACTGAGGGAGTTTAAGTACATTTATTCACAAACATGTTGCTGTTGTATATCTTTAGATACAAAATATCTAATACCTAATAAATATATCGAAAAGTATTCTCAGCCTAATTAATGTATGTCTTTCTTTTTATTTCTTCCACCTCTTACTTCTGCTATATCAGCTATAGCCAAAAAGGCAGTCGTATCAATTTCGTCAACGATATTCTTAAGTTCTGCTTCTTCTAGACGTGTTATGACGCAAAAAATCACCTTTGTGTCATCTCCTGAATATGCACCTTCACCATTCATGTAGGTTACACCACGCCCCAACCTAGCAAGTATAGCATCTCCTATTTCTTTATTCTTATTGCTAAAAATCCATGCGGATTTTGATTGTTCCAAACCTAGAACAACTACATCTATTGTTTTAAACGCAATTATATAGGCAAGTATGGAGTACATTGCTCTATCCCATGTGAAAACAAATCCTGCTGCACCTAAAATAAAAAGGTTAAAAAACATTATGATTTCACCAACAGAAAAAGGTACTTTTTTATTAATTAATATCGCAAGTATTTCAGTTCCGTCCAAGGCTCCGCCATAACGAATAACTAGTCCTACCCCAACTCCCAAAATTATTCCCCCAAAAATTGTAGCTAGAAGAATGTCATCTGTAAAAGCTGGGATGGGATAAAAGAGCGATGTGAAAATAGAAAGAACAATAATACCGAAGACTGATGATATCGCAAATGTTTTTCCAATTTGCTTATAACCTAAATAAAAAAACGGTAAGTTGAGAATGAAAATAAATAATCCTAAAGGTAATCCAGAAATATGGGAAAGCATAATGGATATACCAGTTACCCCCCCGTCTATAACATTGTTCGGGACAAGGAAAATCTCTAATCCTGTCGCCATCAAAACAGCCCCGATAAAAATAGCAATAACACGTTTTAAAACATTAGTTTTTGATAATTTTTTCTGTTTGTTTCTCGATAGTTCTGTCATCCTTATCTCCTTCTAGTATGTAATGTTTCCTTTTATTTTTCCCTAATTATTATAGGGACATTAACATAAACTGGTTTTATGTATAAAAACAAAAGAACCTGTTACAAGTGGACATGATTTTATCCCTCTGGTGACAAATTATCATCGTAATGTGTATTAATATTCATCCGAGAAGTAAAATGAATAAGAAAATTGTATTTTCTGCTTGTGTCTGGGGGTATCCTGATTTTGTTAGGTTCCCTTTTTCACATGGCATTTGATTGGTTCGATAAAAGTAGTAAATAAAACGAGCAAGCTTTTCAGCCTCCCATTCAAATTAGGACATTTCGTTATTATGTGATACACTTTGTTTACCATTTGATTTACTTGTTTACATGTGCCCTACTCATTCGTGAGTGGGGCTCCTTGTTTTTAAAAGAAGAAATAAAAAAAACAGACTCTATAAAGAGCCTGCTTTAGTTTGTTCTTATTATTAAGCTTTACGCACGTTAGCCGCTTGAGCTCCACGTTGACCTTGCTCAACGTCAAAAGTAACTGCTTGACCTTCGTCTAAAGATTTGAAACCTTCGCCTTGGATAGCTGAGAAATGAACGAATACGTCTTCTCCGCCTTCACGCTCGATAAATCCGAAACCTTTTTCTGCGTTAAACCATTTTACTTTACCTTGTTCCATTTTGTTTCCTCCTGCTGTGTGCTTTACACACAATGTGTTACTATCCTTGCACTCAGTGATCATCAAGACGAAAAGTTAATCTTATACTATCCTTTACACCGAACAAAAATAATTCTTCTAAAGTTTAACATTTTTTAAAAGTATTTGCAAGAAGACGTAAACAAAACCATTTTTGCCATTCATGAATTATCACACCTAGTTTTGGATTCTTATGTTGCTCTTGCACCCGTTAGTTGAACAAGGACTCTTATTTAATTTGTTTAATGGAATACACTAATGGAATGGTAATTTTTTTTAACAAGACAATTTGCTATTTGTTTTATAACACTTGGATTGCGAAGTTTATCATCGTCTGCCTTTACTAATTCACTCAACTTCACCCAGGCACTGTCTATAATTTCATCTTCTTCAAGATTAATTGAACCCCCAATAACCTGCCCTACAAAATGAAACAAAATAACTTGGTCTTTAGAACTGCTAATAAAGTTGTAAACACCAGTTGTATATGTAAGTTCTACATCTAAACCCGTCTCTTCCTTCACTTCTCTCCTGGCTGCATAAGGAATGTCTTCTCCCATTTCAATGTGTCCACTTGGAAAATTCCATTTATTTATTACATTTGGTTTGTTTTCTTTAATCATTAAAACTTCTTCATCTTTAATTATTGAAACACTAGCAACTAAAACAATCTGTTTATCTGTCATTTTTTCTCCTTGTACATATATATTATGTTTATTCCCTACTGCCTTTTCGCTTCGATTAACCATTTTCCTTCTTCAACAAAACTCCCTCTATATAGAAAGG
>NZ_JBALPZ010000237.1:0-7079 GCF_036965645.1 Neobacillus drentensis
TTCCTTGGTTGTTAATTCGTATATAGAAGTAATAAATTTTATCTTCTCAGAAGTTTTTAACTGGTGATACTAAATGCATAATAAAAATTACACTTGGCTCTTTTTATTTTGGAAAAGTTTTAACTTTGTAAATTTGTGTTTTGCTGTCCTATCCTACCCCTACAGGGATTATTTCTATTAGGATCATGGTCCTTTGCTTACTCTTAGCTATATTTATATTATGTAAACTGGAGAGGATAAAGTTTTCACTTATTATAAAACGGATTTACATAAATATGGGGATGCCTTTAGATAATATAGAAGGATATGAATTCCTTTGTAATAGGGAGGTGATTAGATGTTCTTCAAAAGACGAAAGCTTAGAGATAAAGAAGACAAACAAGCAGTAACTGAGAATTCACAAGATATTGAAGAACTGTTTGCTAAGGCCAAAAAATCTAGTGATTTTAAACAATTTTCCCTTACGGATGAATTGGGACATTTAATCATTTCATACTACAATACACTGATCGATCAACAACAACTCCAACTGAAAATTTTACTGATTTTCCGAGAGACACCTTTTGAACAGGACAAACTAGGGAAAATTGATGACATAAAGAAAATTATCTCAATTGAAGACATTGTGATTACGGATAATGTAAAAGAGGCAGAATCAAAGCTACTAAAAGGGTATGCGATTCTTCAAATGAAGGAAAATGATCAAAGGTTTGCTTTAATTCTCTTATCTAATGATACAGCTGGCTTGCGTGAACAAAATAATGTTGAAAATGAGTATAGTGTTGTGGGGCCGCTAATTGGGTTTGTTGAAAATATTGATGTAAATATACATTTACTAAGGCAGCAAATTAACACATTTGATTTGATCACGAAGGAAATTAGCGTTGGCTCTACATCACGTACTAGAATTATCATTGCTTATATTGAAGGAATTACGGATGAGCAGCATGTTAATACCATAACCCAACGCCTTCAAGATATTGATTTTGATATCGTTTATGATACATCTCAGCTTCATCAATTAATAACTGGTAATTCCCTGACACCGTTTCCCTTGCTTCTTTCAACTGAAAGAGTGGATAGGGCGGCTCATGCTCTAAATATGGGACAGGTAGCTGTTTTTAGTAATGGTTCGCCTTATGTCATTACAGGACCTGCTACGTTAACAGATTTTTTTATTACACCTGAAGATTACTTTCTACCATGGATTATTGCATCTTTTTTCCGTTTAATACGGATTTTTAGTGTCCTTTTCTCCATTTTTGCCACGTCTATTTATATAGCCGTTTTAACTTACCATTACGAAGTAATTCCAAACGATTTATTCGGTTCACTTAGTTTTTCTCGTCATAATGTTCCGTTTCCGCCGGTATTTGAGGTGGTTTTTTTGGAATTCACGATTGAACTTTTACGTGAAGCTGGAGTACGGTTACCTACTAAGGTAGGACAAACATTGGGAATAGTGGGCGGTATTGTTATTGGCCAAGCTTCAGTTGAGGCGTCACTTACAAGCAATGTCTTACTCATTATAGTAGCCTTATCAGCCTTAGCTTCCTTTACTACCCCTATTTATAAAATGTCGAACACGATACGTTTTTTACGTTTTCCTTTAATTATCGCCGCGTCTATTTGGGGCGGACTAGGTATCGTTAAGGGGGATTGCCTTTTTAATGGTCCATCTTACACGGTTAGAATCACTAGGAACACCCTATACCGTTCCATTTTATCCTTTTAGGCCTCAAGATTTGAAGGACAGCATTATCCGTGCCTCTTATAGTGAAACTTCCAAAAGGCCAAGTTATTTACGTCCTAAATCAATTTGGAGATACCATCCATATAATCACAAAAAAAAGAAAAGTGATTTTGATGAATGATCAGAAAAGGGTATTAGAGGTGAAGTATGAAATCATTTTTTCTGTTAACTTTTATCCTAATTTTCTTCTTATCAGGGTGTGAAAATCAAAGGATCATTGATGAAGTTCAGATTATAGAAACCATTGGATATGATATGGAAAAAGACAAAGTGAAAGGAATGGTTATCTATCCTACATTTGCGGAAAAAGGAATGCCCAAATTAAAAAGTTTTAGAACCGTGTCTGATTCGTATGAAGATATTCTTCCGAGAATGAATTCAAAAGCTGCATTTCCCGTTGAAATAGGAAAATTAGATTTTATATTGTTCGGCAAGGAATTTGCAAAACAAGGGATTGATGATGTTTTAATTAATTTTAGCAGAGACCCGAATGTTGGGAGTCGAATGCAGTTGAGCATAGCCGAAAACACAGCTGAAAAAATACTTAAATCAAGTCAAGAGGTGAATCTTTCATTCCATTTAAGTAATAAAATTAATCAGAACATTGAAGAGGGCAATTTGCCAAAAACAAATTTGCACGTATTTTTGACAAATCTTTATGCTGAGGGGAAGGATCCATTTTTACCTTACTTAATCCTGGAGGAAGGTCAAGTCAAAATTGACGGGTTAGCCTTATTTAAGAAAGGTAAGTTTGTAAATAATATTAATTTAAGGGAGTCATTTATTGTGAAAATATTACATGATGGCTCAAAAAGTGGACAATATAAAACAAAAATTAAGGTTCACAACAAGGCTGGTTATATTTTATTGACAAGTCTGGATGCCAAAACTAAATATACGGTTGACAAAAGCGAAAGTATTCCACGTATATTGATCGATTTAACCATCGATGCAGAGGTTAAAAATTCCTCATCTTGGTTTGATTTAAGCACCAATAAAAATCGCCTAAAAATGGAACAGATTTTAAATGAACACTTTAATAAAGAAGTCCAACGTTTAATTTCGTTGTTACAAGGATACAACGTAGATCCACTTGGATTGGGAGACAAGGTTAGAGTCACATCAAGAAATTGGGACTATCAACGTTTTAAGGACATATACCCTGATTTAAAAACCACTGTACACACAAATGTTAACATCCTAAATACGGGTATTGAAGAATAAGTCTGCATTTTCCGAGGTGAACTATGTGAAAACTATACTCAACGAACAATATTTAATATCTCCTTTTTACGTTTTCTTTCTGATCTACTCGAATATTATTGGCGTAGGAATCATGAGTTTTCAAAGAGATATAACGAAGGATGCTGGTTATGATGCATGGATTTCCATCATTTTATCTGGTGTAAGCATTCATATACTAGTTTGGATGATCTATCGTATTGTTGGAATTACTAATAATGATATCATACATGTTCACCAATTTTGCTTTGGAAAATGGATTGGCGGACTGTTCAACATTTTTGTAATCTTCTACTTTCTTGTATTGGCGTTAATTGTTTTCCTTGTTTATATTGAGGTTGTTCAAGTTTGGCTGTTTCCCTTAATGAAGACCTGGCAAATAAGCTTCATTCTTCTAGTCCTCGTTTATTACATTGTATCCGGTGGATTCCGCGTGATTACTGGAGTGTGTTTCTGGGGAACTATCATACCTTTTGTTATACTGTTTCCACTTAATTTTTTTGCATTAGAATTTGCCAATCTCAATCATTTATTACCCTTTTTTAATCACTCTGTTAAGGAAATTGTATTATCATCTAAAGCTATGGTGTTTCAGTATCTAGGCTTTGAGACTTTATTCATGTTCTACCCATTCATAAAAAATCCAGAAAGATCACAAAAATGGGCCCATTTTGGACTTCTGCTTTGCGTCTTTCTATATCTTATAGTAGCACTCATCACATTTGTCTACTTTAGTGAATGGCAGCTACCCAATACGATATGGCCGACGTTAGTTCACATGAAAGTTGCAAAATTTCCTCTAATAGAAAGAGTCGAATTTATTGTTGTTTCGATTTGGTTACTTCTTGTATTACCCAATATCAGCGTGAAAATATGGGCAGCTTGCCGTGCTATTAAGAAAGTAATAAATTTGAAACAACGTATAAGTCTGTTCATTGTACTGGTCCTATTCTTTATTATAGCTAATGTGCTCAAAGAGAGGAGTCAAATAGAGCAATTGAATGAAAAGTATTCAAACATTGCTTTTTACTTTGTGTATCTATATATTCCTTTTCTCTTTTTGTACATTCATATTAAGCATAAAATAAGTAAGTAGGATAGAAAGCTTCTAGAAACTTATAATATAATCTGGGCAGATCGTTTCGTAAGGATTCAACAGAAAAGGTCAGTAGTTACATTTGGGAAGAGGAACCATTCCAAATCATAGAAATTACAATGGATGATCCTAAACTAAGTGAGGTTTTAGTTCGCCTTATTGCGTCGGGGATTTGTCACACTGATGTTCTAACACAAATCAAGCTTATCATTATATATTTCTCCATTGGTTCTTGTGAATTTAGGTATCATAACGTATTTTGTTGGTTTGAAGTTAATTAGCGGGTTGTAGGAATGGGAGTAAGGAGGGTAGGTGCAATTATACTTGGAATAAGCCTAAGAATCTTAGTTTTAATATTAATTACAGATTCAAATAAGAAAAGAAAATTGAAGAGAACCATTTGATTGATTAATCATGTTCTTCTTAAACTAACAGGCGCTTTACCTCAATAAGAAAAAGCGTTATCGTTGTTCCAGTAATGCCCCCGATAGTTTTAGTGGAATACTTCACAATCTCCATCACTGTTTTCAATATCATTTGTACCTTATTATAATAATTCCGCATATATAACTTGAAGAATCTGCCATTAAATATGGCATAATTTTTCTTCCATAGAACACACTACAATTAAAAATTTAGGAGGCTATAATTCGGCTTTAACAAACCCTTTAAGTTAAATGCCAAAACAATTCTCGTATCGTAAATAAATAAATTTAGTTGCTGTATAAGACCCGCAAGGCTTGGGCCTGTCGGGTCTGTATACATAGTATTATTCGCCTTTAGTTTGAATGACCTGAGCATGCTTCCCAGAAGTATCATTCATTTTTTTCCCATTATTGCCACTAAATCCTCTTGGTTGAGTACCTAAATGGCTAGGTGAGAAATGCTTATAATCTTTTTTCGGATTACCCATGTTTCAATCCCTCCTTATTATCATTTTACCCATAAGGAGGGGAAGCATGATTGGAAACAAATGTGATTACTCAGCTTTGCCGAGCCTCTTTTCTTCTAATCGCTGTTCAATTTTTTCCATAGCAGCACTATCTTTCAGTAATTGTGATTTATTTTCTAATACTAGTTCTGCGAATGAGCGTTTTCTAGGTTTTCTCATTATATTCACCTTCCTTATTACCTATTGTAACAGTTATTATTCCCGGAAACGGTTGCAATTATTACAACTTTTTGAAAATTTGTTCGAAAAGCACATCCTATTTACAGAAACTGGACAATTTTCAATGTACAAAAAAAAGACATTGGCATCATGCCAACATCTCTTGTTTAATTTAATCCTTGTGTATATTTTTTCATGACATCAAGCTTCATCGAGCCAGTATATTTGTTCTGGATAATCCCCTTACTATTAATAAAATAAGTCGTTGGGATGGAAAGAATTTGATACGCTTCATTTACTTTGTCTTCTGCATCAAGAAGGATTGGGAACGTTATTTTATTTTCGTTTACAAATCCTTGCACATCTAATTGAGGATCAATATTGACAGCTAATATAACAGTATCATCACCAATTTGTTTAGAAAACTGCTCCATTTCTGGCATTTCGGCTTTACAAGGCGGACACCATGTCGCCCAAAAGTTCAGCATGACTTTTTTCCCTTTTAGTTGTGATAGCTTTACGGTGTCTCCGGTTAACGTTTTAAGTTCAAAATCAGGTGCGGAAGCCCCAATCGAAAGTCCTTCTTTTGCTGCTGAAGCTTCTGTCGCCGTTTTAGGAGTATCAGTCTTTTTATCCATCGCTTGAACAATCGCTACTGTAAGTAAACTAATGAGAACGACTGCGGCAATCACTTTTTTAATCATTCCGGAACCTCCTTTGTTTCATCTTTAGCTATAATGATTTTACACTATAAACTCAGTTGAAACAAAATAACTGTATGCCAATGTTGTGACAACTTTAAAAAATTATTTTTTTAAATTCCGTTTCTTTTGAAGAAGAAGGTTAAATTCTTGATCTAAAATTGGGTATTTGGGGTCATTTTGATCAATCATCGATAATTGTCCCAATATATGCGCAATCTTGTTTTCAATAATTAATAATTCATCTTCTCCATTATTCACATTATCTTTCTCTGGGTTTAAATATTCGTCCGGTGTCTTCTCCACTCGTTTAACTCGTTGACCCTCAAACACAAGCAGAGAATCACATAATTTATTAAGAAAATAATAATCGTGAGATACAGTGAGAATGGTTCCTGTGAATTCAGCTAACGTTTTTTCAAGCTGTTCCCTGCTCGCTAAGTCAAGATGATTGGTTGGCTCATCGAGAATGAGAATATCGTATTCTTTCATTAGTAAATCAGTCAGTTTAACCTTTGTTCGTTCCCCAAGACTTAATTTCTCAATCGGCTTCAAAATATGTTGTTCCGTAAGACCTAAATTAGCTAATAAGGTTCTGGCTCTATGGATATCTTGTCTGTCGGTAAACCCAAGTGCTTCTAGCACATTTTTATCAGCAGGCAAGTCGTCTACATCCTGACTCAAATAAGCAATTTTTAACGAGTCGCTTTTCCAAATTTCCCCCTTAAAGCGGGTCTCTTCACCTAGAATCATCTTAATTAAGGTTGTTTTCCCACTTCCGTTATCACCTAGAAGACCAATTCGTTCCCCGTGATTAATATAGAACTGCGATTCTTCAAATAGGGTGCGGTCTTCAAACCTTATAAAAAGATTCTTTGCCTCGATAATGCGCTTGCCTCTTTTTCCGCTTGCATCAAACTGGAATCTAACGGCGGTTTCTTCAGAAGGCTTCTCGATTTTATTTTTGGTCAATTCACTTTCCAATCGTTTCATTTTTGATTTAATTTGGCTGTCACGCTTCTTAGCCTTCGCCCGATGATATTCTTTAATACCAAATTGCCTTTTTGATGGCCCTGATCCTTTCTTGGTTGAGTCGCGGTGGGCCTTTTCTGACCAAGACTTTAATTGTTCCATTTGTGATTCAACAAGTTCAATCTTCCGCTGCTGAATATGATA
>NZ_JBALPZ010000238.1:0-1999 GCF_036965645.1 Neobacillus drentensis
TATAAATTGTTTTATTAAACCATCTAATTTTGAAACCATCGTTAGCCATACGTTCCCAGACCGTAGCCTCTGAAATAAATTTTTCTCCCTCAAACTCATCAAATTTATATCTTTTTAGTATATCTGTATAAAAAACTTCAGCTTTATCCCCATTAATATTAAACTTATTACGCTCTAGTGAAGTGGCATCTATGTATTCACCATTAAATGTGGTTCC
The DNA here is from genome assembly GCF_036965645.1 of Neobacillus drentensis. GTDB lineage: Bacteria > Bacillota > Bacilli > Bacillales > Cytobacillaceae > Neobacillus > Neobacillus drentensis_D. Next base: position 218 of record NZ_JBALPZ010000238.1, read on the forward strand.
TAAGATGTCATTTTTGCTCTTTCCGCGATTCCCAGAAACACCACAAAATAATTTTTTATCTGACAGGCTTTTCTCCCATTCAACTATACTTTCAAGAGCATCATTCGTAAGGTAATCATCTGAATCAACAATAAAAAATAACTCTCCATTTGCCATATCTGTTGCCCTATTAATTGCTCTGTGCTTTCCACCATTTTCATATTTTATATATCTGATAGGGAAAGAATTTTCTTCACTCATCCATTTTTTAAATAATTCCTCAGTATTATCTTTAGATCCATCATCGATTACCAACCATTCAAAATCATTAAATGTTTGTTGTTGTAATGACCTATATAGTTTTTCTACAATATATCCCCTATTAAAGGTTGGGGTGAACACCGTGATTTTCATTGGACTATCCCCCATCGACATGTTCTTACACAATGTCTTGTCTATTATTGTTATTAGTTTTACTATTTTCGACTGAATAAAAATATCGATTTATACATCTAATACTAAACCCTTGTGTAAAAGGTAAAATATTAAATAAACTGGAGTAAACACCTATATCTTTTGTATCCCCCTGTGAAAAGTCAATAGAGCCATTTCGTCTTGTTACACTCATTAAGTAATTAATAGCTTTTTTTGTACTTTCTATGCATTTATCTGAAATACTATTAATAGTTGATGCATTTAACAGAAACCATGCTAAAGTTGATGTAGCAGATGAGTCTGGTCTACATTCAGCTCTAGTTACCGTCCAATTCCAACTACCGTTATTTTGTTGGAATTTAAAGACAGCTTGTGCAAATCTTTTAATACTGTTTTCTAAAATTAATTTATATTTATGGCTATTTGGCAATTCCGACCAAGCATCTATGAGTCCAATTGCATACCATCCAAGACCTCTTCCCCAACCATATAAACCAAGGGGAACATTGTTTTTTATATTATAGGAATGGCACGGTATGTTAATACCCTCCAACATACCATGTTTTTCATAAAACAGAATTTGATTAACTGCCAAATCAATACATTCTTCTTTACGGTACCTAGTTCCATAAGAGACCAAAAATGGACAAATGAATCCTATAGTATCTACATATCTATAAACCTTCATTGACTTTCTGTATTCAATGGTACCATCTTGGCCAATATGTTCCTTAATTAGATCCCAAGTAGAATCTAGCGCTTTTTTATATTTATCAATATTAATAAAATTAATTTTCATTATTGAGTAAGCTAATATCGCTCCGTCTACATTTTCGGGCCTTTTAAGCCAATCACCGTTACTATCAAACTTTCGGTCCAAAAATCCTTGTAGTTCATTTTTCACTTTGGGATCATCGTTATAATTAAGATATTCAGAAAGCCCTAATATTAAGGATGCCTCTTGCCAATGCTGGATTGCACTGTTCGAATAATTACCCTTTAATATATCAATTATTATTAACCTTGTATTATCTGTAACTTGAATTTTGGGTGTTTTCTTAATCCATTTTGTGCCTTTATTAATAATTGCCTTGTTCCAATTTAATTTATCCTGATAACTCCCAATCCTAATTCTTAAAATCCAAACTTTAATAATAGGTACTAGATCAATAAACATTACTATCAAAGCAAGGAAAAGAAATATTAAAAGCAAACCTTGTAAGACCATGGTAGTATCCTTTCGTACGAAGTAATATAAATTATTTTAAATAGACTCTAGACTCTTTGTATCTATAGGAATTTTGTGGTGTAAATTAACTAAAAACGAGTTAAGCAATGCCTGTTTTTTCCATAAATTATTTGTCATAT
>NZ_JBALPZ010000239.1:0-239 GCF_036965645.1 Neobacillus drentensis
GTTACTTGAAATAATGTTACTGTTATTATCGTAATTTACGAACGTTCGGATTTTACCATAAATAGTTTCTGAGGATATATTTGTTACATTATGAAAAGTAACAATGATATTGTAATATATCTATATTTCCGTTATACTAATTAAAAAATAACGAATATTTACAGATCGCGAAACACGAATATTAATATCTGTAAATAAAGTAATTGTTCATCTTTTCGTTTCATTAGAAATGACAATCT
>NZ_JBALPZ010000239.1:344-5214 GCF_036965645.1 Neobacillus drentensis
ACTTCTAGGGGGACTATCTATGCGAAAGACAATCAAAAAATGGAATCAAATCAGTATAGTCAAGCAGATCATTGTTGGTTTAATTATTGGTATTATCCTGGCTGTGGCGATTCCAAATGCAGCAAAACCAATTGTGATATTGGGTTCTTTATTCGTCGGTGCTTTAAAAGCTATTGCGCCTGTTTTGGTTCTTTTCTTGGTTATGTCTGCGATTGCGCAACATAAAAAGGGACATAAGACCAATATGAAATCTATTATAACTTTATATCTTTTAGGAACTTTTTTAGCCGGATTATTTGCGGTGATTGTGAGCTTTATTTTTCCAGTTAGTATGTCACTTGGAAAGGGTGCGGACGATTTGTCAGCTCCAGGCGGTGTGGTCGAAGTCCTCAAATCCTTATTATTAAACGTGGTTGATAACCCGGTGAAAGCTATTTTTAATGCCAACTACATTGGAATTTTGGCTTGGGCAATCGTTCTAGGGTTAGCGTTAAAAAATGCCTCCGATACGACCAAAACGTTAATTTCTAACTTTTCAGATGCTGTATCCAAAATGGTCACATGGGTCATCAAGTTTGCTCCATTTGGAATTATGGGTCTTGTGATTGATTCCATCACAACAAATGGGGTTGGTTCCCTGCTGAACTATGGAAAATTACTTGCCATATTGTTAGGATGCATGATTTTTGTGGCTGTGGTTGTCAATCCGATTATTGTATTCGTTAATATTCGCCAGAATCCTTATCCGCTTGTATTTAAGTGTTTAAAAGAGAGTGGAATTACAGCTTTCTTTACACGCAGCTCAGCGGCAAACATTCCTGTCAATATGAGAATATGTGAGGATTTAGGTTTAGATAAAGATTCTTATTCTGTGTCTATCCCATTAGGGGCAACCATCAATATGGCTGGTGCAGCGGTGACCATTTCTGTTCTAACTCTTGCAGCTGTAAACACATTAGGTATTCATGTGGACATCCCTACAGCCATCATCCTTAGTGTGCTATCAGCCATTTGTGCTTGCGGTGCATCAGGGGTTGCTGGAGGCTCCCTTTTGTTGATTCCGCTCGCATGCAGCTTGTTCGGTATCCCTAGTGATGTTGCGATGCAAGTAGTAGGAGTAGGTTTTATCATTGGTGTTTTACAAGATTCTTGTGAAACAGCGCTTAACTCCTCTACAGATGTCCTTTTTACAGCTACAGCTGAATTTAAGAAGTGGCGTAAAGAAGGAAAAACGATCGATATTCGTAAAGCATCATAAAAAAGCGGAAGTTCTATCTGTACTAACGAGTTCCATTTGTGGTGCTCAAAAAGGAAAAAGTGATTTTGAGTGGATAAAGTGTAAAAATTAAAAATTTTCATAATATTGGTTGACAGATTTGATAGGTGGTGTTAATATCCTTTTAGAGTAATCATATAAGTTTTGTCGGATTTTAAAAACTACCCAATTAAATAAAGTTAACCAGACAACTGGAAACACAATTAATTGTGTTTCCTTTTTTGTATCTACCAGTCGACTATGCGAATAGAGACTTCTCGCGCCTTTTAGGCATTCAAGAGAAGTCTCTTTTTTATTTAATCATAAGGGAGGGAATCTATTGAAAAGATAGGTAACGGTTTTGGTCAACAGTGGCCATCATTTTGGAAACTTAATTTTAGATCGAGTGTTGGGAATGCAAAAGTCACTTTTGCATGAGTCACTTCCTAAAAAGTTCGTACGATCTAATTTAATAAATTTATTATACAGAATTACAAGGAGGGAGCAAGTATGAGTAACCTTATAGGAAAACAAGTTGTACAAGAAATAGAAACCGATGTGTTGGTGATTGGGGGAGGACCTGCAGGGACCTGGGCGGCGATTAATGCTGCTTCCAAGGGGGCAAGCGTTATTCTAGTTGATAAGGGATATTGCGGTACCAGTGGTGCGACAGCCCCCTCGGGAACCGGAGTTTGGTATGTGAATCCAACACCCGAGGAGCAAGAAGCTGCGATGAAAAGCAGGGAAGCCCTTGGGGGTTATTTAGCGGACCGAAAATGGATGAAGAATGTGCTGGATCGAACCTATAGCAATGTCAATCAACTAGATGCATGGGGATATCCTTTTCCGTTCGGTGATGACGGAAATAAACATCGGAAGAGCCTGCAGGGCCCTGAATACATGCGGTTAATGCGGAAACAAGTAAAAAAAGCAGGAGTGAAAATTTGGGATCATAGTCCAGCGCTTGAGCTGCTACTTGATGACAATGGTGTTGGCGGGGCTGCTGGGATATTTAGTTCAACGGGAGAACGTTGGAAAGTAAAGGCAGGAGCTGTCGTTATCGCATCAGGCGGATGTGCCTTTCTAAGCAGAGCATTAGGTACCAATGTCTTGACTGGTGATGGTTATTTACTGGCCGCTGAAGCAGGAGCACATTTATCAGGCATGGAATTTTCAAATGCTTATGCCATTGCTCCCGCATTTTCGTCGGTTACGAAAACAGCATTTTATACATGGGCTTCCTTTTACTATGAGGATGGATCAATTATTGAAGGGGCGGGATCACAAAAAGGACGATCAGTGATTGCTAAGACTCTGCAGACACAGCCTGTTTATGCCAGACTTGATAAAGCAGATACAGACATGGAGCAATGGATGCGGAAAGCACAGCCGAATTTCTTTCTTCCTTTTGACCGATTGGGGATTAATCCATTTACCGACCGATTCCCGATAACGATGAGATTAGAAGGAACGGTTCGAGGGACGGGCGGTATTCATCTAATCAGTGAGAAGTGCGAAACGAAGGTGCCAGGCCTATTTGCAGCCGGCGATGCTGCCACAAGAGAATTTATTTGTGGTGGATTTACAGGTGGAGGGAGTCATAATGCGGCCTGGGCTATGTCTTCCGGTTCGTGGGCCGGTGAGGCAGCAGGGGAATATTCATTGCAACTTGGAGTTCATGCAACAAAACGTAATGTAGATGGGATTTCTAGCACGCCGACAGCCTTTAAGATAAGCAGAAGTACTGAAAAACTATCGGTATTGCATGAAATTACAGAAAGTGTCCGATCCGAGGTGACTCCCACTGAAATTAATCTTTTTAGAAATGAAAAAACATTACAGTCTTCTCTGCAGCGTCTTGACGAGGTTTGGGAGGAAATTCGGTTTGGGCTATTAGCAAACGAATCAAATGTAGTGAGGGCAAGAGAGGCTGCTGCCATGACGGCTACCGCGCGTTGGATGTATTCTTCAGCATTAGAGAGAAAAGAGACAAGGGGGATGCATAAACGCTTAGATTATAAGGAACAAAATCCTAATTATCATTACCGAATTTTATCTGGAGGACTTGATGACATCTGGGTTAAACCGGATAAGTCATTGCATCAAGTGGAAGGGGTATAAAGATGATTGAAATCATTAGTCAGTCTAAATGTGTAAGTTGTGGTATATGTGTTTCCGTGTGCCCTACTGGCGTATTTGAACAGAAAAAAGGAGAAGTTCCGGTCATCGCTCGTAAAGATGATTGCCAAACCTGCTTTATGTGTGAAGTATATTGCCCTGCAGATGCAATGTATGTTTCTCCAAATGTAGATGAAGTAACGATAAATGAAGAAGAGGTACTTCAAAGTGGTCTATTGGGAAGTTATCGGAGAGAGCTAGGCTGGGGGAAAGGTCAAAGTTCTACTGCTTCTTCCGATGCTTCTTATAAGATGTTTCGTTTAATGAGTAAATTACCAGGACATTAATGCCAAGTAGGAGGATATATCATGAAGTTACGAAAAAAATCAATAATAAAAGGGGTTGCTGGATTTCTGTTGGCAACTTTGTTTTTGACAATTGCGGCTGGATGCGCAAATAATAGCAGTTCAAAGGCATCTGTGACAGCTAAACAAGATTCAAGTTCTCCGTCAAAAACACTAAGGATAGGGTATGTTGGATCCACTAAGGATAATATTCCGACCGGAGTGGAAGGATGGGCCATTCAAAATAAAATTCTGCAGGAAAAATTGAAAAAGATTGGCATAGATAAGTATGAATTTCATGCTTTTCCTAATGGACCTCCATTAAATGAAGCTATTGCTGCAGGAGATTTGGATATTGGTATATTAGGAGATACACCGGCGATCGTAGGAAAATCAAATGGGCTAAAAACAAAGTTAATTAGTCAAGCTGCCATTAATAGCAATGTCTGGTTAATTACCCCTAAAAATGGAGTAAAGTCGATTGAAGAATTAAAGGGAAAAAAGGTAGCCACTCAGTTAGGGTCATATATGTATCGTTACCTGGTGGGGGTATTGGAAGAAAAGGGATTGGCTAAGGATGTTCAGATTGTGAATATAGCCACTAGCGATGCGGAAACTGCTTTAAAACGGAATGATATTGCTGCCTATGCCTTTCCGACAAACTCTGGACCACTCATCAAGTCAAAAGGGTATCCCGTTATAGATGAAGCAAAAGATCATCCGGACCTGCTTGGAAGCACGGTAACGGTGATTACAGAAGATTACTTAGCTGAGAATCCAGACTTCTTGGAAGTATGGAAACAAGCTCGACAACAATCTTTAGAGGATTTATTAAAGAAGCCTGAGAATTTTTACCACTTTCAATCTGAAGAAGTCGGTTACCCCATCGATGTTATGAAAGATTCATTGCCGCTAAGTAATTTAAAAACGGAAGCGTTATCTGATGAGGGAATAAAGCTCTTGGAAGGGACGAAAAAGGTTTTAGTTGAAGGGGGTTTTGCTAAAAAGGACTTTCATTTGGATGATTGGATCGCCAAATAACTTTCCCTATTCGGACAAATAAAAATAGATTGGAAGATGATTCAATATAGGTTTTTTATTCCTAATGTATATAAATGATAAGACCTTCTCTTTATAGGGAAGGTTTTTTTAT
>NZ_JBALPZ010000240.1:0-4813 GCF_036965645.1 Neobacillus drentensis
GACTTAAGCCCAGTGGAATACCGGACTCAAGTCTTGATGGTTGCCTAATCTTTTTTGTCTAACTTTATTGGGTCAGATCATAATTGGTTCCCTTTTTACGTTAATTTAATTTACCTTTCCATTGTTAACCTTCTGATCCTTACGACTCGCAGCTTTTGCTTTTGCAGCTTGAGAAACTTGTTGTCCATGATTGGCAGTTGTTGTCGTTGATGACGAAGTTGTTGCTGTCGACTTTGCCGGCGCCGTTGTTGTTGTCGACTTTGCCGGCGCTGTTGTTGTCGGTGCTGGTGTTGTTGTTATCGCCTTTGTCGGTTCCGTCTTTGTGGTTGTTTTTGAACTTATCGTTGTTGTAGTAGTTTTCTGAATGGTCGTAGTTTTAGTAGTAACAGGTGCTGCAGTTTTAGGTGTTGATGAAGCAGCTCGTGCAGTCGTGGTACTTTTTTGAACCTGAGCGGTGGATTTATTACTCTTTGCTTGGACCGAAACAGGCTTAATAGAAGTCGCAGTATCTACATTCTTACTTTTTGTTTCAGGCTTTTGCTCTTTTAAAGTAATATTTACTGTTGTGACTTTATCCGCTGTTCCTTTTGTTTGATTTTTCCCGTTTTTTTCTACTGAGTCTAAGGTATCCGCTGTTTTTGGTTCATCTGATATAGGTAAATGATTTACTTCGTATGGTTTAGTAGATTGTTCGGTTAACAAGTTGTTGGTGAGAGAAAACGTAACGGATCCTACTAACACCATGGTTAGGGCTCCAATAGCTCTTTTGTTCATATTCTTCCCCTTTTGTCTTTTTATTCAGGATGATAATACAAATTTCGCCAAAACCTGCAGGCTTTATGGGGGTAGAATAGTAAATTAAGAGATTATTAACCAAATATTGACTTAAGTGCCATTAGAAATAAAAAAAACATTTCATTCTACCCCCAAAATCTATTCATGATTACCTAACTTTTTGTTGGTAGTCTTTTTTTGTCGAAAAATATAAAGCAGCGTCAAGAAAGTAATACATACTATTAAAATTTAACTCTCAACAAACACCTATAAGGAGGAATATCGTGAATAAAGTAGTTAGGTGGATTGTTCGATCATTTTTTGCACCCGTCACTGGTAATAGAGGGGCCATTGCGAGTTCACTTGGATTTTTCCTTGCCTTTTTACCGATATATAGTATTAGAATACCATTATTGCTTGTTCTCTCACTTTTGTTTCGTCTTAATATCATCGCCATTTTACTAGGAACATTAATGACTCTTTTTATTCCTACTATTCGAGAGTTGCCTTTCCTGGATGTACCTGTATTAGAAGGATATAATTTAACACCCGTCCTGGGTGGATTAATCGGGCTTGTTTGTTATTTTTTCTTCCATTGGTTTTACAATTTAGGGCTAAAAACACGGGAACGAAATCAAGAACATGTTTTTCTTGATCCGGCTAAAAGACGCTGGTCGATTATAAAACGGATGTGTACAGGCTTTATTCTATTAATGGTTTTAGTATCTTTTATTTTTATAGAAAGTCTTAATACTGACCCGTTGTTTCCTAATCTGCAATTAAATACAAGTGAAGCGACAACCAAGATTGAACCAATTAATTCAAGTTTCACGGATGAACAGCTTGCCAAGCAGCTGCAAAAAATGAATCCTGCCTCGCTTAATCATAAAAATGATGGAACAGAAACCAAAACACAAATTTCAAGGAAACATGAAGTTTATGGTTTTTATGTTAATTGGGATGAAAACAGCAAAACGTCCTTTAAAAAAAATATTGGATCAATAACCACATTAGTGCCCGAGTGGCTGCAGCTTAATAAGGATCTAACCTTTAAATCCAGCAATGACTCGTCCATTATTGCAGAGGCAAAGGCACATCAGATAAAGATCCTCCCAGTAGTAAATAATTTTATAAATAATAAATGGGATGCAGAAACCCTTCATCGGTTATTTAATACTCCTGGTGCAGAAGATCTTTTTATTAATAATTTGTTGGATTATGTGCAAACAAATGACTTTGCTGGTATTAATATTGACTTCGAGAATATCAACCAAAAGGACAAAGCGGGTTTATCAAGTTTTGTAAATAAAGTTTCTGATGCCTTTCATCAACATGACCTATTGGTAACAATTGATGTCCCACCAAGTAACACTGCTTTTGACTATACTTCATTAACAAATGATGTGGATCGGCTGTTTGTCATGCTATATGACCAGCACAACTCCACGAGCAAACCTGGACCTGTCGCACCGTTAGATTGGGTAAAAAATAGCTTGAACCGCCTTGATATTCCTTCTGAAAAATTAGTTGTTAGTTTGGGAAGCTACGGGTATGACTGGGAAGAAAACTCCACGGAGCCTGCTGAATCGATTACTTTCGGAGATATTATGAATCTTGGATTGGGTACCAACCTTAAAATCCATTGGAATAAACAAGTAGGCAACCCTTATTTACGTTACAAGATAAATGGAAAAAATCATATTGTTTGGTTTTTAGATGCCGCAACATTTTATAATCAAATGAAAACCGCAATAGCTAGTGGCTCAAAAGGAATTGCAGTATGGCGGCTTGGTTCTGAAGATCCTTCGATCTGGAACTATATGAATCAACCAAAGGAAATGGATAATCCATCCAATGCCTTGGAAACCTTAGTCAGTCCTGAACCGGTTCACTATTCAGGCGCGGGAGAAATTTTAAAAGTGGTTTCTCAATCTGAAAAAGGGAAAAGGGCCATTGAAGTGGATGCTCAAGGTTTAATCAAAAATGAAACCTATACTAAATTACCAACGCCTTTTAAAGTGGTTCGTTATGGAAAACCGAAAAAGAAGGAAATCGTTCTTACCTTTGATGACGGACCGGATCCAGTCTATACACCGCAAATATTGGACATTTTAAACAAGTATCATATAAAAGGTTCCTTCTTCATCGTTGGAGAAAATGCCGTGCTGCATCCAAATCTGATTAAAAGAATGTATAACGAAGGTCATGAAATTGGCAGTCATACCTTTACACATCCTGATGTTGCATCTACAGCACCATGGCAAACAAAATTAGAGTTAAATGCTAATCAACGACTTTTTGAGGAAATTACCGGACACTCGATGACCCTCTTCCGTCCGCCATATGTGGCAGATGCGGAACCGAGTACAAAAAGCGAACTGCTTCCGATCGTGCGTGCACAGGATATGGGGTATACGATGGTCGGCGAATTAATAGACACCGACGATTGGCAAAGACCTTCTAGTAATGAAATGGTGAAGCGGGTTTTGGAGCAGCTGTCAGAGGGAAATGTGATTTTGTTCCACGATTCAGGAGGTGACCGATCAAACACGGTAAAGGCTTTGCCGGTTATCATAAAAGAACTGCAACAACGCGGCTATACCTTTACCACCATTGGTCAAATGATTGGAAAAACAAATAGTCAGATTATGCCCTCTGCTAAACAGAACAGCCCCTATTTGGTCTATGACAAAGCGGTGTTTATGCTTATGCAGGGCTGGCGTTTAGGATTATATGTTCTTTTCTATTCAGCTATTTTCTTAGGAATCTTGCGACTTACGCTCTTCATCATTCTTTCTAGAAAGCAGGTAAAAGCGTATAAAGAGACTGTGATTGATCCTGCCTTTACACCGTTTGTAAGTGTAGTTATGGCGGCTTATAACGAAGAAAAAGTAATTTGCAAAACAGTTGATTCTATATTATCCAGTGATTACCCTGCTTTTGAGGTCTTAGTTATCGATGACGGGTCAAAGGATGATACGGCTGGTGTGGTTAAAAAAACTTATCTAAACCATCCTTTCGTCAGATTAATAAAAAAACCGAATGGTGGTAAATCTTCTGCTGTAAATCTAGGATTTAAAGGAGCAAAAGGAGAAATTGTTGTGGCACTGGACGCTGATACACTCATTGCCAAAAATGCCATCTCCCTGCTTGTTAACCATTTTAAAAATGAACATGTGGCTGCAGTGTCAGGTAATGTCAAAGTCGGCAATAAGGGAAACCTCCTAACTAACTGGCAGCATATTGAATATGTAACAGGCTTTAACTTAGAGAGAAGAGCATTTGCTGCTTTAAACTGTATTACGGTCGTACCAGGAGCGATTGGCGCATGGAGAAAGTCGGCTGTGGAAGAAGCAGGATACTTTAAAGAGGATACGCTGGCAGAAGATACGGATATCACGCTTACCCTTTTACGCCAAGGGAAGAAGATTGAATTTGAGGAAAAGGCTTATGCCTTCACAGAAGTTCCTGAGGATATCAAAAGTCTTGCAAAACAGCGCTACCGTTGGGTCTATGGTACACTACAATGTTTATGGAAACATCGTGGGGCTTTATTTAATAAGAAACACAATTCATTAGGTTTTATCGGCTTACCAAACATGTGGCTTTTTCAATATATCTATCAAACCATCTCTCCTATTGCAGATATATTGTTTATAATGGCTCTATTTAACGGCCACTCTGGAAAGGCAGCCATTGGATTTATCTTATTTTACCTGCTGGATTTCGTTACATCCCTATATGCGTTTCGTTTGGAGAAGGAAAGCCCCAAACCATTGGTCTCATTATTTTTACAACGGATCTTGTACAAACAGCTTATGACGTATGTTGTAATAAAATCTATTTTCTCTGCGATTAAAGGAGTAACCGTTGGCTGGAATAAACTTAAACGAAAAGGAAATGTGACTCAGGAAACCTATATGGTGAATGTGAAGGAAAATATGTAATGGAATAAACGAAAAAAGGTCTTTCCCATTCGGAAAGATCTTTTTTTAAAAATCCCCCCAGTTAATAAGTATAAAACCCAAATAAATAACTG
>NZ_JBALPZ010000241.1:0-3014 GCF_036965645.1 Neobacillus drentensis
AAAAGACTCGGCAAGATGCCGAATCTTTTTATTAGGGGTTTGGTTAAAAGGGTTGCAAAATGTCCTAGTTTGCAAAATTAATCATACTGTTTGATTATGAACAAACTATTAATAAAGTATTACAATATATTAAATATTTTAGAATAATAGCATAAACTTTTTTCTAAATATAGTAATCCTTTGCTTCTTACTACATAGCGGATTTGAATAACTAATTTTGATAATAAGGATTTAGGTGGATAAGAACCTCTTCAATATTATCATGTTTTTTTATTAGCTCTTGTTTGATTTCTCTTGTAAGATCATGTCCCTCTTTAATCGTTTTCTCGTGATCGATTGAAATTCTAAGGTCCACTAATACATAGTGGCCATGCTCCCTTGCTCTAATCTTATCGATGCGTTTAACATCTGGAAATGATGAAATAATCGAACGGTAGTCCATTATTATTTCAGTATCTATATTCCTTTCAAGTAAAATATCAAAAGATTCTTTAAGCATTTCAATTGCTATTTTAAAAATTAAAATGGCAACCACAATACTTGCAATTTTATCACCATAAAGGAGAACATGAATTTTAAGTTTTTCCCCAATAATGGATAATATTACCCCTCCTGCGGCTGCTATCGATGCCACAATATCTGCTTTATGGTCGTATGCAATGGCTTCAATCGCTTTACTACTGTGCACCTTGGCAGCCCTTAGTGAGTACCTATATAGAAACTCTTTCAAACCATAAGAGACAATCGCTATCCACATCGCAAGTATATTTGGTGCAGATATTGGATGAAAAAATCCAACGATTCCCTCATAGACCACGTAAAAAGATACGATAAGTAATAATATCCCAACCATTCCTGAAACAATTACTTCTGCTTTTCCATGGCCATAAGGATGCTCCTTATCTGCAGGTTTATTAGCTATTTTTATGACTAAGAGTACTATTACTGAAGCAAAAACATCTGCGGCTGAATGGATTCCATCAGCAAATACTGCATCACTTTTTCCGTAATAGCCGACAATTAATTTCCCGAAAGTTAGAAGTATATTACTTATTACGCTTATCCAAGCAACTTTTTTTGCTATTGATTCCCTAGTACCCATTTTTGTTACCTCCTAAAAAAGACACTTTTGTATCTTATCAAAAGGAGATTGAGTGAGTCTAGAGAAAAAATATTGGAATGGTCTATTAGTTTATCGTTTATAAAAAAGTTTAATAGAAAACTAACAAATTTGCATTTAGGCAAAAATTAAAAAACCAACCTAGACAAGGTTAGGTTGGTTTGATTTAAGAATGACTATTTGTTACCTGGAGCAGGTTGGTCAACTCCTTTTACGTGATGCCGATGGTGATCGTTTTCAGTGGTATAAAAATCATAATAATGTACATGCATACCATTTCCAACTGGTATAGCTGGTCCCGAATATGCCTTATAATGATGGGTATGACCGTCTTCAAACATTACATAACCTTCTGTATAATGAATATGGCTTCCATCCTGGGTTTGGATTGGAGGAGAAGTGACATCTAAACATTGATGAACATGACCATCCGCCACCGAAGTATAATCCACTGAACCATGAGTATGGTGTGGCACAAAACCGTTTACAAAATCATCTTTCACTACCTTCGCCATTCCCACACTCTCCCCGCAAAAGTTGTTCGCTTATTTTCTTTTTATTAACCTGTCTTCAAAATCGTTCAATGAACAATTGTTCATTGAATACTAATGATTCGGGTGCAACTAACATCTGGTTAAACTGATACATGCTTAAATGACCAGTAAGATTAGTCTAATCCTTCTCTTATTTCCCTCCTTTACTCTCATCTTTACTATGATATTTGTTGTATTTTTGATTTATGTTATAACACCAGTTAGTTTTTCCATTTCAATTTGAGCTAATTAATTTCATATATGGTGATTCATATTAGGCAACTTGTCCATTCCATAACACATTTTGAGAGTAAACTACTAAATAGATATTGGTTTGCTCTAAAACTTTTAAAACGAACTAAATGTTAAAAAGGGGTTTTCAAAATGAAAAATAGTTCATCAAATACCATTGATTATATTGTTGTTGGAACTGTTCCTGCTGGTGCCGTTTTAGCAAAAACAATCACTGATGTTTGAGAATAGTTTTGAGGCAGATAAAGAAGTTGGTTTGTTATAATATTACAAAGCCATTTATGATTTATCTATATCATAAATTGCTTTATTAATAACATGAAAGGAAATTGAAGTAATTTACTTGCAGGAATATATCACTAGGATTTCGATATAATTTAGTTCTTTTTTCTTATTGATAATTATGTCGAATTATTTGATAATGATAATCAATATCACTGATAATCATTATCATTTACTTAGGAGGTTTTATTATGTTAATTCAATTATTAAAGGAAAATCGCTATGTATCTCTGTTACTTACTGTACTTAGACTTTATCTTGGGTGGCAGTGGTTACATGCTGGTTGGGGGAAAATTTCAAGCGGAAAATTTGATGCAAGTGGCTTTCTTTATGGAGCAGTAAAAAACATGTCTGGTGAACACCCTTCTGTTCAACCTTGGTGGGGGAAATTTTTAAAAGAAGTTGCAATTCCATACGTGGATCTATTTAATTTCATGGTTCCTTGGGGAGAGTTATTCGTGGGTCTTGGATTAATTTTAGGATTTTTTACTTCATTTTCTATATTAATGGGTCTTACTATGAACTTTGCTTATATGTTATCAGGAACAACAAGTACCAATCCCCAAATGGTTTTATTAGGGCTGTTTATTCTTGTGGCAGGTATCAATGCTAGCAAAATCGGATTGGATCGCTGGATTATTCCAGTATTAAATAAAATGATATTTAGTAAAGCAAGCACTGAACACTTGTCTCAAAGTGCTACTTGAACATAGAGGACGAAAGTACATAATATTAAAGCATGGGGACCCCGAATCCACATGCTTCATTTCTTTTGAATAGACATTTTCTTTGAACTATTTTAAACGTTGCTTGTTAAGATTTATTAT
>NZ_JBALPZ010000242.1:0-1642 GCF_036965645.1 Neobacillus drentensis
GAATGGGCTATTAACATCCGCCTGGCTTCCTGGAGTCTCAATTGTTTTTGAAACTGAATGGGGCTCATAGCTGTAACCTCTTTAAAGTGCCGATGAAGTGAAGCAACACTCATATTCGCTATTTCTGCAAGCTCCTCGATTTTAAAAGAGCGGTCATAGTTTTTGATGATATGTTCTATAACATCTCTTATACGTTGTCCGTTGCTTCCCTTTATTGCCATTTGTTCCAGAGCCTCCCCATGAGGACCTTGGAGAATCCAATAGAGAATTTCCTTCGTGAATAAAGGAGCGAGTACCGGAGAATGTTTTGGATTTTCTAGCAACCGGGCTAACCTAATTACAGCATCCAACAAAGATGGCTCTACTTTGCTAACAAACATAGCACGTTTGGGATTTTTTTTCTGTCCTACGAGAATGTCAGAATCACTTAAAACCTCTAAAATTTGATTCGATGTAAATTCAAGTTTGAGAGCCAAATACGGAGTGTCTGAAGAGGCTTTTATAACTTGCCCGGTAACCGGCAAGTCAACAGATGCAACAATGTAATGAGCAGGCCCGTACCTAAAGCGTTCCTCTGCTAACAGTACTTCCTTCTCTCCTTGGACGATAATGCAAAAGGATGTTTCGTTCACCCTTGCAATTGGTTCGGTAACAATCGATTCACGGATTAAGAATAAAGAGGGGATAACAGTAGGATGAACCCCGTCCTGCTCGGAAAAACGTTCAATGAGTTTGGCAAGTTCATGCTGCTGTTTGTAGATTTCTACTGACATATCGGATTCTCCTGCATCAATGATAGTCACATTCTATCTCATATTTGTCGATTATGTAAATGCCTTTGATAGGATTAGGCAAAAACTTGATAGGAATGAGATAACGATTGTACTTTAAATTGTTGCATAATATACATAGTCCGATGTATGAAATTTAAGCACCAATATTAAAGGTTATGTTTCAAGGAAAGCTATAGGAGAAATCCATTTTGGAAATATGAAATTAAAGAATTGAATTAGAAAGTTTGTGAGGGTGATGAACATGGAATATATTAAACTTGGTAACACAGGCTTAGATGTATCTCGATTATGTCTGGGGTGTATGGGTTTTGGGGACGCTAGCAAATGGATTCATCAATGGGTATCTAATGAAGAGGACTCTCGCCTCGTAATAAAAAAAGCACTCGACTTGGGAATTAACTTTTTTGATACAGCAAATGTATACTCTTTGGGGACAAGTGAGGAATACCTTGGACGAGCTCTTAAAGATTATGCGAATCGTGATGAAGTGGTAATAACAACTAAAGTACACGGGCAAATGCATAAGGGTCCAAACGGATCTGGGCTTTCCCGAAAAGCAATTATGAGTGAAATCGATAAAAGTCTTAAGAGGCTGGAAACTGATTATGTAGATCTATATATCATCCACCGCTGGGATTACCATACGCCTATTGAAGAAACAATGGAAGCATTGCATGATATTGTGAAAGCTGGTAAGGCAAGATACATTGGAGCTTCAGCCATGTATGCTTGGCAATTCCAAAAGGCATTACATGCAGCGGATAAAAATGGATGGACTAAGTTTGTATCCATGCAGAATCATTTAAACCTCATTTACCGTGAAGAGGAGCGAGAAATGCTGCCACTTT
>NZ_JBALPZ010000242.1:1715-1957 GCF_036965645.1 Neobacillus drentensis
AAAAATCTAAATATGATGCGACCGCTGATGCTGATCGATTGGTTGTAGAACGAGTGGCAGCCATGGCAGAAAAATATGGTGTTCCCCGCATTCATATCGCACTTGCTTGGTTGCTCCAGAAAGATCCTGTATCATCTCCTATTATTGGAGCTACAAAAATATCCCACCTCGAAGATGCCGTCGGTGCACTAAGTGTTAAGTTAACAACTGAGGACATTGGATATCTAGAAGAGCCATATGTA
>NZ_JBALPZ010000243.1:0-2423 GCF_036965645.1 Neobacillus drentensis
GGATTCTATATAAGGTAACCCTTTTTCACGAATACGTAAAAATTTTAATTTTATATCAGTTAAAATTTTATTTTTTTCCTCATCCTCTTTTTGTTTATCACGATGGACGTAACCATCATATTCAATAGCTACATTTAGCGAAGGGATAAATATATCAATTTCAATATGTTTAGTTTTATCCAAGCATAGTTGGTATCGACCAATGACATCAGAATATAGTTGTTTCAAATAAAAGAAGATCGCTAATTCAGGAAATGAGGTTTGGGTTCCTTGAGCACATTTCGGACATCCTCTGCCAGCACCATTTCTCTTTGCAATGGCAGCTTTCCATTCATGTCCATGTTCACATAACCACCAGACTTTTTCACCTGAGTTTGCAAATATGTCATTAGGTGTTAAAAAACCGTTTTTAGTAGGGTGCCACTCACTCGCCAATTTAGGATTTACATATAGTAAAGATCTCTCAGTGGTTAGTACACTTGCAGAACCGCGCCCATTACAAGACGGACATCCTTTTCCTCTAGATCGGTCATTGATTGCTGATGTCCAATTGTAGGTACAAATTTTACATATCCACCAAACCTTTTTATTTGAACCGAAAGTTACATTATCTGGAGTTAACGGGAAATTCTTTTCATAATCCCACTCATTTAGTAACTCTGGTTTCCTTACGGAAAGGGTATTGGGCTTCATTTTCAGACTACACCTCATCTTCATATCTTTTCACTAGTCTATATAACGTTAACGTTTACTTTTCACCTTTCACCTTAGACTGTCTCATCGCTTCAACAACTGTAATAGCAGTAAAGGTTTGTACTTTTGGGGCCATAAAAAAACCCCTACCAAGTTAGGCTATATATACAAAAGAACTGAACCGAGAAGTAGTACGTTTAAATTTAGAGGAGGACTAGTTCTATCGCAAGCTTCGTATGGAAGTCTTATAACATTAAGAATGGCCCAATTGTGGAAGACTGCTTTTATGGAAATCAATTAACCTTGTTTATTTTGATTATTTTTTATATCGCATTTTGCAAAATAGTCTTGTATGGGTAAACTTCAAAATCCATTGCTTCATGTACTCTTTTTAGAACAAGACCTCTTAAATAGATTGGATCCTTTGGAATAGGGGAATCATAAAAGTTACCATTTTTGTCTATACCGATTATTATGTACCCTGTGTCTCCGGATGTATTTGCCCTAGCCGTAATATCTTTTAAAAATTCATTAATTCCAGTTTGCTGATTAAAATCCCACCATCCCCTTTTAAATTCCAATTTTGGATTTTCGATTTCAGATTGACCATATTAATGTATCTGTTATAGAGATTCCTTGGTCACCAAATAAACCTCATATTATTAAGGAGTATGAATCAACTAAAGGGAAACAAACTAAAATGTTTATTCCTATAAGAAAAGGGACGTCAATAAATCCTGCTAGTAAGTATGATTTAGACCATATGTACTTTGAAAAAAACAGAAGAGTGGTCGTGGATTATGGAATAGATATTATTTTACCGGGACTTATAAACGCTACAAGTTTTGGTGCAAACGATTTACAGTCAGATTTTTATACACAATTTAGTATCCCAACCACTATTATAAACAAGGGATTAAACGTAAATTGCATAACAGAAGGGAAGCTCATTTTAGATAGTTTAGAGGATGATTTATCTGAAGTAAGTTGGCCCCTTTATAAGGTAACTTACCTAAGAGAAACATTATATTTAAAATATTCTTCATTTTTAAAAATACCAAGTAATGATATGGTCACTACCTCATTGCATTTTGGATTATCAGAAACGGAATACTACAGGCTCTTACAACTACAAGATAAAAATTCAAAATACCGAATAATCTTATCTGATATCAAAGGAAATTTATATTCAACCCAATCATTCAAAATAACATTTTAATCAACTTTAGATTTACCCTGTTTTTTGTTTTGTGGATTTTCATGGAAAAATTAACAGGAAGCTTTATTATTAAAAGAGATTCCAACACACACTTAATTATTCTTTTTTCAATACTAGTGTTGGTAAGGAAGATAATGGAGCATTAATCTGACTAAATTTTTAAGGGGTAGTTTGTTTTTACTACCCCTTTAAATATAATGTATTTATACTCGAAAAACTATTTTTAATAAAAATTGATTGGAATTCAGCTAAATAACGCTCACTCAGCTGAATCCCTTGTTAGATAAGGGGTTAATAACCTTTATGTTCCTAGTCAATTATTTGCTTTCCTTAAGCTGCCAATAATGAATTTTAAGTTACAAATTTTAGTTTAACACAGAGATTATGCTACTTTGAACATAGGGCGGCTGAGACTTGTCCT
This sequence comes from Neobacillus drentensis, assembly GCF_036965645.1. Lineage (GTDB taxonomy): Bacteria > Bacillota > Bacilli > Bacillales > Cytobacillaceae > Neobacillus > Neobacillus drentensis_D. The sequence goes on from NZ_JBALPZ010000243.1 coordinate 2,334, forward strand.
ATTATTGTATCAATCAGGTTATAAATTGATGAATCATTGAAGAATCTTTATTTGTAATTTTATAAGGATTCTGTCCGCAAAGCAATACTT
>NZ_JBALPZ010000243.1:2432-5633 GCF_036965645.1 Neobacillus drentensis
TATAATCTATTTACTATATCCTTGGTCAATTTACTTAATGGTCTTTTTCCAGTTTCATAATCCTCCAAATAATTTCCATATATAATACGCATCATTTCTTTTTTACTTCGAAACAGACCAGAAAACTTCTTCATAAATTCATCCAGTTGCTTTGGACTATACATAACCCCTTTAATAAGTAACTCATGCACTAAATCATTATGCATGGCATATTGACTCCTAAGGTGAAGTACATCGAAATTTTCCTCAAGCTGTTCGGAAATTTTTACCTTTACATAGACTTTCCGCTCATCTTTAAAAAATCGGCATCAGTTATTCCGTAGTTAAAACGCACCGCATCATCCCAAGGGATTCTAAAATCATACGGAGAAGCGGATACATCAAACTTATGTTTAAGCAGATTACAGCTTGGACATACAGGAACTAGATTAAAAAATGACATAGCCAAAAAAGGATATTTATCCTTGCTGAAAAAATGATCCAATTCGGATGTTCTTTTCACTTTTTTCTGTGTAGGAACATTATTTATGTAATTCCTGTTGCAGTATGGGCATACTTTAATCCCTAAGTTTTCAACCAAGCGAGCTGCAGTATATTTTTTATTCCCTAACGATCTTCCAGATAATGAAAAGCGTTCCTTATACATATCCTTCAAATGGGTGGTCGCAGTTGTTCCATCATACGCTTCTATCATCTTTTCCATTAAAGGAACAGAAGCCATAATAGCCTCTTTTAAACTCATTCCCAGTCCATTCTTTTCAAACCACTTGCTAACAGTTTTATAGCTACCATCTGATTTTAATTGGTCTTCGACCGCCTCATAATGCTGATAGGCGAATTGTAACAACAGTGGATGGGTTATGGGTATCATACATCTTCTCCATGTTCTAACGATTGAAGTTCTAATTGAATTTTTCTTTGTTGTTCCAACAGCATTCTACGCCGCTCTTCTCTATCCTGTGGCACCTTTGCATTATACATCTCAATTAATTGTGCCTGAACGATAGGTTCACCAATTTGCTCAATTAAGGCAACGATTCTTTGTCTTTCTTTCTCTTTCAAAGACCGTCGGCTACTTAGACGCTTAATAACATGATTTATACTTTGAATGGCCAATTCTCCCATAGTAGAATCCAGAAAAAAGTTATCTGCCAGTACCGTATGAATATTGCTGGCAAATGTTTGGGTTTGTAAACTATCTCGTATTACCATACAATTTCCTGAATGGGGATTTTTTTTCAATGTAATGACATGAGAATTCGGTAAATCTGAAATAAGAAAAGGGGAATGAGTCGTAAAAACAATTTGATAATCTCTGTAGCCGCCTGATATACGTTCGAGAAATTGTTTAAATGCCGAGAAAAATAAACGGCACCATTCTGGATGCATGAATCGGTCTGGCTCATCCAACAAGATTAATAGAGTTTTCTTGTCATGTTCAGTGTCAAAAGTAACCCCTTGGTACAGCGTAGCAAATAAGTCCAAATAAGCCTCTTCTCCTGAACTGAATGGATAAAAGTCCACACTTAGAATCCTTTTCAGGAAATCCGGAAAATCTTTTTTTAAATACTCGCTATCCAGTGTTTTTAGTAATTCACTTATTGCATCCAGTTCCTCATCGCTTATTGCAATTTCAATCAAATAATCATGGAAAAATTCCGAAGGGATGTTATGTAAGAGCGAAATCAACACTTGATAAGCCTGAAAGAACACATTTTCTCCCTTCCGATTGTATTCTAGCCGGTTTCCAACCTCTCTAATTAAGCGTTCCAGCAATTTCTCATAATAAGACCGTTCCTCGTTATTTTCAACTTCCACACTTTCAATTTCTTTTTTTAATTCCAAAATCTCCTCTTCAGTTGAACCATTCCCTCTCATATGAACAATAAGAGAATGCCAGGTGAAATGAAGATAATCTTCATGTAAAAACATAATCCAACGAAATTTCCTTGTCTCGGGAGGGACATCCTCATCATTGGAAGCAGTATTCAACCGCTTGACAACACTCCTATAAAGTCGATCGTAATTGACCTTTAAGTGTAGCCTATCTTTTTCATCCGTTTTGTATTGAATGGCTGACCTGATTTTTACAAAGACACGATCCTTGGCGTTAAAGAGACGTTTATCTTCATCCTTATCCCTATTGAACTCAACTAGGATCTTGTATTTCGGATAATATCCAACGCTCAAAGGCTGTAATGTTATCCGTTCAAATAAATGGCTAGCCTCTAAGATATCATGAGGACTCACTAAAGGATGACTGTCTTGTTGGTTTTTAGAAGATAAAACTTTAAGGCTGTGATGCTCCCTCTCCGCAGTATTAAGAAATCTTAAAACGTAAAAGTGCCTGTCCCCTCATCATATCGCACTAAAAGACTGTATATTTCCTGAAAGCCAGGTGTAATAATTATGCCTCGCAGGATTGGACGGATAACATCTATGCCTTTACCCTCAATTACATATTTCGTTTTAGACTGTTTATATAACATAAAGTATTTGGCATCCTTTACAAACGAACGCTGGTTTACTTTCATTCCTATCAAATCTAAAATATTTGTTTTCCCACTTCCATTTTCCCCGATGATGCCAGTAACGGATTTCATCTTTGGACCGAAAATGTTAACATCGTTTTTCTTTTCCGTTATCCTGAATGATTGAACCAAATGATCTTGTTCTTGTTCAAGATTGCATTCATGACTTGCAGAAAAAGAGAAACCTTCCCTTTTGATGTTCTTAAATGCCTCAACCCATAGATATAATAACTGCATCTCTTATCTCCCCTTTACATCCACCTCCATCATTATATATAACTTTTGGAAAAGTTGGTACGCTGGTACCTGTAAGAGCAATTAATAATAGAAACATTAAAAAAACCCATTTGAGGGCCCAATCTTACTAGAAACCTACCCTGACTAAAACAGCAGACATCCATAATGATTCAATTTAAGTTACTAATAATTCGGAAGGTATTCTTGGCTTTTTTCTTTCTCTGACATGCCATGCCGACCCGATTTTTTATTGGGAGGGATGCTCCTTAAGTGGAGCAAAGACTTATTAGCTTTTATGGTTTTTCGACCACCATTAAACAAAATGTTGAAAGGGTGTATTTGGCAATTAAAAAATGCCATAAACGGCAGTATATATTATGAATGTAAAAAGAGCCTAAAATACGCAAGTAGTGCATAAAAACTTGCATATTTT
>NZ_JBALPZ010000244.1:0-1449 GCF_036965645.1 Neobacillus drentensis
GATTTAATTTGTTGAACTTTATGGTAATTTTTATCGAAAAATAGTATTATCTTAAAATAAAGTATATTGATTATGTTAATAAGGGGTATAACATGCCAATTCCTAATAGAGACCACTTAGAATTTATTTGCAATCATATGAATGAGACTTTTAAGATTCCTTTTTACCTCTTTGATTCAAAAGGGGAATTAATCTTTGAATTCTCAGCCGGTTATCGCCCCAATCCGCTTTCCACTTCAACCATCTGTGATTTAGGTCAGCTGGTAAAAAACGAGGATCCATCAGAATATCCATTGATCAAGTCTACTGAATTACTAGAAAATTACTTGGTTATTAATTTAGAGAGCGGAAATTCATTCCAAGGAAGTCTTATTGGCGGACCATCCATCTTTACTGATTACTCTGTAGATATGTTAAAAAGAATGAGTCATGACCTTGGATTATTTACCGATCTAGATCTCATTGTTTTTTACTATCAATCTCTACCTGTTATTAAAAATAACGATTTAACCCGGATCGGCATCCATGTGCATTATATGATTTATCACCAACTACTTGATTTGGACTTTGTCATCCAACAAAATCAACAAAAAGAGGTTCAGGAAATTCTGACTGAAAATCCTGACATAGAATTATCCCTAAGACGTCAAAACGCCAAACTCCATCATGATCATTTAATTGAAAAAAAATTACTAAATGCTATCACAAAGGGGAATAAGGAAGAGCTTTTTAAATGTCTAAGGTTGATAGATGAAGAATTCGAATACGGGGTTCTTTCAAAGAAAAGCCAATTAAGAAATGTAAAAAATTTAGCCATTACAGCCATTACTTTGTCCACGAGAGCCGCGATGGACGGCGGTCTTTATCCAGAGATCGCCTATTCCTTAAGTGATATGTATATCCAAAGACTTGAAGAATTACAAGATATCAACGAAGTAAAGAAATTACAAGCAAAAGCAATGGAGGACTTTGCAGATAGAGTCCATTTCAGCAATAAGGAACATTATTCAAAACCTATCTCCATCTGTCAAAATTATATTTTTAATCATGTCTATGAAAATATTACACTAACAAGTTTATCTGAAATAGTTGAATTAACACCCAATTATCTATCCTCTCTATTTAAAAAAGAGATTGGGATTGCTTTGAGTGAATATATTCAAAAAGTGAAAATAGAGGAAGCAAAAAATTTGTTAATGTTGACTTCCCACTCTTTATCCGAAATTTGTGCCCTTTTAAACTTTACAGATCAAAGTTATTTTATAAAGGTATTTAAGAAATTTACAGGTGTCACGCCAAAGCATTATAAAGATAATCCTATTAAATGAAGAGACCTGGGATCAATGGAGAGACCTAGTTAAATAAGACAAAGGAAAAAGCACCCCTTGAATCGTATTTAAATAATACGTAACTCAGGAGGTGTTTTCTTATGGGGAAGATAAATGAATA
>NZ_JBALPZ010000245.1:0-12532 GCF_036965645.1 Neobacillus drentensis
TTATGAAGGACACTTCATCTCGGGTATCGCTTATTTTTGTCTTTCATCCCGCTTATGAAGGACACTTCATCTCGGGTATCTCTTATTTTTGTCTTTCATCCCGCTTATGAAGGACACTTCGTACTAGTTATCTCCTGTTTTGTCCTTCATTCCGCCCACTTACACTGGATAATGGCATGCAGCCCAATGACCTTTAGACACTTCTCTAAATATCGGCTGTTCTTCACGGCAACGGGCAGTCGCTGCCGGACAGCGGGTATGAAATCTGCATCCAGATGGCGGGTTTGCTGGTGATGGAATTTCCCCACTAAGAGTAATTCGTTCCCTAAAGAGCGTGGGATCGGCTACCGGGATCGATTCAATGAGACCTTTTGTATAATGATGGGCAGGATGTAAAAACAACTCTTCACTATTAGCCAATTCCACCAATTGACCTAAATACATTACACCGATCCGATCAGAAATATGCCGAACAATATTTAAACCATGGCCGATAAATAAATAAGTTAAATTTCGATCCCTTTGGACTTCCTGCAATAAATTAATGATTTGAGCCTGAACAGAAACATCTAAAGCGGATACCGCTTCATCGGCTAATATAAACTTGGGATTTAGCGCAATCGCTCTAGCAATCGCAATACGCTGACGCTGGCCACCAGAAAATTCATGTGGATAACGATCAAAACTGTTTTTATTTAGCCCGACAATCTCTAATAATTCTTGAACTCTATCATTCCTCTCTTTCACACTAATGTTTTCATGAACTTGAAGAGGCTCTCCGATAATATCCCTAATCTTCCAGCGGGGATTAACAGATCCATAAGGATCTTGATAGATTACTTGCATATCCCTTCGCTTTTCACGTAATTCTCTTGCTCTCAATTTTGACAAATCCTGGCCCTGAAAGAGGACCTCTCCACTGGTAGGTTTCTCTAGTTGCAAGAGAACTCGGCCCAATGTCGATTTTCCACTTCCTGATTCTCCAACCAGCCCAAAGGTTTCCCCTTCATTAATATGGAAAGACACATTATCAACAGCTCTAATATAGGCTGACTGTCGATAAAATAGTTTATTCCCAATAGGATAATATTTACTCAACCCATGAACCTCAAACAATGGTTCACTTGTTACCTCTAAAATCTCTTGATCTTGAGCCATTTCTTTTTGAGGCTGTATATCCACTTTCTCTTCCAGATCTTTATTGACAAGTTTTTCTGATACCTCTTCCGCATACCAACAAGCAGTCTGACGATTATTAACCTCCAATAATGGGGGTGATTCACTTTTGCAGAGATCCGTCGCAAATGGGCAGCGGGGATGAAAATGACATCCAGAAGGTAAGTCAGCTAAGCTTGGAATCGATCCTTTAATAGAATACAGTTTTTTGCTCCTATCACTTTCAACTGTCGTGATCGATTGTAATAATCCATATGTATATGGATGATAGGGCCGTTCAAATAATTGCTTCACATCAGCTTGCTCAACAATCCTGCCAGCATACATCACAATAATTCGGTCTGCCATTTCTGCTGCAACGCCCATATCATGGGTAATTAATAGAATAGACATACCCATCTCTTCCTTCAATTCTTGAAGAAGCTGCAATATTTGCGCTTGAATGGTCACATCAAGCGCGGTAGTCGGTTCGTCTGCAATAAGTAAATCTGGATCACAAGCAAGTGCCATGGCAATCATCGCCCTTTGCAGCATACCGCCAGACATCTCATTTGGATACTGGTTCAAACGGATCTCAGCATCCGAGATACCCACTCGCTTTAGTAAATAAATGGCCCGCTCTTTAGCTTCTAACTTATTGGAATGTTTATGTTCAAGGATGGTCTCCATGATTTGTTTCCCAATGGTAAAGACAGGGTCAAACGCGGCCATTGGTTCTTGAAAAATCATCGCTATTTTTTTCCCGCGAATGGAACGGAGTTTTTTTGGTGTAAGTTTTGTAAGGTCGATTCCATCGATTACTATACTTCCCTCTGCTATTTTTCCACTCTCGTAATCTATAAGTCTCATAATCGTTTTAGATGTTACCGTTTTTCCGCTTCCTGACTCCCCAACGATACAGACCGTTTCTCCAGTTTTAATATCTAATGTTACATCTTTTATCGCAGTTAACTTATTATTGTTACTGGTAAAATCAACCTGTAAATCCTTTATTTCAAGTAATTTCTCCATTTTTTCTCTCCCCTACCTCGTTTTTGGGTCAAAGGAATCGCGAAGTTTATCGCCAATAATATTGATTGAGAGCACGAAAAGCGTAATGGCTAAACCTGGAAAGGTGGAAATCCACCAGGCCACTGTTAAATATCCTCTTCCTTGTGATAGTAAGGCTCCCCAATCAGGAATTTCCTTTATGGTCCCAAGACCCAGGAAACTTAACCCTGAACCTATTAAAATCGAAGTACCAAGACCTATCGTCCCCAAAACTAGAAGCGGTGACCAGGAATTAGGTAAGATATGCCATAGGAATATCCTCCAACTAGGTGTTCCTATTGAACGCGATGCATCTACAAACTTTCTTTTTTTTATACTCATCATTTGTCCTCTCATCACACGTGCATAGCCCGGTATTGACGAAGCAGCAACTGCCAAGACAATATTAAATAAACTAGGGCCAAGAGCAGCAGCTATGGCTAAGGCAAGAAGTATTCCTGGAATAGTCATTAAAATATCGATGACCCTCATTAAGATTACATCAACAAAACCGCCGATATATCCAGCCAATGCCCCAATACTTCCACCGATAATTCCACCTATAAGTACGGATGTTACACCAATAATAAGCGAATCCTGACTTCCATAAATGACGAGACTAAATACGTCCCTGCCAAAATAATCCGTTCCAAACCAATGATCAGCACTTGGCTTACTTAGGATATACTCTGAATTCATATAGGTTGGTGAAAAGGGCGCAATCCACTTTGGAAATACAGCACAGGCAATAATAAAGAGCACAATAACTGTTGATGTGTATAAAAAAAGGCTGGATATGGAGAAGTTCGTTTTCCTTTTCTTTAAAGTCCATTTTGGAACTCGCAGTGTTGTTTCAACATTAACGATTTCTTTCATTTATACTGCCTCCTTTACCTTTGATCCGATCTCCGAACCCTGGGATCAATTATTGAATAGGATAGGTCCACTAGTAAATTGACAATCACATAAACAATCGCACTAAAAAACACAACCCCCTGAATAACAGGTAAATCTTTAGCCATGATGGCATCCGCAACAATCCTGCCAATCCCCTGCCTGGAAAAAACCGTTTCGATGACGACAGTACCAGCCATTAATTCACCAATATTTATACCAATAATTGTAATCGCAGGAATTAATGCGTTTCTAAGGGCATGTTGGTACATAATTACCCGTTCGGAAAGTCCTTTCGCGCGGAGCGTCACAATAAATTGCTCATTTACTACTTCGAGCATGCTCGTTCTTACCATCCGAATGATTAATCCTGCACCTACAAATCCTAGCGAAAGTGATGGAAGGACAAGTGTCTGCCACCCATCTGACCCCATAGCAGGAAGCCAGTTTAAAGAGACGGAAAAAATGAGAATTAATAAAATGCCAGACCAAAATGTTGGCATTGATATTCCAAATAAACCTATTAACCTAGCAATAAAATCAATCCATTTATTCCTGAAGATTGCCGAAAGCACTCCAAATAATAATCCAATTACTATAGAAAATATGGCACTCGTAAGTGTAAGAGCAAGTGTCGCCGGAAAATGTTCTAAGACTTTAGGCAGGACTGGTTCGCTATTGATAATAGATTGACCAAAATCCCCATGTAAAACGTTCAAAAAATAATCAGCAAATTGAATATAAATTGGTTGATCAAGCCCTAGTTCCTTGCGTAAATTGGCCACCGTTTCAGCTGTTGCCGTAGAGGGATCCAGCATAGATAGTACTGGATCACCAGGCAGTAAATAGATGATAAAAAATACAAGGATGAGAGAGCCAAAAATGGATACTAATGCAGAAGAGATTTTTAAAAGAATCTTGTTGGCAAGTGCCACCTATCTCAGCTCCATTTCCTTATTGTTTAATATTTGCATCATTAAATAGCGGATAACCTAATGAATCGAACTTAATTCCGTTAACAGTTTTGGATGCTGCCACGGTATAAGGGAATATATAAATAGGAAGAATCCATGCTTGATCAATGATTTTCTGTTGAACTTTTTTGTAGATCTCTTCTCTTTTTGCTAAGTCTGTTTCAACTGTACCGGCTTCTAACCATTGGTCTATTTCTGGATCGGAACCGCCGCCCAATCTCTTTACAGTTGCCTCTTGTTCGGGAGTTGTTGAGTGATAAAAGGCGAGTAATGCATTTGGGTCTGAATTCACTTGGCTGTTTCCATATAGATCATAATCGGCTTTTTGTTGAACCACTGAAGCAATGTCCTTTGTAATATTTATTTCCACCTTAATTCCAATCTTTTTTAATTGCTGTTGAACCATAACGGCGATATCGTTTCTCTTCTCACGGTTTGGAGTGCCATCGACATATTTTAATGTCAGCTGCTTTCCATCTTTTTCCCGAATTCCATCTGCTCCTTTTATAAACCCTAGTTCATCAAGTAGCAGGTTAGCCTTCTTGACATCTAGCTTACTGTTTTTTTCAAGTGATTCATCATATCCAAAAATACCTGGGGAGAGTGGAGACCATGCCCGCGAATAGGTATTCAAGTAAAGCGTTTTTACGATCGCATCCACATCAACCGCCAGTTGAACTGCTTTACGGGCTTTTACATTATTCCATGGTGTCTTTCTTTGATTAAAAAAGAGGGTATATGGTAAACCAATCGTATTTACTTGAAGTAATTGAGTTTTTGGGTCATTTTTGAGTGATAGAATATTTTGAGGCGGCACTGTTTCAGCCGCAAGTACTTGCCCGCTTTGGACACTACCGATACGAGTGGCCTCCTCTGGAATAATTTTAAACGTAATTTTATCAAGATAAGGTGCGTCTGTATTTTCTACAATAGAAGGTCCCCAATGATAATCTTTATTATTTTCGACTACAATATCTGCATTATCTGTCCAACTGACAAACTTATATGGTCCAGTTCCGACAGGGTGTTTACCAAATTGATCACCATACTTTTCTGCCGCAGTCGGGGAAACAATCCCTAGCATTGCCTGACTTAAATTACTTAAAAACGCCGTTGAAGGAGTTGAAAGATTGATTTTAATTGTGTAATCATCGATTACTTCCGATGATTCATAAGGTTTCAGAAGGGCCACCGCATTTTTTGCTTGGGTTTTTGGATCTAAAATCCGGTCAAAACTATATTTAACAGCCTCCGCATTAAAAGGGGTTCCATCCTGAAACTTGACGTCCTTTCGCAGTTTAAAAGTATAAGATTTCCCATCATCTGAAATTGTCCATTCTATAGCAAGCCAGGGCTTGATCGTATTGTCTGGGGCCTGAACTACTAAGCTATCAAAAATGGTTCTGAATGCTCTAACAGCAACAGCTAAACCGCTCCGTGCAGGATCAAGTGAATCGGGGGAGGTAGCAAGCGCATAGGTCAATTCGCCTCCAGACTTGGGCTGTGTCTCAACTTTTCCGTTTGTATCTTGTGAATTGCTATTTTTTGTCCCGGAACTGCTGGCGCACCCCGATAACAAGAGTAAAAAGGCTAACGAAATAGGAATAAATTTTTTCCATTTTATTAATCTCATAACAAGCGCCCCTTATCTATTCTCCACTGTATTTTTCACATATTGATTTTCTGGATACGGAAGTCCCAAGTTCCCTCGTAATGTTTCTGCTTCATACTCTGTCCGGAAAAGACCGCGTTTCTGAAGGATTGGTACAACATGATCGATAAAACTTGATAGATGACTAGGAACATTAAAGTGGATAATAAATCCGTCTGCCCCCCTCCCTTCAAACCATTCCTGGATGCGGTCTGCAACCTTCTCAGGTGTTCCAATAAACGGTGTACGAGGTGTGGCTGATTGTAAGGCTACTTGTCTAAGCGTAAGATTTTTCTCCCTTGCCTCCTGCTTAATCCGGTCTGTTCCACTTTTAAAGCTATTAGAACCCAAATCCCCTAATTCCGGAAATGGTTCATCTAATGGATATTGAGAAAAATCATGATGTTCGAAAAAGCGTCCTAAGTAATTAAGTGCCTGTTCAATAGATACTAAATTAGCAATCTCTTGGTATTTCTCCTCAGCCTCTTCTTCTGTCCTCCCCACGATTGGCTCAATCCCAGGTAAGATTAATATTTCATCGGAATTTCTACCAAAAGCGGCTGCTCTGTTTTTAACATCGTGATAAAATTTCTGTGCTTCCTGTAATGTTGGATGACCCGTAAAGACAGCATCAGCTTCTCTCGCTGCAAGGTCCTTACCTGCTTCTGATGAACCTGCTTGAAAAATAATCGGCCTACCTTGCTTTGATCGCGCAATATTAAGTGGACCTTCGACTGAGAAAAAATCCCCTTTGTGATTAAGTTGATGCAATTTTTCAGGATCAAAGAAAACCCCAGATTCTTTATCACGGATAAATGCATCATCCTCCCATGAATCCCATAAGCCTTTGGCTACCTCTAAATATTCAGCTGCTATCCGATATCGTTTAGCATGATCAGGATGTTCTTCAATCGTTTTGCTATAATTTAATGCGGTTTTTTCTAATGGTGAAGTAACGAGATTCCAACCTGCCCGGCCCTGACTAATATGATCCAAAGAGGAAAATTGCCGTGAAACTGTAAATGGTTCACTATAAGAAGTAGATACGGTTCCCGCAAGACCGATTCGTGAAGTAACACCAGCAAGTGCCGATAAAATCGTTAACGGCTCAAATCGATTTAAAAAGTGAGGCAAAGATTTCTCGTTAATATGCAGGCCATCCGCAATAAAAACGAAATCAAATTTAGCCCTTTCCGATTTTTGAGCTTGCTCTTTATAAAAATCAAAATTAACACTAGCATCGGTTAATACCTCTGGATGCCTCCAAGCCGCAATATTTCCCCCCACCCCATGAATAATGGTTCCTAGTTTTAATTGTCTCTTTTTTGTCATCACAATTTCCTACCTCTCGCTCATTTGATTGTTTATAATTCCTACCTGAATAGTTGGTTTTTGTGTTTAAAAAATAATGAAACTCTTCGTTACGAATCTCATCTACTTAAAGATTGAATAGTTAAATTGTCCGTTTTTAAAGGGCTTAGCAATTGAAATGATTGAAATCTTGCTGCTTCTTGTTCAATGGGTGTATGTATGATAAATTCATCCACCTGGTACGTTTTTTGAAGTTGATTTAAAACTTCCGTTATATAGGCTGGTGTTCCCGCAATTATGTCTGCTTCTTGTTCAGTGATTTCATAGGGTTCACCTGATTGCTTTCCAAAGAATTCCGCCTGCTCCTGGGATTGAACAGTTACAGAGCGGCCGCTCTGTAGACGAACTTTGACTATTTTTCTGTTCCCTATCAATTGTTCTGCCTCTGCTTGAGTAGGTGCAGCAATAACCGCCAATGATATGATCAATCGCCCATTCGGAAAACTTTCCCGATATAGATTTGCGGCTTTCTCTAGTACACTATCATCACTATTAATAAATTTAGCGAATACAAATGAAATTCCTAAATCTGCTGCAAGCCGTGCACTGTTTGCACTTGCACCAAGGAGAAAAATTTCTGGCTTTTCCTGGGGAACTGGAGTTGCTTGTATACCTGCCAGGGGATGACTGCCATCCACTGTGTTATCAATGAGGTCAACTAAAAAAGAGAGCCGCTCAGAAATGTCATTACCATCATTGACCGTTCCATACTGTAGGGCTTTTGTGGATAAAGGGAGACCACCTGGTGCTTTTCCAATCCCAAGATCCACTCTTCCTGGGGCCAGATTTGATAAGACATGGAAGTTTTCAGCCACTTTATATGGACTGTAGTGTTGAATCATAACTCCCCCAGACCCAACTTGAATGGTCTTGGTTTGAGCCAATAAATAGGAAATCAATACCTCAGGTGACGATCCTGCTAGTTGCTCTGCATTATGATGCTCTGAAACCCAAAAACGTGAGTATCCCCATTCCTCTGCTTTTTTGGCTAATAAAACCGTTTGTTGCAAGGCATGTGAAGCATTTGTTCCTGGAAAAATTGGACTCTGATCTAAAATTCCCAACTTATAACTCATTGATATTACCCTCCATTTTTCCGACTTTACCAATCAGAAAAGTTTGTTTTGATTTATTGTTTTTTATCCTACACCGGTAATGAGGACATCGCAATACCTTCTCTGATAGGAAAATTGATGTATTTGATAAAAAAATTCTATCCACTAGATAGCGATAATGAAAAACTTATTTCTTATCATTAACAAAATCATTCAGCCTTTTAGTAAGACCTCCATGACCAAATCTAATAAATTTAGATGAATGAGGTTCATTTAATTCCTCTTTAACAGAATCTAGAAAGGCTAAGAGCTGAATTCTACGAGAATGAATATTAATAATCCCATATTCGTAAAACCATTGATCAATCGTATTATAGATTCCTCTATTCACCCTATATTCTTGATTGCACCAAGTATAAAACTGTAGATCTGGCATATTAAGATATTTAAATGTTCCAAAGGAATTTCGTTTTTTCGTTTTAATAAATGTTCTTACATCATTTACATTTTGCGCTTTCATCATGAACATCCTCCCTTTAAATCCAAGAATACACACTTGAATAGTCGGATTTAAAACAATAATTTTTCAAAGTTTAGTGAAATAAAGTATATATTTAGTTAAATCCTATCACCGAGAAGCTAGAACTTACAATACGTTAACTGATAGAAAAAATTATTCTTTTTATCAAAAATATTAATTAATCGTATATATTCTTTGATTATTAAATTCCTTCACGGACAAAAGAATCTCATCCCAGACCAGCTTATGTGCAAAACCATTGATTAGATGAGCCGCATAAATATGCTGCTGAATCTGCAAGAGATGTGACACATCGATTTCAATAAGATCACCCCGTTGAAGTTCAGCTTGTATACTTAAGGATGGTAAAAACCCTATGCCTTGTTTATTTAAAATTATCGATTTTGCTACCTCAAGGTGATCAACTAGAAATTCTATGTTTGGTTCAATATTGGCTGCTTCAAATAAATGATAAACACGATTCCAGTCAAAAGCCCCGCATTCAAAAAATACCATTGGTTCATTGGCTAATTGTTGAACAGTGATTTTCTTTTGAATCTGAAAGGAGTGCCCAGGGTAAACGACTAGTTTTACAGCATTATTTAGAAGCTCATGCTTTTGCACCCCTCGATGATTTACATCCTTCATGAAGGCGATATCAACCTGCTTTTGCAGCAACCTCTCAAGCAATATCTCGTTCGAAGCTGAAATAAATTTAAATCGAAGCTCCGGATGTACCTTCTTTAAAAAAGTAAGAGCAAATGGTATAAAATATTGTGAGGTTATCAAATTTGCCCCTATGACAATTTCTTCAGGATGGCCTTCTTTTTTTAATAGTTTCTTCCCTTGCTGATAGGTACGAATAATTTGTTCTGCATACGGAATAAAAGCTTTTCCTTCCTCAGATAAGGTCAAGCTTCTCCCTTTTCGTAAAAACAATTCAATACCAAGATCCTGCTCTAATGTTTTAATTCTTGCCGTTACCGTTGGCTGTGATAAGTAAAGGGCTTCTGCAGCTTTGTGAATACTTTCTAGATGAACCACATGCATAAAAGCATCAAGATGATCAATATTCAATTCTAACACCCCTTTTTGACTTGGAATAAAGCGTTTATATCGCTAGTTTACAAAAAATAAAAAAGGCCCCTTCCCGCATCAAGCGTTTAGGAGCCTTTGGTTGACCAATCAGCTAACTACTTTTTGAATTGTCTAAATTTTAACCTAATTAATCAGATAAGTAAAGTAAGAATAATAATTATTTTAATAAAAACCTTTCATAAAAAATAGTTCTTAATCTTGATTATCGGCTAATTTAATATAATCCTTTTTTCATACAAAAAGTGAGTGTTTAAAAACACTCACTTTAGGGTAAACCTGTTTTAGGCTAATGATCAGTTAGAACGTTCAGCTAGCCAATCGCCAATCGTTGGATAAGTAATTTTGGAAGCTTGGCTGCCAAAGGTAATCGATGTATGACCTACAGGCAAATTTTTAAACTGTTTGTCTTTACTAGAAATAGCATCCATCAAGGCTTCTACCATATGAGGCTGGGCAATTAGGTCATTTTGGCCTGCTAAATTAAGTACATTAGCCGTGATATTCTTCAACTCAACCTTGCGGCCGCGAACGACCAATTCCCCTTTAATTAGCTTGTTCTTTTGATAAAAGTCTCTGATCCACTGGCGATAAGATTCACCCGGGAATGGAATACCATCGTTTAGCCATTTTTGTAAAAGTTTAAAGCTCTTAACAAATTTTTCATTATCTACACGATCAACTAGACTTATAAAAGGCCCATAGAAGTTCGCCATTGGCTTTGACAGTTTGTTTCCATAGTCAATCATTTCAGGAGGAATGACACCAAGGGTATCTACTACTTTATCAATATTAAAGTATTTTTCATTTAACATGGCACCATAAGAACCAGAATCTTCAAAATCAAACGGACTTGTCATAAAAATCAGATTGCGAATTGGCAATTCAGGGTAAAGAGCTGCAAAAATAGACGTCATCGTACCGCCCATGCAATAACCAAGAATGGACAATTCATCAACTTTTGATGTTTTTAGGACTTTTTTAACTGCCCGCGGGATATAGTCGATAATAAAATCATCTAGTTTCATATTACGATCTTCATATCCAGGTGTACCCCAATCAAGAAGATAGACGTCAAATCCATTATTCACTAGATATTCTATTAAACTTCCACCTTTAGTTAAATCCAGAACGTATGGTTTATTGATTAATGCATAAATCAACAGTAATGGAACTTTATGTTTTTTCGGCTGTTCAGAAACATAACGATATAATTTCGTTTTATTCTTAGTCCAAATCACCTCTTTGGGAGTAGGACCAACTTCTGGCTTAGGATCAACCGTTAACACCTGGGTTGCCTTTATAACACGTTTCATTTGCTTTCCGTACTCTTCAGGGAGTACGTCAAGAAACATGTCCCAATCATTTTCCGCAAGTACACTCACGAAAGTTCACTCCTTCCTTAGCTTAATTATTATTAACTATATACATAGATTTCTGACTTCATGACAATTACATGTAAAGTCCGCCGTTAATATTAAGCTGCTGACCAGTAATATAGGCTCCGTCACTACATAGGAAAGCAACTCCGCGAGCTACTTCTTCCGGTTTTCCTAGGCGTTTTTGCGGAACTTTTTCAACAATTCCAGCTAGAACTTTTTCAGGAATCGCTTGAACCATTTCAGTTCCGATAAATCCAGGGCAAATTGCATTAACGGTTACATTTGTTTTAGCTAACTCAAGAGCTAAAGATTTTGTGTATCCAATAAGTCCAGCTTTTGCTGCTGCATAGTTAGTTTGACCAAACCCGCCAGCTTGTCCGATGATGGATGAAATGTTGATAATACGGCCTGCATCTGATTCGAGAAGGGAAGGAAGTGCAGCAGATGTTGTGTTGTAAACACTGTTTAGATTAACATCGATTACTTTTCTCCAATCCTCAGAACTTAGCTTTTTAAATGTACTATCTCTCGTAATACCTGCATTATTGACCAAAATATCTACTCTTCCGAAATGCTCGATGGCTTCCTGTACAAGATGGGCAGCTTCCTCAGTATTGGAAACATCTGCACGAACTGCATAAGCTTCTCCACCGATTTCATTAATATCGGCAACCATTTTTTCTGCTAATTCTTCACGAGAAACATAGTTAAGAACAATTTTTACACCCTGTCTTGCAAGTTCCATAGAAATCGCTGCACCAATGCCTCTGCTGCCGCCTGTTACAATAGCTACTTTACCAGTTAAATTCGTCATGTTATTATCCCCCATTGGTTGTTAGTATGTAGGTTATTCTTAAGCTTTTAAAGCGGATAGAATTTGATTCAGTTTTTTATCTAGATTCTTCATTTCGGATTTCAATTCAGATAATTCACTTTTAAATGAGACTTGATTGTCAGTGCTATCCAGTTTATCCTCGAGCAGTTCTTCTAAGCTATCGACCTTTGCATCAACATTAACAATTTGAGCAGACAAGTTGGCTAGATCCTTGCGGGATGGCAGATTACCAAGTTCTAGATATTTTTCTGTTGTTTCATCAATAAATTTTTTAAATTGCAGATTGAAGTCCAACAGTTGCCCGACTCCCTGAGATGGAAAGGACTCCATGATTTTTTCATCGTATAAATTACTAGACTGATTATAAAGATCTTTCCAAGCTTCAAAAACATTAAAATTTGTTGTCAATTTTATTCCTCCTTAACTTTTTTCGACATTTTAATCATACTAACATCTTTCAAACATTTAAAGAACAAACATTAAAAAAAATCAAAATATATTATTGCATATTACGACAAATTTCTAACCTCTATGTGAATTACATATATAG
>NZ_JBALPZ010000246.1:0-1373 GCF_036965645.1 Neobacillus drentensis
TGTGAATCAATTCACTTAAAGTAACGGGTAGCGTTAGTTGAACTACCAGAACACATATTTTAATTATACAAAAGTGAATATTTCTCCGTTATGTGATACAAATTATAAAGAATAAAATTACGTACTAATATGGAGGAGCCTGTCACCATGGGATTATTATGCCTATTTGGTAACAAGCTCCTTTTGTGTTTTCGTGACAAATGAATAATTTTTTACTCATGTTTAATTGAATTTTTATTTACTATCTAACAAGCTATGTCTTGAAAAAAACACATATTCTCTGTGATTTTTAAAATATATAAATATAAGGGGGAAAGCTTTATGAATACAAGTGAAGAAAAAAAGAAAATAAATCATAAAAAATTAAATGTAAGAAATGTTGTTTGTCAAAAGGTCTTTTTTTATTACAATTGGTGCCAGTATTATGGCTTACGGGTTAGAAGCTGTTTTAATTCCGAATAATATAATTGACGGTGGAGTGACGGGCTTATCCATGATTTTAAGTCACGTTACTTCAATCAACCTTAGTATATTTTTAGTCATTTTAAACTTACCTTTCTTCTTCTTAGGTTATAAGCAAATCGGTAAAACATTTGCTTTTAGTATGCTCTATGGAATCATAGCTCTTTCTGTGATTACTTCATTCATGCATCATATAGACCCAATGGTACATGATCAGCTTCTGTCAGTTGTTTTTGGCGGTGTCATATGTGGAATTGGGGTAGGTTTAGCAATCAGAAATGGAGGAGTTTTAGATGGTACTGAAACATTATCTATTTTAATTGAAAAAAGGGTGCCATTTTCAGTCGGGGAGATCATCATGGCTGTGAATGTGATTATCTTCTCATTGGCTGCCTTTGTATTTTCTATAGAAAATGCTTTGTTTTCAATGCTTACCTATTTTATTGCGTTTAAAACCATTGATATTGTGGTAAAAGGATTAGGTGATATGAAATGCAAATATATCATTAGTGATAACACCGATGAGATAGCAGATGCCATTACAGAACGATTAGGGCGTGGCGTCACTTTCCTCCATGGAGAAGGTTCTTACAGCGGTGAAGATAAACGTGTTATTCTATGTGCTTTTACAAGGCTAGAGGATACAAAGCTAAAAGATATTATTAAGGAGATAGATCCTGAAGCATTTACCATTACTTCAGATGTTTCTGCAGTTTATGGTGGTCGGTTTAAGAAAAAGGACATTCATTAATCCGTAATCGAATAGGTAGTGGATATAAAAATTACATAGCTGTTGCTTCAAACGTACAATGTGTTTTTTTTTGTCTTTGACATATGTAATATCGCTAAAATGTTACTCAAGGCACAAGATTGTGAAAAGATGTACTTTAATAAACGGGTAGCGATTGTTC
>NZ_JBALPZ010000246.1:1396-4060 GCF_036965645.1 Neobacillus drentensis
GCAGTCGCTTTTCTTGTTTCGCTAACGAAGCAGTTTAGGTGAAGAAAGACACTACCCAACTTGTTCATTGTCACGATAAAATAACGATACAGTAATATCCAAAATGGAGTGTTCTCGTGGTTCAATTATGGCGTGCATTTGGAGATTTGGTTCCCTTATTCTAAAAAATTGTTTTAGTGGTAAATTTTAATTATTTACATAGTTAGTAGGAAGAGAAATTAGAATTCAGGTATGTGTTTGTTAACATATACTGAGTATTTCTATTGGGATATACAAGGTAAAAATAGAGTTAGGAACCTATTAAAACTTTTATAATTTTCTTAAAAAAGGTCTATACATTTTCCTTTTTTTTGTTTATACTGTATTACAACAACGAAAAAAATAACTATCTGTATTAATAAAGGAGGAGTTACAAATGTTAATGAGTCCAGTTGAATTTTTCCGCAATTTACCAAAAAAGGAATGTACTAAATGCGGGAATCATATGCATGAGCAGGCAGAAAGTTATTTGATTGATTGTGACCAATGTATATCCAAAAAAGAAGAGTAAAGTTTGTTAACTCTCCAGTATGCTGGGGAGTTTTTTACTTTCATAACAATTATTTATCGTAAGGTGAGTGAGAACTGAACTATTGAATTCAGGTAAAAAAGTACCCAGAGGAAAAGATAATACAATTTAATGGGATACTCTTTTTTTTGTCTTCCCTGTCTTCTGTTTAATTAATCAATATTACTCTCGTTTGTTGACGTATTTTTCTCTTATAATATTTAAAAAATTGGTAGGTAAATATGATATATTGTGAAGATTTGCACTTAAACTAAAGGGGCAGCATTCCTGTAATGAGTGAAAATGAGGTTTGAACAAAAAAATAACCTCTTGGTAGAATAAGAGTGTCCGGAAGGTTGGCCAGCGAAAAGGACAACACTCAAATACCAGGAGGCTTTAAAATGAATTATAACCAAAATAAGAAGATTGCTCAAATAACTTCTCAAACACTTATTATAGGTGTGGACATTGCTAAATTCAAGCACGTGGCACGTGCCCAGAACTTTAGAGGAATGGAGTTCGGATCACCTTGCTATTTTGAAAACACAAAAGAAGGGTTCGGGCATTTTCTTACATGGATTTCTGAACTGCAGAGAGAACAAGCCATGGAAAAAGTGATGGTTGGAATGGAACCAACTGGCCACTATTGGTTCAACCTGGCACATATTCTGAAAGAAAATGAGATTAAGTTTGTAGTAGTCAATCCCTTGCACGTAAAGAAAAGCAAGGAACTCGATGATAATTCACCAACTAAAAATGATGTAAAAGACGCAAAAGTCATTGCCCAGCTGGTCAAGGACGGAAAATACGCTGAACCTACGATACCGCAAGGAGTGTATGCCGAGCTCCGGGTTGCGAAGAAAATACGCGATCTTCTAACGGATGACCTACAAACGGTCCAAGGACAGGTTCACAACTGGATTGACCGGTACTTTCCAGAATTTCTAACGGTCTTTAAGAAGTGGGAAGGGAAGGCAGCCTTACAATTCTTAAAACTATATGCTTTACCGCATGAAATAATAAAGTTCTCTGATCAAGAACTGCTCACCCACCTAAGAAAAGCCGTTACCCGGAGTGTGGGGCTTAGTAAAATCCGAGGGTTAAAGCAAGCTGCCAGTAAGTCCATCGGACTTCGGCAAGGATCTGATATGGCCAAACTGGAGCTGAAAATGTTACTAGATAAATATGAGCTCATCCAGCTTAAATTCGAAGAATTGGATGCGAAAATAGAAGTTTTACTTGATGAAATACCTGGAGTACCACAAATGTTGGCCATTAAAGGTGTCGGGAGGGATACAGTTGCCGGTTTCTTTGCGGAAGTGGGTGACCTGAATGATTATACCCATCCCAGACAAATTATTAAGCTGGCTGGCTTAAGTTTAAAAGAAAATACATCCGGTAAGCACAAGGGGAAAACGACCATCACAAAGAGGGGCCGCAAGAAACTAAGGGCCCTGTTGTTTAGGGTATGTATGATACTAGTAGCTAAGAATTCAGCTTTTAAAGAATTACATGCCTACTATACTCAACGTTCTGATAATCCATTAAAGAAAATGCAATCCCTTATTGCTTTATGTAATAAACTGATCCGTATTTTCTTTAGCATAAGTAAAAAGAAATTTGAATTTAGTGAAGAAAAGATGTTAAAGGATATTCCTCATTTGTCAGTATCAAAGAAGGTAGAAATGGCCGCCTGATTCTGTTTTAGATTAGATTAATAGTAGATATGTGTGTTGTAGGTTCGGGTACATTTGAAGCACGGATTAGTCGGCAAAGCAACTAAATTACGGGCAAGGACCCTGTGGGGCAGCATGGCTGACATCCACCTCATGGAAAGGTTGGACGAAGGAATTTGAGAGCGAAGACTCTGTGAGGCATGGGAGGGTTGACCTCCATGAGAAATGTGGACATCCACCAGTGCGATCATAATTTTACTTATTAACCAATTTTTGTAAGTAGTTGGGTAGTGGGTTATGAGTCTTTTTTCTCCTCAAGTCCAATTTTATCCTTTGGAGTGATATCTACCCACCAATAAAGCAATCACCAGTAAATAAACTACTATGAAAATCTAAGAAAAACGGAGAAATCGGGAGATTTCGCTTTCTTTATTGAGGGAG
>NZ_JBALPZ010000247.1:0-15346 GCF_036965645.1 Neobacillus drentensis
ATATTGATTTTTTTAAAAATAAATTATATTATAAGTCTCGTTGAATTTATTTCGACATTTTTCGCAATATACTTATTGTTCATTTTTTCACATTAACAATGCATAAGGGATTTTTATAGAGGGGAAGTTTTTATGGAGATTTTCAGGAAAAAGTCCATACAGGACTTAATTAACCAAGCAGAAAAAAAAGATGTGTCCTTAAAAAAGGAACTTGGCGCTTTTGATTTATCCATGCTTGGGATAGGTGCAATTGTAGGTACAGGGATTTTTGTTCTCACAGGTGTAGCAGCTGCCGAGCATGCAGGCCCTGCCTTAATTCTTTCGTTTATTTTATCAGGGCTGGTTTGTATATTTGCTGCACTCTGTTATGCAGAATTTGCCTCAACTGTTCCAGTGTCCGGAAGTGCCTACACATACAGCTATGCAACATTTGGAGAATTCATTGCCTGGATTTTAGGATGGGATTTAATTCTCGAATACGGGTTTGCCTCCGCCTCAGTCGCCAGCGGCTGGTCTGGGTATTTTCAAGGTCTGATAGCAGGATTTGGTATCCACCTTCCAAAAGCTATCTCTAGTGCATTCAATCCAGCAAATGGAACATATGTCGATGTGCCGGCCATATTTATTACCTTTGTTATCACATTCCTATTAACTAGAGGAGTTAAACATTCAGCACGTTTTAATGCGACAATGGTTTTTATTAAATTAGCGGTCGTTATCATTTTTCTAGCTGTTGGAGCATGGTATGTAAAGCCGGACAACTGGACCCCTTTCATGCCATTTGGATTTTCCGGTGTAGCATCTGGTGCCGCGACAGCATTCTATGCTTATATAGGGTTTGATGCCGTTTCAACTGCGGCTGAGGAAGTAAAAAACCCGCAGAGGAACATGCCTATTGGAATTATTGCCTCCCTCGTGGTTTGTACAATTTTATACATTGCCGTTTCCGCCGTTTTAACAGGGATTGTTCCTTATCAATTGTTAGATGTTAAAAATCCGGTTTCATTTGCATTAAGTTATATTCACCAAGACTGGGCCGCAGGATTCATTTCCCTTGGAGCCATTGCTGGAATCACAACCGTCTTAACCGTTATGGTTTATGGACAAACTCGCTTATTTTATGCGATTAGCCGCGATGGTCTGCTTCCAAAGGTATTCTCAAAAGTGGATAAGAAAAAACAAACACCAGTGGTGAATTCATGGATTACCTGTTTGCTTGTATCTATTTTTTCGGGTTTCATTCCACTGGGTAAGCTAGCCGAACTAACGAATATAGGTACTTTATTCGCGTTCATGTCCGTTTCCATTGGGATTTTATATCTACGTAAAACACAAGGTGCACCAAAACGTGGTTTCCGCGTTCCGTTTGTACCATGGATTCCACTCATTGCCTTTTTATCATGTGGCTATCTAGTGCTTCAGCTGCCTGCTTTAACTTGGATCAGTTTTTTCATTTGGCTGATCATTGGTTTAGTTATCTATTTCAGTTATGGTAGAAAACATTCAGTGTTAAATTAGCAGATAAATTAAGTACAATTAAAAAGACCTTCTGTGGATTTTTTACAGAAGGTCCTTTTTTGCATTGCCCGCATTTTCAAATGTATTTTAATGGTATAATGTTAATAAAAAGTGAACTTAACTTAATTTGGACGCCATACTAAAAGAGGTGTAGAAAAGTGATCACAGCTGATCAAATGTTAGTCAAAAAGATTAATCAAAAGCTATTACTAAATGAAATTGTTGCAAATTCCCCTATCTCAAGGGCAAAGTTATCTGAAACAACAGGTTTAAATAAATCGACTGTATCTTCCCAAGTAAATACCTTAATTGAAAAAAACCTTATATTCGAAATTGGACAAGGTCAGTCAAGTGGCGGAAGAAAACCTGTGATGCTGGTTTTCAACAAGAATGCTGGTTATTCCATTGGAATTGATATTGGTGTCGATTATATCAATTCCATATTAACGGATTTAAAAGGAAATATTGTTCACGAGGATTATCAACAAGTAGAAAATCAGTCTTCTGAAGAGATAAAGGATGTTCTATTCTTAAAAATTAACAACTTAAAATCTCAAATGCCGGAATCTCCCTATGGGCTAATCGGCATCGGATTATGCGTACCGGGACTTGTTAATTCAGAGCAAAAAATCATCTTCACTCCTAACTTGGACTGGAATTATGAATTAGACTTAAAATCCTTAATCGAACAGGAATTTAAAGTACCTGTCTTTTTAGAAAATGAAGCTAATGCCGGGGCCTACGGAGAAAAAGAGTTTGGAGCTGCTAAAAATTACGAAAACCTTGTTTACGTAAGTGTTCATACTGGTATAGGTGTCGGCATTATTATTAATAATGATCTTTATAGAGGAGTCCGTGGATTTGCTGGGGAAATGGGGCATTTAACCATTGACTTAAATGGACTCAAATGCAGTTGTGGAAATCGGGGCTGCTGGGAATTATATGCTTCTGAAAAGGCATTATTAAGCTCATTATCGAAGCTGCAGCGAGAGAAACTATCTAATCAAGAAATCATACAGCTTGCCAATCAAAATAACCCCGAAATTTTAATGGCACTTCAAAAGTTTGGTTTCTATCTAGGTATTGGGTTAACAAGTATTCTAAATACCTTTAATCCACAAGCCGTCATTATCCGAAACAATATCATTGAAGCACTGCCAATGGTCTTAAACTCAATCAAAAATTCTGTGGCGTCTAGAACCTATCAACAACTTGAAAATAGTTATGAACTATTAACTTCATCATTAGGAAAAAATGCTCCTGCATTAGGAGCCTGTTCCATTGCCATCGGACAATTTTTAGAAATGTTTACCGCATAATAGCTTTCAAAAACGCAAAGTGAAAATATCTACTTTGCGTTTTCTTGATATCATCTTCGGCTTTATTACATAATATTAATTTTTTTAAATACCATATCGAAATTGGTCTAAACTAACTATGAAATGATTACTTATCATTCCTAGCATTAATCTGTAAGAAATAAAAACGGGAAGAAGGTCGTCGGTTATGTCTTGGTTGGTATTTGCGATTTTATCTGCTGTTTCAGCTGCATTAGTTTCTATTTTTGGTAAAATCGGATTACAAAATATTGATGCCAACACTGCTACTGCCATTCGCTCGGTTATTATGGCACTCTTTTTAATTGGGGTGGTTAGTTTTCAGGGGAATTTAGGGAAGATTCCTGAGATTTTTGCACAAAGGAAAGCGTTGTTATTTATCGTTCTAAGTGGTCTGGCAGGTGCCACATCTTGGTTGTTTTACTTTTTAGCCTTAAAAACAGGAAAAGTGTCGCAGGTTGGACCCATTGATAAACTCAGCGTAGTGATTGCGACGGTTCTAGCGATTATCTTTTTCGGTGAAAAGCTTAGCTTTATTAACGGAATCGGTGTTGCATTAATTGCAATTGGGGTCATTTTAACTGCATTACATTAACCTTAACTCTAATATTGAGACAGTAGTTAAATTATATAAACCACACTAGTGATAAAATTCACTGTGTGGTTTTATTTTTCCTCTAGACATAGGCATTAGCCGTCTCTTATGAATTGTAGGTAAATATCATGTCAGAAAGGTCACTTAATCTTGACTATGTTAATCAACATTTAGAGGTTTTAGGAGGATTTCAAAATGAAGCTGCTTTATTGTATTCATCAACAATTAGGGAAATTAAAGAATCCAACACTTAAGGAACTGGGAACTGCTCTAAAACAATTTCCTGATCTTTCTGATTTAATCCAGCCTTTTATTACTGACCCAGACCAGTTTCCGTATGGCAGAAATGTCATTTACTTAAATGAACATGTAGAGGTACTTGTTCTTAACCTCCCGCCACATGTTGAGACAGCCATCCATGATCATGGTCAATCTATTGGTTGTGCCATAATCGTCGAGGGTAAACTGCTTAATTCGATTTATCGTATCAACGACAACCAAATTGAACGAGCTGCTGCCTCTACGGTTCAGAAGGGAGAATGTCTTTATTCACCTTCTGGTCTGATCCATAAGATGAGTAATCTTCAAAATGAACAGATGATTTCCCTTCATGTCTACTCCCCGCCTCTTATTAACATGTCTAATTATCACGAACGACAAGTAAGCGAAACATTACCTGATTTTGCATGACAATCTCATATCAAAAAAGAGGCAATCCCCTTGCCTCTTTTAGTCTCGTTTCCTCTGAAGGACTTCCAGTAAAGATCATTACTTAGCTAATAATTAAAACTCCCATTCTACTATTTTTATTTTCTATTTTGATTTTTTATTGGTAAATTTAATAGAACCAAAGTTACAATGAGGATGTTGAATGGATTGAAATGCCTTGTATTCATTTTCCAGTTCTGTTAGTGATAACTCAAAGAGGTGTTTATCTTCTTTCTTATATACATTAAAAGCAATTAATTTTTCGATTAATTTTTTGCGCTTATTTTCCACAGCGTTACGAAGAATATTCCCCACCCGAATCACTCCTATTTATAGATTTTATTTTATAAATGAAACGTTTTTCGATTGGATCATAAACTTATTGGCTAGTTAACTAATAGCTTGGCTTTCTAATAATTCCCTTGCACTTTCATATAGAAAATAAGCTGCTTTTAAAATAGCTGATTCATCAATCGTAAATTCAGGATGATGCCAATCTTCGTTCCCATTTGTTCCGAAAAAGGCAAAGTGACCTGGGCAATGGAGCAGGTAATAAGAGAAATCTTCACCTGCCGTGGAAAGGTTCGGATGGATAACTTCTAGAGATTGTTTTTCAGCAGCTCTTTTGACTATATCTGTCACCGAATTATGATTTACTAGTGGAGGTGGACCTGGAAACCAGCTAATCTCTGCTTCTTGTGAAAAAGCAGCAGCAATTGAATTAACAATGTTGTAAAACTTTGCTTTTACTTCCTCTCGGATCATAGGGTCAAAGGTTCGAATCGTCCCTTCCAAACTGACTTCACCTGGAATAACATTCCACGTACTTCCTCCTATTATTTTCGTCACGCTCACTACTGCACTGTGAAGCGGGGACACATTCCTGCTGACAATGGTCTGAAGAGCAGTAATAAGCTGCCCGGCTCCTACGATTGGATCATTCCCATTTTGCGGGAGTGCTGCATGGCTCCCTTTCCCATATAATACAATTTGAAAACGATCCACGGCCGCCATTAAGGGTCCTTCTTTTATTCCAATCGTCCCTACTGGTAACTCAGGTTTATTATGAAGTCCAATAATCGCTTCCACACCATCCAATTGTCCATCCTTTATCACATGCTGTGCCCCTCCTCCTAACTCTTCGGCCGGTTGAAAAATCAGGCGGACTGAGCCATTTAGCTGAGACAGATTTTCTTTTAATAAATAGGCTGCACCAATGAGGGCTGCAGTATGGAAATCATGGCCGCAGGCATGCATAACTCCCTTTATTTTGGAAGCATAAGGTAGTCCCGTTTTCTCCTCAATTGGCAGTGCATCAATGTCTGCACGTATCGCCACAATGGGGCCCGGTTTACCACCTTTTATGTCAGCAAAAACACCTGTCTTCAAGTCTGTGTTTCGAATCGGGATAGCTAATTCTTTTAGCCAGGTTTCAATAGATTTAGTTGTTTCAAACTCATGGTTCGATAATTCTGGATATTGATGTAAATGGCGACGGACCGAAATTAAATATGATTCTAATTCCTGAGGATTCATAGTAATGTCCTTTCTTATAAATCATACCGATAGCATTTTACTAAATTATCATTATTATAAAATTCTTTTGATTGATCTCGTTTAAAACCAAACCATTCATACAATCGAATAGCCTTTTGCATTTTTTCACCGGAATGCAAATACAATTCTTTTGCTCCTTGAGACTTCGCAAACTGAAGACCGGCCTTTAGTAATTCTTGTGCAATGCCGTGCCCACGAGCTTCCGGGTGAACAGCCAATAAACGAATAATCGGCGAGTAAATCTGTAATTCTGGCCTTTGATAGGCCTTATCTGATGAGAGAAATAACTGTAAAGTTCCAAGAATTTTGTCATCACTTTTCGCAATCAAGATTTTTTCAACATTTGGATTATCAACAGATGCTTTAATGTTTGTTAAGTACTCCTCCCAAACTTGAGGACTCTTATATGCTTGCTTATACTGCTGATAGCTCTCCACTAATAATTGTCGTACGGTCTCTTTCTCTTCACTCTTTAATTCTTCTATGGTAATTTGGTTAATTGCCATATTAGTCACCCTTTCGCCATTTAAATATTCAACTAAAAAGACCCATTTTATCTACAAGAATAGTCGGAATTAAACCAGCACTAGTCCTTTGAACCCTTTCACAATAGTAGATCTGCAACTTATTTAGAAAGTTCTTTTTGACAACATCTCTCACTTTTGATCAACGATTTTTGATAATTCCTGATCAAATTCATGGTTCCATAAATTGCTGACATTAATATTTTTATTAATAATTCCCACATTATGAAAAACATTGGCTATATCTTGCTGAGAGTCTGTTTTTGTATCTGAAAGGGGAATTACCCGTGTTGGCCGTTGATCTTCTCCATCTTTAAACGTTTGGAAAGCTTGTTCAAATGGCTGATTTGTTTCTGCTGCCACAATTTTAGCCCATTTTTCTGGATTCTCTCTTTGCCATTTATATGCCTGATTTACTCGGTCTAGCAAATCGACTATGGCCGCATGTTTTCCTGGATCACTTACAGCATCTGTTAAGGCATTGACTTGAAAATCTCCTGATAAAATATCTTTTGCACTAGCAAGTGTAGTTGCTCCCTTTTGGTGTGCAGAGATAATGGCATTCCCATAACTCGCTAAAGCATCTACATTCCCGCCAAGAAGCGCAGCTAATCCATCAGAAGTAGTCAATTGAACAGGCTTAATATCATTCCATGTTAATCCCGCATCTTCCAACATTTTAATTAGAAAATAATGAGCTGTTGTATTTTGTACATATGCGACTTTTTTGCCTTTTAAATCTGCAACACTTTTAATATTAGACCCTTTTGCTACTACTAATTCCTGTTGAAGCGTATTAGATTGTTGAATCGCTATAACTTTCGAATGCTCCCCATTCTGTGCTAAAGCGGAAAAAAGAGGAGGAATTTCACTCGTAATGCCAAAATCAACATGACCAGCCGTCATTGCTTCTAAAATTAAATTACCACCTTGAAACACACTATACTCTACTTTATAAGGAGTGTCCTCAAGTCCAGCAGCTTTAAGTGCTTCCTCGATTGTTCCCCAACCCGTTTGACCAACACGCAAAGTAACTTTACTTAAATCTACAGTTTCTTTTTTCGTTCCTTCCTTAGCACTTGTTTGTTTACTTTCTTTATTAGCTGAACATCCAGTTAGTACGATAGATATGACAAGTCCTAAGAGTACGAAAAACATACTCATCTTTTTCATTACCATTACCTCACATTTATTCAAATTAATATTCATTCTCTTTTAATTTACCTGCTCTTTTAACGGTGTAAAAAATGATTCACCTGAAATTCGTTGTAAGAACCGACGAGTTCTTTCTTCCTTTGGTGCATGGAATATCTCCAATGGAGTTCCTTCCTCCACGATGACTCCCCCATCCATAAACAGAACCCGATCAGATACTTCTTTAGCAAAACTCATTTCATGGGTAACAACCACCATCGTAATTCCTTCTTGTGCTATTTCTTTAATAACGGATAGAACTTCTCCAACTAATTCAGGATCTAATGCCGACGTTGGCTCATCAAAAAGAATAACCTCTGGATTTAAAGCTAATGCCCTTGCAATTCCTACTCGCTGCTGCTGTCCGCCCGATAATTGAGAAGGATAAAAATGTAATTTATCACTAAGACCCACTTTTTCAAGCACTTTCTCACTAATTATTCTGGCATCCTTTATCTTTATTTTTTTTGCAACGACCAAACCTTCCATTACGTTTTCCACCACTGTCTTATGAGCAAATAAATTATAGTGCTGAAAAACCATTGCCGATTGTTTTCTTACCGACAACATATCCTTTTTCGTTGCGTTCTTTGCATTAACCTGAATATTGCCGATTTGTACAATACCAGCCTCAGGTCTTTCTAAAAAATTTAGGCATCGCAGTAAAGTGGTTTTCCCTGAACCACTTGGCCCAAGTATGGTAACCACTTCACCACGGTTTATCTTTAAATTAATACCTCGTAACACCTGCGATTTGTTAAATGATTTCTTTATGTCTTTTAAAATAATCATGACACGCCTCCTCGACTATACGATGTTACTCGTTTTTCTAATAAAAAAGAAATTCCCTCAACAATAATCGTAAGTCCCCAATAAATTATTCCAGCAGCAATAAAAGCCTCTAAAAATTTCAAGTTTGTTGAAGCGACAATATTAGCCGCACCCGTCAATTCTTTTTCTGATACCAGAAAAGCAATCGATGAAGTGTGTAAAAAACCGACAAATACATTTGTAAAATTTGGAATTGATTGTGCTAACGCCTGTGGTAAAATAATCCGAAACATCGCTTGGAACCTAGTCATCCCTACAGAGTATGCCGCTTCTATTTGACCAGCAGAAACACTAATGATACCAGATCGGATAATCTCCGAAAGGTATGCACCTGCAGCTAATGACAAGGCGGTTAAAACAAACAAAATAATGGGGATTTTGCTAGATTGGATATTTAAGTTAAACTTTGACGATACTAGGTCTACTAATAAGGGGATTCCATAATAAATGACCATAATATGCATGATAATCGGAGTTCCTCTAAAAAAGGAAACATAGCCATTTGCAGCCTGATATAAAAACCTCGTTTTATAGAATCTAATGAGTGCAACAATGATACCGATTAAAAAACCAATCCCTAAGGGAACAATGGTGAGGATGAGTGTAATGGGAAGAGATTTAATAATTTCTTGAAATGCTATCCATATAAAAGGAAGATCGATTGTCATTTATACCCCTCCTGACTACGCGGCAGCCGATAAATCAGCTTTCTGATGACGATTAAAGTATTTTTCTAGTTCACTAAATATCTTTTCAAACAATAGAACAACAGCATAATAGATGATCGAAAGGGATATATACACTTCCAATGCATGCGCGGTTGCTGATATAAGCGTATCTCCTCTGCCTACCATATCCATCACACCAATGCTGAAAGCTAGGGACGTATCTTTTAAAGATCCAATAACGGAGTTTGCCATATTTGGAAACGCAATCCGTAAGGCCTGTGGTAAAACAATCCGAAAGAAGTTTTGTGTGCTTGTCATTCCAACTGAATAGGCTGCTTCCATCTGCCCTTTATCAACAGCGCGTATGGCTCCGCGAAAAATTTCTGAAAAGCTTGCTCCATTACTAATTGCATAAGTAATAATCACAAAATAAATAGCGTCTAGCTTAGAAATATCAATATTGAAAATCATTAGAATTGCGGGCAGGCCATAAAATACTAGGAATAACTGGATTAAAATCGGTGTCCCGCGAATAAACGAAACGTATAAAATGACCAGTTGATTTAAGAAAGGAATTTTAAACAATCTCGGTATAGCGGCTGCTATACCGAGGATTAGTCCTAGAAAAATAGATGCTGCTAAAATCTCAAGAGTTACCCCTAGATAATGCAGTAGTGTTGGTAAAAACTCAATAATTAATAAAGGATCAAACGCTTTGCCCATTTTTAAACAACCTCCAAACACTAACGAGCTACGATTTAAAAGTTGACGGTATAGTCAGCCCCTAACCATTTTTTACTTAATTCGCCAACGACACCTTCTTTTTTCAACTCTACGAGTGCTTCGTCAATTCTCTTTTGTAGTGGTGTTTCATCTTTTCTTAGAAGGAAATAAACTTTTGAATTTAAAAGTGGTTCACCGACTACTTTTTCTTGAGCATCCACTTGCTTATTAAGGAAATCCACTGAAAATGGTGTCGTAATGGTGGCATCTGCTCTGCCTGTTTTAATTTGATTAATGGTAGAATCAGGTCCATTCCCTGCATAAACAATTTGTATACCTGCGTTATGTTCCTTGTTATATTTTTCGATAAATACAGCTGAGTTACTGGTTGCACTTACGATTACCTTTTTCCCTTTTAAATCTTTAATGGAATTAATATCATTGTTATCTTGTTTCACTGTTACATGAAGAGGGAAAATATTATACGGTTCGCTATTAAAAAGAAACTTCTTTTGTCGTTCTTCATTGACTTCCATCTGATGGGCAATAAAATCAATCTTATTTGTTTCTAAGCTGATTAACAGGTTGGAAAACTCCATTGTTTTAAACTCAAATTTATACTCTGGAAGTTTTTCATCTATTTTTCTAACTAGTTCCACATCATAACCCGTTAACTTTCCATTTTTATCGATAAAGCAAACATTCGGAAACTGTGTCCCAGTTCCCACTATTATTTTTTGTACTTTTGTTTCTCCTTTAGCTGTATTCGAGCTTGCTTTGGAAGTCTTGCTAGTTTCTTGTGATGAGCATGCCCCTGCCACTATTGCAGTCAATAGCGTCAATGTTAATAGAAATGATTTTTTAAATTTCATAGTGATCCACCCTTTATTCACATTTTCCCCCAACTCTTTATACTAAGTTACTAGCGTTGCTGTATTATGTAGTGAATAATAATACCATCTTTAAACTAGTAAACATATGAATTTAGTCGGAATTATTTTAAAATACCACTCTTATTAATTTTCTCCAGTACTGCTTCAATATGTTCGATCCCTACTTTTGTTACACCTTCAAATACATCCCCTTGACCAATTTCAACGACAGGTACATGACGAACACCATACTTGATTTCCAAAATATCTCTGCGCTCATCATGATGAGTAACATCAACAGTTTTATATTCAATTCCTTTATCCTCTAAATATTGTTTTACTTCCCCGCAATAATGACATCCTTCTTTAGCCCAAACCACAACTGATAATTCTTTACTCATTTTGAATTCCTCCATTAATATTTATTTTTAACAAAATAGGCTCCCCATTTAAGATTTAACATCTTAATATAGAGAGCCTCTAGTTGACTAGCCGGCATATAGACTTATTGTATTTACTATTCAATGTGTTACGACCTTATTTGTATATCGGTTTTCTGGATAAGGAATTCCTAGATTACCACGTAATGTGTCAGCCTCGTAATCTGTTCTAAAAAGTCCTCGTTTTTGAAGAATTGGCAGGACATAGTCTACAAAATCATTTAACCCATTAGGTACAGCAGAACCAATTATAAACCCATCAGCGCCACCTGCTTCAAACCATTCCTGAATGAGGTCGGCTACTTTTTCCGGTGTTCCAAGAAAAGCAGGTTTTGGCGTTGTCTCTCGTAAGGCGACTTGGCGAAGCGTTAAATTTTCCTCCTTCGCTTGCCGTTTAATTCGATCAGTATGACTTCGGAAACTATTCTTACCTAAATCACCGAGTTTAGGAAACGGTTCATCGAGAGGATATTGTGAAAAATCATGATGCTCGAAATATCGTCCCAGATAATCTAAGGCTTTATCGATAGAAACTAGATTGGCAATTTCTTGGTACTTTCTTTCTGCCTCTTCCTCTGTTGCAGCAATAATGGGTGAAATCCCTGGAAGAATCACGAGCTCATCTGGATTCCGTCCGTAGGCTTTTGCTCTCTCTTTGACATCCTGATAAAATGTTTGTGCGGATTTTAATGTTGGATGTCCTGTAAAGATGGCATCTGCTTCTTGGGCTGCAAGGTTTTTTCCTGCCTCGGAAGATCCAGCTTGAAATATGACCGGTCTGCCTTGCTTAGATCTTCCGATATTTAGCGGTCCTTGTACCGAGAAAAATTCCCCTCGATGATTCAAGTGATGCAGTTTTTCTGGATCAAAAAATACTCCTGTTTCTTTTTCACGAACAAATGCATCATCTTCCCATGAATCCCAAAGTCCTTTTGCAACCTCGAGATATTCAGCTGCTATTCGGTATCTTTTGGCATGATCAGGATGTTCTTCAATCGTTTTACTAAAGTTTAGAGCTGTTTTTTCTAATGGTGATGTAACCACATTCCAGCCCGCCCGGCCATGACTGATATGGTCAAGGGAGGCAAACTGCCTCGCAACATTAAACGGTTCACTATAAGATGTTGAAAGTGTTCCAACAAGACCAATTCTTGAGGTAACTGCAGCAAGGGCTGATAAAATCGTAAGTGGTTCAAACCTATTTAAAAAGTGTGGAATAGATTTCTCATTAATATGCAGACCATCTGCAATAAAAACCAAGTCAAATTTTCCTTCTTCTGCCTTCTTAGCTTGACTGGTGTAAAAATCTAAACTGACACTAGCATCAGCTTGGATATTTGGATGCCTCCAACCAGCAATATTGCCGCCAACACCATGAATAATAGCCCCAAATTTTAACTTTCTTTTATTAGACATTTACACTCCTCCTTTTAAATCTTATCCCGAGTTATTTGATAGGAATACTTTTTTCTTTTCTTGTGCTTTATCCTATCACGTAAAGATTTGATTTTCTATACTTTATCTGATAGAAAAAATTATTGTTTATATACATAAAAACTATCAATTACTCTAAACGAAATACAAAGCTTTAAACATCACGCCGTGGCTCACTTGTAATTCCTACTAAAACCACCTAACAAGTAGGAATTAAACGTTTTAAAAAACTTCATATCTGAAGTTCTTTTAGCACTGTTTAATAGATTTAAATTGATTATCTGGTAATGGCAAATTATAATGGTCTCTTAAAGTATTACCAGAATACTCCGTTCTAAATAATTGTCTGTGCTGCAATTCAGGTATGACTAAATCAACAAAAAGATCAAGATCACGTTTCATGATTTGTGGCATGATGTTAAATCCATCAGCTGCTCCGTTTAGAAACCAATATTCAAGCTGGTCTGCAATACTCTTTGGTGTCCCGCTTATTGTATAATGCCCTCTTCCACCTCCTAAACGAATAAGTAATTGTTTAATAGTAAGATTCTCTCGTTGGGCCAACTCAATGATTAATTTAGTCCTGCTTTGATGACCTTGTATTTCTTTACTATCTGGTAGATTGGGCAGCGGTCCATCCAAAGGAACCGATGTTACATCCACTCCAATTCTGTTAGAAAGCTGAATCAAACTATGGCTGAAATTCATGAATTCTGCTAACTCTTCTTCTCTTTTCTTTGCCTCTTCTTCTGTATTTCCTATAACAAAACTTATTCCCGGCAATATTTTTACTTGATCTGGATTCCTGCCGATCCCGGCTATTCTTTCTTTTGCATATAAGTAAAACGC
The DNA here is from genome assembly GCF_036965645.1 of Neobacillus drentensis. GTDB lineage: Bacteria > Bacillota > Bacilli > Bacillales > Cytobacillaceae > Neobacillus > Neobacillus drentensis_D. The sequence continues at coordinate 13,251 of NZ_JBALPZ010000247.1, forward strand.
TCGAGCCTCTTCAAAGGTTTGGTGGGCCGTAAAAATGGCATCAGCGTATTGTGAAGAAAATTCCTTTCCATCCTCTGAAGTTCCTGCTTGGAATAGAACAGGTCTTTTCTGTGGAGACCTTGGCATATTTAACGGGCCGCGAACCTTAAAATATTCTCCGTTATGATGAATTTCATGTACTTTTTGATTATCTGCAAAAATTCCATTCTCTTTATCTGCTAAAACCGCATCATCTTCCCAGCTATCCCAAAGCTTCATGGTTACTTCTAAAAACTCTTTTGCTTTTTTATAGCGTTCAGTATGATTGGGAATTCGGTCAAGATTAAAATTCTGAGCCTCACTATCGGTTCCAGAAGTAATGATATTCCAGCCGGCACGGCCATTACTCAGAAAATCGAGGGAAGAAAATCTTCTTGCCACATTATAGGGTTCGTTAAAACTAGTTGATACGGTTCCAATTAGGCCAATCTGCTCCGTTACTGCGGCTAGTGCTGAAAGTAATGTGGTTGGTTCAAAAGAGACAAGTGATCCTTTTTCAACGGCTGCAGGTGATGTTGAGATTCGATCGGCGAGAAAGATGGCATCCATTTTTGCCTTTTCTGCTTTTTGTGCCAATTGTTTATAATAAGTGAAATCCATCAATTGATCAGTAAGTGATTCCGGGTGACGCCAGGAGGCCTCATGATGTCCCAGATTATATAGAAATAAATTTAGATGCATGGTACGGGTCTGATTGTTCACTGGTAATTGTACTCCCCCTTTCTACTCAAATTAATTTGGAGCCTACAGGTATTATGAATCGACAACTGCTTTTTCAATTTCCCAAATCGTACTAGGGATCTCACGTCTAAGCACTGGAATAACCTCCGTAGCGAATCTTTCCAGTTGCTCATATTGTTCTTCCTGACTTAACCCTCCTACACTTATACTTTGTACTTGGTGTCCGAATGCTTGATGGTATTTAAGTATTTTTTCTATTACATAATCAGGACTTCCTATTAAAGGTGAACCGTTTTGTACATGGTCTTCAAGACTCTTAAATGGAGATTGGTTATGTTTTGATGCATCTGTATTCATATAAATTTCATAATATGGCCGGAATCTGTTAATGGCCTCTTCCGTTGTGTTGGCTAAATATAAGCTGCCTGCTCCAGCACCAACGACAGCGTTTTTTGAATCGAACCCATAGAATTCAAGACGTTCACGATAATGATCAATTAATTCTTTGTATTTTTCCATGGGATGAAAAGCATTTGATGAAAAAATGGGTTCCCCATTCTTTGCTGCAAGCTCAGTCGAAAGTGGGCTGGATGCACTGCCATGCCAAATTCGTATCTTCTTCTGATAGGGTCTAGGTTCTGTTGTCACATTATTTAATGGCGGACGATATGTCCCTTCCCAAGAGACATTTTCTTCAGACCATAAGCGTTTAAGAAGATCATAGCGCTCAGCTAGTGATATCCATTGCTCTTCTTCTTTTATTCCGAATAAGGGGTAGTGGCGCGGATCGTTACCTTTTCCAATCATCATCTCCAATCTTCCTCCAGATAAATGATCAAGTGTGGCATAATCCTCTGCTACTCGCACTGGGTCAAGGACGCTCAAAACGGATATGGTAGGCATCAAGCGTATTTTTGTGGTTCGCGCTGCAATGGCCGTTAACATTAGAGCTGGTGAAGAAGATAGGAATGGAGCACCATGCCTCTCACCTACTCCATATCCATCATAACCAAGCGTTTCTGCGAAAACAGCTTGATCAATGACTTGTTGAATTCGTTCTTGTTCCGTTAATATCTCTCCTGTTACACCATTTGGATGATTGCTTATTAAATCAAACACAACAAATTTCATCCTTGATTCCTCCTTTTTAAATCCCTAGCTTTCTATGAAGGATATATCGTCCTGTGTATCTCTTATTTTGGTCCTTCATCCCGCTTATGAAGGACACTTCATCTCGGGTATCTCTTATTTTTGTCCTTCATCCCGCTTATGAAGGACACTTCATCCTGGGTATCTCTTATTTCTGTCTTTCATCCCGCTTATGAAGGACACTTCATCCTGATTTTCTCTTATTTTTGTCCTTCATCCCACTTATG
>NZ_JBALPZ010000248.1:0-5385 GCF_036965645.1 Neobacillus drentensis
TTAGTCTAAAAAAGAGCCAGATGGCTCTTTTTTAGACTAATTTATAGATAGAGTAGAGGCCTAGCCTTAGTGACGGCATTTTAAAAGGTGATTATGAACTCTGCTCCTCTTTTGGTTTTGCTAGTAATACAGCACGTGGTTTACTGCCCTCATATGGACCTACCACACCACGAGCTTCCATTTCATCAATTAATCTTGCTGCTCTTGTATAACCAATCCGGAACCTCCGCTGCAACATGGAAACAGAAGCGGTTTGCATATCAACAATTAAATCAACTGCCTCTTCATATAAATCATCATCCACAGCACCCGTAACTTCTGGAATATCATCCGGAATCATTTCTTCTTGGTATTGTGCCTTCTGCTGTGAAATAACAAATTCAACTGTATCCTCTACCTCTTGATCTGAAAGGAAAGCCCCTTGAACCCGAACTGGTTTGGAGGCTCCGACAGGCAGGAATAACATATCGCCTCTACCCAGCAATTTCTCTGCGCCTCCCATATCGAGGATTGTCCTAGAGTCAGTAGCACTTGAAACAGCAAAAGCTATTCGGGATGGGATATTAGCTTTAATTACTCCGGTGATGACATCAACGGACGGCCGCTGTGTAGCGATAATTAAGTGAATTCCGGCAGCACGGGCCATTTGCGCCAAGCGAGTGATGGAATCTTCCACATCTGATGATGCCACCATCATGAGGTCGGCTAACTCGTCGACGATGACCACAATATACGGTAACAAAGGCTGCTTATCGTTTTCCTCAAGGTTATGCCTTCTCACATGGTCATTGTATCCTTCAATATTACGAGTACCTGTGTGGGAAAACAGTTCATACCGCCTTTCCATCTCACTTACTACTTTCTTTAATGCCTGTGAGGCCTTTTTCGCATCCGTCACGACTGGCGCAAGTAAATGCGGAATACCGTTATAGACATTTAATTCGACCATTTTGGGGTCGATCATCATTAATTTAACTTCATGTGGCTTTGCTCTCATGAGAATGCTTGTGATAATTCCATTGATACAAACACTCTTTCCGCTGCCTGTAGCCCCCGCAACAAGTAAATGCGGCATTTTATTTAATTCAGCAAGAACGGCTTCCCCCGTAATATCTCTCCCAAGGCCAATTAATAGTTTTGCATCAGGCTTATCATTTTGGGTAGCTTCTAGTACTTCCCTTAATGAAACCATGGCTACCTCAGAATTGGGAACCTCGATTCCGATCGCTGATTTCCCTGGAATCGGTGCTTCAATCCGGATCCCTTTAGCAGCAAGTGCTAAGGCTATATCATCACTCAAGCTGACGATTTTACTAACTTTTACTCCGACATCAGGATGTACCTCATATTTTGTTACAGCTGGTCCTAAATGAACCTGTGTAACACGGGCTTTTACACCAAAGGATTGGAAAGTTCGTTCAAGCTTAGCGGCATTGGCGTGAATTAACTCATATTCACCACTTTGATCGGTTTTCCTTGGTGCTTTTAACAGCCGGAGCGGTGGTAATTCATATGATACATTTTCCACCTCTGCTCCAGTAAACGAGATTGGCGGGGTATTGTCATCGTCATCATCTGCTTTTTTACTCTTTTGTTGCTTCCCATTTACTTGTTCTGATTCCATTTTTGGGCTGGAAGACCCTTCTACATCTACATAGGCTCGATCTGCAAAACTAGAGATAATTGGTTCAGGAGTAATCGTTTCTTCTTGCCCCTGCGGCTGGTTATTTATCACTGAGACTGGCTCTCTTTGACGATTCTCTTTTTCCTTTTGCTTTTCAGCCATACGCGTAGTTCGACGCTCTGTTTGTTTCTGTCTCCATTCAGACATATCCAATTTAAAGGCTTCCCATTGACCTTTAGAAAAATCATAAATAGTTATAATAATTTTTCCGATGAAATCACCAATCGATTTTCCTGTAAGCAAGATAATGCCAATTAAAATAAAAATAAATGCAATTATTTTTGTACCTGTCTCTGCGAAAAGATAGTGAAATATTGCAAATAAAACTGCTCCAAGCATTCCTCCACCAAGGTCGGTTGTGCTTGTCTCTCCTCTGAGTTCCATCATAAATAATTCCCAAGTATTACTAATTACACTCGGATCATTAAATTTACCGTTATTTGTAAGTAAATGAAAGAGTGTTACATGACTTAAAAGAAGGATGGCTGAAATAATAAAGTAGCAGCCAACTAACTTAATATGAAAGAAAAAAGGAAGGCTTCGTTTCCACATTAAATAAACACTCAAAATAACTAATCCTATCAACCCAAGCATGTACCATTCGCCCATCCAAAAGCGGTAGAATAGAACTGTGGCTTTTCCAACTGCCCCGAGCTTGGCAATTGAAATTACCGCTAGAGCTAAAATAGCGAGAGCGGATAATTCATATTGAACCGTCCTTTTTAAATGATTGTCTCTCTTTTTTGGTTGTCTTCTCTTTTTTTTCGCCATTTAATCACCTTGTACTATAAAAATGTTATGAAGATATTATTAGGAAGTATTAATAATAAGTATGTATAAAGAAAGCAGCCCAAATTGGCTGCTTTTTTTCTCCTTTAGTAATTATACCATATTCTACTATTACAATACCGATAAACCTCCAAGGTTGGCTAAAGAAATTTTTGATCCCGGACGTATTTGTTGATTTAAGTAGTGTTGCGGGTCACTGCTTAAAATACGGATCACTTCGAAATAATCTGAATCGGTTTGTTCAACTACCATAGAAACTCCTTGATAAGTAATCAACTTTTGTTTGCTTTCTTCCATTTGTTCGATGGGAAATATGAGTTCATTTGGCATCATAGTATAAAGAATCATTGAATCAACCCCTCATTATTCCCCTTTTGAAGTTCAATCATCTCATTTAATTTCTTCATCGCAGGTCCCAAACCGCCAACTTCATCGATTAATCCATATTTGACGGCATCAATTCCGATAACATTTGTCCCGATATCCCTTGTTAAATTTCCTTTTGCAAACATTAGATCCTTGAAGGTTTCCTCTGGTATTTTTGAATGGCCCGTAACAAAATTCACAACCCGCTCCTGCATTTTATCCAAATATTCAAAGGTTGCAGGGACACCAATAACGAGCCCAGTCAAGCGAATGGGATGGATTGTCATAGTAGCCGTTTCAGCAATAAAGGAATAATCACAAGAAACCGCGATTGGCACACCAATTGAATGCCCTCCGCCTAGGACTATGGAAACGGTAGGTTTAGATAAAGATGCAATCATCTCTGATATTGCAAGGCCAGCCTCAACATCACCACCCACGGTATTCAAAATAATTAGAACCCCTTCAATCTTTGGGTTTTGTTCGATCGCCACTAGCTGCGGCAGCAAATGTTCATATTTCGTTGTTTTATTTTGAGGCGGCAAAGCAAGATGTCCTTCTATTTGACCTATAATAGTTAAACAGTGGATACTAGAATCTGCAGAGAGCTGAGGAACATTCGTTTGACCCAGCTGTTGTATTTTTTCTAATAATGGAGAAGTCTTTTCTTCTTTCGAAGGCTCTTGTCCTTCTTGTTTACCGGTATCATTATTGCGGTAATCGTTTGTCATTCTACTACTCCCTTCAAGCATGATATATTTTTAGTATTTACCCTAAAGGCAATTTCATGCTTGAAATATAAAAAGGCACTGGCCCCTAACAGCCAGTACCTTTCCTTATTAGATTTCCATAATTATCGGCAGAATCATTGGTCGTCTTTTGGTTTTTTCAAATAAGGAACGATTTAATTCATCTCTTATTTCCTGCTTTAAGGTTGACCATTCAAACGTACTTTTTGCTGTGTTCCTCTCCACGATGTCACGTACTAATTTGGTAGAATCGTCCATTAACTTTTCTGACTCCCGAACATAAACAAATCCTCTTGAAATTATCTCAGGACCCGCCGCAATTTTCTTCTCTTGCTTGGTTAAAGTTACCACAACAATTAGAATACCATCTTGAGATAAAAGCTTTCGATCGCGCAGGACAATATTGCCCACATCTCCAACACCTATTCCATCAATCAAAACATTGCCTGAAGGAACTTTTCCAGTAATGCCGATACTGCCTTCTTTCCATTCTACGACATCACCACGGTCTGGGATAACAATTTGTTGATCTTTTATTCCACACTCAAGCGCCACTTTCCTGTGTGCCTTCAACATCCGATATTCACCATGAACAGGAATGAAGTATTTAGGTTTCATTAAATTAATCATAAATTTTAATTCTTCTTGGCTGCCGTGACTTGACACATGAAGAGTTCGTTTGCCAGAAATGACATTAGCACCCGCTCTAAACAGCATATCAATTGTTTTAAATAAAAACACTTCACTGCCTTTTAGCGGGGAAGCCGCTATTAGCACTGTATCCCCTTGCTGGATATTTAAAAGTTTATGTGATTGCTTGGCCATCTTCTGCAATGCTTCAATCGGTTCACCTTGGCTCCCTGTCATTAAAACAACTATTTCACGGTCTTGGTAGCTGTTAATTTCACTGACTGGAATGATTAAATCCTCATCAACTTCTAAATAACCTAAATCGAGTGCGATATGATAAATTCTCTCAAGACTTTTTCCAACAACTGCAACTTTTCGGCAATTTTCACTTGCCGCATTAAAAATATGTTGAATTCGATTGATATCAGATGCAAAACATGCAGCAATTATTCGGCCAGGGGCATTATAAAAGGCATTTGACATTTCACGCTCGACGATTGTCTCCGATGTAGTATATCCCGGCACTTCAGCCTCTGTACTATCAGACAATAAACATAATACTCCTTGATCTCCAAGAGCAGCCATCTTACCAACATCAGCTTTATAAAGCTTCATAGCTCCCTGGTCAAACTTAAAATCACCTGTATAGACGATAATCCCTTCGGATGTATGAATACAAACTCCAACTGAGTCTGGAATACTGTGATTCGTTCTAAAGAAACTGGCTTGTACCGTGTCCAGCTCCACAACTGTGTCAGAATCTATTTCAATAAATTCAGCTTTACCATTATATTCCTGCTCTCTTAGCTTAGCATTAGCAAGTGCAAGCGTAAGTTTTGTGCCATAAACTGGAACATCAACATGGGAGAGTACATAAGAAAGGGCACCAATGTGGTCTTCGTGACCATGTGTTAAAAAAATGGCTTTTATCCGTTCCTTATTTTCTCTTACATATGTAATATCAGGAATAACCATATCAATACCTAGCATCTCTTCCTCGGGGAACATTAAGCCAGCATCAATAATAAATATGTCCCTGTCCACCTCAACAAGATACATATTTTTTCCGATTTCTCCTATACCACCAAGTGCAATAAACTTAATGGATGAATTATTTATCTTTACCAATTTCCGTTTCCTCCTATGCTGACAATAAATAGATACTGC
>NZ_JBALPZ010000249.1:0-1079 GCF_036965645.1 Neobacillus drentensis
TCTACATTTTTCTTATCAACGACTACTGTAGGAACATTCTGAATTTTATCTATTGAATAGCCAAGAACTTGATGCATAAATACGTTTCGAATTAATTCACGGCCCATATCAACTGTACCAACATCAACAGTAGCTGTCAGTTCCCCTTGACGTATGGAATCAAAACCGGAATTAAGTCCGTCTGCACCAATAACCATGATGCCTTTCTTACCATCCCATAGTTTTAAGCCGCGTGATTTAACTGCCTGTACCGCACCTAAAGCCATTTCCTCATTCTCTCCATAGATTAAATCGACTTTCGGATTGGATTGTAACAAGTTCTCTGCTGCACTCATCCCTTTATCTCGAACATAATCACCGCGTTGTTCTGCTACGATTTTCATACCTGGAAATTCTGAAATTGCCTCTTCGAAACCTTTTTTACGTGAAGTAGCCCAGTATCCAGGTACACCCCAAATTAGTACAATATTTCCTTTTCCTTTCAACTTCTCAGCGGCATATTTGCCCACCTGGTATCCTGATTGGAACTCGTTGTTATAAGTGATTGCTGCAGTCGCTTTTAAATCCTTTTCATTCCACAATTCTGCTGGATAATTAAACAAATAAATCTCCGTTCCCTTTTTTCTTGCCTTTTCATAGACTGCGTTCATGGAATCAAAATCGCCTCCAGAACACACTAATATTGCATCAAATCCTAGTGAAGTCCAGTTTTCAATTGTAGCCACTTGTCTCTCAACGGAAGAAAAATCATCTGGTGCAGCCACTTCAAACTCGAAATTGACTCCAAACCGATCATGTATTTCATTCATCATCGTATAAGCACTATGGATAAAAATATCATAATGTTCAGATGCCGCTGGTGGTGCAAATCCAATTTTAAGCGTTTTCCCTTGTGCTGTTTCTCTCACCAATTTTTCAAAATTGCTATCTCCCCACTGATACACGTTTCCAGATGATTTTTGTCCTTGAGATGACGAAGTCTCTTGACTATTACTGCAACCTGACAATATCAATCCTACAATAGAGAAAAGTAGAATACTTAACTTGATTTTTTTTAACATGATTTAACCCCCTTAAAT
>NZ_JBALPZ010000250.1:0-3038 GCF_036965645.1 Neobacillus drentensis
TAATTGACCTACTAATATACAATTAATTCATTCAATAAACTAATTAATTATCACTACCGTCTGCTGCCCTGAAGTTATCATATAAATTATTTTATTTTTCTGAGGTGAAAAGGGAATGAAGAATGGGCAAATTGGCGTTCAAATGATGATGTTAAAAGACCAAGTAGCTGAAAATGGTATTTACAATGTTTTAAAAAGAATCAATGAAATAGGCTACAATGCCGTTGAGGTTTCACAAATTTCTATGACAGAAGAAAATATACAAGATATGCGAAGGGCCATGCGTGATTTTAATATGAAAATTGCTGCCATGTCCTGTGGTGTTGCAGATCTTTCAAAGGAGCAAAAATATCCTGGAGACACCTTAGAACACGACTTTGATAAAATTGTTAAAGATTGTAAAGCTGTTGATTGTACCATTTTGCGTATTGGTATGCTGCCAGTTAACTCTATGGGATCAAAAGAAAAGGCATTACAGTTTGCATCTATTTGTGAAGAATACGCGAAACGACTAAAAAAAGAAGGAATTGACCTTTACTACCATGCTCATAACATGGAATTTGTTCGTTATGACGGGCAATTTATGCTTGATTTAATGCGTGATAGTACAGAATATCTAGGATTTGAGTTGGATGTTCACTGGATTTGGCGAGCTGGATTGGATCCAATAGATATTATTCCTCGTTATGCCAATCGAATCCGAGCCATTCATTTAAAGGATTATCGTGTTGGAGAAATAAATATGGACAATTATCCTGGAGAAGGCAGTCAAAAACTGAGCTACATGTTTCATCTAATTACACAATTTGCTGAAGTTGGCGAAGGAACCTTACCTATTAAAAAAATTATTGAAACTGGTTTAGCTAGTGGTAGTGAATATTTCTTCGTAGAGCAAGACGAATTATATGGAAAAAATCCCTATGATTGTTTAATTACGAGTCGTAATAACTTAATTGCAATGGGATATGAAAGCTGGTTTTAGATCTTTTCTTGAAATTTTTTTCACTGTCATTCCCCTAACTTAAAGGTAAAGCCCAATTTCTCTTTTTTATTTTGCAGAGAAGTGAAATGTTCCCCATTAAGTGGACAGTTTAAAAAAGACCTTTTATGCAGCTAGTAAATGACTCCGGTATTGGGCCGGAGTCATTTTACTTAAACTCAATATAATTTCCTATCGTCCCTGTAATTCCTCAAAACTTTCACACTTAACTTCATCAAATAGATTACTAGTGAAGTAATTGAATAAATTCTTCTTCATTTAAGATTCTAATCATTTTCCCCTTATTAATCAGTTCATGTGCTTTTCTTTCTTTCGTACTTATTCCACCTTCTCCAACCAAGGACTTGTCTTGAATACCAACGATTAGAAAATCCGTTTTACTGCTTACACTACTCTTAATAATTCCCCCAGAGTTCACGACCTGCTGCATCGCTTCTTTACGCTCTAATGAATTCAATTCACCAGTAAATACCATATTTTTTTGAAAAAAAGGATGGTTGGTTCTGATCGTTTCAACCGTTACCGATATATCTGAAATCGAAACTCTATTACTCTTAAATTTATTTTTTCTAAATTCAGTTTGAGGGTTTAGCTCCTCAAATCGCCGGATAGGAATCCTTTCTTCAAACAGGCTTACATAAGTTTGAAGGGTCTTTGTCTTCTTCGTTTTCATACAGGCAATCACTAACTCTGCACATGCTCTAGCATCGGATAAGGCATTATGGTGATTGGTTATGTCTAGATCAAAGAAAGCCAGGCGCTCCTTTAAAGAATTACCTATTCCGTTTCCACCACAAACACCTGTACTTAGTGGAATACTACAAATGTAATTAAAATCAGGATGGGTCAATGAATACTCCATTAAACAAGAATATAATACACTCATATCGAATTGAGCGTTATGGGCAATAATGGTGGTACCATCAAAATATCTCTTGATTTCGTCCCATATTCCGTCAAACCGTTTTGCATGACTGACATCTTCGGCTGTCATTCCATGAATTCTAGTATTAATCGAATCAAATTTTAAGTTAGGTGGTTGAATTAAATAATATTTCTCAGCGACTATGGTATGGTCTTTTACAAAAACCAGCCCTAAAGAACAGGCACTACTCAATTTGTTATTCGCGGTCTCAAAATCAATCGCTATAAAGTCAACACTACTTGGATCAAAGTCTTCTTCTGTTATTGTCATGAATGTGAAACAGTCTTCGTTTCGTTTTAACTGGCCATGATCAGCTAGAGACATTGGTATATCTTCCCCAGAGTCCTTCTTAACTTGTGCATAAGGTAATACTGGTTCTTGTTGTTCTTCCACCTCAACTCCAAAAACACGGCATAATTGAGCAAGGCCACCATAAAACCCAGCCCCGACCGCTTGAAATTTCCATTCTCCTGAAATTCGATAGACGGCACCTAGTTCAATGGCCGTTTCCTTAGTAAAAGAATAATCAATTGGAAAAACAGCTAATTCCTCCTGGTTACTACTGTTTACAATTCTTAATTTAATATTGGATATATCTTCAAAGGTTTGACGAGTTTGTTCGGATTCATAAATCGTAAGAGCGAAGGATATTTTGTGTACATCAGCGGGGACTTTTAGTAAATCGATCAAAAAATGCTGTTTTTCAATCGTCGAAATCGATTCTTCTAAACACACGGAACCATTAGAGGATATCGACTGTCCATAAAAAACAAAGTCTTCCTCTCTAATAATTTTGTCATCCTGCCCAACCATAAAGGCAGATACATCTATATCGAAATTAGCCGGGGCTTTCCAATCCAAGCCAATATGTAACAAATTTAACGCTGGATTGTTTTTTGATAGATCTAGTTTCTGTCCTTTTACTAAGGATAAAACCATTGCCACCACTCCTTTCTCAAACTTAGAAAATATGAAGTTCTAGTTTATTCTACTTTAATTTTGCAATCATCTTATTACAATTTATGACTTTTTTCCTAATTTAGCAATGAACAACTTTTTCCTAGCGCTCATTTTAAACATGTTTCGGTTCTTTTAGCCTGCAAACAAATATTA
>NZ_JBALPZ010000251.1:0-5034 GCF_036965645.1 Neobacillus drentensis
TAATTTATTTTTAAAAAAATCAATATTCTAGGAATAGAAATTTTATAAATTTTTCGATTAATAGGGCATCATTAAAAAATAGGTTGGGGAGGAAGAACTATATTTGGTGCGATGGATGTTAAGAAATGGGGAAGTAAACTAGGAAGAAAAGAAATTTATTTATTATTAAAGTTCACATTCTTGACATATTTATTCAAAATTTTTAATTCATATTTCGACAATAACAGAGAAGGTTCCCCTATAAAACTCTATTGTTTTCATCTGAAATCTTAAATGGAGCGTGAATTTTGTAAATTTGGGGTAAATATAGTCGTTTTTTTCGAATTTTCTTTCAATCAGATGTTTGTTACAATAGAAAAAAAGATTACTTAATTTAGGCTGATGGTATAAAATGACACTAAAATACATGATCTCTGAGAGGAGAGGTATATTATGGTATTTAAAGCAAGATTATGGAGAATCTTAACTAAGAACCAGAAATTAAGACTACTAAAGCAAAAAGCTACTTATAAATCAACTGTCTAGAGCCCTTGGCTATGAAGGGCTCTTTATTTTGTCCAAATAAGTCTAATTTAACTGGCAATCGGTTTGTTTGAGTTAACCTTCTCGGTAACTTCCCCGTTTTTTACCCATTTACTTTTTTGAAGAATGACTAACTGCTGATGGATACTATTATTCCTAATATTCCCCTTATGTTGAGAAAGATTACAATTACCCTAGTCTACTATAAAAAATATGTTAGCTTTTCTGACACGCAGATTGTTTATAAAAATATCTGTTGCTAAACTGATTTACGTTGTATCTCAGAATTATGATTAAAAATCTGAGGGAGGATTTTACGAATGATAAGAGTTAAAGACCTAACAAATCTCCAAGAACTTGAACATTTTAAACTAGTTGCTGGTTCAGAAGGGTTAAATAAAATTGTCAGTTGGCCATTTATTTGTCAAGAGCTCATGATTGAAAATTGGGTGAAGGGTTCTGAATTGTTATTTTTTACAGGTATTGGAGTTGAAGTAAATGAAGAAACGTTGATAAACCTCGTTGAACAATGTTTCAGAAGCCATATAGCTGGGATTGTTGTGTTATTAAATGATAATTATATCCAAGCAATCCCAGATGGAATGATTAATAAAGCAAATCAATATAATATTCCACTATTCATCATGCCTTGGGATATACCGTTAATTCAAGTAACCAAAATAATAGCTGATTACATCCACACTTTCTCGAAGGATGAGAAAATGAATAACGAAGTATTTAAAAGATTTATTCAAATGTCCAGTACTAGTACTACTGATTTAGAAGAGTTCACTACAAGCAGTCAGGTAAATCACTACAAATACAATTATTTTGTAATGATAATGGTAGAGAATCAAAATGATCAAACCTATAACTTGGCTAATTATATTGCTTGGAATCATTTTAATACGGGTCTATTTAACATTTGTGATAATGAAATTTGCTTTTTTATTGGTGAAAATTTTAGCGTTAATATTGAACAAAAATGCCAAGATGTAATTAATTTTATAAATTTACAAAAGAATGATACGAAGGTTAAATTGGTTGGTATCAGTGATGAAATAACGAATCAGCAGTATTTAAGAAACTACTATAAACAGGCACAAGATGCTTTATTTTCAGCTATGATCAGAAATGAGCGGATAAAAAAATTTAATGATACTGGAATTAGAATTAGATAAAAAACAAGGAATGTATTGGTATTTTCATGGTTTTAATCTTTCTGCCATTGCAACCTGGCTAATATCGGTCATTTTATATCTAATTATTAAAAATATTCCATTATTTACTTCATCGATAGGTGCTACTTTTCCAACCATTCTGTTTTCTGGCCTGCTCTATTATACTGTAAATAAATTTGCGAGTAATGTTCATAAACCAATTATTCAAGAAAAAACACTAAATTAAGATTCATTCATAAAAGGAGAAAGGTTAGTCCATTCGGATTAACCTTTCTTTTGCTTTTTGTTCTGCGCTAAAAAAGGACAGGCGGGTTCTGCTTTTTTCTTAATAAAGTGTTAATAAGGAGAATAAAATCTAAAATTAGTGAGGGTAGTTTTTTAGGGGGAGGACTGATCATGAATGATGTCTTCGCGAGGACAGCACGATTTGAACACCGTTTTTGGCTGCAAATTTTAGGTGATCATTCAAGGTTTATTTATGAAGCTCTTGCACCAGTTCAAGAAGCAGAAATTAAAATGGCCTCAGATTTTATTGGCATATTTGACACACTGCTTGAGCGTGCAAAAGCAGATGATTTAGGTTCATTAACGATTGAAGCTGAAGCAGAAGTTATAAATTTACGAGAATTTAAATTGGAATTAATTAGAAAGCATCTTATCGGCAAAATTAAGATTCACCTTTCACCCACCTTTCTCAATCACATGGTTAACGAATTAGAAGAATATGTAAGGATTTTAAATCATCTAAAGGCAGGTGAAGTACCACCTATCTACCATGAACTTCATCATCATCTTTTATGGCTATTAGATGCTGCAGGTCATTCGGAGGCGATTGCCACCAATTTAGATGGTGTTGAAAAGAAGTTGAGAGAGAAAAGTAATTTATATAAAAAGAATTTTGAGGATTTTTATATGAAGGCTGTTGAACTAACTGGATACTTAAGGACCAGTTTGACGACGTTTCCAGCTTTAACAAGAATGAATGAAGACACCCAGTTAGAAATAAAATTATTTCAAAATTTTTTGTCTGAACTAGAAGAACTGGAATTAAGTAAGCAAGCATTAGGTACCTTTGCTCCTTTAATGGCGGATCATATGTTTCGTGAGGAATGTTATTACCTTATGAAATTAGCTGAATCAACGAGTTTGGAACCACCGAATTGTGACCCTGCAAAACCGCGATTGAAGGAATAAAAAAAGTGCCAATCAAAAGGAACAAGAAAAGGGGCAGTTTTCACTAAACTACCCCTTTTTTATATCTTTTAAGCTGTTTTATTTAACGGACCTTTTATAGTGTTTGATTTGGATTTGTCTCTTCTAATCCTAAAGAAGGTTGTTAAGAATACTAAGATTAAAAATCCAATCAAAAGAGTGATCAACTGAATAGTTGTCTTGTTGTTGTCCACTAGTACCTCGCTAGACTGTTCACTTTTACCTATGTCGTTCTTTGCCGTTACAAGATATGAATAGTTGGCACCATTTACAGTTGATTTATCCACATAGTTTGGAGTAATTAAATCCGATGCGATAGGTTTGTAACTGTCTAAGCCAAGAATATCCACCTTTTTACGGTAGATCGTATAGGAAGTGGCTCCAGCTGTCTGATTCCAAGTAATTGAAACAGAATTATTTTTATTTTTGTTTGCCATTATCCAGTCTGGAGGTGTTGGAACAGAAGTCTTTTTGGTATGGAAGGATTAAATCCCTATTTGTTGTTCTGTTCCATCTGCTATAGAGGACACTTTCCAGTAATATTGTGTATCCGTTGAAAGGTCCTTTATTTTGGTTGAAGGGGAGGTAACCGCCTGATCAAAAACTATTTTTGTCATCTCAGAATCTTTTGCTACCTGGACATGATAGCTATCCGCCCAGGACTCTGGATTCCAATTTAACGTAACGTTTGAAGGTGGAACCTCCGTTTCACCGCTTGCTGGGGAAACAGTAAGGGCGGCAGCAGGAACCACATGAATCATTTGAGAAGCATGCGTAGAAAGTCTAGCTGTGAACCCTGAGTCTATATTACCCAGCTCTTCATGGCTCCAAAGATCATGTACCATGGCTGACCCATTAAATCCTAACACGTCCCATTGGACTGAGACATTTTCTGGTGTTAATCCTGTATTAAATAGACCAATATTGTACGAACCATCCGGCAATTCTTGAAAAAACACTTGAGAGGTTGATGTTTTAGACAAGCGTTTCCCTGCAGCTCCACTTTGGTTCACCCCAATAATTTCGTCATTCGTAAGCAGGCTCAATCCATAACTGTCTAGTTTTGTTAAGTCGCTGCCAATCACAAAATGCGAAGCGGCAATCGCCCATAACGATACATACGATTGTTTTTCATCTGCCGTTAAACCATCTTTACTTCCGTTTGCTACATTGAGTGAATCCAAGTCATTCCAACCGCCTGCTCTCGCATGAGGCTGCCACTCTGCAACATCATCAAATCTTCGAGAAACCTTTTCCCAATTGGTGTGCGTTGGCGTTCCATAGGCTTCCACATCATGATCTGTCCGCCAGCCATTCGATAATTGCTGCCAGGTAGAAACATTTTTTATATCCAAATTATTGGATAGCTCTACATGAATCGGTCTTCCTGTTTTCTTCAATGCTTTAGCCCAAGCTTCGATATCTAGGATATCCTGGTTGCGAACACCATCAATTTTTAGGTAATCGACACCATAAGAAGCAAACAATCTAGCCCAAGAATCAATATACTCCTGTGCACCAGGCTTCGAATAATCAATAGAATACATATTATCATAATTAAAACTTACTTTTTGCCCCTTGCTGAAGTCTACAATATCTTTTGCATGGTAGGGTGTTCCTTCAATTGGTGTATTTTGATCAATTGCTCCTTTTGGAATACCAAGAGTGACATAAAGACCAAACTTTAATCCCTTTTTGTGGATATAGTCCCCAACTGCTCTCATACCATTTGGGAATTTCTTGGGATCTACTACCCATCTGCCATATTTGTCCACGTTCGTTGTCCAATCAAGTTGATAATAATCATCAAGGTTTACATATTCATAGCCATGTAACTTGAATTTTTCTGTAATAATATCTGCGGCAGCTTTGATGTTTTTTTCAGTCGGTTTCTTACGAATGGAGCTCCAGCTGCTCCAACCCATAAAAGGCCGTCCAGCCAAATTATTGTAGGAGGAAGCTTTAGTTTCTTCTGGATCTATTATTGAAACTGTAATAATTCCAGAAAGCACAAGTGAGAAGGACAACATGGTTGAAAATATTTTTTTAAGCATAAATACCTCCTCTAGTAGAAAATTAGAAATGTTTACACAAAATTTATTAAAATTTAATTCTATTT
>NZ_JBALPZ010000252.1:0-2221 GCF_036965645.1 Neobacillus drentensis
ATAGTAATCATAATTAATTAATTCAGAAATAGAATTATAATTATTTTCAATATATTCTTTTATAAAACATTTAACATTTTTAGAATTATATTTATTCATTATTTCATTACTATTCCTTACATCTTCTCTAATAAAAATTATTAATTCTTTATTTAAGTAGTTTTGATCATTAAAAACATTTATTAAATCTTTTATTTCACTCTCTGAGTCCACCAATGCAACTATTGCAATTCGTGGAACTTGTTTATTAATTTTGATACCAATTTTCCCTAAAATATAACGCAAACGATCGGAATAAGTATGGTTCATCATTACCCTTCTAATACCTTCTAAGGATCTTTTTTTCCATACAGTATCATTGCTAGTTAGTGTTTTAATTTCTTTTTCAGCAAACTCCCAATCATCACTTGCGATGATAATATCACCAAACATTTGGGATATTCCTTTTGAATAAGTACTAATAATTGGGGTCCCACATGCAAGGCCTTCAAATACACGTCTTGAAAACATCGTCGGTGAGTTTTTTACACTATTCACATTTAACATTACTTTATAACCCTTATAAGCTTTATCAATTTCACTATACTTTAAAGTACCTTTTACATTTTTTGTGTATTCCTCAGGGAAAACAAATGGTGTATCTGGCACTAAATAGTTACGATCATAAATAACTAGATTGTATGGTTTACATACTTTTAATATGGCATCCATATCTTTTTTACGGTCGGGATGTCTTTCACCATAATAAGTTCCAGCAAAACAAATTCCATCTTCTCTTTTATATTTTCTAATTGGATTATGAACCACTGGTTGTGCACTAAACGGCATTGCAAAAACATTATTATGTCCAGACGCCTCTCTGTAAGATGGGATCATATTTTTATCAGTTGTAAAAATATAGTCAAATTGAGAAGCCGTGCTTATAAACTTATCAAAGTGAACAGGATCTTCTTTGTTCCAAAAAATCGTAGGTATGTTATTTTTTTCACAAAAGTTAAGTACCTCTTTTATTTCTGGGTTCCCTTTATATTCTCTAATTTTATTTTTCCATGCAAAATCGTTGCCTTTCCAAGCAGACTCAACCATTAATATATGTGGTTTTTTTTCAGCGAAAACAACTCTCCAATTGTCAGGTGTAAAAGGAATCAGATTGCACTCTTTCGAAAAACTTTCTGTACTAAATTCATCAAAGATACAAGCTATTTTTAAATCAGATAATTTTCTTAATAATTTTAATTCTTCTAGGCCCATTTGACCATTATCATATTGGATGTATGCTTCAGTTGCAGCTTCTGGGGGATTCAATTTAATATTTATTTCATTTAGTCTAAAAACGCCTTTTCCTTCTAATCTAATAGCAAGACGATACTTATCTGCATTTGCATTAATTGCTATAGTTTTTTCTTGACCAGAAGGAATAACAACTTGCTGTACTTTTTTATTCTTATCATATCCAATAAAATATAATTCCCCGATTAATCCAGATTCCATCGTAGCATCATATTTAATAGTATATTTTCTATTTGGGTAAAACTTTAAATGGTTTACTTTAGGAGGGGTAGAGAATTTAGGATTGGAAGCTTCTTTGTAAACTAAATAAATCTGCTTATCAGTACTTTTATCAACGGATAATTTATCAGCTAATAATGGTTGCACTCCAGCAATTTTATTATTAAGCCATTCATTACCTTTACAGGAAAATTCAATATCACTTTCAATATTTTTGCTTATTTTATTAAGAATATTGTCAAACAAACCTAACATTTTTTCATGCTGCATATTCGCTATCTCCTTTATTACTTCCTATAATTCCAATACCAAGTAGTTATTTTGCCTAGTTTTGAATTCTTATACGCACTTAATCGTGCTTGCAAATATTTATTTTCTTGTTCTAGCTTTTTATTTCGCTCTTTTATCTTGATCGTGTCGTTATCAGGGTTTAATTCATTTTGTTTTTGCGCTTGTAAATATGAATGCCTTAATGNNCATTCTCTAATTGATTATTTTGATCTAATACTGTCTCTAATTTTTTTTCTAAATCTATCTGCTTATTAGTCATTTTTACTCAATCTCCTATTTTCTATCATAAGCATCGTTTACTCCAAGATACATTACAGAATATAAATGATTATGCTACTTGCTTATACAAACAATTCTTCACTGATTAATTAATATAAAGTATTTCAAAATAACTATTAAATATTCCATAAAGTATAGTAGG
>NZ_JBALPZ010000253.1:0-5584 GCF_036965645.1 Neobacillus drentensis
ATGGTGTCAGGCACCATTTAATACGTTTCCCCCATAATAAACAAGGAAAGTCAGTTTATGGTGCCTGACACCGCCACTATGACACTGACACTAAAATTTAATCATTTAAAATTTTAATATCTGCATATAATTCAATATGTTATTATTTTCTAATAGGAGGTGTTCTTTTTGACGAATGAATTAATAGAGAAAAAAGGATCATCTAAGGCCGTTAACACTACAAATAATATTAGGGTAAATAATCGCTTCAGTTTAACCATTCATTTTGGAGATTCACTAAATTTATTAGCTTTGCTAGCAGGCGTATACATAATAAAAAGTATTGAAAAGAAAAGAAAGCAAAAACAGAAAGCAGAAAAAATGTAATGGCGGTTTCTCGCCATTACATTTTTTTCTGCTTTTGTAGTGTCAGGCACCATTGGTCCTATTTCCACATTAAGAACAATAAAAAGCTACCTAATGGTGCCTGACACCCCTATTGCCCCACTGCGGCGTTGAATTTTTTCTTTTGGATTTGGATGAGTCTAAGGGAGAGGGCGATTCCGGCAGCCAGCAGTCCAATTGTAAGTCCAATCCAGTAGCCTCTTGCCCCCAGGTTTGTGAAATTGGCCAGTAAATAGCCTGCAGGAAGACAAATGAGCCAATAAGCAACAAGTGTCATGATAAAGGCTATATTTACGTCTTTATAGCCTCTTAATGCAGCCTGTGCGGTTGCTTGGATGGCATCGGAAATCTGGAAAAACAGGGCAAAGATTAAGAAGTTTGCCGTTAAGTTAATAACAGCTGCTTCAGTAGAATAAAGTCCGGCCACCTGATAACGAAATGCTACTACAACCAACCCAGTCCCAATTGCAATTATCACAGCGATCCCAAGCCCTAACCAACTGTACTGTTTGGCATCCTTATACCTCCGTGCCCCTACTTCAAATCCTACAAGCACCGTTAATGCTGTAGAAATACTAATGGGGATCATATAAATAAACGAGACGACATTTAAAGCCGACTGGTAAGCGGCAATGGTCGTAACATTAAACTTACTCAAGAGAATGGTCACAATCGCAAACACGGTGGTTTCGAAGAAAACAGAAAGCCCCATCGGCACACCAATTTTTAAAATTTCCTTACACTGTTCCCAAGAGAACTCGCCTAGATTCGAAAAGATTTGGAAAGAAGAAAACGGGTCCTTTTTTTTCACAATGTAGATCGTCATTCCTAAAAATATCCAATCAGTAATTGCGGTGGCATAGCCTGCACCTGCACCGCCCAGCTCTGGAAAACCAAACTCTCCAAAGATCAGGACGTAATTCAAAATTAAATTAATAGGTAAGGATAACAACATAATCACCATAATAACGCGTGTCTTACCAAGGGCATAGATAAAGGACCTTAGTACATTAAAAATAAAAAGCGGCAGCATTCCAAAGCTGAGCCCAACCAAATAATCGAAGGCTGTACCTTGAACACTTTGAGAAAGCTTCATGAGGTCTAAGATAGGATCTAAAAAGAAATATCCAAGAATAAAAATGATAAGGGCAATGATAATAGATAGAAAGATTCCGTGTTTAACCACCGTTGATACTTCGTCATTCTTTTTTTGTCCAAACCGCTGAGCCGCAATGGGGGACACAGCCAGAAAGATTCCGCTAATTCCATTAAAAATGGGACTCCAGATGGAGGTGCCAATGGCCACTCCCGCTAAGTCAGAACTACTATATCTTCCTGACATGATCGTATTAAAAAATACCATTGAAAACATGCCAAGCTGGGTAATTAAAATGGGCACAAGCAAAACAAAAATTTGCTTGGTCTTTTCTTTAAGTGTAAAAGTTTGATTCATACTATTAATATACTCCTATAAAAAAATAAAAAATCTCCGAAGTTCCATTATACCGTACTGTGGGTTCATTTTCCTTATAAAGTATTTGTTTACGATATAAAAAAATAGAACTTCATTCCGAAGTCCTATTTCTTCACGATTTTGGATGGATTATTAATTTTATATAATACTGCTGTATCGACCATAAATTCCTCCGGGGCATCTTTGCCTTTCCCCATTTTCTTGGCGGCCACTTTTCCATCGAATTCAAGTACATCCCCAGCTGCCAATTCAAATTTCTTCAATGTCTTACTATGGCTACACCAGGCTAGTCCAAGTTCAAGGGGACTCTCTTGAACAATTTTGACATTTTCCAGTACAACCACTTCATCATTTTCCTCATTAAAAGGATTATAGACAAGGGCAAACTGTTTCACTTCCGCGGTAAAATGTACTTTATCACTAGGAAGCTCGATTTTAGGAGCCTTCTCTTTCTTTGGCTTAGGTTCCTTGGCTGGTTTCTCCTTCTTCGGAGTTTCTAAGGAAGGAGCGATTTCGGTTTGCAGTTTGGCTTCTTCTAAAGTAGACGCTCCTGCTTCATCGGAAGAATCCTTCTCATCAAGGTTAATCAAACTCTCCTTACCGAAGCTAGATTGCTGCATCTCTTTTAAAAAAGCCGGATGGATACATGTCAAATTCCCATCTTGAAATTCAATCACAAGAGTGTTAAATTCTCCGGTATTTCCATAGGTCTCATAGCCTTTGATTGTAATAAGGCGCTGATAGTTGCCTTCTTTGTACCAAAACTCCTTTTTCGCCGTTGGCAATCCCCATTCTTTAAGTTTTTCTTTATAATGTTCGTCATCCCGAAATGGCTCATAATTCCCTTTGGGCGGGATATATTTAGTCAAATCGGACTGTTCTAATTGTGTACGCAGAATGGCCATAAAGACAATACCCTCCATTTAATATGTATGTTCTATGATTATAACATTTATTTTTGAAAAGAATAATTTTACCACTGCAGAATGAACATTGACATAATCAGGAATAAAAAAAAGACTCTGCAATGAGAGTCTTTTTTCATATGGTTTAAAAATTATAATTTACGAACGTTAGAAGCTTGTGGTCCACGTTGACCTTGTTCAACGTCGAAAGAAACTGCTTGACCTTCGTCTAAAGATTTGAAGCCTTCGCCTTGGATTGCAGAGAAGTGAACGAATACGTCGTCTCCAGCTTCGCGCTCGATAAATCCAAAGCCTTTTTCTGCGTTAAACCATTTTACTTTACCTTGTTCCATGTGTGGTTCCTCCTGCTGTGTGCTTTTGCACACAATTTGTTACTATCCTTGCTCAAATCTTCAAGACAAAAAGCAGTATTCACTTTAACGTTCTTTCCGACTCACAAAAATAATTCTCCTTAACTATAGCAGAAAGATATTAATAAAGCAAACTCATTTGGCCATTTTATTTTTTTTGGTAGAAAAGTCGGTAATTTAAACCAATTTTTGTAAGCGTTTTATATTTTATTTAGTGCCTCGAATTTTTTATAAATATCCTAATAATTTTCTATAAGATTACCGCTTTTGGTTGTATAATTACTTTGGAATTTAAAAAGAAATCGGTGACAGCACATGCGCACATATAATGAAAAAATCAGTATTTATCATGGAATGGTCTCGACCATCGCTGTGAATCTTGCAAGTAATTTCTTTCCTATCTTTGCTATTTCTATTTTAGGAGCTACAAATTACCAGGTGGGCTTAATTAGTTCCCTCCCCCCGTTGGTGGCTCTGATTATGACGATACTAGCAGCCATATTATTAAACCGCTTGGAATTACAAAAGAAAACGGTCGCCATGTCTGTTTTCTGGGCGAGAATCATGTTTTTACTGTTGGCAGGAGTAGTTTTCCTTCATTCCTCCTATCAAACTTGGACATTTCTGCTGATCGTAGCCCTTATGAATGTTCCGGGAACTATTTCGAACGTTGGCTGGCAAACGTTGATTAGCGGAATGATTAAAGAAAACCGGCGCGGATCCTTTTTTAGTGACCGTAATAGGCTCCTGACGGTTGTGGGGATGATCACCACTTTGATTATCGGGGTTGTCATGAAAAATCAAACCCATCATGCCTGGGCCTATCAAATTTTGTTTGGGATTGCTTTCCTTTTCGGATTACTAGAAGTCTTTTTTCTAATGAAGCACCGAGAAAAACCACTCATAATGGCCGAGCAAAAAAAATCATCGATGGATTGGTCGATTTTTAAGAATCCAGGATACAAATGGTTTCTCATTACAGCTCTTTGCTTTAATTTTACCTGGCAGATGGTGTGGGGCTTATTTAATATTTACAATGTCAAATATGTGCATGCCACCATCCTTTGGATTAGTATTTTTTCAGTTGCTAATCAACTCGTTCAAATTTTCTCGTTTCCTTTATGGAAAAAGTGGGCGGAGCAAAGGTCTAACACTTTGATGCTCGTGTGGGTGGCAGTGGGAATGGCCACAGCCCCTGTGTTAAACATTTTGTCGACCAATGTATTTTATATTACCTTTGTTTCGATGACATCAGGATTTTTTGTTTCCGGTACAACGCTTTTATTGTTCAATTTATTGTTGGAGCAATCACCAGAAGAGAAGAGAACCTATTGTATTACCACCTATAATGTCCTTTTATCCTTTGTCGCTTTTATTGCCCCGCAAATCGGCATTTGGTTGTTAGAAATCTCGAGCATGCGAATTTCGATGGAATTATGCACCATCTTACGAGAGATCAGTGCTTTTGTCTTTTACTTGATGTATGTAAAATTCATGAGAAATAAACGAACTACCAGGATGATTTCACCCAAAAATGCGTCCCCATCATCTTAATTTTGATGGGGCGTTTTTTTTAGCAAAAGTTGTGGTGAGACACCAGTAAATTTTTAAACTGCTACTATATTTAAAAAAGTTTCATATTTTTAGAAGGAGTTGATTTTTGAAATCGGGAGGGTCCAATGATTAGAATTAATCATCAAGTTGTTGAGCCGGGTGACCTAAAGGGAATTACCAAGCCGATTGAACGAACGATTATTAGATTAATGGCGGGCTATCATTCTTCATATGATTATCCAACGATTCATCAGCTGGAATTTGAACTTTTGTTTCGTACCAATACCATGAAAGCTGCTCAAGAACTTAACAAGAGCGGGGTAAAGTTTACGACATTCACGTATGCATTTTGCAATAAGACGTACTGGGATCGGTTATCGAACGGTGGATTTTTGCTGAAACCATCGGTAAAACCGTCTGTTGCGATCCTGGACATCCTGAAAAACGGGAAGCTTTATGCGTTTGAATGTTCCACTGCTATTGCGATTGTTTTATATATTGCCACTCTTTATTCAATTGGAAGTCAAAGGTTTGATATGTTATTTGCCCGGATTTACTTAATGGGCTGGCAATTCGATGAGGATCTGCCGGTTTATAATATCTATTCGGATGATTTCCTGCCTGGCGATATCTTACATTTTAACAATCCTGATTTTGACCCGAAACAGCCACATTGGCGAGCCGAAAATGTTGTCTATTTTGGCGATGACAAGTATTACGGCCATGGCGTTGGCATCCAGCCAGCCAGTGCGATCATCAACTTCCTAAATAAAAAAAGAATGCCGAATTCAAAGAATTCAGCTTACCTCATGAATATGATTACACGACCACATTATCTCACATTGTCATATTAACAAATGTTGATTTAATGAAATTGGTGACAGGCACCGCCCGTG
>NZ_JBALPZ010000254.1:0-4491 GCF_036965645.1 Neobacillus drentensis
AACAAATAAGAAGACCCGGAATAAACCGGGTCTTCTTATTTGTTATTCTGTTTCATTTCATGATTTGTCTGCTGTAATATCGTTATATGGAAGAATTAGCTTTTTTACCTTTTCAAAGCTCATTGAGCTTATTTCTTGTACTAGTCTTGGAATGGATTGTTCAGGATAGCCGTAATCACGAAGTAATTTTTCCATTTTTTCATTATGTTCCATTTGTTTATCCTCCTATATCTTGTTTGATCAAAGAACAAACTACCAAATAAAATTATTGTATACCCAATTTGTCAAAAACAATCCAAGGCCGAGGGCTATATTCAGCCATCCAAAAATTAATGATGCCTTATGTTCTTTTTTCTGTTTTTCTTTTTTGTACATTTTGGCATCGACCAGGAGAATGAAAAGCCCTGTTACGATGAAGATAACAATGACATATGGTAAAAAACCAATAAACATTCTCTCTAGTCCTCCACCTTTATTTTGCTTTCATTCCTACCCGGTGAATACGAGTATCGACATGAACATCATAAGTAATGTCTTTATATACTCTTTTCCAATTTTCTTTCGTTCCAATTTCCTTGGCCCAATATTTCGGATATTTGGCTCGGACATGTTCTCCAAAGCCAAAAATATCACTTTCAGCCTTTTGTGTTTTGGCAATTAGCTTCTTTAAAGATCTTTCTACTTCTTTGGAAGTTTCTTTTTGTATTTTCCCAACAATAGATGAATTGTTAATATAAATACTTTGACTGGTCTTTTCTTCTATTTCGCTTTCGTAACGAACCTTGATATCCACATGAGGTTTCCCTTCCACTAGTTTAACCTTTATTTTTGTTTTTCGAGAGATTGCCTTAACTAGTACAAATTCATCCTTCTCCGGGACTTTTATAAAGGCGCTATATCCACCCCTGCCGATCCCTCTTATCGCCATATAAAATCCTATTTCAAGGGGCGATGTCTTACCTGCCATCCGATCCCCTCTAAAATAGGCCAATCCACTTAATTGAATAGACTTCTTATCTTTAATAGTAAGATAAGGAAGATACGGATCTTGTCCCTTACTAGAAAGTATCGTCCAGAATAAACCAATGAAATTAGGTGGGAATCTGCCTAATGCTGATAAGTTATCGACCATGTCCGCTAAATACAATGATGGTATCCGCTGCAGTTCAGGGATAAGCCTCATATAATCTTCTGCTGGCTCTTTTGAAACTGCCAGTGAGGCTGTTCGGCGGATCTGTGGATTACGCCTCAAAAAATCATTAAATCGTTGTGTCCCGTTTTTTGCTATTTTTTCATTCAGTACAATAATACGTAAATGTCCGAGGAACGTTTCATAAGCAACCTGCTGTTGAAGATTAAGCATAGCGTCCTGAATGGTGTGACCTACAACTTGGACAATTAATACTGAATTATGTGAACTTTGACCTTGTGTGGGTCCTAGTGGAATACGCCCGGGAACCGCAATTTGTGCGGTCACCCTTATCAGCTCTTCTTCTGGTTCGGCAGAATTGCTTTTATCTAAATGGGTAATCCCCCCTTCGGACTGCTGATTTTCCTCTTTATTAGAAGCTTGGTCAATGCCAATTGCTAATACAGTTGCACGCTGTTCGATTTCTTGTGAGTCCCAACACCCGGAGAGGAGGGGAAAGAGGAGAAACAAGATGATGACTAGACGTAAGCTATGATTCTTGTGCATCACTTTTCTTCCTCCTACTTCTCCCCCTAACGAGATCAATACCTAATAACATTGCGGGGTATAGAATAGTTATTAATAAGCCTGCTCTTCCCGCAATTTGAATAACATCATACAATTGCAAAATATTTTGCGGCAGCATTGCTAAAAAAAACACAAATGGCATCATAAAAAACGATAACATCCGGTGGTCTTTTAGTTTGGCCATTTGTTTTAAAGAATAAATCGTAAAATAATAACTTGAAAATAAGGTTGTAAATACAGCTGTCACCCACACCGCTAAAAAGATAACATCTAATCGCTGCAGGATATTTCCCGGCAGTGCAGTGGTCCGTGCTAATTCGAGTGTTGGCCAAAATATCTGTTTAATCTCTTCCGTTCCAAATACAGCAATGGTAGCGATCACAATTAACAGATAAACTCCTCCTGATATAAAAATGCCCCAAAAGCTGGCCTTTTTTGCCTGCTTAGGATTTTTCATAAAAGGAATCACCATTGTAACGATAAAAGAACCTTGAAACAAAGCAGATATCGTTAACATACCTTTGACCATGGAGAATAAATTAGTTTCAATGATAGGACGCAGGTAGAGGGGATTTGCATTTTTCAAAGAAAATGCAACAATAATTAAGACTGGCCCCAAAATAGCCGGTACATAGAAATTGTGAATATATGCAAAAGTGTTTATATTGTACCTCACACTCAGACAGGCAATGAGAAGCATAACTATCACCGTGACTTCCAATGGGGTTTCTCTTAAAACAGCCGAAACAACTACCTCTCCAAATTCACGAGCAGCCAATGCGGATAAAATGATAAAAAAGAAAATCACAATCATACTACACATTTTCCCTAGCCATTTTCCGACAATATCGTTGCTATAGGTGATAATTGTTTTTTCTGGATGCCGAATTCCTAATATTGTAAGAATAAATAACCCGATTGCTGCTAGAATGATTCCTGCTAACGTGACAAGCGGCGCCCCTGATCCCCCGCCTCGAACAGCAAACAATGGCAATGGAAGTACTCCTACACCAATGATGGTACTTATTAGGATCGTCGAGGCTTGTACGGTGGTGATTTCCCTGTGGTTTTCCATTGTAAGTGCCCTCCCATTGTTTAGTTTCTACTGTTTATTATCATCTTGTTCGTGTCTTTTACGATTTGCAGGTTGTAGAAAACTAGGTCTTTTCGACATCGACCAAAGAGGGCTCCGCGTGACAACATCTTTCATTCCCTGTGAACTTCCTGGAGAAACGGGTGCCATATATGGTACTCCAAAGGATTTAAGATTCAGTAAATGATTGAAAGTAAGGATAATTCCGATCATGACTCCGTAAAGACCAAATATTCCTGCTAAAATCATGATTGGGAACCTTAACATCCTTAAGGCAAAAGCAGCTGTATATGCTGGTGTTGCAAAAGATCCTATAGTAGTTAAGGCAATCACTACCACTGTAATGGGACTTGCTAAACCGGCTTCTACAGCAGCCTGCCCGACAACTAACACCCCTACAATGGATAGGGCTCCACCCACTTGTCTCGGCAGCCGTACCGTTGCTTCCCTTAAAATTTCCATAGATATTTCAATGATTAGTACCTCAACTACAGCAGGATAGGGGACACCGGCCCTCCCACCCGCTACGGCTACAGCAAATTCGGTCGGAAGCAATTCAGGATTAAACGCAATCAACGACACATAAAGCGAAGGAAAGATCAGTGAAAAGACAAGTGCCAACACACGAGCAAATCTCGCAAAAGTACCCATCAAAAACCTTGAAGCATAATCCTCTGCCGTTTGGTAGAATTGGTTAAAGACAACCGGAACTAACAGCGCAAAAGGGGACCCGTCTACAAGGATGGCAACCCGGCCTTCTACTAAATTGGCAACTGTTTTGTCTGGTCTTTCTGTTGTCTGTATCTGGGGAAACGGTGTAAAGTGATTATCTTCAATAAATTGTTCTAAATACCCCGCATCCATTATGGCATCAATATCAATAGCCGAAAGTCTGTTTTCGACCTCGGTTATAACCTTCTCGTTTGTAACTCCTTTTATATAACAATAACAAACGGTTGATTTCGTCAATCTTCCAATTTCCATTGTTCTAACTTGGAAATCAGCTGTCGGCAGGCGGTATCTAAGCATTGCAATATTGGTATCAATATTTTCAATAAACCCTTCACGCGGTCCCAAAATAACCTGTTCCGTTTCCGGCTGGGTGACAGAACGATGTTCCACTTCTCTTGTAGATACATGAATGGCTTCAGTGAGGCCATCCACAAAAATAACAGTTTCCCCGCGTAAAAGAACTGCAATTAGCTTATCTAAACTTTTTTCTACCATGGCTTGACCATGATAAAGGGTTTCGTGCATGATGATGTCGATTAATTGATTCAGCGGCTTCTCTTTTGAAATTAAATGCTCAGGAACATACATAAGCGGTCTTAAAATATCCTTATTGACATGATCCTGGTTAACTAAATTAGTAAAATAAAACATGGCCGCCTGATACTGTCCAAATATTTTAAAATGTTTTACCTGAAAATCATCATTTTTCCCTAACACATTTTTTATTAATGATTCCGTTTCTTTTAGTGACGCTGATAATTTACTTTGTCCATCTAAAACCTGATCAGGGATCGTAGATGGTCTATTTTTGACACTGATCTTGGCTTTCTTCATTTTCTGAAATAGAGACATCTACATCACCACCTGATTTATAATTTTTGACAAATTTTATTAAATATTCCTTGTGTTTTAATAATCTATAAAATTTATTAGAAAAATAAAAAATGAC
>NZ_JBALPZ010000255.1:0-931 GCF_036965645.1 Neobacillus drentensis
GTTCTCTTCTACTCGACTACTTTAAGAAGGAAATTGGAAAAATACACCTATAAATGTTAAGTTGATGTGAATATAAATATGACTACTTTCTTACTTATATCCTTTGTGCTAATTTATGGGGCTGTTTATGCAAATTCAAGCGACCAGTCGGTTTTGATTCAGATACCAATAAAAAATGCTAATCCCATAAATGATGTGTGTTCTCCTTAAAAATCAACCTTTGGTAAGATTCTTGGGATAATATAATCAAGGGATTTAGGTTATGCTGACATATAAAAATGTAGAAGTGATTGTGGAGTTTCCATATTTGAGCTATAGATAGTTTCCTGCATTTAGCAATATTTGGAATAAGTATTATCAACTTACTTTCTTTACCGAACGTTCTCAATATGTTATAGTGACTATGGGAGGAGGAAAATAGAATGGCAAGAAATAAAGAATTCGAAGAGAGCGTAGTATTAGACAAGGCGATGAAGCTCTTTTGGGCACAAGGTTATGAGAAGACATCCTTGAGTGATCTGGTCGAGCATATGGGAATCCATCGCAGAAGTTTGTATGACACATTTGGGGACAAACATACGCTGTTTTTGAAAGCTATGGATCGATTTCGCGATAAAGTCAGTGCTGAGCTTACGGGAGAAGTTAAACGCTCCAAGACAGCAGCGGAGGCTCTCCAGTTAATTTTTAGTTTCATGATAAATGGTGAAGAGAACTCGCCTTCAGGCTGTTTAATGGTGAATTCGGCGGTGGAATTGGCAATGCGCGATGCCGATGTGGATTCAAAGTCCACTGAATCGTTCACACTATCAGAGCAGCTACTCAAGGATATTATTCTGTGGGGGCAGGAGGAGGGAGAATTTACCTCAGATTACGATGCCGGCGAACTGGCGGAACATCTGCATACCGTATGTGTTGGGTTAAGGGTAATGAC
>NZ_JBALPZ010000255.1:973-4533 GCF_036965645.1 Neobacillus drentensis
ATAGTTCCTATATGAGTAAGTCTGAGCTGTAGTAAAGCTTACTCATAAGAAGATATCCTTGCTTATACATTTTTTAGAATGGTCGTTCTCGTATATGAGTCTTGCCATACTTAAAGCTCTCTCCATGTAGGGATCATTCTTTTGTGCTTTTTAGAATGACCATTCCCATATAGCGAGACTTGCCAATGACCAAAATCTCTTCTTAAGGAAATCATTACTTGCGTAGTTTTGAGGAGGAAGACATTTTGTTGTACCAAAATTAAATAATAAAAGGAGCACATAAAAATGAAAATTTCTGAACAAGTCGCATTTGTCACCGGCGCGAACCGAGGTTTTGGACGCCATTTAGCACTTGAACTTCTATCCAGAGGGGCTAAGGTTTATGCTGGTGCAAGAAATCCTGAGTCCATTGACATTCCCGGTGTAATTCCTGTAAAGCTTGATATTACCAACCCTCAAGAGGTAGCTGCAGCCGCTATGGTCGCTAAGGATGTTACGATTTTGATCAACAATGCAGGATCGTCTACAGGTGCTTCTTTGATTGACGGTGATCTCGATAAAATACATTTGGAGTTTAATACGCATTTCTTTGGCACACTTTCCATGGTTCGTACTTTTGCACCGATTCTAGCAAATAATGGGGGAGGATCGATTCTAAATATTCTTTCCGCATTATCTTGGGTTAGTTCGGGAACTGTTGGCGCTTATACCACTGCAAAGGCGGCAGAGTGGGCATTGACGAACGACCTACGTTTAAATCTCTATCCTCAAAATGTGAGAGTAGTTGGATTACATGTGGGCTTCATGGAGACAGACTTGACTTCGAGCTTAGAAGTTCCCAAATCCAACCCTGAGGATATCGCAAAAATTGCTATTGATGGATTAGAATCCGACAGCTTTGAAATTATTGCTGATGACGTGAGCCGAAAGATCCAAAGAAATCTTGCCGGTGGTGTATCTGCGATATACCCACATCTCTCCTAATACAGATTACTAATACAGTGATTTGTCCAAGATTTCAGACAAATGGTAAAAGGATACACGTATACAACGGGTAACATAATTTGAAGAGGGTGTACAAAAATGGATAAATTGTGGAGCAAAACGAAAATTGGAAATTTGGAATTACCTCATCGTTTAGCGATGGCACCAATGACACGTAGTAGAGCAAAAGAAGATGGTACACCGGGAGAACTAAGTTCCCTTTATTATGCTCAAAGAGCATCTATGCGATTAATTATTAGTGAAGGTACACAACCTTCTGATGATGGACAAGGTTACTTATGGTCACCTGGTATCTATACTGAAAAGCATATTGAAGGGTGGAAAAAAGTTACGGATGATGTGCATAAAGCCGGTGGATATATATATATCCAATTAATGCATGTCGGTCGTATGTCGCACCCTGACAATACACCACATCATCGTCAAGCAGTTGCACCATCTGCGATCGCACCCGGTGTAGAAATGTTCACTGCTAAAGGGATGCAGGAAATACCCGTTCCCCGTGAGTTAAGTGAAGAAGATATTCAAACGACAATTGCAGACTTCCGAAAAGCAGCATCTGCAGCTATTGAAGCAGGAGCGGATGGTGTTGAAATTCATGGGGCAAATGGTTATCTAATTCATCAATTTATCGGAGAAAATTCTAATAAACGAACGGATAAATACGGTGGATCAATAGAGAATCGTACTCGCTTTGCAATCGAAATAACGAAAGCAATCGTTGAAGAAATTGGAGCAGAAAGAACAGGCTTTCGTATTTCACCAGGGTCACCTCTTGGGGGGATTGAAGAAGGTGAACAAGGACCTGAAGTTTATCTCCATCTAGTAAAAGAATTAACTCAATTCAATTTAGCTTACCTTCATGTTATGCATTTAGGAAACGAAACACTGCTCCATGAAATTCGTTCAATCTGGTCAAATCCATTATTAGTCAATCGAGCTGGTCGTGCTCTAGAAGATATTCGTGTAGATATTGATAATGGTGTAGCTGATATGGTACCAGTCGGTGTATGGTCATTAGCTAATCCGGATTTAGTAGAACGTCTCAAAAAAGGGTTTCCTTTGAATGAAGCAGACCGTACAACATTCTTCGGTGGTAACGGAAGCATGGGTTATACGGATTATCCTACGATGAAAGAATTGCAATCTCAAGAGGGGTAAGTATAGCTTATAGGGTGAAGAATGGCGTACAACTGAAAAATTGTACTCCATTCTTTCATCAGATTTAGAAATTGTGGGAAACAGCTGTGACTCAACCTGAAAATCAGTGCTTGACGCATGAATTTCGTGCATTTGCAGGCGTTTGGTGCATTCTTGGGATTACCCCTTCAAGCACTGGTTTTTGTTTTGAGTCACCTACATTCAACGCTAGAGATTGCATTTCATGAAAAGGTACCAAAAAATTGTAAAGGAAAAGGATGAAATAATGAGAGCTGCTCAAATGCAGAAATATTCAAAAGAAGTTCAAGTGGAATTGAATGATATTAAAATACCAGAAATTAATAGTCGGGAGGTACTCGTTAAAGTAAAAGCAGCAGGTGTTAATCCATTAGATATCCTCATTTTAAATGGAAATATTCGAATGATTTCTGATTATGATTTACCATTAACTTTAGGAAATGAACTATCTGGTGTTATTGAAGCCGTTGGAAAAGATGTTGAGAACTTCCACGTTGGTGACCACATTTATAC
The DNA here is from genome assembly GCF_036965645.1 of Neobacillus drentensis. Lineage (GTDB taxonomy): Bacteria > Bacillota > Bacilli > Bacillales > Cytobacillaceae > Neobacillus > Neobacillus drentensis_D. The sequence continues at coordinate 3,671 of NZ_JBALPZ010000255.1, forward strand.
GAGGTTGCCAGTTAATCAAATTGGAGCTTTTGCTGAATATGCGGTCGTCAATGAAGATGCTATAGCCATAATGCCTAAAAATCTATCCTTTATTGAAGCAGCCGCTGTTCCTCTCACTGCTTTGACTGCTTATCAAGCATTAAATGACGTACTCAATGCTCAGCCTAACAAAAAGTTATTTATCCCTGGTGGAACCGGTGGCTTTGGTGCTATGGCAATCCCCATCGCCAAATCAATGGGATTATATGTTATAACAAGCGGCAGTGAAAGAGGTAGATCACGTACACTTTCGATTGGTGCTGATAGGTTCATAAATTATCATGAGGAAAACTATGCCGACGTTCTATCTGATATAGATTATGTTATCGACACCTTGGGAGCAAAAGAGATAAAAGCAGAACTTGGTATCTTAAAACCTCAAGGAAAGTTAGTATCATTGAAAGCAGTACCTAATTATCGCTTTGCAGTTGAAAATAATTTTCCAATGTGGAAAAAATTATTGTTTGGTTTAGTGGGTGCTCGCGTAGATTCTTTAGCACGTAAACATAAAAATGAATATCGATTTTTATTCGTGCAAGCCAATCGCAGTCAATTACAAAGAATCACAAATCTTGTTGAAAAAGAAAATATCACACCCTCTATTGATTCAATTTATAATTTTAATGACATTAACAAAGCATTAATAAAAGTTTCTACTGGACATTCACAAGGCAAAGTTATTGTAACCTTCTAATCCAAAATTTAAGTACGTGGAAGAATTCTTGTTAAACTATATGGTGATTTCCTTTTATAGATCTAGCTACCAATAAGGTAGCTTTTTGATGAAGTTTTTTTTACGTATAATTAGTACGAGGTATTAATAC
>NZ_JBALPZ010000256.1:0-1400 GCF_036965645.1 Neobacillus drentensis
AAAACATACTTTATATCAGTAACATTATTTTTGGACATTTTTATATAACATAAGGCTGACGGTATTAAAAAGATTTGCAGTAAAGATAAAGTATAGATATAACTATAAGGCTCATTGAATCTAGTGGAAAATATGCCAAGCAAGATACCAACACCTGCGTTTCCCACTGTTCTACCCAAGCTATTGAAAAGGTTAGCGATACTAAAGGCGATCCCTCTATGTTCAGGAAGATTTACATCTGTTATGAGTGCCATCCAATTAGGTGTATTGGCGGATTGGGCTGCTGAAGCAAACAAAGATAAAACAAACATAAGTGTAACCCAAGGATTGATGAAAATTTGTCTTAAAATGCTCACTAAAATAATGATTTCATTATTATGATCAGGTAATGATAGGTTAGACATTGGCACAAAGAATAACGCCATATAACAGGGCATGGTAATAAACACAAAGAAGGAGGTTAAAAATGCTCGTCCTCTAAAGGTTTTCCTTTGGAATTTATCTCCCAGATGCCCGAAATAGAATGATGCTATGCCTCCAATCTGGAAAATGGCATAGAGATAGCCTGAGACAATCAGAGCTGTATCCATACTATAGCCTTGCTGCATTATTTTAAATGTATATAAAGTTGGAATCCAAATCAGGCTCCCTGTTGCAATATTCATTAAGAATGTTTGCAAAAACAAATACACATTGCTGCCTTTTAAGATAAGAAATTTTATATGTTTGGTTTCAAGTTTATAGTGATCATTTTTCGGCTTTGAATCTAATTGACCCTTAAATGGATCTTCAATAAAAAGAAAACAAAAAATGACAAACAGGCCAAGTGAACCTACTATTTCAAATGGCCATCTCCAACTATTGTTTGCAGTAGTTAAAGAAGCCAAAATAGACCCAGCTATTCCGCCCAAACCTTGGGCCATACCCCAAAAACTTAAAATGAAACCGCGTTTTTGATCGGGAATAAATTCAGTTAAAATACTAAAACCAATGGATGCTATACAACCCAAGCCAAATCCGGTTACTACTTGAAATAACATGATTTGAAAATAACTGCTGCTGATTGAAGTCAAGAATATTGATACGGACCAAATAAAGGTTCCTATAATTAGCATCCTCTTTTGTGGATATTTCGCTGAGAGGTATCCCCAATAAATAGAGGATAGGGCGGTAACCAAAATATTGGCAGCTGAAACAAAACCCAAACTTGCGATATCTACATTTAAATCCTTTGCTATGTATTGAATAAGTGGCGGAAACAATCCAATTACAATATGTTCAAAGGCAGCAAGTATAATTATTACAGCAATTGTATAATAAATTTTCCAATTTGAATTTGTCATAGTTAATAATGCCCCTTTGAAATGTTTTTTTATCTACAATATTATCTAAGTTTTCAA
>NZ_JBALPZ010000257.1:0-2181 GCF_036965645.1 Neobacillus drentensis
ACCTAACTGTCTACGCTTAAAGACTAAAGTTACCGTTAGCCCTCCAAGACTCGCTACGAGCGAATGGCTAGTTCTTACTCGGCGGGAGTCCCACCCGCTATATGATACGACCTAGGCTCGGCCGCACACCTACCCCGATAGTTAAATAACAAAATCAGCAACATGCTTTAAAAAGCATAAAAAAGAGAAGCTCTTTTAGCTATTCTCCCACTGCCCATTCTACATAAGAAGTTATATACCTTCTTTACTGAATACAAACAAACGAGATTCTGAATACTAAATGGGTACGAACTTTAATGGAGGTAATCAATAATGAAGCTCCTTGGACTTGTTTTAGTATTAGCTCTAGCACTTACTGCATGTAATGAAACTGACACAACAAAGAATCAACTCAAAGACAACAACATTAACACGACCAAGGTATCTGACAATGCTAAAGTGGGTAAAGGTCAAAAATATGGTGGAAAACGGACTGGATATGGTCAAGTCAAGAAAAATGAACCAGGACAAGCAACTCCACCCATAATTGAAGCTCCAATGCCTGCAATTGAATGGACAGATGAAACAATGACTCAAGACTGGATTAAATGGGCAAAATCACAAGGTCAATATACGACTGAAGGTCATGTTAATACTTCTCAAAATGCAGGTTGGATTTATGCAGTTGGTATGCAGCCTTGGTTCGATAATACGGCCATTAATCATATTGAATCCACTTATAAATTAAATGTTACAAATGTTGAACATAGAACAATGCCTGATGGACAACCTGAAACTATTTTCTATGTTACAAAATAAAAATTACCAGATGGAGTGGATATTTTAAGACAATAGACATTTAAGCAGCTTTCGGGTTGCTTAATTATTTTATATAAATCACCATACTTCAAATGGACACACACATAAATAACTCCATGAATAAACCATCATGGGAGTTTTCCGCCTTGAAAATTAAACGTATCCATATCAAAAAATCCTCTTTGAAATATGATTCATTCTGGGTTAAGAACTGGTTGTTTTACTTTTCATCGGATAGTTCTAAATCCCATCTTTCTTCTACTAATTTCGAACCAGTCCACTCATAATTTTGTTTTTCTTCTGTTAATGTAAAATTATATTTTCGATATAAATAACGAGCAGTTTCTAAAATACTTACCGTCCATAGGTAAACATGTTTGTATCTTTGTTTTTTACAGAAATCGATGGCAGTCTCCATAAGTTTCTTACCTATACCCATACCATGATAATTTTCATCCAAAACAAACCATCTTAATTGGGCAGCTAGATCATTGGATTTAGTAATCGCAATCGAACCTACTATTTTACCATCTACTTCAGCAATCCATAATTCTCCCCCATCTGTATTGAGCATAAATTCAGTTAAGCCCTTCATAACGTAATATTCAAACATTCTTCCAAACTTATAAGTATTTTCGTACAAAGTTCCATGGAGGTGAGCTACGAAACCCACATCTCCTGGTTGAAAAGTTCGAATGGATACCTCTGTTTGAGAAGGATATTCTTTAGTAAATATGGATTCTATGGTTTCCATGGAATTGATTAGCTTGGTCAAATTACGATTCGATATTTCTTGAATCATTTTTGCAACTTCACGATTTGCATTTTCAACTAAGTCATTATAAATTTCTTTACCATAGTCAGTGAGATAAAGTAAGTATTGGCGTTTATCGTTTGATGCTTGCTTCTTGAAAATAATTTTTTCTTCCTCAAATTTTTGAACTATTCTGCTCATCTGTCCACGGTCTATTCCGAGATTTTCTATAACTTCAGTTGAAGTACAACCATTTCTATAATTGATTTCAGTTATAACACGAGCTTCTGTTAATGGAAAAGGCTTATTATAGATTTCTTGGTCAATTTTTCCTAGAACATTTGCATAGTACCGATTAAATTTCCGGATTTTTTCTACATATTGATTCTTTTCCATCTTTTTTCTCCTTAATTTTCAGACTATTTAACACTAACAATACCTTATAATATTTAGTTGATTAAGTCAATCAATTTAATTGATTTAGTCAACTAATGGTTATATCACATTGGAAACATAGAATATTTTAGGGTCTTCTTCAGCAATCCTGCTCCATTACTTGAAGAAGAAAAAGCGACCTTCCTTTTTGAAAAATCGCTTAATTTTAATCACTTAATTAGTAGCGGAATCTT
>NZ_JBALPZ010000257.1:2227-2442 GCF_036965645.1 Neobacillus drentensis
TAAACTATTGCCCCTTTACTCAAATTAAATGCTCATTCACAATTATTTCTCCCAAATTTCAATCCATCTTCCTTCTGGATCGTGCAATCCAAAGAAATGTTCCGAACTCGCTTTTCTCAGGTTAAAAGCAAGCAGCTTACTCTTTATTATTTGGCAATAAAAAAATGCGTGTTAGATGAGTATTTATTGCATGAAAATAAGCCGAACTTATACAA
>NZ_JBALPZ010000258.1:0-2222 GCF_036965645.1 Neobacillus drentensis
GGAGCCTCCTCGGCGCTTATAGCGCCTATGGGGTCTCCCCGGCCCCGTACTCCCGCAGGAGTCGAGCACCTTCCGCTCCAATCAATAGGGTATAAAAATAATATCGTTTAACATAACTAAAATAGATAATTAAAAACAAAGCTTTCTAAACTTTCCAGGAGTGATGCCCCCAGTAGATTGGGAGAACACTTTAATAAAATGGCCAATACTATTAAATCCGCAATCCATGCTTATTTGCTCGATGGAAAGATTGGTTTCCACCAATTGATTCTTAGCCTGAATCAATCTGGAATTCAGGACATATTGATGAGGGCTGGTTCCGATATACTTTTTAAACGTACGACAAAAATGATATGTACTTAAATTGGATATTTCACTCAACTGGTCGACAGAAATCTTAGATGAGTAATTCTCACTGATAAAGGACAGTACAGCTTGAATTTCGGGTGGTATTGCTTTTGCCACATTTGCATTTCTGTTTTCAAACGTATTACGGGTACTTTCTACTAAATTACCCAGCAGTTTATAAATTTCTAGGGATATTGTAAAGTCTATTTCCTGGTTCGACGCGATCAGGGATAAAATATTGGGAATATTATTTTGTTCATCCGGCAGTCTAAACGTGCAGCCCTTTCTTTTGTATAACTCGTTATACATTTCTTGCGTATGAATGCCAGTAAAGTGAAAAAATTGGAAGGTTGTTTCTTCCAGTGCAGAGTAGTTATTTTTTTCTTTACAATCTAACAGAACAATATCATCTTTCGAGGCTACAAATGATTGGTCCAGATAGTGGAACTGCATCGATCCTTTTTTTATATAAAAAATGATAAAGGAATTCATGTAGTCACGCTTAATGCTGTAGGGAACATCTACTATATATTCACCGCCCCATAGGACATAATGATATAATTCTTTCGTTAAAGCGGAAGGTTCATAAAAATATAATCCCTTTTTTGACTTGATGCCCGGTTCTACTTTTGGAATATAGAAATTCATTTTTTCACCTCTCACTTTATTGTAAACACTAACATTACTAAATATAGTATATTTTATCCTGACTCAAAAGTAATGGTCCATTTTTAGGAACTTTTCTACTAGTTTATACTCTCTGTTGCAAAGCCCAAATTCATTACCAAAAGTTATCAAAAAAATTATAAAATAGCACCAAAACACAATTTTAAAGCAAGATTATATAAAGTAATGAAGGAAAATTTCCATTAAACTGAAATCGCATACATAAGTTATGAAATGGAGGTTTACCCATGAAATTATCATTTAATGAAGGTACAACATTCGAGAGTGCTTCTCTTCAACAGAATTTAGAGTATTGCGAAAAACACGGTTACGATTTTATTGAAATTCGTTCAATTGATCAGTTAAAAGATTATCTTAAAGAATATACATTAGATGATTTAAACGCCTATTTTGATACCCATCATATTAAACCACTATCTTTGAACGCATTATGCTTTTTTAATAACCGGACGAAAGAAGACGAAGAGAAGATTATTGAGGAATTCAAAGAATACTTGGAGATTTGTAAAAAAATAGATTGTCCATATATTTGCGTGGTACCTTCTAATATTGATGTGACGGAAAAAGGAAAAACATTAACGGAAGAAGTAAATGCCAGTTGTATTCGAGTTTTAACTCATCTATCTGATCTAGCCGAACCATACGGAGTAAAGATTGCGATTGAGTTTATCGGAATTCAGGAAAATACAGTTAATACTTTCGCACAAGCATATAGTATTGTAAAAGCTGTTGATCGAAATAATGTGGGTCTCGTGTATGATACTTTCCAATTCACTGGAATGGGGTCAAGATTAGAAGATGTAACAGATGAGACAGCAGATAAATTGTTTATCTTCCATATCAATGATGTTGAGGGTTATCCGATTGGCCAAATGCGTGATAGTGACAGAGTATGGCCTGGGCACGGAGTTATTGATTTAGAAGCACATTTAAAAAGATTAAAAGAATTGAATTATGATTTTGTTGCATCCGTTGAGTTATTCAGACCAGAATATTATCAAATGGATCCTGAAGAAGTTATAAAAAAAGCAAAAGAAACGACCTTGGAAGTATTGGAAAAGTACTATAATAATCACCCTATTTATAATTGATCGAAAGGCATAAAGGATCTTTTGTAGAAAAAGTCCTTTATGCCCTTTTTTTAATTATTGGTTGATTGGAGCGGAAGTCAACATTCAAGATTAACA
>NZ_JBALPZ010000258.1:2271-6615 GCF_036965645.1 Neobacillus drentensis
GCTTTCATTAACAGTGTTAGCGTTTTTTTTATACTTGTTTTCGTTTTCATCGCGATTGCTAAAGCGACTCCCAAGGTACAAAATTAAATTAACCAAATTATTCCTAGGGAGGAATCATGATGAAAAAAATAATGGAATTCATTCAACATACAATGCAATCTTTTAACCATTCAATGGATCAATATGGAGAAGCTCGAATCGTTTTTTATGAAAGTATGTTTGCTTTAAGCGAAAAGAAAATAATCTCCGTTAAAAAACCCTATACAAAAAAACGCGGAGCGGCCCTCTAGACCTTCTCCGCGTTTCTGTTATTCATTTATATTTTATCTATGCTCTCATTTTAAAGTTATCCTCTATTTGTTCTAATGATAACCCTCTTGTCTCTGGCAGATTTTTCGCTACAAACACGATCCCAATGAATCCAAACACAGCAAATAAGAAAAATGTTCCTGAAAGTCCGAGTGTACTTAAAAGAGTAGGGAACAAAAGTCCTACTATAAAATTACAAAGCCATAAGAATAATGTAGCAATTCCCATACCTACACCACGTATACGAGCAGGAGAAGTTTCAGCAATTATCAGCCATCCTAAAGGGCCAATTGCCCCTTGGAAGAAGGCTAAATATAGGACTGTCAGTGATAATACTACAAATGGCAGGGCAGGTGAACCAGCAAGTGCGAAAGTAGAAATACCAATCGTAATAAGAACTACTGTTACACCAGTTAAACCTGTAAGCAGCATGGTCCGTCTGTTAATTTTGTTCGTGAGGGACATACCAACGATAACAGCAATAACGGCGATTAATCCATTTGCCACGTTTGCAATCAAAGCCGTTTTTGTTCCAAAACCGGAATTTTCAAGAATTTGTGTTCCATAATACATGATTGAATTGATACCGACTAACTGAGATATGGATCCAATGACAACCCCTATTAATACCATCTTTCGAACCCAAGGTATCCTTAAATCTTTTAGTGATCCTTTTTCCATTTTTTGCTCTGCTTGGATATGTGCCTTTATTTCATTTAATTCTTGTTGAGCGATCCCCTCATGACGAATCATTTGAAGCACTTTTAGTGCATCAGCCATTCTTCCTTTTGATGCTAACCAGCGCGGACTTTCTGGTAAAATAACCACGCCAATCCATAAAGCCACAGCTGGTAATGTAGCAATGACTAACATGTAACGCCAAACATGTCCTGTATCTCCAAAGGCATTTCCGATGACTGCATTAAAGATATAAGCTAGAAACTGCCCAGTTACAATCATCAATTCATTTCGAGTGACCATCATACCCCTTCGGTCCGATGGAGACATTTCTGCAAGATACGATGGTATGATCACGGAAGAACCACCGACAGCAAGACCGAGTAAAAAGCGGAAAACAATCATGATGGAGGCATTTGGTGCAAGAACGCAGCCTATTGTTGAAAATAAGAATAAAATTGCTAGATACATGATTAGGCTTCTTCGTCCTTTTTTATCAGATAACCGGCCTCCCGTTATTGAACCAAAAGCAGCACCTAAGATTAATGAACTCGCTACTAACCCTTCTGTAAGGGCATTAAGATTTAATTGGTCTGGTTTAGCCATAAATGGAAGTGCTCCATTAATTACCCCTGTATCATATCCAAATAATAGCCCCCCAAATGTTGATACAGTTGTTATTAATTTCAAGAACTTTTTTGGGTTCTTTCCCTGGACATGTTCCAGTTGAACTGGATTCTCTGAAACGTTGAGATTTTGCATGTTAAATATTCCCCTTTGTCTAATTGTTTTTTTAACAAATTTCTTCTGACAGATTCTTTGATGAAATCAAAATGAAATCCGGGATCAATTTAAAACGCTTTCATTTTATACAATAGATAAAAGATATATTTTATCTAACCGGGGAACAATCTACAGTAATTGCCCCCCGGTCTTAGAGGTCGTTCTCTCATATCGATGCTGTGTAATTTACACTAGCTGTGGTTTTTTGCTTTCATATTCCACCCAAACTGAGCCGTTTTCTGCTGAACGGACACAGTTTTCAATCCAGCGAATCCCTTCAATTCCTGCATTAATATCAGGGTATACCAGATTTTTCAATGTTTCCTCATCACCGCGATTTTTGGCATCAATAGCAATGGCAAATTTCAGATAAATATTTGCCCATGATTCAGTTAACCCTTCTTGATGCAAGGCTCCCAAACGCTCATCCGCATTACAAGTTTCATCCAAGTAAGGCATTGCTCGAATTAAGGTTTGAATAGGTTCTCCCTGAACTTCAAACCTAAGTTCATTTGGTTTGCTATCCCACCATTCCAGGCTTGCTTTCGATCCGACAATGCGAATTCTGTGGCCGTCCATACATCCTGCATTGATCGAAGATGTCCATAGTCTACCTACTGCTCCGTTTTCATATTGCATCAGAACAAAAGCATTATCCTCTAGAGGGTAACGGCTTCCAACAAAGCTCTGCCGATCACATAATAATTTTTTAATTTTCATCTGCGGAATAATCAATTCGGACATATAATAAGTGTGCGTTGAGAGATCTCCCAAAACAAAGCTTGGCCCGGCAACCTTAGGATCTACACGCCATTTTTGCGCAGCATTTGTTTTATCACCTTGTTCGGTTGCACTGAATCCATGTGTGTATTGTAAATCAACTACACGAATATCACCGATCTTGCCTTGTTCAATCATTGCCCGCATTTGAAGCAGCAACTGATTCCCGGAAAAACCATACGTAACTCCGACAATTTTTCCTTGTTTCTCTGCTAAGGCTTTAATTTCCTCACCCTCTGCAACGGTAAAGAACAAAGGTTTTTCGCAAATAACATGTAACCCCGCTCCCAATGCTGCTTTAGTAATTTCATAGTGAGTTCCGTTAGGAGTGGCAATGGAAACAACCTCAATACCATCCTCACGTTTAGCTTCTTCTGCAAACAATGTTTTATAATCAGGATAACAGCGGTTTTCCTCTACCCCAATATTGACACCAAAGTCCTTTCCTCTTTCAGCATCAATATCAAATGCACCTGCTACTAATTGAAAAGCGGTATTATCTCTTAATGCACCAATCCGGTGTTTATAACCAACCTGTCCAGTTCTTCCGCCTCCGACCATCGCCCAGCGTAGTGGTCTTGCTATTTTTTTCTCTCCATTTAACATAGTAAAAACTCCTCTCAATTCATCAATTTTTAGTTTATTCATCAGAAATATCTGTATTTTTAAAAGCTAAGTGTTTGTTTTAAAGCATCTATCGACGTTTTAATTCCACCCTCAACGGACATGGTTAGATCTTCCATTTCCAGTGATACCTCATCGTTATATCCCATCATGCGAACCACCGAGAAGAATTCTTTCCACCATTGCAAATCTTGACCGCAGCCGACAGCCACATAATTCCAAGCTCTATTTGCTGTATCCGTAACCTCTTTTGTTTCTAATACACCATTAACAGCAGATAAATGTCTTTCCATTCTTACATCTTTACCATGAACATGGTGAATCGCTGCTCCCAGTTCTCTGGCTGACAAAATAGGATCTGCACCCATCCAGATTAAATGGCTTGGGTCTAAATTCAAACCAACCATTGGGCCAACTGCATTTCGTAATCTAAATAATGTTTCCGGATTATAAACTAACATAGAACTGAAATTTTCTAGGGCAATTTTTTCTACACCGCATGATTCAGCTTTTTTCACTAGCTCTTTCCAATAAGGAATGGCTACCTCATTCCATTGATAATCTAGAATATCCTTTAATACTGGAGGCCAGCTTACTGTATAGGTAATCCAGTTAGGAATTTTATCTTCTGGGCTTCCTGCCGGCAGACCACTCATCATAATGACCTTCTTAACACCAAGCAGGCCAGCTAGATCCATTGTCTTTTCTGTTACTTCCCTATGTTCTTTGCCAAGTTCGCCTGGATCTAATGGATTCCCGGAACAATTTAATGCGCAAAGTTTTATATTCCGTTTCTCTAATTCACCTAGAAATTCACTTCTTTTTGCTTCACTTTCCAGCAATTCATTTAAACGCAAATGTGGTGCAGGTGACCAGCCTCCTGTTGTCATTTCAATGGTATTAATCCCCATTTCAGCCACCGTATCCAACATTTTTTCAAATGGCAAATGGCCTAAGCTATCTGTTACATATGATAATTTCATAGAATTCTTTCCTCCTTGTTTTGATTGTGTATATTTTATGGATCCTTTATTGCATAAAAATATTTGGTTTTTACATTTAAGGACATCTTACAAATCAACTTGTTTCTAGGGAATTCGCTTTCATTTTTTCATGTCTTTATTTTTCAATGAATCACCTTCTATGATATTGTCATGACCTTGTTTACAT
>NZ_JBALPZ010000259.1:0-5372 GCF_036965645.1 Neobacillus drentensis
ATTCCATAACAGTTTCTCCTGTACGATGAACATGGCTTGCATGTGACCAAGTTGTTGCTTCTCCTGAAACAGGACAATTTGGAAATGTATCGCCTTGGTGAAGATCCTTCTTTGTTCCACCTGCATCAATATATTGTCCAGATTCCATTACCGTTTCACCTGTATGGTGATGGTCAGCGAAATGAGCCATGATAAATTCCTCCTTGGAAGTTCGGATACAACAGTTATTTTTTCACTGATTATTAGAAATATACTTTTCGTGGGGGCTGGTTCAATACGAGGGGGTCGTGTGATTGTGGTTCCTTATGTGTTAGTTTTGGGGAAATGAACCCAAAAAATTATGAATTAGTATTAAGAAAAGCCGTTTCCTTGTCGAGAAAACGGCTTTTTTAGTAAAAGATAATCAACAATGTTAATTGATTTGTTGAGTAATCAACGATATGCGTTAATTTAACCATTGAAAGTATATAGGGATTTTTTATAATTATAAACAGATGTTGATTAATAAGGCATAAAGCGATGCATGAATTTTTTAGGGATAATGATATCCACATGTGCAAACTTGAATTATAAGATAAAAAAGTCAATAAGGTACTACAAAAATATAACAATGCAAAGGAGACAAAAATATGTTTAACGAAACTTACAAATTATCAAATGGTATAGAAATTCCAAAATTAGGTCTTGGCACCTGGCTGCTTGACGATGCACAGGCCGCACAGGCGGTGCGTGATGCGGTCTCTCTGGGCTATCGTCATATTGATACTGCTCAGGCTTATATGAATGAAGCTGGTGTAGGCGAAGGAATCCGTTCTTGCGGTGTTGCAAGAGAAGAACTTTTCATCACGACAAAGGTGGCTGCAGAGGCAAAAACATATGATGCAGTTACGCAGTCCATTGATAAGTCTTTAGCAAAGCTGGGACTGGAATACATTGACCTTTTGATTATCCACAGCCCACAGCCTTGGATGGAGTTCCGTGACGAGAACCGTTACTTCGAGGAAAACAAAGAAGTATGGAAAGCAATGGAGAATGCTTATAAGACAGGAAAGGTAAAGGCAATCGGCCTTTCCAACTTCCTTCAGGATGATGTAATGAATATTCTTGCAAGCTGTGAGATAAAGCCTATGGTAAATCAGATATTAGCACATGTGAGCAATACTCCTTTGGAACTAATCGAATTCTGCCAGAAGAATGACATCCTGGTAGAGGCATACTCACCTATTGCACACGGTGCAGTTCTTGATAATGCAGAGGTTAAGGTGATAGCTGATAAGTATGGCGTATCTGTTGCTCAGCTTTGCCTGCGTTATGATATTCAGCTAGGTCTTGTAGTAATTCCTAAGACAGCAAATCCGGATCACATGAGAAACAATGCAGAGCTTGATTTTGCTATTCTAGATGCAGATATGGAAACTTTGAAGAATGTAGAGCACATCCAGAATTATGGTGAGCATAGCTTCTTCCCCGTATTTGGAGGGAAATTAAAATAAAAAGGTAATGAATTGAGGACTTTTTAGATGGGCGATGCTTCTTTAAGCATCGCCTTTCTTAGTTTAAAAGTATTTCCGTATAGCTCCTATCTGATACTCCCGTTAAATTGGACATAGATACGAGTGGTTCACTTTTCTCGTGACCAAATAAGCTCTGAATAACATCCTATGGCTTTCAGTTACAAAAATAGCCGGGTCCTTATCTCAGATTACTTCAAGAAGGATTTTCTAAATAGGTTATTGAATAAAATAAACAGGGAGTGGTTTTATGAACTATGAATATAAAGAGAAAGAAAAGAAAAATGGTCTATATGTTTCAATTAGGGATAAAGGTGAGAATTCATTATTAGAAGTCGTAAGAAAAGGGAATCAGGTAGAAATAGTAACATATGTACGTAACGATAAAACAACCAAATTTACACTACCAGTGGAACTGTTTGAAAAAATGTCCAAAGGATTGATTCAAGATTAACACAATATTATTGGGACCACAGCTGAAATAAAGTATAAATTCCTTTCTAGCAACATTCCCACTTGTTCTGCCATGACTTGAGGTGGATAAGGCATTCCATTCATTATCCACCATTCCACAATTCCAATAAATACTCTATTTAGATGAAAGGATGGGTCAATCAATTGGTTGATCCTTCTTTTTATTTTTCTAAAAGATCAGTTCATATGAGTGTGCTCAACTCAACTTTAAACATTGTTGGAGATATTTTTTTTAGAGATAATTAGATTTAATTGGTCCATAAACGAATAAATCGTATTTAAGTGCTTAGTTATCATTTGTGTATAGGGTACAGGAAAGGGGTAACTCTATTATTGTTAATCATATTCTTCGGTGTTAGCTAGAAAGGATTGTGTTGTTTTAATGTCTAATAATCAAAAAAAAACAACAACGACGGGTGTTCTTAGTGCTCCAAAGGCAAAGGCACCTTTCGACCGCACGACCATTGAGCGTAGAGAATTAAGACCAGACGACGTCTTAATTGATATTAAGTTTAGTGGTATTTGTCACTCCGATATTCACAGTGCCTATGATGAATGGGGAGGCGGAATATTCCCTATGGTTCCTGGTCATGAAATTGCAGGAGTTGTGGCAGCAGTGGGCCCAAATGTTACAAAATTTGCTGTTGGGGACCATGTTGGTGTTGGTTGTTTTGTTGACTCATGCGGCGAATGCGAATACTGCCAGAGCGGTGAAGAGCAATTTTGTACGAAAGGTGTTATCAGCACATACAATTCATTAGACTATGATGGTAATCCGACATACGGTGGATATAGCCAAAAAATTGTTGTGAAGGAAGGTTTTGTTGTCCGTATTCCAGAGGCACTAGGTTTGGATGTGGCGGCTCCACTTTTGTGTGCAGGGATCACTACATATTCTCCCTTGAAACACTGGAACATCGGTTCAGGTAAAAAAGTTGCCATTGTGGGGGTGGGAGGCCTTGGACACGTAGCGGTTCAGTTTGCCCATGCCATGGGTGCCGAAGTAACGGCATTGAGCCAAAGTATGAATAAGAAAGTTGAGGCAATAAAGCTGGGGGCGGATCATTATTATGCAACCAGTGATCCTGCCACATTCAAAGAGTTGGCTGGTCGATTTGACCTGATATTAAACACAGTTTCTGCCAATCTAGATGTTGATGCGTATTTATCTATGCTTCGGGTAGATGGAACACTTGTAAATGTCGGGGCTCCATCTGAGGCAGATAAGTATCATGTTTTTTCTTTAATTATGGGTCGCCGCAGTATTGCTGGATCTCTTGTAGGTGGAATTCGTGAAACTCAGGAGATGCTAGACTTTGCTGCTGAACACAGTATAGCTCCTATGATTGAAATCATCCGTGCTGAACAAATAAATGAAGCATATGAGCGAGTTCTACGCAGCGATGTACGCTATCGTTTCGTCATAGACATATCAACTATGTAATTCTTCTTTATTTCTTAAGCTAGGTCCGTCATTCTAATATATCACCAAGGAGGTCTCTCATGAGCCAAGGGAAGAACTTTTCGCCTAACAATGGTAATTTTGCAAAATTTGTCCAAAATCATACCGACAAACATACTAACAATGAACAAATTGTAAGCAACGAGAATAGTGAGTTTGCTACTGAAAATGATGCTCAATTCATCGATAACGACAATGCTAAAAATGATGCAGGACAATAATGACTCTTTGGAAAATAAACCGCTTCTTTCGAGGTGGTTTTCTTCTGTCATTACTAGTGGATTACATCTGCAATTACGGTAGACAATAGTGCGGTCAATGAAGAAAATTAATTTGATTAATTAAATGGTACTAAATTTTTTTTTTATAATTGGAAATCCTTCCAGTTATAGGGTTATTTGTTATAATAAGTGTTAATTAGATTAGAGTAAAAATGTATTGCCTTGGTATTTCCTAATGGGAAATACAAAAAATACATGAACAATAATCATTCATTATGATAATCTTTGAAAATTTGAACCTTAAGAATATATTAAAAGATGTCCATTTGGCCCAGAATTTTATTAAAAGAGGTGCAGTTATGAAAAAGGTTTGGTCAGAAGACTTACCCGTTGTACAATTTCGAGTTGCAAGACCTACCAATCAATTACAGAAACTAGTAGAGTTCTATCGGGATGGGGTGGGATTAAAGGTAATAGGATCATTTGAAGGACACGATGGGTATGACGGTATTATGCTAGGGTTACCGGATGCTAGTTACCATTTGGAGTTTACCCAGCATGAGGAGGGCAGCCCGTGCCCGGCACCAACAAAAGATAATTTGCTCGTGTTCTATTTCCCTGACAAAGATGCTAGAGATATGATTGTCCAAAGATTGAATCGAATGGGGTATAAAGAAGTTGAACCTGAAAATCCATATTGGAAAAATGCGGGAGTGACCATTGAGGATCCGGATGGGTGGAGAATCGTATTGCAAAATTCCTATACTTTAAATTACAACAAGGAAAATTAAGATTGATTGATTCATTGTGCCCCAGGAACCAAACAAACAGATATAAAAATATTTGAATAACATAAAACCGGTATTTTTCAAACCTCAGAATAATATAATGACTTAGTTAGCTTATTCCTGAGGTGAACATTTTGGAAATTTATGGATTGTCTTTTGCGGTTCTTTTAGAAGTTATTTTAATCAATATTGTATTAAGTGGGGATAACGCAGTTGTAATCGCCATGGCATCACGTAATGTTCCAAAAAAGCAACAAAAGAAAGCAATCTTTTGGGGAACATTCGGAGCTATTATTTTACGATTAATATTTGCAATAGCAATTGTTTACCTACTAGAATTACCATTCGTAACTTTTGCAGGTGGTCTCCTTCTAGTGTATATTGCCATAAAACTTCTAATAGATGAGGATGAAGAAGTTCATAGAGAAGGAGGTTCAAGTTTCATTTCCGCGGTGAAAACAATTATTATTGCTGATGCGATCATGTCCCTTGATAATGTCCTAGCTATTGCTGGTGCGGTTGAAGGAAATATAGCCGGTATCATTATTGGCGTTATGGTTAGTATTCCTCTAGTTGTTTTTGGCAGCCAATTAATTCTAAAAGCAATGGAAAAGTACCCAATCATTTCTTATGTGGGTGCTGGAATATTGGCTTGGACTGCAGGTGAAATGATGGTTGGAGAACCAAAATTCGAGGATGTTCTTCCTCAGGATGTACATTTATTGATTCCTACAACTAGTATAATTCTTGTCATTGGTTTAGGATATTTAACTAATAAGATAAAAACAGCTAAGGAAAGTTAAGAAAATAAGAAATGAAATGTGGCACTTAAATGGGTGCAATTCTTTAATTTTTAAAATTTTATTATAAGCCGAACTTATACAAGTTTTTATTCGTACTTGTATAAGTTCGGCTT
>NZ_JBALPZ010000260.1:0-4672 GCF_036965645.1 Neobacillus drentensis
CAATCATTCTTTTTAATTTAATAGCCCTTAAAATCAAAAAGAGGCTTTCTTTAAACCAAATGTATCATATTTGGGCGTTTACGATTGCCTTTCAAACTGTCTTTGACGTTTATATTGATTTTAAATATCATGCTTATTGGTATTTCTCCAAGGGTGTGGATTGGAATTCATTCATAGCACTCATTTTTTTAGTCCCACCTGTGAACGTTGTATTTTTAAATTTTTATCCCTTTCGCAAGTCAGTTAGGAAGAAAATAGTGTATTTTGCTGGATGGGAGATTGTTTTATTACTTTACGAAACCGTTACATTACTTCCAGAACCGTGGGGATACTTTCACTACGGATGGTGGACGTTATGGCATTCGCTCATGATAAATCCCATTCTTCTCTTCATCTTGTTAGGATACTATAAATGGATAGTTAAATTAGAAAAAAGGTCACAGTTGGCAGTGTAGTTAAATATTAATACAGCTGTTATAAGAGATATTTACTCCAAAACGCTCTAGTAAAAAACAATCGAAGCGATCTCGTAAACCAATAAGGGAAAAATCGACCTGAGCTTAATCTGAAAATGAACACAGAAGCTTTACCTTCTGTGTTCATTTGTTTGCTCAAAAAATCGTCCGTAATATTTTAACCTGCACCAATTTCTTTAAAAATATTAGTTGCTTCTAGAATAATGTTTTAAAAACTTCTCCATTAAAGATAATAGAAGAGATAAATCATCTTCAAAATGTTCTTTACCTTCTTTATGGGTCTCATTAAATTTATCTTTACTCTTATCTTTTGATTTTTGACGTGATTTATTTGAATGTGATTCATATGTTTCTACTTGGATTGTTTCAGATCCTTGTGACATAGGTTCTTCGGTTATATCCATTTTAATTTTAGGACCATAACTAACATTTTTAATGTGGATGATCGTAATCCGAACCACTTCATCATCCGTGACCACATAAACAAAGTCGTCCTTTACCTCAATAAGGATCCCCTCTACCATATCAGGACCGCCACGATTGATTCTCACCCAAAGATAACTCAAGGATTCAAGCAATTCTTGGAAATTTTCAGCCTTTTTATATTCAAGATCCTCTGGAACTTCAATGTCCATTTCAAACTGCCTATTCTTATTTTCAGTAAAACTCTTAATGTGACGAGTATGGTAATATACGACCCCGTCATTCTCTGTGAGAACTGTGAAGAAATCGTCACCTGCATCTAGCAACTTCCCTATTCTGGACTCTGGGCCGCCTCGGTCAACCCTAATTACCTTATCTGAAAAATACTGCTTGATGTCCTTACCCACTAAAAATCTCCCCTTAATTAACTAATTATTTACACTGCATGTATATGTATCACGGCAGGAAGTTGTCCTAGGTAAAGGCCTGTCTTTAAATTTTTAGGTCATATTCAATGGATATTTAAAGACTTCCAGGTAAAAGGCCTATGCGACCATAACCTCTTCTTCAACCCCCACCCGTTTTGTGGGGAGTTTCCAAAAAGCTATAAAAACTAACCTCGCCCCTTTTCAAGTAGTACCAAATTGGCGGCAAAACGAAAAAAAGAGCCTTACTCGGCTCTTTCAATTGATTGACGTAATGTTCATTCTTAGGTTATCTGAGGTAAGAGAATAATAAACTCTGTCCCCTGGCCTTTTTGACTGTTCACTTGTATTTTACCTTTGAAAGAACGGACAATTTGGTAACTTACCATCATTCCAAGTCCTGTTCCACTTTCCTTCAAGGAATAAAACGGAGATCCAAGCCTCTCAATTTGCTTTTTGGTCATACCAATTCCTTCGTCCTTAATAGTAATTTTCACATAATCTTCATCCGTTGTAGAACAGGAAATCCAAACGATTCCACCATTCGGCATGGACTCAATTGCATTTTTCAAAATATTAATCAAGGTCTGTTTCAATTTTTGAGGATTTGCATAGATCCAACAGTAGTCCAGAATATCTGATTTAATCTCAACATTATGGTTCATGGAATAACTTTGGAGGATATTTATTACACGATGTAACTGATAACCTGCGTTGACTCGTTCGTTGTTATTGAGGGTCGGTTTTCCAAAAGACAAAAAATCATTAATAATTTCATTTGCACGGTCTAATTCTTCAATGGATAGTTGGATATATTCCTTCTTTTGATCAGGCAAATCAGGCTCGTTAAGAAGTTGCAGAAATCCCCTAGTAACTTGCATTGGATTTCTAATTTCATGAGCGAAAACACTCGTCAACTCACTGATCACTCGTAATTTCTCAGAGTTTTGCATCTCTACTCGCAGTTGATGAATCTCCCTGATTGTTTCAGTTAACCTAGTAAAGAACCAAGTAACCACCACTACAAAGATAAGATGAATAATCGGTACTTTAAGATACTCAATGGTAAATCCTCTTAAAATTCCCAAAATAGTTAATCCAATAAGACAGTAGTAAAAGGAAAGACCTACCGCAATTTTAACCCTTTTATCTTTCTTCGACATTGCAAACTTTTTTTGAAATAGTAAGAAAACAGGCAGTGATCCTAATAAAACAAGAACAGTATTATAAAATCCTACACTGATTCCATCAGAAAGCCGATAAAGGATAATTAAGGTTGATAAGCAGATACTTGACCAAAAACCACCGTATAAGCTACCAAATAATAGTGGTATAATTCTTAGCTCCAGACGGGCATTTTGACCAAAAGTCACCGGAAAGGACATGCAAAGGACGATCGATATTCCCCACAAAAAGGACATGATGATGTTTCTTTTTTGATCACTCTTTACTCTCTCCGTAATAAAGGTAAAGTAAATAAATATGGGCATAACCATAAAGGTTAGTTGCAGCAAAAAGTCTTTTAGAATATTCATTTTCATTACCTTTCATATTCTGTTCTACATCTGAATTCTGCCTATTAGTCTGTATGTTTTTACCAGTTACTTTCATTCATCCATACTTTTAGAAATAACCTTATATTTCTAATTCATCCATATTATACTTCAAAATTTAGATAATTTGTCGATTTTTGTTTTATCGGATCAACACTGTAACTTAGGTTATCTTTCAAAGTGTTAAAAAGGGCATTAATGGGGAGAGCTAATCAAAAGAATGTTCATCTATCAGTTTTTTAGGTATCAAATTAGATGGTATAATAGTGGATATGAAATAGTTAGGAGGATGCCGCAATGACCACATTTGAAAAGTTAAAGCCTATTATAGCAGACCAACTAGGTGTCAATATGGAGGAAATCAATCCGAATGCATCATTCAAAGATGACTTCGAAGCTGATTCACTTGATATGGTGAACCTGACGATGGAAATTGAAGATGAATTTGCTATTGAAATTAGTGACAAAATAGCAGCTACACTTCAAACAGTCGGTGATGTTGTAAATTATATTGAAAAACGTTAAAAAAATGGGGAAGCGGGTTGCCTATACGAAGCTGCAGGCAACCGCTGCCCCCTTCAAAATCAGGGCAGGAAAAAGTCTACTATACGATTGGCTATTCTAGAAATATTCCAAGGTTTCGATTCAACGTTCTACTTTGTTTTCAATTACTTCTAGGTTGAGTTACACTCTTCTGAATGATTATTCTTCTTTAAATGCTACCCTGCCTCAATTTATTTAAATATGTCACCAGCGTTACGATATTATTTCTACTATGTAAAGATTATTAAATTAACTATTTATTAAGTTTAAAAATAGGTGTATGATATTATTTAAAAAAAGACGAGGTCATCATATGAATTCTACATTATCACAACCATCAACAACAAAAACAAGAGCCATCGTGATTAATGCACTTTTCATCGCATTAACACTTGTAGCCACCATGTTCATCAACCTAAGGCTCCCAATCATGGGTAACGGAGGACTTATCCATCTGGGGAATGTTCCTCTTTTTATCGCCGCCCTGGTTTACGGCAAAAAAACAGGAGCCATAGCAGGTGCCTTCGGAATGGGTTTATTCGATATTATCTCTGGTTGGGCAATATGGTCACCCTTTACCTTTATTATCGTAGGGACAATGGGCTTTTTAGCCGGACTCATTTCAGAAAAGCTACCTGGTAAGAGAGTTTTGGTAAACACTGTGGCAGTTGCCGTGGCATTAATAATCAAAGTGGTAGGCTACTATTTTGCTGAAGTAATCCTTTACGGTAACTGGATACAGCCATTCGGCTCCATCCCTGGAAACATTATGCAGGTTGTACTAGCCGGTATTATTGTTGTACCTTTGGTAGGACGCTTAAACAAAAAAGTTGGCTAACTATAGGAATGAAACATATTTTTGGATGTTATTTGAACTAGTATTGTAAAGATAGCAGTAACCAGCACCGAAAATAAAAAGAGTATTGCTACTTTCAAACAAGAGAGGATATTTCCTCTCTTGTTTTCATTTTTTAGACCAGTGAAGTTTTAGAAAGCTTATCCATATAATAAAAGGCTTTGCTTTATTTCAAGCAAAGCACTTTAAATTAGAATATTAATTATTTTAAAAAAACTTTTAAATTCCAGAATCTTTTACTTAATTTGACCATTGTTTCAAGACTTGTTCTTTTGCAATTAAATAAACTTCTTCTTCTGTTTGATCTTTGGTTGCTATGACGTTCGTTTGGTAGGTTTTTCCGTTGTGCGTTACATAGACTGTATAATTGTACATTTTCATCTATCTCCTTTATCT
>NZ_JBALPZ010000261.1:0-2357 GCF_036965645.1 Neobacillus drentensis
GATGTGTTCAGATTGCAGTCATCATCCTTGCCGTTTCCGCGTTTTTCCGCCGCACCCGGGTTCACGCCAGGATCCTTAGGACGGCAATCCGCATTGTTTATCCATCCGTCGCCGTCATCATCCGGCATGAGGACAGATACCGGCCAGCTTACTGCTTCGTAGCTTTCGTTTGCGGAATCCGTCACGATCGCTTCCACAATATGCTTTCCGACCTTATCATCGGAAGGCGTATACGCATAAGCACTTCCGGAGCCCGCATGCACTCGGTCCACATACCAATCGACTTGGACGGCATCGCCTTCCGGATCCCCCGCTTCAATCGCGAAGTTCTTCGTTTCGCCCGTAATCACTTCTGTTTCCGCCCTATCCGGCACCATATTGGTAATCATCGGACCTTTGTCGCTGTTCTCGATGAATACAGTCGCGTAACCGATGTTGGACCATCCGTCCGCATTTGTGACCTTCAAGCCTGCTAGCTTATTGGCATTCAAATCGTATTTATAGGTGGGCTTCGGTCCCGTCGCGTCATCGAACGCGCCGTCGCCGTCCAAATCCCATTCATAGCTGACAATGCCGCTCGGGCTTGCCGATGCCGAGCCGTCAAAAGAAATCACACTTCCCTCTTGCCCCGCATACGGGCCGCCCGCATTAACAATCGGGGCTTTATCATGCACATTCGGCATCGCGGTCAAATAGCTGATCCAATCCTCCTCCATGTTCACCGCCAGTTCCCCGAAGGCTGCGCTCAACGCGTCATTCGTGCTGCGCAACGCATCAAGCTGATTCAGCATGGCTACCTTGCTGAATGAACCGCTTTGCGCAAGGAACTCCTTCTTCATGTCATCGATTTGGACATCTGTATAGCCTAAGTTCTTCAGATTGCGCACAAGTTCCGGCGAAAGCCCTTGAGATGCGGCTTCATTGCGGAATGTCTGCAGGTCCGCCACCGTTTGATCGAGCGGACGCGGATCGGCCTCTACCACCTGCTTCGCAATCGCAATAGACGTGTTGGTGCGCCTGATCTGTTCCTTCAGTTGAGCCGCATACTGCTTCACAGCCCGCGCATGGATCAACGCCCAATCGCCGTCCTTCGCAATCGCGCTTCCTTGATACTTTTCAATCGATGTCAAGAACGCCTGCAAGAGCGGCCCCTCATTCCCAAGCTCATTGCCGATGCCGACAGCGGCGATAGTTTCCGGATCGTTGCTTTCCGTCGTTATCACATCACGCGTATCCAGCGGCGTGAGCTTCTGGAAATTCGGATTCGGCGGATCGGCCGCAATCCCTTTATAGTGGGAGGCTGTCGCCAAGATCTGCTTCAGCACGAGCTGCTTTGGATTCACGCCGGTCGCCCATTCCACTCCCTTTGTCAGCCCTGTAAAGAATCCGTCAATTAGCGCTCCGTTCTGTACATCCCAAGAGGTGACCACACCCGGAAGAGGCTTCCCGCCTATTTTGGGACAAACCAGCGTCAAACTGAAACTTGTGCTGACAGAAATGGCCGTTTCCTTCAAGCCGCCGCACTGCCACACCTTCCCGAGCGTCCCAAGCTTCGATTGAAGTGCGAAAAAATCCCGGTATGTATCATGTAAGTCCTGCCACTCCGCCTCCGCATCGGCTGCCTTTTGCTTCGCTTTCGCGATGGCCGGATCCGCCATGATGTTCGGAATATCCGCCGGGAACACCACCTCAAAGGCATCCGGGAACACCTTATCCTCCTGCGATACTGTCCCGTCTTGGCATTCATCGTATACGACTGTATATTTTCCAGGCCCGATCTTGCCGCCCGGAGCTGTGTACCCGATCACCTCCGATATGAAAAGACCGCCATGCACCCCTTGTACCGTGTTGGGCGAACCCGACACATCCGTCAGCTTTTCACCTGGAGCGCCTTTTCCGCTCGGCACTACATAAATATCGGCATACGGCTCAACGAAGTCATCAGCTCCGCCTTCCCCGCAACCCTTCAAAAACCGAATTTGCCCGGTATGAATTCGTATTTCCTGATTCGGACCGAACGACGTAAACGTTTTTCCGTCTTCGCTCCACATCAAGAACTGATCCCCCTCAGCAAGCACCTCCGGCAAGGATGTCCCCCCCAATAGGTACATCAGCACAAACTGAAGAATGAACAACACCTTCATGACCCTGCCCAAACGCATCTTCCTCTTTCCCTTTCTCATCAGCTGCCCCCTTTAGCAATCTCCCCTGACTATCGAAAAATATCTTAATAGTCTGTCAATTACATATCAGATTGTATCATATCCGTATTCCCAGGTGGTAGGTAATTTTTCCATAAAAGCCCAGTACCAGTGTAGCTGACACACTATATAAATCTAAAAATCTATGTATCTACC
>NZ_JBALPZ010000262.1:0-8613 GCF_036965645.1 Neobacillus drentensis
GATGAAGGACACTTTTGAGAATTTAAGGAAGGTAAATGTCTTTCATCTCCCTGATGAAGGACACTTTTGAGAATTCAAGGAAGGCACTTGTCTTTCATCCCCCCGATGAAGGACACTTTTGAGAATTCAGGGAAGGTAAATGTCTTTCATCCCCCCGATGAAGGACACTTTTGAGAATTCAAGGAAGGTAAATGTCTTTCATCCCCTCGATGAAGGACAGTTTTGAGATTTCAAGAAAGGAATCTGTCCTTCAAAACCGTAATGAAAGACATTTCTGTGATTTTAAGAAAGAAACTTGTCTTTCAGCACTATCAGAATTTCCCCATCGGATGGCGGATGATACAAAAATACTAGATTTTAAAAATAGTTTTGTCTTTTCACCAAGATTTCACCAACCCCTATTAATATTCAATCCATAAGATAAAGAAAGGAGATAAAGGAATGAACACAAAAGTAAAAAAAGGTATCTTCTGGGGCGGCCTCATCGCTTCGATCATTTTAGTCATAAACATTGTCCAGTCTCTATTAAGAGGAATCGGCGGTTTTGCCAGAAGTTCACAATTTGGCGGACATCAAATGATTCACGGTGCGCACCACGGAGGAGGATTCCCTTGGCTCTTCCTTATTATCGGACTAGCAGTTCTAGTTCTTTTCGTAAGATGCCTTAAAAAGAAGTCAACCTCTTCTTCGATACAGCAGTTTATTGACACCTCTGTTGCAGGCGCGCATTTACCAGTCACTAACCAAAATGCTAATGCTTTAGACCAATGGGAAAAAACGATTTTAACTAAAAAGGAGAATGAATAAAATGGGTATTTTTAAACGATTAAAAACAATTACAATGGCTGAAATTAACGGATTATTAGATGGGATTGAAGATCCGATGGCAATGTTAAACGAGTATTCGCGGGAAATGGAACAGGAAATCACAAAAGGTCAAAATGCGTTAGCTCGACAACTTTTTGTGGAAAAAAAACAAGCAGCCCTCATTTCTGAAACAAAGTCATTAGTGGATAAGCGGACTCGTCAGGCGAAACTAGCACTTGAGCAAGGGGACGAGGCCATGGCAAAACTAGCCGTCCAAGAAAAACTCAACAAAGAAAACCAGCTGCAACTATATGTGGATCAACTAGCATCAATTAAGGGACAAACCCAAATCCTTGTTGAAAAATTGGACCAGCTCAAGGAAACCTATAACCTAATGCAGCAAAAGAAAGTATTGTTGGCGTCCCGTGCGAATGTGGCTCAGTCGATGAAACAAATTCAGAAAGTAACGGTTTCCTTTAACTCAGATGATATTGCTAGAGGAGTGGCACGTGCGGAAGAGAAGATCTTAATGATGGAAGCAGAAGTACTGGCAGGCAATCAGTTTTCAGCTCCGTTAGCGCAGCTGGACGCTGCATTTGATACTTAT
This sequence comes from Neobacillus drentensis, assembly GCF_036965645.1. Classification (GTDB taxonomy): domain Bacteria; phylum Bacillota; class Bacilli; order Bacillales; family Cytobacillaceae; genus Neobacillus; species Neobacillus drentensis_D. The sequence continues at coordinate 1,415 of NZ_JBALPZ010000262.1, forward strand.
GTGAGTGATGAAGAGCTAAATAAGGAACTTGAAAAATTAAAGAATGAAAAAGTTGCCGCATTATAATTCTGGAAAAATACAAAACCCCTTTCGCATTATTAGCGAAAGGGGTTTTGTATGAGGACTCATGGATGTTTATTGCCCTTTTGAATAAATATCATTATAATTAAACATGTCTAATTACTCACTTAGAATACAACGTACAAATCGTAAATAGAGGTGATTATTATGAACTTTAATCCAGTATCTAGTAAGAAATTATATATGCAAATTTATAATCAAATTCTTTCAGAAATCCAATCGGGTGCATTTAAAATAGGTGATAAACTGCCAGCTGAAAGAGAACTATGTGAAATGTTCGGTGTAAGTCGTGCACCGATTCGACAGGCCCTAAGCGCTTTAGAATTAAATGGAATTATTTATTCCCGTCAAGGCGAAGGCGTTTATGTGAAAAGCAATCAACTTGCAACGGATCAATCCTTCTTTAAATCCATCACCCCTGAAGATATTGTTGAGGCAAGAATGAACATCGAGCCGCTTATTGTTAAATTTGCAGCCCAAAGAGCAACGGATGAAGACATAGAGGAGCTTCGTTCAACCATCAAACAGATGGAGGACGAAACAAAGGCTGGTGTATACGTACCAGAAACAGATGAGAAATTACATGGCGGCATTGCCAAGGCCTCTCATAATGATTTATTTATCAACATCATGGGTGCTATCATCAATGCGATGAAACAACAGGAAATGTGGAAATTTATTCGGGATCGGACCGTAACTCGACCAGATTACCGGGACGTTAATTTCAAAGAACATCAATTACTTATTCAAGCAATTGAGGATCGTAACGAACAAGAAGCAGTCAAAATTATGACTAACCATATGCAAAATTTATATGATCGGTATTGGAAGGATTAGATGAATTAACCTTTCAAAACTGTATAGACCAATACTCAAAATTCCCCATTAAAAAATTGTAATGGGGGATTTTTTTTATTTTTTATTGGTCTAATAGTGTTTATTATCATTCTTCATTTTCTTATTGACAAACAAAATCAAGAAAAGTATATTAAATACATAACATCTTAGTAGACAAGTGAACAAGAAGACAAGTGGATGGAAATGAAAAACAATAAAAAAGGAGGAGATTATGAGAGCAGCAGTCATCGATAAACCATTTTCGATTCGTTTACAAAAGGTTAGTTCACCGGTAATAAAGCATGCCAATGAGGTCAAAATTCAGGTGGTCGTAACTGGAATTTGCGGCTCAGAAATTCATGCTTACCACGGGACACATCCTTTTCGAATCCCGCCAGTCATATCAGGACATGAGCTTGCAGGGGTGGTCGTAGAAACTGGGTCAGAAGTCAAAGGGGTCTCATTAGGGGATCGAGTTACGGTGGAGCCTCATTATGGCTGTGGTGTTTGCAGATCTTGTCAAACTGGAAATTATCATGTTTGTAAAGAAAAAAGAGTGTTAGGTACACAAGAATGGATCGGTTCTTTTGGGGAATATATCGTTGTTCCGGAAAACACAATTGTTAAGTTACCAGAAACTATATCCTTTGAACAGGGAGCTATAATCGAACCCCTTGCAGTAGGCGTTCATGCTGTTAGAAAGGCTGGAGCAGGTCCTAACGATAAAATAGCTATTCTCGGAGCAGGCCCGATAGGTTTGGGTATCATGATCGCTGCAAAAAATGCAGGTGTATCCAAGATCTTCATAACAGATGCGTTGGATTATAATTTAGAAATTGCCAAAAGGCTGGGTGCCACTTCTCCCATTAATACAAATGAAGAGGATGCAGTTGAAAGAATATTGAAAGCGACAGATGGTGAAGGAGTAGACACCGTATTTATTGCTGTTGGAATTCAATCCGTCCTGAATGATTCTTTCCAAATCGTCAAAAGAGGCGGAAAAGTATCTGAAGTGGCTCTTTTTGGAAAAAAACCAGAAATTGATATTTCTTCCATTCAAAATAAAGAGATCGAATTAAGTGGATCCAACATGTATGTGAGAGAGGATTTTGAGATTGCGCTTGAGGCCATTGCAGCTAATTTATTTGATCCCTCTTTGTTTATCACAAAGGTTATTCCAATCGATGATATCAAGGATGCTATGAATATAGTTGACCAAAAATTAGAGAATGTTATAAAGGTTTTATTGAAATTTTAAATGTTTCCTATTTTTGCAGCTTTCATCTTTTTATTAAAATTTTTTTAAAACTGTTTTATGTAAGGGTTTGCAGAGATTCTGGAGGGAAAGATAGGGGGAATTATTTTGGATATACTTCAATTAGAGCGTACAACTACTAAAAAGGTGACGTTAAGATTAATTCCGTTTTTATTTTTATGTTTTACCATATCAATACTAGATCGAGTAAATATTGGGTTTGCAGCTCTTCAAATGAACCAAGATTTAGGTTTTTCTAATGCAGTTTTTGGATTTGGAGCAGGGATCTTTTTCCTTGGTTATTTCCTTTTAGAGGTACCGGGCAGTGCCATTATGACGAAAATTGGACCAAGAAAATGGATTAGTAGAATCATGGTTACTTGGGCTATCATTGCCATTTTTATGGCTTTTGTAAAAACGCCCATGCAATTTTATACAGCACGATTTCTTTTAGGGGTTGCTGAAGCTAGTTTTTATCCATGCATGGTATTTTATTTAAGCGGTTTTTATCAAACCAAACATCATGCAAAGGCGATTGCAGGATTTATGATTGCTATACCAGGTGCGAATGCATTAGGTTCACCACTTTCTACTTTCTTACTAGGAGTTAACTGGTTTGGATTAGAGGGGTGGCAATGGATGTTTATTATGGAAGCGATTCCGGCTATGCTGTTAGGTATCGTTTGCTATTTCTATCTTGATGATAAACTTGAAGATGTCAAATGGTTAAATAAAGAGGAGAAAAAGTGGTTAATTGATATTACAACAAAAGAGAAACTTCAAAAACAGGAAGTCAAACACTACACGTTCTTGCAGGCTTTAAGGGATCGCGATGTTTTAATCTTATCTATTGGATATTTTTGCTGGATGGTTGGCTACTACGGAATTGTCATGTTTTTACCAACTATTTCAAAAGGTTTAACGGAAGCAACCTCTCTTAGTACTCAATCCATGGGTTGGGTTTTAGGGCTCATGTATGTTTGTGCTATGGTTACGATGGTTCTAGTGGGTAATCACTCCGATAAAAAGAACGAGCGGCGCTGGCATGTTGCCGCATGTTTAACAACCAGTGCCATTGCCATGATCATCAGCAGTCTGGTTGCCAATACTAGCATTGTTTTATCCTTTGTCTTTTTAACCATCGCCCTTTGTGGAGCATTTGGCGCCTACTCTCCATTCTGGTCGATTCCTCCATCTTTCTTAACGGAAGCAGCCGCTGCAGGGGCCATTGCCCTTATTAATAGTATTGGGAATCTTGGTGGATTCTTTGGACCTTACATTGTGGGATCTATTAAAGATCTAACAGGATCATTTAATGCTAGCATGATTTTCTTAGGCATCAGTTTGATCGTAGGCTCTTGTATTGTTGTGTTCTTAGTAAAACAGTCAGGCAAGGTCTTAAGGCCGAATGTCGAAACTAAATTGGAAAAGTCTAGTTGAAAAGTTTATTAATCTATATCATCTAGTCGTCTCAAACCTTCGGATAACAATTTTTGTTGACCGAGGGTTTTTTTGTTTTTCCAGATCAGTGAGTTTTTATCCATTTTCCAAGTGGTTAATTTTTAAAAAAATCTGCATTGACAAATGTGAAAACGGTGTTATACTGAGTTCATAAGTTAACTTAGTAGACAAGTAGACAAGAAGATAACAATTTAAGCTTATCCAAATTGAATGAGGTGACTGGTATGAAAGATGTTGGTATTGAAGAATTAAAGCAAAAAGCGATGGAACTTAGAAAAACGACTCTCACCATGATTCACGAGGCACAATCCGGGCATCCGGGAGGTTCCTTATCTGCAGCAGATGTTGTTGCAGCACTATATTTTAGGGAAATGAATATTGATCCAACTAATCCCCAATGGGAAGATCGTGATCGGTTCGTTTTATCAAAAGGGCATGTGTGTCCGATCCAATATTCAGCACTAGCTTTACGAGGTTATGTACCGTATGACACCATTTACACATTAAGAAAGTTTGGTTCTCCATTCCAAGGACATCCAGATATGAAAAAGTGTCCAGGTATTGATATTTCGACAGGGTCTTTAGGACAGGGACTTTCTTGTGCAGTGGGTATGGCACTGGGAGGCAAAAGGGATTCAAAGAATTATCGAGTGTTCGCTGTGTTAGGTGATGGAGAGTGTCAAGAAGGCCAAATTTGGGAGGCTGCACAAAGTGCTGTTAAATATCAGTTAGATAATTTAGTAGTATTCGTGGATGACAATGGGTTGCAAATTGATGGTACAACCGAAGAAATTATGCCAAACCAGGATTTAGAAAAGAAATTTCACGCCTTTGGTTTTGAAACAAAAAGAATCAATGGACATTCGATGGAAGAGATTGTGGAAACTTTAGATCGTATCCGTGTAGCAAACAACGGAAAACCAAAATGTGTTGTTCTTAACACGGTAAAAGGTAAGGGCGTATCTTTTATGGAACATTCCGTTGGATGGCATGGTATTGCTCCTAATGATGTCGAGTTTTTGAATGCAATTGAAGAAGTAGCAGGGGGGTTAAAATAATGAGCTTAATGGAAAAAGATATTGTCGTTAAAAAAGCTACCAGAGAAGCCTTCGGTGATGAAATTGTCCGATTGGGGAAAAAGAACAAAAATATTTATGTGGTGGATATTGATATCGGTAAGTCTTGTAAGACAACAGAATTTGCAAAGCAATTTCCAAATCAGCATGTCAATGTTGGGATAGCGGAACAAAATGGTGCTGGATTAGCAGCCGGACTTGCGACAACAGGTAAGATTCCTTTTGTAAGCACTTACGCTGTATTTGGTTCACTAAGAATGGCGGAGCAAATCCGACAAGAAATTTGTTACCCCAACCTAAATGTAAAAATAGCCTGTTCTCATGGCGGACTTACCCCAGCGAATGATGGAGCAAGTCATCAAAGCATCGAAGATATGGGTGTACTTAGAACCATTCCAAATATGACGGTTATTATGGGTGCTGACTATTATTCTACTAGGAAATTAATCGAACTAGCAGCTGAAATGCATGGTCCGGTCTATCTTCGTTTTACTAGAGATACAGTTCCGGTTCTATATGATGAAAATGAAGAATTTACGATTGGCAAAGCAAAGCAGATCAAGGACGGAAAGGATCTCGCGATTATTGCAAATGGTGACACCGTCTATCTTGCCTTAGAAGCAGCAAAGCAATTAGAAAAAGAAGGTATATCCGTAAAACTACTAGATATGCACACTATAAAGCCTCTTGACCGGGAAGCGGTGGTTGACTGTTTAAAGGTTGGCAAAATCATTACAGTTGAAGACCATAATATTTTAAATGGTCTAGGAAGTGCGGTATGTGAAGTAGTTGCGGAGGAAGGCAAGGGGATTGTGAGAAGAATTGGGGTTCAGGATCAATTCGGGCAGTCGGCCCCATATGAAAAGTTGTTAGAGCTTAATGGGATTACCATCGAAAATATTGTCACTACAGCAAAAGATTTACTCAAAAACTAATACATTACCGAGGAGAGAAGAAACATGTTTGAATTAGAAAATCGTGTAGCAATCGTTACAGGCAGTGGTTCAAAAAAGGGGATTGGACGCACAATTGCTTTAACCCTGGCAAAACAAGGAGCAGCAGTGGTTATCGCTGACCTTAATATGGATGGAGTACACGATGTCGTGAATGAGATTAAAGAAGCTGGCGGCAAAGCTTTAGGAGTTGAACTAAATGTAACCAGCAAAGAATCGAATGAAGCCATGGTAGAAAAGGTTCTCCAAACCTATGGCCGAATTGATATCCTTGTCAATAATGCTGGAATTTCACAAAAAGTAACCGTTCAAGATATGACCTTAGAGGACATCAACCGAGTATTTAATGTGAACATGTTTGGACTATTCCTATGCACTCAAGCTGTACTAAAAACAATGAAAAAGCAAAAGTATGGCCGAATCGTAAGTCTTTCCTCCGTTTCTGCCAAACGAGGCGGCGGCGTATTTGGGGGACCGCACTATTCCGCTTCAAAGGCTGCCGTATTAGGATTCTCTAAGAATCTTGCCCGTGAAGTTGCTTTTGATGGAATCACTGTAAACTGTGTAGCACCAGGTCTTGTTAATACAGATATTTGGAAGTCCCTTCCTGAAGAGGAAGCAAAGAAAGTGATTGACGGTATTCCAATGGGAAGACCAGGTGAGACGGAAGAGATTGCGGCAACGATTGCTTTCTTAGCTTCAAAAGAAGCCTCCTACATTACAGGAGAAGAAATTGATATTAATGGCGGCTCACACATGGATTAATTTTATCCTTACTGTACAGGCATTCCAGTTAGGAATGCCTGTGTAATTTCAATGAACACTGAGAGGAGTGGTTGTTATTCAATTTAATCCAGTGGCCAGTAAGAAATTATATATGCAAATTTATCATCAAATCCTTTCTGAAATTGAATTGGGTTCATTTAAAAAAGGTGATAAACTGCCTGCCGAAAGAGAGCTGTGCGAACAATTTGGTGTAAGCCGTGTTCCCATCCGACAGGCCCTAAGTGCATTAGAATTGAATGGCATTATCTATTCCCGTCAGGGTGAAGGAGTTTATGTCAAAAGTAATCAGATTACACCTGATCATTCTGAATCTGCCATTTTTTTTAAATCGATATCCCCAGAGGATATAGTGGAAGCAAGGATGACGATAGAGCCTCTCATTATCAAATTTGCAGCTGAACGGGCAACTGATGAAGACATTGAAGAACTTCATTCGACTATCGAAGAGATGAAGAAAGAAACCATGGCTGGTGTTTATGTACCAGAGACTGATCACAAATTACATTTTAGTATTGCAAAGGCCTCTCATAATGACTTATTTATTAACATTATGGCGGCTATAAGTAATGCCATGAAACAACAAGAAATGTGGGAATTTATTCGGGATCGAACGGTCACTCGGCCGGATTATCGAGACACTAATTTTAAAGAGCACCAATTACTTATTAAAGCCATTGAGGATCACAACGAAAAAGAAGCAGTCGAACTCATGAATAAACATATGAAAAACTTATATGATCGGTATTGGAA
>NZ_JBALPZ010000263.1:0-1130 GCF_036965645.1 Neobacillus drentensis
TTCTGTAATTCGATAGTCGCATAAAGGAGTTTGATAGGCAGAAGCAGAGCTAATAAAGATAAATTGTTTCGTTTTCCCGTTAAATAAGCGATAATCTCTTTCCAGTTGTGCAGGTTCAAAGGCAATGAAATCAGCAACCACATCAAACTCTATCTCTTCTATTAGTCTGGAAACTTGGTCTTCGTCATTGATATCAGCTTGTAGTAGGTTTACCCCTTCTGGCAAGCGATCCTTTCGATTCCCCCTATTAAGAAGGTAAAGCTCACATCCCATTGTGACCAATTGCTTCGTGATAGCAGAACTAATTGTTCCCGTCCCACCGATAAATAACGCTTTCATTTTTCCACCTCCGCTAAATTTAAAGCGTTCCATTCTATGCATACGTTAGCAAGTACATATTCTATATTGAACTCAAAATTCCTTTTTTTCAAATCTATAAAGGTTCCAATCAACTGCTTCGATCCGTCGTTAATTCATACATCATCAATTAGGCTCTTTCATTCTATTCCTTATATTATTTAAACTCTTGTTAGCTTAAGTACATTTCTTCACCTATTCACATTGGCAAACAAAAGGCGATATTAAATTAAAAAAAGAAAATGACCTATTCAGCAGATGAATAAGTCACTTAGCTAATAGATTATCTATTACGGAAATCCAAGTGCATCAGCAATTAATGATAGGACGACTGCAACCATTTTCATTTTAATTCCGTTCTTTTACTATAGCACCCCAGTAGTTCAAAAATCTTTCTTATTAAGCACATTTGGGATCGTTCAAATTAATCATCTAATAGAATCATTGTCACCAAGATGTTCAATTTGATCTAATATCCAGGGATTATCTCCTTTTTTTGAGTAACTTGAAAAATAAGTTTTATTAACCTCAATCAAGTTCCAAACCATTGGTTCTTGGACCAAAATTTTTATTTCCTTCTTTTCTGTCATACTGTTGGGGTCATATGCTATTATCCACGCTTCTTTATCATCTTTTGAATGTGCCTTTTTAACTACATACAAATCGGAAGATGTTGATGTAGAGGGACCTCCACAAGCAGTAACAACAAATAGGAAAATAAATAAAAATAATAAACAGGGGGTCTTTTTCATTGTTCACCACCAATAATCAAT
>NZ_JBALPZ010000263.1:1200-1666 GCF_036965645.1 Neobacillus drentensis
GATTTTTAAGTAATGTCCCCATTTTCACAAGAAGAATTTGGTGCCAATAAAGGTAATTATCCATATATTTACTTGCCAGTCAGACTGTAAATTTCATATATACAGAAGACTTTCGTTCGGCATATTAAAAGAATCTCTACATATGTTCGGAGATTCATACTTCTTACTCATTTATGTTCTTCAACTTTACTTATTTATGCTATCGTCTTCTTCAAACCATTTATCAACTTTAGATTCAAAGTCTTTCATTTCTTGGTTTGACAATATAAAAGGTGATATAAACATATACCCCAAGATTCCTGCGGAAATAGAAAAAAAGAAGTTTGAAATTAAGCCCATATCTTTTTGCCAAAAAAATAAAAATCCAAATACAATTATGCCTATTAAAACACTTAAAAGACCTTTCAAAACGGTTTTATCCAAAGTAACACCTCACAAAGTAAAAAAAATGAGAACTCTATTATCT
>NZ_JBALPZ010000264.1:0-6063 GCF_036965645.1 Neobacillus drentensis
TCATTTATGATATCGTGATGGGAATTTTGTAGTTTTTCAATGATTTCTTGTTGCCACAAATGATCATTCATACTTTTTGCATAAAGGTACAAATCTAAATAATCATTTACCCACATTTTCAGCTCATTATGGTCCATAAAAATGCCCCTTTCAGATACTCTCCTTTTTTCAAATTTATTTAATTGAATCCCCTCTAAAATTGAGAGGCTCCCTACTTAGGAGAACAATTCATCCTAAATAAAGAGCCTCTGGTAGATCAGTCAGCTTTTACTTAATTTCCCATTTAGTTATATATATATATTATAAAACTCATTAATCCTATAAATCAAGTAGGATTTAATTAAAATAAAATTAACGAGATTTAATTGTTTCTTTTTCCGGCTTAATAAGAGTATTAACTGCCTCCTTCATCATTGTCCTGTATGGATATCGTCTTCATCCTTCTTTGCCCAATGGCTTGTCAGTTGATCCAGTTTTTCCATACAAACTTTAATTCGATTAACCTCAGTATGGAATAAAGAAATATGGTGGTGCAGACTAGCTTTTCTTTCCACAATGGCCCGTTTCATTTCCTCCGGTGCCGGTCCGCCAGGCAGAGACCGAATTTTCACAAAGTGTTCTGGGTCCATGGCTGTGCGAATGGTTTCCTCCGGTAAATTCAACGGAATTCCTACAACTGCTTTTGCCGCTTCATCCACGAGTGCAGATGTGACATGAGTCGCATTTAGTCCTTTGGCCAAGGCAATTTTCACCACCTGGCTAGCTATTGAATGAGAAGTCCGGAACGGGATGTTCGCTTCCCTAAACAGGGTGTCGGCTAATTCCGTAATCGTCGCAAAACTTTCTTGGGCCCTTCTCTTTAACTGAGCTTCATTTACTTCAATTGTTCCAACCACTACTTTTGTTAACCGAAAAACTTGATCAATGAGGTGCAGGCCCTTCCATAAATACGGCTGAAGGTCATCTTCCGTATCGTTTATATCTCCGTATGGTGTGTTATGTAACATTTGGAGTACGGTTTGGGCATTTCCAATGCCGCTAGAGCTTAAGGCACGAATATGCTCAAGTGAAACAGGATTTCTTTTTTGCGGCATAATCGAACTGGTTTGTACAAAGGGGTCTGCCACACGAATTGCTGAAAATTCCTGACTGGACCATAAGAGAAGATCTTGTGAAAACCGGCCGAGATTGATAAAGGTTAATTGGATCGCTGTGGCAATTTCCCCTAGATAATCAGCACCGCCAATCGAATCATAAGCACTCTTAATGATTTTCGGGAATCCTAATAACTCTGCGACTTTATTTCGGTCAATCGGAAATCCGGTCGTAGTCAGGGCCGCCGCGCCGAGAGGACTGGCATTACATGTATCATAGGCTGCTTTCAACCTTTTTAAGTCACGGTCAACGACATCGTACATACCTAGAAGATAATGGGAGAACGTCATCGGCTGGGCCTGCTGCGTATGAGTATGCCCTAGGACAATGGTTTCCTTATAGGTGTCCATCACCTTCAAAAGTGTTTCTTGAAAGGAAAGCAGCGCCTCGATAGCGAGGAGAATTTTGTCCCTAAGAACCATCCTGTACATGGCCACACCCATATCGTTCCGGCTCCTGGCAAGGTGCAAACTTCCACCAATTTCACCCGCAACATTCATTATTTGGCTTTCTACAAGGAAAAAGAGATCTTCATACTGTCCATCATAAGTGGATTGAATAAGGGCCTCCTTATCGAGTGCAGAGATACCTGCCAGGATTTGGGAAGCTCCACTCAGCTCTAACAACCCTTCTTCCACCAGCATGATCAGGTGAGCTTTATGGACGGCGAGCATCGGCTCTAGTAAAGTTTTCTTGGCGTGTTCAAATGCTGGTGCCAATACTACCTCAGAATAGGTCGATCCAGGAAACTTCTTTCCTTCCTTTTCAAAAATGCTCTCCTTGCTATTCATCACAATCCCCCCTAAAAAATCCCATGCAATCTGTTGTTTATTTTGGTCTCCAGCCTTTTAAACTTATAAAAAAAGCATGAACATTGTATGTTCATGACTTCGGTTGTCCGGAAGACATCTAATTTTTAATTCTTCCTATTGGATATTTAATTATAACAATAATTTACTTTTCTTTCGATATATTCTAAAAATTTTTATTATTGTGAGTTCCGTATATCATTCGGGAATTAGCCAGAATAAATTATGGGACGATTATGCGCAGCATATCGTCCTTCTCGAGGTAAATTATTTAAGGGCTTTACTAACTTTTAACTTCTTTCCTTTTATGGTTGTATTCTCCATAGCCTGTAAAACAAGCGAACCTTTTCCATTCAAAATATCAACATAGGACATTTGATCCTGGATCGTAATAATGCCAATATCATCCGCAGTTACACCAGGAATTTTCGCAATCGTTCCAACAAAATCAACCGCTCTAAGCTTCTTCTTTTTTCCACCGCTAAAATATAGTTTCATGATATCTTGGTTAATTCTTGCGGTTTTATTATTTCTTACGGCTCTCCGGCCGCTGATTTTTTCTTCGAAAGCAGCCTTCTTATCAGCAACTTGATGTGGCTTTGGTGCATCCATTATTGGGATTTCGAAGCCAATATACTTTTCAATTTCTTTAACGAATTTTACTTCATTAGGAGTTGCAAACGTAATCGCTCTTCCTTCATTACCTGCGCGGCCGGTTCGGCCAGTCCGGTGGACATAACTCTCTTTTTCCATTGGAACATCATAGTTGATAACAAGTGTCACATTATCAATATCAATTCCTCTTGCCGCCACGTCGGTGGCAACTAAATAACGGAAATTCCCCATTTTGAACCCATCCATAACCGCAAACCGATCTTGCTGTTCTAATCCGCCATGGAGTCTTTCACACGAATAATTAGATTCTTCCAATTCGGTATAAACAGTATCAACGTGTTCTTTTGTACGGCAAAAAATAAGGCAGCTGTCTGGATTTTCAACAACGGTAACGTCTTTCAGGAGTGAAATTTTTTCATCTTCCTTCACTTCGATTAAACGATGTTCGATTGTATCCGTCGTAATCCCGCCTGCCTCAATCTCAACATTAATCGGATTTTCCATATACTTATGGCAGAGGTTTTCAACATTTTTAGGTAATGTTGCCGAAAATACCATTGTTACTCTGTTCAAAGGAAGTTCATTTATAATTGCTTCTACTTCATCGATAAAACCCATATTAAGCATCTCATCAGCTTCATCTATAATTAGATATTTTATTTTATCTAAAATTAGGGTTTCTCTTTCAATATGGTCCATAACACGTCCTGGGGTACCCACAACTACATGAGTTTTTTGTTTCAATTCTTCTTTTTGTTTCGTAAAAGGTTCTTTTCCGTAAACGGCCATTGCTTTGATCCGCTTAAACCTGCCAATATTCGTAATATCTTCGCGAACTTGAACAGCCAGTTCTCTGGTTGGTGTCAGGATTAAGGCCTGTGGTAATTTTTCTTCCCATTCTATCATTTCGCAAATAGGAATTCCAAAGGACGCAGTCTTGCCGCTGCCTGTTTGAGATTTTACGACAAGATCTTGATTAGACAATGCTAATGGAATGACTTTACTCTGAACCTCTGTTGGAGCTTCGTATTTTAATACCTCTAAAGATCTCCTTATTTCAGCGCTTAAATTATAATCTTCAAATCTTGTTTCACTCATGTATTAACCTCGTTTTTTTGTATTTATCCGGCTTATCTATAGGATTTCTTTCAAAGAAATATCATATGCATAATCTGAATATGGTTCATTATACTTGAAACTTTCGCATACATAAACGTTTCATACAGGTCTTTCCACGATTTGCCCTCTTTTTTAACGAATGTCCGGGTTGATACCGTGTTTCTTCCCTTTCTCTTGCATGAAAAAGATAGCTATATTTGAAGCTGAATCAGGAGAACCTATCTAGAAATGAGGAAGAAAAATTCAACTCAAAAATGAGTTGTTTATATTTTCCTATTTATTGGTTCTACTAATAAGATTGTTAACAATAAATGGAGGAGGGCTTTTATGCAGCAGAATCAACAAACTAAAGAGAATTTGGGATCCGGTTCGATTATGAATCCAGACTTTGCAGGAACTAATACACAAAAAGTAAAACAAGAAATTCAAAAAGATGTAAGCCAAGGACAGGGTGCAATAACCTCCCGAGAGGCAGGATCATTGCGCGATTAAAAAACCACGCCAAGTGGTTTTTTATTTTTCTGCCTCGCACTCCACATTTTCTCGTTATTTGGTGTTTTTGTAATGGTCTGTCCCTCTTCATGCATAAAGATGTACAAAGGGGGATTTTTCATGAAAACCTATTTATCAGCAAATAGCCTAATCAGGTATGCAGTAGCCTATGTTTTTATTACCTCTGCACTTATGAAATTAATGAGTTCTGAATTGGCGAACCATTTCCTTGGATTAGGACTGCCCTATCCTCAGTTAATGTTAAAGCTGGTTATTTTCCTAGAAATGGTTTGCGGAATTTTACTGTTAGTCAATAAATCTGTTAAAAATGCGGTCGTACCTCTAATTGGCATCATGATCGTTGCTCTTTTCGTAACAAAGATTCCGTTATTACATACTGATTTTCTAGCATTCGCTTTTCAAGCTCGTTTAGATATTGTGATGTTAGTTTTGCTTATTTATCTATATAAGCAGTATCCTAGATAATCCCTTCATGTGCTAAAATAATACTATCTATTATATTTGGTGAGTGAACACACGATGAAACTAAAAGAAAAGGTAAAGACCCTGCCCCTAACTCCTGGGGTGTATTTGATGAAAGATTCATATGGTCATATCATATATGTCGGAAAGGCCAAAAACCTAAAGAGGCGGGTGCAGTCTTATTTTCAACATTCCAAAGCCCATCCTCAAAAAATTAAAAAGATGGCGGCTAACCTTTACGATTTTGACTATGTTCTGACGGACACTGAATTCGAGGCTTTTCTGCTGGAATGCAAACTAATCAAGGAATTAAAGCCTCATTTTAACAAAAAAATGAAAAGTACCCAATCCTACACCTACCTCGTAATAAAAATGGAGGAAGGCAAACGGGTTCTTAAAATGTCACAGTACTTTGAAGTGAATGATGGGAATTTATATTTCGGTCCTTTTCTTAACAAGTACACCGTTGAAAGAGCCATCAATGGTATAAAAGAAGCTTTTAAAATAAGTTGCAGCAACCCTTCGATGAAAAATGGCCCCTGTTTAAATTATTCTTTAGGAATGTGCATCGGAATGTGTCTTGGAGGTTCAGCTTTGCAACAATATAATCAAATATTGGACAGAATCATTGCTCTGTTGAATGGGACAGACACAGAAATACTAGAGGAAATCGAGCAGAGGATGTTAGCTGCTTCTGAACAATTCCAGTTTGAAGCTGCGGTTAAGTATCGGAACATCCTTGAAACGATCAATGCCCTCCTCTATAAAGAGCAGGTCATCGAGTTCACGGAAGCCAATCAAAATATTGTCGTGGCTGAATCCATTACTGAATCGACCTTTAAGCTTTTTCTCATAAAGGGAAACAAACTTTTATTTAGCAAAAAAATAAATACCCAACAAAATCTTGAGACAATAACGAAGGACATTTTTACTTATATTAAAAATAGCGGCCTTACCTCTCCCCTTATTATTAATAAAGATGAAATTGATGAGGCGCAAATTATTTACAGTTATTTAAAAAGCGGAAATTGTCGTTATCAGATTATTCTTGATGAATGGCTTGAGGTTGGGAATGAGTCGTTTATTGAAGATGTACTTAAAGAATTACTTTAGTAAACTGACAACAGATGATAAAACTACTGGTATTACCTATGCTATAATTGGGGCTAATTCGGAATGAATAAGAAAGTAAATCTGGAAAGACTGTTAGTTAGATTCCGTCAAGATAAGCAGGACATCACCTAAGGCTGTCCGAAGGTGACCCATCTTCGGACAGCTTTCTCATTTTTTTGCCTTCCCTTGTTCCGAAGGCGCCCCAGGTTCAGACAGCTTTCTCATTTTTTTTGCCTTCCCTTGTCCAAAGGCGACCCAGGTTCGGACAGCTTTCTCA
>NZ_JBALPZ010000265.1:0-3069 GCF_036965645.1 Neobacillus drentensis
CTCTTATATTTATAATATTTCACAAGAGCGAATTTATGAAATATGTTAAATGATATCAAAAAATCTGTTTGTCGGATACAAACAGATTTTTTGAATACTAGGCCTCTCCCAAGTCCTTTGGTCTAGCCTCAATCCTATTTTTATAATAAAGAATAGCATCGACAATTCTCTTAGAGGCATTGCCATCGCCATAAGGGTTGGATGCCTTTGACATTGAATCATGGATTTCTTTATTACTTAACAGCTCATCAGCTAAATTAAAAATGACTTCTTCCTCCGTACCGGCTAACTTAAGAGTCCCTGCTTCGACACCTTCTGGACGTTCTGTCGTATCCCTAAGGACCAATACAGGAACTCCAAGCGAAGGAGCCTCTTCCTGGACGCCGCCAGAATCAGTAAGAATTAGGTAAGCCTTAGAGGCAAAATTGTGGAAGTCAATGACATCTAATGGCTCAATTAACTGGATCCGATTATTGTCGCCAAGAATTTTATCCGCAATTTGTCTGACAACTGGATTCATATGTACTGGGTAGACCACTTGGATATCCTCATGTTTTTCCACTAGCCTTCTGATGGCACTAAACATGTTTTCCATTGGCTTTCCTAAATTCTCTCTTCTATGTGCGGTCATAAGGACTAACCGATCATTCCCCAGCTTTTCAAGAACAGGATGGGAGTAGTCAGATTTAACAGTTGTTTTTAAGGCATCAATGGCCGTGTTCCCCGTAACGAAAATAGTGTTCTCCTGCTTGTTTTCTTGAAGGAGATTACTCTTGGATTGACTTGTAGGGGAAAAATGTAAATCAGCCATCACTCCAGTTAATTGACGATTCATCTCTTCCGGATATGGCGAAAATTTATTCCATGTTCGAAGGCCTGCTTCCACATGTCCAATCGGAACGGAATTATAGAAAGCTGCTAGACTTGCAACAAAAGTAGTTGTGGTATCTCCATGAACCAATACGATATCCGGTTTTACTTCTTGAAGTACCTTATTTAGACCATCCAAGCCTCGGATTGTAACATCTACCAATGTTTGACGGTCTTTCATGATGTTTAAGTCGTAGTCAGGAGTAATTTCAAAAATCTCCAATACCTGATCTAGCATTTGACGATGCTGTGCCGTCACCGTCACAATGGATTCGATGGTGTCGTTATTTTTTTCTAGTTCTTTCACTAATGGAGCCATTTTGATAGCTTCCGGCCTTGTGCCGAATACGGTCATTACTTTTACTTTTTTATTCAAAGAATTTTCCTCCTATTTTTGTAATTACTAAAAGATGATGTACCTTTATATCATAATTATAGTAAACAAAACAATCAAACAAATGATTTCGCCATAACAATATTATTTATCTTTATCTTACAAGTATTCTTGTTATTTTAATGCTGCTAAACACCCGATTACCACTTGCAGAGTTTTTCCGTTTTATATTCTCATTTGTTATAATTATATAAAAACATTAGATTAGAGGGTCCAAATCATGCACATTCTAATACCTATATTCTTTAATGCACCTTTAGGCGGACTACACTTAAATGCGATGTCAACTGCATTACACTGTAAAAAAAATGGTCATGATGTTACTGTGGTATGTAAAAAAGGGATCTTTACGGAAAAACTTAGAAAAGCCAATATAAACATAATTAATACGAACTTTAATGATAGTGAATATCCACTTACGGTAAACAAAATATTGGAGCTGAATCGAACAAAAAAAATAGATATAATTCATAGCCATCCCTTCCAATCCCGTAAATTAACGATACTATTATCAAGAATATTAGATGTGCCTTTTTTTGTTACCATTCATGGGAGACATACCGACAATATTGAAACATATATCGATAAAGTTGAAATGGTTTTTACAGTTTCTGAAGGGGTAAAGGACTTTGTTAAAGAACATTTAACAAAAAAAGGGCTCCGAAAATACTTTTATAAGCTCTTGGTTGTTCCTAATGGGGTAGACATGGAACTATTTAAGCGGGTTAACAACTCTAGATTTATTGATAATACTGAAAGGTTTAAAATCTCGCTTGTATCAAGACTAGATAAAGACAAAGAATTTATTATTGATATTTTCTACAAGGCACTAAGGTTTGCAAAAAATAATTTTTCACAAAAAGTTTATTGGACCATTGTAGGCGATGGTACATTAAAAGAAGAAATGCAACGTAAAGTTAAGGAAATCAATAATGGTGATTTTGTAAAGTTTGTAGGTTGGAAGGAAAATAACGAGTTATTAATGGAATATATAGATAGTGATGTTATAATTGCCCCTGGCCGTAGTGCACTTGAGGGCATGAGCTGTGGAAAGCCAGTTATTGCAATTGGAAGTAAGGCATATATTGGATTAATCGATAAGGAAAACTGGTTAAAAGGTGTATATGCTAACTTTGGCGGAATCGGGAATAAAATCGAAGATTATATTGAAGGTTCCATTGAAAATGACATTAAACGAGTAATTGAAGACGGCTTGCTACGGCAAGAACTTGAGGAATTGGGGCCTAATCTAATTAGCCAATTTTATAAAGAAGAGGAAGCTAATAGCAATTTACTCCGATTTTTTCAAATGATCAGGAGTAATATAACCAAACAAAAAGAAACAAATCAAGAGGATTTATCGGAACAAATCTCCTCATATTTAATTGAAACCAATATCAAAAATACCTTGCTCACTCAACTTACAAATAAGGAAATTAAAATAGAGGTAGTATGCCACGATTATGAAAACATTGAATTTGCTTGGTATATTTTTAAAGAAAACAATGTAATACAAAAAATATATTACTCTTCATCTAATTCCATTAATTATAAATTTAATGAACCCGGCAAATATAGAATAAGATGTTTTCTAAGAAAAGAACAAGCATCTTTTTCATTTTTAACCAAAGTAATAAATGTTAAAATATAATGCTATGTAATACATTGGCAGGGATAACCCCTGCCTTTTCTATTTCTGTAAAGAATCTTTCTTTGACCACCCAATCACACAAAAAAATATAGAGTTATTTTGCCATTTTGACTGCTGTGGTATATTTTGAACTTGTCTTGTCTTCTTTATTTTT
>NZ_JBALPZ010000266.1:0-4120 GCF_036965645.1 Neobacillus drentensis
CTATAATACTAGTCGATATTAACTAGTATTTTTATAAAACTTCTGAGCAGTTTTGTTGCGTGTTATTATATTTTTATATATTATTAATCCGAGATAATTATTTTCAAGAATATCAAAAAGGAGACTTTATATAAATGAATGTATTAGTAATTAAAGCAAATAACCGTCCAGCTTCAGAAGCTGTTTCTAGTAAAATGTATGAAACTTTCATGGAAAACCTTGAAGGTGTTAACGTAACAACCTACGATGTATTTGCAGAAGACATGCCTTACTTTGGCCAAGATTTGTTCAATGCTTTTGGTAAATTACAATCTGGTGAAGAGTTAACAGATGTTGAACAGCGTATTGTAGCTGCAAAACAAAAAGCAATGGATGCTCTTTCAGCGGCAGATGTTGTTGTATTTGCATTCCCGTTATGGAACTTAACCATCCCAGCGAAATTGCATACATTCTTTGATTATGTAGCTGGAGCAGGTTTCACTTTCAAGTACACTGAAGCTGGTGTAGTCGGCTTGATGTCTGACAAAAAGGCTATTATCCTAAGCGCACGCGGCGGTATTTACTCAACACCTGAGGCAGCCCCAATGGAAATGGCAGCTACTTATGTTAAAAATATGGCAGGCGGCTTATTCGGAATGGAAATCGTTGACGAAGTGGTCATCGAAGGCCACAATGCAGCTCCAGATCAAGCCCAAACGATTATTGCTGAAGGTTTAGCAAAAGTGGCAGAAGCAGCGAAGCGTTTATCAGCTGTTAAAGCTTAATAATTGTATCAATATGGACACAAGAACACCCCTTGTTTTTACAAATAACAAGGGGTGTTTTTTTATCTGTAATAATGTTGCTTGAGTATGTGATTATTTCTAAACAACTATACTTAGAAACCTCCCTTTGTCTGAAGGTAGGTTTTTTATTATATATGGCAATAATTTAGAAAAAGAGGTTTCGGAGGATTTCCCTAATGGCTGAATTGAAATATTTAGAACCCACTGAGCTGCTGGAGAAAATTTATGCCACGTTATGTTCAGAGTATGAGGATGCCGAGCACTACAAAGATGAAAAAGATCAAAATGAGATAGACGTTACCAAAAGGAGGTTGACGAAAAAAATATTTAACGAATTTGTGGTAGATGAGGAGTATTTTTTAACGATGGATGCGGACGTGTTTAAAGAAAGATATCATTTATATGAGGATGATTTTTTGCGGCTGATTAAGCAATGCAGTGAGAACCGAGTCGAGTATGAGACCTTTGTGCAAATTATCGACGACCTGATTGCCAGTGCCAAATATCGGCTCCATGCTTTTGAACAGCTGACGGAGGAGATACAAAAATTGCAGGAAGTGGACGAACAGGAGGAGCCTGAGCATGAAAATGAGGAAGCGGACGAAGAGGAGGAAGAAGCGTAACCTCCGAATTTCTCTAGGAGATTCGGAGGATTTTTCAGCTACCGAAGCCTTCGAAGGTCTGGAGTAATGCATCCATTGTACTATTTAAATAGTATATATTTACCTTAAATAGGTGATTAATGGTCTGTTACCATGAAAACAGATCATTCTGTGGATATACAGTAATGCAAGTTAGTTTCAATTTTTTTGGGAAAAAATCATCATATTGTTTTTTAGACAATTGAGATGGAAGACTGAGTTGCCTATTCCACTATGTTTGATTATGTCTATTTACTTTCTTTATTGGATAAAAATGCAATAGTTTATTGGTGAATCATCAATTAGATCAACCCTTTTCAGATGAAGACTATGAGATATTTTTAGATTAGTAGTTGTTTTTTAATTTGAACATTAACGAGGATTATTTGGGGAAGTGAGCGTTTTGGCAGATAGAATGAGTGGAGTAATCACGATTAACCATTCAACGATCCATCAGGGATTGGATAAAACCACCTTTTTAAGAAACTTCCTTCATGATTATATGACTTTTAGTGAACACGAGGGAGGCAGACTCCATAACATACAAGAACTCATGGATGAAGACCTTATTAACCAGTTTCAGTAAAAAAAGGTGGAATACACAATGGAGTTGAATAATATTATTGATCAGCTGAGCGGTAGTTATTTATCAAGTAAAGAGAGTATCAATGGGCAGACCATTATTGATGTTTATCCCAAAAATAGGGATGGCAGTGCCAATCTTGATTCAGGAGCACGGCTGAAAAATAACCCTTCGAGCTCTGAGTGGACAGTATTTCATGTGCAGCGTGATCAAGAATGTAAGTTAGCTCAATTCAGCGACGAGAAGGCAGCATTATTCGCCCTGTACGTATTACTTAAAGGGAGATTTGAGGAAAGAGGGGGAAATGAAGAGGTCAAGAGAGAGCTAAGAAAGATCGAAAATGACTTCTTAAAGGCCCGTGAAATTCTTGAATCCAATGTGGAGCCATACTATTTTTCTTTAAATCAGCAAAAGGCTGGAGCGGTTAACCTAGAAGAAGTTAATTCGAGATATAATGTGTTTTATTTAACTTTGCAGGACGATAAAGTGGATATCACGAAAGGGAGATCATTAGGCGGGGCATTGGTTGCAATTTATAACTATGGACGAATGTTAGAGAATTTCGAGTCTCTAAAAGACCAAACGGCCAGCAAACTTTCGCCTATGGAAGAAGAGACATTAAAGAGGGTTTATTTGGGGAAGTAAGTGTTTTTGCAATTAAGTAATAGCCAATTAAAATTAGGGCGATCGAAAATGACTTATTTAAGACTTGTGAAATTCATTAGTTCAATGTGGACCTACACTATTTTTAGGCCAGTTTATTCCTATGGCGATGTTGCTTGTGCAGTTAATGGTGTCAGGCACCAATCTATTTAAACTCTATGATTACCATTAAATTCCTGCTAGAATAATAGGTGTAATATTAAGATTATTTTTCCAGTTAAGGATAAATTAAGGCAGCAACTGTTTAATGAATAGAAAAGAGAATTAATAAGGAGATGAACAAGTGAATCGTCTGAAAAATAGGATCGTTTCTTCCGCATTTGCTTTAGGAATCGTAGGTTTAGCTAGTTTTCTAGCGCCTTCCATCTCTTATGCCCAAACTCCGTTAAACGTACCGCTTGTCTCGCAATTGCCAGAATTAAAGAATGGCTGCGAGGTTACTAGCTTATCCATGCTGCTTCGTTACAAAGGTATTAATGTTTCAAAAATGACACTGGCCAGCCAAGTCAAAAAGGATCCAACACCTTATCGCGTCTCTGGAGGTACGACCTACTGGGGAAACCCCAATACCGGGTTTGTCGGCGATATTACCGGCCGTTCCATCGGGTATTCTGTCTATCATGGTCCTGTCTTTCAGTTAGCAAGCAGGTATACAAATGTCATTGATTTAACAGGAAGCTCATTCGATGTCATTTTAAAACAGTTAAGCAAAGGGAAACCGGTCTGGGTCATTACTACAAGCACCTTCGATACGGTGCCAAGTAGTCAGTGGAGAACCATCCAAACGCCAACCGGGCCGCTTAGAATGACTTTTCATGAGCATAGTGTCCTGCTTACCGGTTATGACCAAAACTACGTCTACTTTAACGATCCGCTTGCGAACATTAAAAATCGCAAAGTATCCCGAGCGGCCTTCATTAGAGGCTGGGAGCAATTCGGCAGACAGGCGATCACATATGGTTCAACAAAAGGCGTACTTGATCAACCAGGCACAGGTGCGACTGTCCATGAAACTTCGAATCTATCAGGCTGGTTCTTAGATGAGAGCGGTGTGTCTAAGATTGAAGTACTGGTTGACGGAAAGGTAGTCGGTCAAGCTTCCTATGGTGATGCAAGACCAGATGTAAAAAACGCTTATCCTGACTACAACAATGGGAATGCTGGCTTTCATTATGCTTTGGATACCAAGAAATTGAGTAACGGAAAGCACACTATAACGGTAAAGGAAACAGGTAAAAACGGCTGGACCAGCACATTACCTGGAAAAGTTGTCAACGTTTCAAATGCTAAAGGAGTAATAGATAGTCCAGCGGTCAATGAGAAAACGAAGGGGCAGTACACCGTAAAAGGCTGGTTTTTAGACCAAAGCGGCGTCGCCAAGCTAGAAGTTCTGGTAGACGGGAAAGTAGCCGGTCAAGCCTCCTATGGCGATGCAAGACCAGATGTGA
>NZ_JBALPZ010000267.1:0-1610 GCF_036965645.1 Neobacillus drentensis
AAGAACCAAGATGGTGTTAGTAACACCATCTTGGTTCTTTTATTTTGTTTTTAGTTTGTAAAATCAGGCTAAATGCCTAAACTTTCAACATGACAGGTTCAGATTTCACTTTACATTGCTCTAGTTAAAGATTGAAGGTGAACTTGCTCATTCTTTTCTTTTTTTAAACTAATCATGGCGATAAAGGAGATACAGTAAAGTCCAGCAAGATACCCCATCGCAACGGTAACATTGGCATGCTGCAGGATGTATCCAACTAAAATGGGAGATAATCCTCCTAATGCCCGGCCAAAGTTAAAGATCGTATTGGTAGCTGTGCTGCGAACCGCAACTGGATAATAACGACTGATTAATGCACCATAACCGGCAAACATTCCATTTGAGAAAAATCCCACAAGCGCACCGCCGATTAATAGACCTGCACTCCCTGAAGCAAAGGAGAATAAAAAGACAGCCACGGCAGAAGCGAGTAAGAAAATTCCATATGAGCGTTTCATTCCAAACCGATCCATGAATTGACCGAAAGTTAACATCCCGGCAATCATGCCGGCAGCCGTACTAATGGTCCAAAGAGCCGAATTGGATACGGATAATCCTTGTGATTGCTGGAGCATGGATGGCAGCCAAATCATTAAACCATTATAACCGGCAATTTGGACAGTTGCCATAATCGCTAAAGCGATTGTTGTGACCGATGTTCTAGGCGAAGAAAACAATTGCGATAGTTTCCCTTGCTTCGGCAAAAGTTGTTTTTGTTTTTGTGCGCCGACCCATACAGGAGATTCATCTAATTTCTTTCTTACGATAAAAGCGAAAATAACTGGAACCAAGCCGACGAAAAACAATCCTCTCCATCCCCAAGCAGGAAGAATCATCGCGCTAAGAAGAGCAGCGAGAATCACACCGTATTGAGCCCCGATGCTGACATAAGAAGAAGCGCGTCCTTGTTTATTCTTCGGCCAAGCTTCCGCCACAAGCGCCATCCCAATCCCATATTCTCCACCTGCACCTAAGCCGGCAATAAATCTAAATAGATAAACCTGATCGATATTTCCGGCTAACCCGGTTAAGGCCGTTCCAAGAGCAAATAGTAGAATCGTATAAGTGAATACTTTAACTCTCCCAAACTTATCTGCTAAAATCCCAAAAATGACTCCACCTGCAAGCATTCCTAAGTTAGTAATGGAAGAAATAAGACCGCCTGTAGCCATGTCGATATGAAACTCCGCAATAATCATCGACATCGCAAAGGATATAAACATGATATCCATACCCTCTAAGGTTAAACCTGCTACTGATGCTACTACTGTTTTTTTACGATAATCCATTTTTGTCGTTCTCCTTTCAAGCCTCACAGGACTATGTTTAAAAGATAGTTGGCAAAAATAAAAATGCCCTCTCATCCAAAGGACAAAAGGGCACTTATATACATGACCAGTATATAAGAAGTCTACTTTCGCCTTTTTGGCCTCTCTGGACCAAATTAAAGGAATTTAATTTCATCTAATAGTATCATGATATCAAAAGTGTGACAATATTTTAAGATAATAAACTTAATTTAATCAAAAGGTCATACCTCTAAAACAACTAGTTAAGTGACAGTCATACAA
>NZ_JBALPZ010000268.1:0-4664 GCF_036965645.1 Neobacillus drentensis
GTCTCTTCTTCAAGATTGGTTTCACTCTTGGTGGTGCCATTCCGCTTTGGTTCCTTGCGGCTTTCGGCTTCGATGGAAATGCGGCGAAACAAACAGCTAGTGCTCTTTCTGGTATCAATATCACAGCTATCTGGATACCAGCAGCGCTTGCGATTGTTTCGATGATTGTTATGGCTCTTTACCCACTTACAGATAAAGACGTGGAAGATATCAATAAGCAACTCGATGCTTCTCGTGCCAAAGCTAAAAGGGTTTAAAAATAGGTTTTATGATGAGTTAAATTTAAAAAGGGCAAACACGATGCCCTAAACTGTACCCGATAGAGCAGACACTGAAAAAAGGTCTCCCCTATCGGGTACTTTTATGTATCCTGAATAAAAAAGGTGAGAATCGAAGAATTATCAAATGGTAAAATCTTTATTTAAATTCAACTTTTCATACCTTTTTCTCCTCATAAAAAAACACTCATGCTTTTATGTAGAATGCTATAATAATTGAAAACTCTTTCATTTTCTGTATAGTAAGAAGTAAGCAAAAAAATATAATGGAGTGGGACTCATGGAGAAGAAGAGAAATTGGGCAGGCAATTTTCAATATAGTACAACTAACTGGCATGAACCCGAATCGGTTGAAGAAGTTCAACAATTGGTTTCTAGTTTAAAAAAGCTGCGTGTGATTGGATCACGTCACTCGTTTAATAGTATCGCAGATTCTGAGGAAAATATGGTATCCTTGCATAAGCTCAACAGGGTATTATCCATCGATCGAGAAAAGCAAACGGTGACCGTGGAAGCAGGAATCAACTATGGTGAACTGGGGTTTGTGCTTCAGCAACATGGCTTTGCCTTACATAACCTTGCGTCCCTTCCGCACATATCGGTTGCTGGGGCTATCGCAACAGCCACACATGGTTCAGGTAATCTTAATCAAAATTTAGCTGCAGCGGTCCGTGCGATGGAAGTGGTCACTGCTGATGGAAGCATTGTCACTTTTTCAAAAGAAAAGTCGGAAGAAGAATTACATGGCGCTGTGGTTGGTCTAGGTGGATTAGGTGTCGTCACAAAGCTAACTTTAGATGTTCATCCCAGTCATCAAATAAGACAGGATGTGTATGAGAACCTTCCGTTGGCACAACTAGAACACGATTTTGATTCCATTTTTTCAAGTGCATATAGCGTTAGTTTGTTTACGGATTGGCAAGATGAACGATTTAACCAGGTGTGGCTGAAGAGCAAAGTAATGGAAGATAAACCGTTTTCGTTTGGAGAAGATTTTTTTGGAGCAAAAGCGGCCAAAGAAAATCTCCATCCCGTCCCTGGGGTTGGAGCAGAGCATTGTACAGCCCAGCTAGGGGTGCCAGGGAATTGGCTGGATCGCATGCCACATTTCCGAATGGATTTTACCCCAAGTAAAGGCCAAGAGCTGCAAAGTGAATATATTATGGCCCGCGAGCATGCCTATGCCGCTCTTTCTGCGGTTAATGAAATCCGTGAAGAAATCGCGCCACATCTATTAATATGCGAGGTGCGGACCATTGCCGAGGACGAGCTTTGGTTAAGCCCATCCTATAAGCAGGATTCCGTTGCCATACACTTTACGTGGCAGGATAAATGGGCGGATGTGCAAAAGGTGCTACCACTCATTGAAGCCCAGCTTGAACCTTTTCAAGCTAAGCCACATTGGGGAAAACTGTTTACTACCTCCCATGCCAAAATACAGTCACTTTATGAGAAGATGCCTGCCTTTCAGCAGCTGCTCATGAAGTATGATGCAAATGGCAAGTTTCGGAATGCCTATTTGAATCACTATATATTTAATGAAGTAGAGTGAAGATGCTAAGCAAAATTGCTTCGTTTATAAAGCAACTTCGGTTACCATAAATAAACCGCTGGACCAATATATACTTTTTGGAAAATTGTCGAAAAGAATCGGTTGAATAGGAAGGCCTCTTGCGAGTGAATACAAGAGGCCTTCATCTATACGATTCATCATTTTGCCGATTAGCGTAAAAAGTTCGTTTTGGCAAGGTCAATGAGCTCGTTTCCGTGCCCGTTCAAAACGGCTTTCATCATCCAAAGGCTAAAACCTTGCGCCTGTTCAAAAGTAATTTTCGGAGGAAAAGCCAATTCCTGACGGTTCACCACCACATCTAGCAATACTGGTCCGTCATGTTGAAGAGCACGCTGAATCGCTTCCTCCAGTTCTCCAGGATCCTCCACGCGAATTCCTTCAATGCCCACCGCTTCCGCGACCTTTGCAAAGTTGGGGTTATCAAGGGTGGTACCTGTTTCCAAGAAGCCCTGTGCTTTCATCTCAAGCTCGACGAAACTGAGCGCCCCGTTGTTAAATACGACAACCTTCACAGGTAATTTATGCTGCCTAAGTGTGAGAAGGTCGCCCATCAGCATGGCAAGACCCCCATCTCCAGAAAGGGAGATGACCTGGCGGCCTGGCTGGGCAAGCTGTGCTCCAATGGCCTGCGGCAGAGCATTTGCCATCGTTCCATGATTAAAGGAACCTAATAACCGCCTTTGTCCGTTCATTTGCAGATAACGAGCGGCCCAAAGTGTCGGAGTTCCGACATCACAGGTAAAAACCGCGTTCTCGCTTGCCAGATCACTGACAGCTTTCGTTAGATATTGAGGATGGATGGGTTCGCGGCCTGGTTTACCGGTTGCAAGTTCGTCCAGGTTATCGCGGATTTTGCGATAGTGGCCGGTAAATTTCTCCAGGTGGCTACCATCATGAGACTCTGTCAGAAATGGCATTAGTGCGTCAATCGTTGCCTTTACATCACCGCACAGCCCATAGGTTAGGCTGGTTCGGCGGCCGAGATGTCCCGGCTCAATATCGACCTGCAAAATGGTGGCATCTTTTGGATAGAATTGCCGGTATGGAAAATCGGTACCGAGCATCAGCAGTACATCGCATTCCTTCACCGCATGATAGCCTGAAGAATACCCAATCAGGCCTGTTAGCCCAACATAGTACGGATTGTCATACTCCAGGTGTTCTTTCCCTCGCAACGCAATGACCATCGGTGATTGCAGTTTTTCGCAAAGCTGCATGAGCTGTGTGTGAGCCCCCGCGCAGCCGGCTCCGCACAGAAGGGTGATCTGCTTGCCGCGGTTCAAGTACTCCGCCAGCTGCTTTAACTCTGTTTCCGAAGGACGGATAACCGGCTGTGTCACATGAAGGACATGTTCAGGTACAGGGGTCTCGTCTGCTTCATAGCCAGCCACGTCCCCAGGCAGAACCAAAACGGATACCCCTTTACGTGAAACGGCATTCTGCATGGCGACGAGTACGGAGCGTGGCATTTGGTGTGCGGTCGTCACTACCTCACAATAGTAGCTGCAGTCCTTAAATAGATGATCGGGCCGTGTTTCTTGAAAAAAGTTCGTCCCGATTTCGTAGCTGGGAATGTGGGCTGCAATGGCTAGCACAGGGACCCGGTTGCGGTGACAATCGTACAAGCCATTGATGAGGTGCATATTGCCGGGACCACTGCTTCCGGCACACACCGCAATACTTCCGGTCAGATCAGCATCCGCACCGGCTGCAAATGCTGCAACCTCTTCATGGCGGACATGAATCCATTCAATTTTCTCTGAACGCCGGATGGAATCGATGACGGCATTCAGTGAGTCTCCTATGATACCATAAACCCTTTTCACACCTGCATTTAACAAGGCTTCAACGAGTGAATCCGCAATGGTTTTCTTCATTATATTTCTCCTTCAATACTTACATTTGGTATTTTTTATAATTTTTCCATGTTATTGGGTTTTATTCGGAATCAAAGGTATGTCGTGATTGTTCTGATGTTAACTCAACAAAGTTTGAATCTGTATCTAGTTCCGGACTCAAACAACAAGGATGAAAGTATAGTAGGAAATCATTGAAATAGGCTGTCCTAAAAAAGGAACAGCCTGTACTTTTTTTTGATATAGCAATGTAGTTGTTTCATCCTCTATTTTGCACCAATCATTTAAACAAAATAATACGAAGCTCGTCTGAACAATCCAACTCCAGTCGATATCGCTCTGGCAGGTGGAAATCCAAGAGAAATTTGGATGTTTTTAAGGATATGAGTCCAATTTTCAAAGTAAAGGAAGGAGTGGCGTATCCTCCATTTTTACTGGTGCAAGGAAATAACGATGAGCCAGTGCCATATGAGCAGAGTCTTCCTATGTTCCATAAATTGTGTGACTGTGGAGCAGATTCCCAAATGATTGAGGTTGATAAGGGACCGCATGAGGGTACTTTCTGGAGTCAGGAATTATTGGATCTAATTTTTGGATTTATTATGGAACGTTTATAAAAAAGGATAAAAAATAACAGGCCGTCTGATGTCCTTCTATAGATTGACACAGACGGCCTGTGCTGCTTGTGGCTATTAGCCAGTGAATAGACGCAACCTGTCAGAAGTTATCTTCATTGAAAAAAATCTATTAAAACATCTATTGAATCATGATCTTTAATGCCGAATTTCATGCGGCAACCATATCTTTTATTCAAGTTCTGGTATTCTTTTAATCCTCGGGTCTGTAAATATATCACTTTCATCTGTACTTCTTGTCGAGAATTCAGAAACTACCGCACCTTCACTTCCTGATTTAAACCAATGAAGGGTATTCGGATAAATGGTATATTGCTCTCCT
>NZ_JBALPZ010000268.1:4684-5309 GCF_036965645.1 Neobacillus drentensis
GCTTTAAAATAACTTCATTGAATGCAGTATAGTACTTTTCATCCCCTTGCGGCGGATTCATTTTACGATTTTTTGCTTCTTCACCTTCTACATATAAATATACTGTTCCGTATCGACATCTAAACGTCTCTTCTTTTCCTTCATCAAAATCCCTTTTTGGATGCTTATGTTCCGGACAAGTTTGATATGGCAGCAAGGCCAGTTCCTTCGCACAGACCAGATCCGTGTTTACATATGTAATCAATTGCAATCCTGTATCCTCAATTTTATTTAGTCCAAAGTCTGCTACCTCTAGGAAATTTTTCTCTTCTTCTGTCAAAATGATATTGGCCTTATCAAACAATTTTAAAGACTGAGCTTTTATTTTTTCATACTCTTGTCTATTCATGCTAACTCCTCCTTGACCGGATGATCCTATTAAAAAGCTATAAAACTATGTTACTACTTTCCTACATATTGATTTTTATGAAGCATCAATCATCACGGAGTTTAAAACGATGTCGATTGCTTTTTTGACCTATTTGAGACGAAGCCTGGATATGCAAAAAGGAAAAGTCAGCCATTATTGGACGAGCTTGGATTTATTCATTTATCATCTTTACAGCCGTATTTAATGCGTCAACAA
>NZ_JBALPZ010000269.1:0-3653 GCF_036965645.1 Neobacillus drentensis
GCTTTCTTTATTGAGGGAGGTTAGCATTCCTGTAGATCGTTATTTTTCGACTTTGAAAAAAATAGGGCTCCTCAGTAAGATATGAGTATAGACACCACTCTAACCCACACCTTTAGGAGGAACCCTACTATGAAGTTTAAAATGCAGAACAAACAAAATCAACTAATTGAAAAAATTTCCGTTAAACATCTTGTTGTCGGCGTGGATATTGCTCAACAATTTCACGTAGCCAGAGCCGTAAATTTCCGTGGAATTGTAGTCGGAGATCCACTTACTTTCAATAATAATGAAGAAGGATTTGCTAGTTTTTTAAAATGGATTAAAAATCTTCAAAGATTAAACAACCTTGATGAAGCTATTGTTGGGATGGAACCAACTGGACACTACTGGATCAATCTTTCAAAATGGCTTTCTAATCAAGAAATTGAAGTAGTAACGGTAAACCCACATTTAGTAAAAAAGAATAAAGAAAATCGTGATAATACTCAATCAAAAAGTGATAAAAAAGATGCCTTAGTTATCGCTGATATGGTAAAGAATGGTTACTATTCTGAAGTTAGGTACACAGCGGAATCATTCGAAAAACTTAGGGTTCTTATGTCTAACCGTGATGTAGTTGTTAAACGCCTCGTCAGTTCTATTAATCAATTAAATCGTTGGGTAGATATTGTTTTCCCAGAATTACGACAGGTATTTAAAGATATTAAAGGTAAAGGGGCGATCTCTACCCTTCGATTATTCCCAACCCCATTGGAATTAGAAACTATGCAGCCTCATGATGTCATCACAGGCTGGAAATCAATAATGAAGAGGCAGCCTGGATTAAAAAAGGCCCTATTACTCCTTCAATTAGCTAAGAAATCTGTCGGTACTAGACAAGCACTTGATGCTTATAAATTTCATTTAGAACAGTTATTAGAAGAATATGATTTAGCTGTAACACAACTCGAAAGAGTTGAACAACAAGTTACCGAAGCATTAAACAGAATTCCTTTCGCTAAGAAACTACTTACCATCAAAGGAATTAGTGAAATATCTTTGGCTGGCATATTAGGTGAGGCAGGAGATTTAAGTGGTTTCTCCCACGGTAATTCTCTACTAAGGCATGCAGGATTGCATTTAGCTGAGGCAAGTTCAGGAAAGTGGAAAGGCCAAATTGTCATTTCAAAACGTGGAAGGTCGAGACTGCGACGATTCCTTTACTTAGCTACGATGAGCCTTGTGGTGAATAACCCAGAATTTCAGGCATTACATTCTCATAATGTTAAAGTAAAAAAGATGAAGAAAATGAAATCGATTATGAAGTTAGTTGGCAAGTTGGCGAGGATTTTTGTAGGTATATCTAGACGAAATGAAGCCTATTGTCCTGATAAAATCAAACCATTATCAACGTTGGCAGCCTAATAAATTACAGAATTGAAGATTATTGTCCCCTTAAAATAAACAATATTGCACACATATATTGACCGAATGTTGGCTTATTCGTAGGATTTCAAATATGTACGGAGTACCAGATTTGTTCAACAAAAGGGCACCGACCCATCAGGTTAGCATAACTGGCCTCCACCCCTTGGATAGGCATGACGAAGGAATGATAGGGCAAATGGCCCGTTGAGACATGGGAGGGAAAGCCTCCAGGGGCGGCGTGGAGTATGTACATTATATGGTAAATTGTGGAGTTTCACTATACTCCTCTATTTAACTATGCCTTCACGAAGCCTTATTAATCTGAACTCATTTCATTTATCTGTTAACCCTATATGAAGGGGTATGAAATCCTGCGAATAAGCGAGCATTTGAGAGAAAATCGTATTTAACTGAGGGAGTTGAAGAAGGGACACTTAAAAAAAACAATACGCAATAAAAATGGTGCTTCACAACAGTGAAAGCACCTATATTACGCATTAATCCCAGATACGGATTCTTGGAACACCTGCGGTTCTTAAATAATCTAATAACTGACCAGTATGAACAGATTCGTGATACGCAATGCGTAGGAGCATATCCCCCAGGTCTCTTATGTATCCTGCATCAGAACGGTCAATCTTAATATTTGTTAAGTCTTCATCAGAAAATGATCTGACTGTATTTATGAATTGATTACGATAGGGTTCGGCAAATTCCAATTCAGAATTTACAGAAGTAAAAGGTCTGTTTTCAAAAGGGGAATTAAAAACGGATAAACTTCCTTGATTTTTAAGAGCAAGATGATAATAATGTTCGCTTTCCAGTACGTGCCTGACCATTTCTAGGCAATTCATTGCTTCATTATCTGGCTTCCAACTTAGTTTTTCTTCAGGAATAGATCTCCAGACTTTTATGCTTCTTCTTCTAACTTCATTTAAATTTAAAATAATTAATTCAATTGAATTCATAAAAGTTCCTCCTTTGATAAGCATATTATAATTATACACGAATAAACGTTCGTGCCAATCTGAAAGAGGAATATTTTACAATATTTAGTTGTACTTTATACGAACGGTGCAAAAGAAAGCGGTGCTGCGGTTTAAAGGATTGTTTAATTGTTGTTGGACTAACCTGGCAGAATAGCTAAATAAAGAAGGAGATATACTAAATTAAATTATTCCTTTTGTATAAGGGGGGTATTAATATGTCAATGAAGAAACAGTGGTTACTTAATATTGCAATGATAATACTCTCATGGCTAACAATACCTTTGTTAGGAAGGCGGACAATAAAGAGATTTTTACCAGCATCTCTCCTTGCTGTTCTAATTTGTAGTTTGGATGTTCCAATTGGAAAAAAACGCAGATGGTGGTCTTTTTATAATAAACCTCAGTCCTTTATTCAAAATGAATTTCCTTTTCTCATAGGTCCAATGTTGACGATGTCTTTATGGATATTAAACTGGTCATACGGAAATTTTAAAAAGTTTATTATGTTAAATGCTATTGGTGAAGCACTTTTTGTATCTCCAATTACAAGATTATTTACAAAATTAAAACTTTATAAATTAGTTCAATTTAACGAATTTCAATTCTTTCTATATTTCTTTTACAAGGCTTTTTTCTTATATGGATTTCAATATCTTTTTGAAAAATACAAAAAAACTAAAGCTTATTAAAGTAACGTGTGCATTACTGGAACAACGGTAATGCTTTTTCTTATTGAAGTATTTGATGGAGGCGTTCGGAAAGAAGTTTGGGGAGCAAGTAGATTAAAGCAAAGCGGTCACATCTATCGTTTCCCCCACAGAAATGAAAAATTAAATGGTGAATAAATTAAAAGTTTGTGAAGAAATGTACTTAAAGTAACGGGTGCTTTACTTGAACAACAAAGTGGCATTTAATTAAAGAATGACCCAGTTTGAAGCTTCGTGAAGCCGAAAAACTGGATAAAATAGTATTTTAACATTTTTATTATTAATAATATCTTTAGGATATATTTATCCTCCAAAACGGGCATTATAATATTCGAAGGGGAACAAAAAGTGATGATGAAAATCATCAAATATTGAAATGAGGTGTCTGTCGCAGACAAGTTCCGTTTCAATTAGTCAGCTTCCTAACGTTCTACCGTCATCCGATCTTTATACGATGAGAAACATATAAAGAATACAAGGGGATGGTCAGCTTGGACAAAGATCACTCTTTATACAAACACTAACATTTTAAAAAATGAGGTGTTTATCA
>NZ_JBALPZ010000270.1:0-268 GCF_036965645.1 Neobacillus drentensis
TTTTTGATAATAGTAATTTTATTCTTCCTTTAATTCTTGCCTTAAGGGGAAGCCAGCTCTTATAGAAGTGATGCATTGCATATGTATTATCAGATATAAATTTTCGACAATTGATATAATCATAGGGTGAGAAATATGTTTGAGGATAAATAACATTTCCCCCTTTGATTTCTTGATATTCACCATTAGCGTTTATCCCGAAATCCCCTAATATCTTAGTAATAACCGCTACATTTGTTAAATCACTATAAGTACCGTCACTGTTTTT
>NZ_JBALPZ010000270.1:350-3853 GCF_036965645.1 Neobacillus drentensis
TTGTACTTGTGGCAATATAATTCTCTTGTTCAAATCCCCAGAAGGAAGAATGATGGAGAAAAATATCAAAGGGTTTAAATACTTCTACATCTGTATCTAGGTAAATACCACCAAATCTATATAAGACAAATACTCTTACATAGTCACTTACAAAGGCAAATTTACCAGATTGATACGCTTCTTTTACATATTTATTAGCATTTATATCGAAATTTTTTTCATTCCATTCAATTATTTGGTAATCTGGCAAAGTTTCCTTCCAACTATTTAAACACTTTTTTACTAATTCTGGCTTTTCTTTCTCACCAAACCAGCAGTAATGGATGGTTTTAGGTATCACATTTTTAATTATTGTCATATTGATATCCTCATCTTACTTATTTTGTATCCCTAAATTTCGATTTTGCCATTTAATAAATTCAATAAGTGTCTTATATTCTTTTTTATCAATTCCCGAGTCTTTTAACTCATTTGCTAACTCCAATAATTCTTTATCAGGTAGTTGTGATTCCTCAATTCCCATTCCAGTATGGAGTAATGTTTTCATTTCTACATTTAGTACACTTGCAATTTTCTTGACTACGTGAATCGAGGGATTTTGATTCAGATTTCTCTCTATATTGCTTAAATAAGATTTTGAGATGTCAGCACGTTCTGCAAGTTCCGATAGAGTCAATCCCCTCTTCTTTCGTATCTCATATATATTTTTCCCTATCATTTTGTCATACCCCGTTTAATAATAAATGAATTTCGTGGTTACTAATTTTAGGTCTTTTTTATCTTGGAATTTACTTTGTTTTTAATACATTGAATCACTCTCATAAGATCATCATCAGTCATGTTAGAACCAGAAGGTAAGCAAATTCCGTTTTCAAATAAAAATTCAGAGACACATTCTTCTTGACTATGTTGATAAAACTGAGCCCCTTGAAATACAGGCTGTAAATGAAGTGGTTTCCAAACAGGCCGAGCTTCAATATTTTCCTCGCTTAATGCATTTAACAATTCCTTCACCAATACTCCAGATTCAGATTCGTCTATTGTAAGTGCTGTAAGCCAGCGGTTTGAAATAGTTTCTTTTAATTCCGGCATGAAGTAAAAACCCGGTAATTGAGAAAGCTCAAGAAAATACTTTTTAAATATGGATTGCCTTGCGTGCACTCTATAATCTAACACCTGTAATTGTGCTCTTCCAATCCCGGCTAATATGTTACTCATACGATAGTTAAAACCTATTTGGCTATGTTGATAATGTGGAGCTGGATCACGCGCTTGAGTTGCAAGAAAACGAGCTTTCCTTAATAAATCTGAATCGTCAGAAACAAGCATCCCACCACCGGATGTTGTAATAATTTTGTTACCATTAAATGAGTAGATCCCAAGCTTACCAAGTGTTCCGCTTGCCTTCCCTTTATAGGTTGAACCAAGAGATTCAGCGGCATCTTCGATAATTGGTACATTATACTCATTACAAATCGAAATAATTTCATCCATCTTGGCACTTTGACCATACAAATTAACAACTATGACTGCTTTTGGCAGCTTTTCTTCTGAGACCGCCTGATTAAACGCTTTTTTTAATGCTTGTGGAGACATATTCCAAGTTTCAGGCTCTGAATCAATAAATATAGGCTCTGCCCCTTGATAAATAATAGGATTGGCACTTGCTATAAATGTTAGACTTGAGCAAAATACTTTGTCTCCTTTTTTTACTTCTAATAAAGAAAGAGCTAAATGAATTGCTGCAGTTCCTGAATTAACTGCCACTGCCTCATTAGCTCCAACATAATCAGCAATTTCTTTCTCAAATGAATCTACATTAGGTCCAAGAGGCGCTACCCAATTAGTATCAAATGCATCTCTTATATAACTTAATTCATTCCCACTCATATGGGGTGATGAAAGAAAAATT
This sequence comes from Neobacillus drentensis, assembly GCF_036965645.1. Classification (GTDB taxonomy): domain Bacteria; phylum Bacillota; class Bacilli; order Bacillales; family Cytobacillaceae; genus Neobacillus; species Neobacillus drentensis_D. The sequence continues at coordinate 2,263 of NZ_JBALPZ010000270.1, forward strand.
CTCTTTTTAAAGGTTGTACTTAGCAATTTCCTCACCTCTGCATCTGTTTTTCTTAATTATCCTTGCTGGTATACCCACAGCTGTTGAAAACGATGGGATATCCTTTAATACAGTTGCACCAGCACCAATAATACTCCAATTTCCAATCTCTTTATTAGGGATAATTGTTGAACCTGCTCCAACAAGAACACCCTCACCTATTTTTACATTTCCAGTAAGGGAAACTCCCGGAGATATATGTGAGTAATCTCCAACGACACTATCATGTTCGATAATGCATCCAGTATTAATAATTACATGGTTTCCAATTATTGTACTTGCATTTATTACAGCATTCGGCATCACGACGGTGCCACATCCTATCCTTGAACTTGGACTAATAACAGCTGAGTCATGAATTATAGCTGGGAAATACTTTTCCGGAAGATTTAGTATATCAACTATGGATTGCCGGACTTTATTATTTCCAATCGTTATAACGAACGAAACATCATAAAAATAATCAACTAATCTAATAGCTGATGAAATAGGTCCACAATAAGTATTATCAATTAATTCTACATTTTTATATTTGTCATCTAAATAGCCAACAATATCACATTCTTTATTAGAGAGTATTGCATCTGTAACAACTTTACTATGTCCCCCATGACCAACTAATACTATTTTCATCCATGTCTCCTTCCAACAGTCTTTTTCGAGCCCTTAAAAGGTTCCGTTGTAGCTTGGCCAGGTTGGTTTATTCCTTCGGAAACGGCGACTTTATAGACTGTTAAAAATAATATTTTTAAATCAAGGATGAATGAGTGGTTACTTACATACCAAACATCTAACTCAAATTTCTCCTCCCAAGTAATTGCATTTCTCCCATTTATTTGTGCCCAGCCCGTAATACCCGGTTTAACAAGATGCCTTTTAAATTGCTCCTCTGAGTATAATGGAAGATAATCCATTAATAATGGTCTAGGTCCTACTAAACTTATGTCGCCTTTTATAACATTTATTAATTGTGGATATTCATCCAAACTAATTTTCCTTAGAAATTTCCCTAAAGAAGTAATTCTCTGATTATCTGGAAGTAGCTGACCACTACTATCTCTTTCATCTGTCATTGTTCGAAGTTTATATAGATAAAATGGCTTTCCATTTAATCCAGGACGAAGTTGTTTAAAAATAATTGGAGATCCTAAAAATATTTTCACTAAAATTGCAAGTATCAAAAAAACTGGAAAAAGGCTGATAAATAAAACCAATGAAACTATTAAATCAAAAGGTCGCTTCATAAAATTTCACCCCCTTTTCTCCTCTAACCACTATTTTATCTTCTTTGTTAAAATCTGTTTTTTAATATATTCAATTAATTCTTTAATATTTATGTTTTCTGAGTTCTCACCTTTTAAGTAAATATTAATTAGTATTTCCTGGAACTTCTGCGGAGTAACTGTTTCTGATAATCTCAATTGGAATACCTCTCCTTAAATAGTACATTAGTATAAAAGTCTCTATAAATTTATATAATCACTTTCATAAATAATATTAAGAGATATGACATTTTCATAATAAAAATAAATTAAGTAACAGCCTAAAAGAC
>NZ_JBALPZ010000271.1:0-2210 GCF_036965645.1 Neobacillus drentensis
CTGTAGAGGTCTATTTCTTGTTGAACGGGAGGTTAATTGAAGAAGGTAGGGGTTTTTATGAGTGGAATTAGTAATTAAATGGATGTGATATATAATCAACAAAAGGATTAAATGAAGGGGAAATTCTTATGTGGAAACTCGTATTTCTAGCTTTTGGTATCTTTAATTTAGCAGCAATTTTAATACCAAAAAAGCTAAATAAAATAGAAATTTACGCTACTTCCTTTTTTGCCTTTACCTATGGTGTTACAGTAGATATGATATTAGACCTAAATTATAATTTGTATGGATATTTTGAAGAAGGATTTCAATGGCTAGGACTTTTAGCTATATTTATGTATTTTCCATCTATTAGTGTTTTGTTTCTCAATCTTTATCCTTTAAATAGCAATAAAGGAAAAAAGATTTTATACATCTTAGCTTGGACAGTTTTTTCACTTGCTTTTGAGTGGTTTTGTCTTCATACTAAGTTTTATTATCATAATGGGTGGAAGCTTTGGTATTCCGCTATTGCTTACCCAATAATATTTTTAATACTTCTGCTTAATTTAAAGTTCGTTCGGAGACTAATTAATTAGATTTAGGATGAAAGTCCCTGGTTTATCTCTATTTTGATTGTGAAGGATTACACTTAAACTAACGGGTGCTTTTGTTAAGGATGATGATCGCTGTGGCGGTCATTTTTTCTAATTGAACTAACTAGGCATTTTAGTTGCAGAAGGAATGTCACTGCCTTTCCAAGACACACTTAATACGGTACCAAAAACGCCCAGAATTAGCTTCTGAGCGTCTGATTTGTAATCCTAAAAAATTTGCCATTAAAAATTGATGTAATTTAAAATAATACAGCATCCAGGGAATATTGTCCTGCACCTGTTAGTGCTACACCAATTGCAACAACTAAAATAGCAAGGCAGTATTCATATCCACCTTTTGTAAGCCAGTATCCATTTGGTCCATGAACTTTTAAAATCGCTACAACCATGCTTCCAGCAATTACAATGCCTGCAAGTGGTGTTAATAATCCTAAAGTGAACAAAGCACCACCTATAAATTCGGATAATCCAGCGAGTAAAGCCATTGTTACACCTGGTTTTATTCCTAATTTTTCAAAATGCTCCCCAAATACTTTTATTCCTCCACCATCAAATGAGCCGAATAACTTTTGGGCTCCATGAGCCATGAAGGATAATCCAATTACTAAACGTATTAACAATAAACCTATTCCTAACACCTTTTGTTCCTCTCCCTTAATTATCTTTATTTAATTTGTTCGTTGTTGAGTTACTCCAATACATATAACTATGTCTTAAATCCCTTAATCTCCTGGAGTTTCAAATTTTCCCTCTTTATAATCTCGATAAGCCTGTCGTATTTCTTCTTCTGTATTCATTACAAAAGGTCCATATGCTACTACAGGCTCTTTGATAGGTTCACCTGCAAACAGAACAAGTCGTAAGTTTTCGTTTGCAGAAACATGAATACTACTCATATTATCAGCATCTGCGGAACCTAGCCACATCGCTTGCCCTTTTTTCGCTTCGACTTGATTTTCTCCGAATGTGCCACTTCCTTCTAATACATAAATATAGCCATTATAGGTACCAGGAAGTTCTTGAATAACGGATGCACCTTTTTCCAAAATCATTTCTACAAATGTGACAGATGCGTAATTCAGTGTATTAGATACAATATCTCCTGACGAACCTGAATATACCCTAATTAAAGCACCATTCTCCTCACGAACAGGCATGTCTTTTGCTTGCATATTTTGATAACGGGGTTTTACCATTTTATATTGACGAGGTAGATTAACCCAAAGCTGAAGAAGATGAACTGTTTCACCGTCAAGTGGTGATTCATTATGGATTACTCCTCTACCAGCAGTCATAAATTGAAGGTCCCCTTTTTCTAGGATTCCACCCGCCCCCGTAGCATTGTCATAATGATTAAGCCTTCCGTCAATGATAAATGTTAAGGTCTCTATACCACGATGAGGATGCTCACTAAATGCTCCTTTTTGAAATTTATCTTCCATTAGTAATAAGAACGGGTCATAATCTACCCAGTTGCCAGGTGCAAGGATAGGACTTGCGGTATGAATATTGCTAATTTTTTGTTCGGTTACAGTCCATACTTTTTTTATTTCACGACGTTTAATATTTTCGGTATTCATATTATTTGCCTCCTTTTCATAGTCATAATAAACT
>NZ_JBALPZ010000272.1:0-2059 GCF_036965645.1 Neobacillus drentensis
CTTTATTACTTAAAATAAGTAACTTACACCAACTACACAAACGAATAATGTCTTCAGATACCTCTAAAGTGGATAATAAATTATGAGATAAGCTGTCAATTTCAATATCAGGACATACAGATTTCAATAAATTTAATCTCACTTTTTCCGCATAATTGTTTTGTTCATTTTTCCCCTTTGTAGAAGCCTGATTAGGATGAATTCTATATAATAATAAAACATCATTTAATAATTTGAAGCTTCCAATATTTACTACTCTAGACCACAGCTCGTAATCTTGAGCTTTTTTAAAATCCTCATTATATTCCAACTTATTCCTTATAAGAAAATCTTTTCTAATCATAACTGTTGGATGAATAATTGGTTTATTTTCGAATATTAAATTTGCTTTTATTCTATCAGAATCCCAACTTCCCTTTGTTTCACCCTCAAGTGATCCCAGAAAGCGAACGTGCGTAGATAATACATCCGTATTTGTATTCTCCATATATATAACTTGCTTCTCAAACCTATGCGGAAGGCTAATATCATCCGCATCCATTCTAGCAATATATCGACCTTTACTTATTCTTATACCTCTATTTAAAGACCATGCTAAGCCCTTGTTTTCATTGTTTTTCAAATAAACAATCCTATGATCGTTGTATCCAAAAATAATATTTCTTATATCCATCGTAGAAAAATCATCAATGATTATAAATTCAAAGTCACTAAAAGTTTGACAAAGTATACTATCAATAGCCTCTTTTAAATAAATTTCTGGAGTATTATAAACGGACATTATAACACTAATTGTTGGATCATTATTCATCTGAATTTAACACCCTCAATTATATTTTTAATGTATTAACTAAGCTTTCTTAACTAGTTTATACAATAATATAAACAATACATATGGAATGACTAACTGAAATAAGAGATTTCTAGGTATTGCAGTAAATGAATCACGAATAGTCCATAAAACAATATTTAGAAAAGTTGCCGAAGCAGCAATGACAAAAAACTTATTTTGATTAAATGCTCTTTGAGTACTGTTAGAAAAAGAGGCAAAAAGATAACCAAAAATTAATCCTAATACTACGCCATACCAACCAAAATTGTAGTAAAACTCACCAATATAAGATCCTCCAATTCCAGTAACTTCTAGCGATAATAGATAGTTGGGAGAGGCAAGTTTTACCGAATCACCTAGAATTCCATTTACATTTGGTAGTAACGTTAAAAGTGATGCTAAGTAAGAGCTCCCAAATCCAAAATTCAAAGTCCTAGGAATGAGATCGATATATAATTCTACTGTATATAATGTCCCTCCAAATTCACTAATAGACTGTAGTATAGGATTTTGAGTCAATAAATAATTTAATACATCACTTAAATCAAATCTACTTGTGGAATCTCTATTTGCTACAGCTAGAGATAATATTGAAGTAACGACCATACTAAAAACACTTAATGTCAGGAACCTTTTAAAGTCTAATTTTGAAAATATTTTGATATATAACCAAACTAGAACAACAATAAAAATCATTTCGTATCCACGTTGACCGATTATTGATAATTTAACTAAACTATAAAGAATATTTATTACGACCATAATTCTAGCTAGTGTTGGCTTTTTCTTAAAGCTGACCAACAAGAAAAGTATAGATGGTTTATACATTCGAGATAAGTCATCCCATAAACCCGTATTAATATCTAGTTGATAAACTGCAGTATAACCACCATTTAGTGCTGCTCTGATATAACCACTATCGAATTTTATCATCGGGTAAATTGAGACTATTAACATTAAGATACCAATTCCACGAGTTAGTAGAAATTGTTTTGACTCTCCAATTTTTTCTGCACCGGCTATTTCCTTGATAGGATATCTTTTTTGTTTTAAGGCATATAATAAAGCCCCTGAGTGAAACAAAAAAATAGATATTGTACAATATAAAATAGATTTTAATACAATCCGCTCTGGCATGATTTCGATTACATTAGCTCTAATCTTAGCGTCTATTACATAAGCACCTAGCCCAATACTATGCAGAATAATTTGACCAAAGTGAAAAAT
>NZ_JBALPZ010000273.1:0-2292 GCF_036965645.1 Neobacillus drentensis
TAGTTGAATAAGAAATAGGTTAAAACCAAATGTTATCGACCTTCCTAGAAATAAAAGAGCACTCGTTGAAAGAGTGCTTGATGATTCTCAAATCAGAAAATCTAATTGATACTTATTCTAGAGGTGTAAGGTCTGAAAGTTTAACTAACTTAAAATGGTCATCGTTTTTAATTTCGCAGTACTCACTATCATATATCCAATGAATTACATAAATTTTTGATTCGAATATAACTTTGCTTCCTTTAACCAACAAAAAATGCCCCCTAGTATCTGAAATTGAATTGGCGGTGGAGTTGACAGTGTGGGTGGAGAACTACTATACAACTTTCCAAATTGGTATAATGCCAAGTTTGCCCCTAAATTATTTTATGAAGATATTAATAGCGATGTATTAAAGGATGTTATAGTCGTATTGATTTCTGGAGCAGGTTCAGGAATATCTACAAAAGAAATACATGTGTTGAATCAAGTACATGACCCTTACAGTAGATATGAAGAGGTTCCGGTTGAGTCCATAAATGCTGCCGTTAAGCGACTTGTAAAAATAGAACAAAAAGGCAATGAAATCACAGCTTTAATTGGCAAAAAGAAATATGTAGTGGACTATAAAAAGTTTGGATACCAGACTCCTGTTGACCATCCTGGAGTAGGTGCAATTGAAAATTATGAGCCTAAAGATGGTATTCTTTATGGCACAACAAATGTTTTTGTAACTATCCCTGAAGCTTACATAGGCAGTATAAAAGTTAAATATGCTTGGGATGGAAAAATGTATAAAGCAGAGTCTGCTGTATTTAAGGCAAATCCTTATAAACATCAAGTTGATTAGAGTTAGTATATTTAGTGTTAATTTTGGTAAACAAAACAATGATATTGTGGGAAAATGTACTTAAACAAAAGGGTGCTTTAACTAAATAAGGAGAAATAAAAATATGAAAAAACATTGTTGTGACGATATGGCTTATCATGCAAATTTCAAGTGTGATATACATGAAAACCCTTTTAAATGCCCCGACAAAATAATCATATTCGATGAAAAGGATAAGGACTATGGTTTAATAATTCATGATGGTGGAACGTCAAGTATCGGTATAGATTTTTGTCCGTGGTGTGGTGCGAAACTATAATTTTGGATACTTACTTCTTTAAATACTGAGTGCTAGAGTTGAAGAGCGTTGTTGACGACTTTTTTTATTAAATAATTTTTGTGAAAAATTTGGTGGGAGAGTTTAGTGTTCGTTTATGTATCAACTTTAGTGTCGCTGTACAGAAATACAGATGATTTAAAGGGAATAGGTGTTGAAATCCCACTTTTACATAATTACGTAAAATATAAATTTGACGTAATTATGCCTATCAGGTAAAATATAGAAGTGAGGTGTTATTATGGTAAATCAGGATAAACAAACTAATTTTAAAAAATTACAAACCTTACTGAACGAACTCCCTTGGTATGTGGATGAATACATTAACCACAAGCTCCGAAAACTTTCGACTGCATCTTTATTTAATTACTGTCATGACTACAAGATCTTTTTCAATTGGATCATTATGGAACAGCTGCATCAAGGTCCTGTTAAGGAAATCCCGTTGGAACGCCTGGAGCAAATGACAGTTTTAGAGGTTGAAAGTTTTTTAAACTATTTACATTATCAATTAGAAAACAAAGAATTAACGGTTAATCGCAAATTATCAGCCTTAAAATCTCTGTTCAATTTCTTGCAAAATATCGCTGAGACACCTGATTTAAAGCCTTATATTAATCGAAATGTAATGGCCAAGATCGAGTTCAATGATGTAAAAGACAGTATGGAAACCAAAGCAAATAAAATGGAAGGTAAAATCCTTCTGGGCGATGAATACGAAAAGTTTCGTTTATTCGTCGCGAATGAATATGGTGAATTGAATAAGGAAAATAAAAAGCTTTATAACTTTTATCAGTTAAATAAAGAACGCGATACTGCGATTGTCTCTTTAATTTTGGGTTCAGGACTCCGGCTTTCCGAGTTAGTCGGCATCGAATTAGACGATATTGATTACAGTAAATACTGCGTAAGAGTAATTAGAAAAGGAAATAAAGAACAATTCGTCTTTTTTAGCCAAGTGGCGATGGCTGATCTCCAGGAATACCTTTCAGTGAGAGTTTCAAAGTATCAAGTCGATAAATCCAATAAATCATTGTTTATTTCTGCACCAATCGGTCCTAAAGGCAAATCACGGCGACTCACAGCAAGAGCAGTGGAAAAACTAATCGAAAAATATGCAACCGCATTTGGCAAACCATCATTATCG
>NZ_JBALPZ010000274.1:0-1097 GCF_036965645.1 Neobacillus drentensis
GAACCGTCCCTATGCTCCACCCATGCTCCTATGTTCTCGTAAACAGAACTCTTTGTAATCCCAACTAACTAGTATATAATAAGCGTAAAAAACGTCAGGGGAATTTGGTGTTGGTTAGTATGGACTTTATTACTAGTAAACTTTATAAACGGAGCGGTGGTGCTGGTTCTACTATTCTACCGGGGGATACCATCGTCGTGAATGGTGGTAACTGGCCTTGTTTAAACTTTTTAATATAGACCTTAAATATAGGTTTGTCTGCTTGTTTCTTTTTGGCATTTATATATTGTTTATGATTAAAATTACCTACTTTCCAGTAGACCAGAAACCGGTTAAATCTGATGTAATTATCGTCCTTAGCGGTGGACTAGGGCGTCTCGAAACTGCCTATGATTTATACATGGCAGGGTATTCAAATCATATAATGCTCTCAAATTCTAACTCTGACATCTTTAAATATGAACTTGAGAAATTAAAGATACCCAAAAATATCCTAATAGATGAGCCTAAGGCAACGAGCACCTATACAAATGCAACATACACACTTAAATTAATGGAAAAATATCACTATAAGTCGGCTATCGTTGTATCATCCAATTATCATATGGGTCGAGTTAAACTGGCCTATGAAAGAGCGCTCGGCAATAAGCAAGTGAAATTAGTCTATGTGGCTTCTTATGGATCGTCGTTAGATAGCGCTGACTATAAAAAAGAAAATAGCAATTTAGAAATAGAAGAACCATTAAAATATGTAGGTTACCTCTTGGGGTTATACAAGTGGATTGATTTGTGAATTCATAAACATACGATGATTGAAAAAGTGGGCTATGCCACTTTTTTCAATTTATATTTTGCTGGATTTTGGAGGTCTCCTCGTAACCATTTACCGTATTATTTCTGATTTATCGTTCATCAACAAGATTCAACAGGAATTTATGCTAGAGCCGTTTGATAAGTGCATTTCTAAGGAGCTGGACTTTTTAAATAGAGAGTTACATGAATTCATATCTCTTATTGATAATCTCATACAATATGAAATGAGGTGTTACCCCAATATTTTGATTTTGAGGGTACAACTCTTTCTTATGTTCGTTTTT
>NZ_JBALPZ010000275.1:0-172 GCF_036965645.1 Neobacillus drentensis
TCTTATTGTTGTATATATATCCTCATTCTTTGCAAGATATTTTTCTAATCCTTTAGCGATTAAAATTCCATATATAAGGCCCAATAAATTACTCGTTGTTATAGCTGCTACTTCTTTGGTACTGGTTTCTGGTCTTAGAAATAACATTGGTGATACTTTCTTTTATATGTAT
>NZ_JBALPZ010000275.1:254-1017 GCF_036965645.1 Neobacillus drentensis
ATTCTTGCAGAAAATATCTGATAATCCTCAATTATTAATATTTTCGGTAGCCTTATTAACTAATTTGTTGATAGTACAAGTGTTATATAAATACTCCAGAATGATTGAATTGAGTTTATTTGCTTATATTGCTGCCGGGATGTACACAGTATCCATGAATGGAATAAGACAATTTTTAGCAGCTGCAATTGTTTTTGCAGCAACAAAATTTATTCTTAATGGTAATTGGAGATTGTTTATACTTGTCGTTCTATTAGCTTCTACAATACACCAGACAGCATTAATTTTTATTCCAATTTATTTTATTGTTAGAAGGGAAGCCTGGTCAAAAGTAACATTTATCCTTTTAGGTTTAGCAGTTTTATTGGCAGCAGGCTTTAATCAGTTTTCAACACTCTTATTTAGTGCGCTGGAGGATACCCAATATGGTCACTACAGTACTTTTTCTGAAGGTGGAGCAAATCCATTAAGACTTGTTGTAACTGGGGCGCCATTAATTATTGCTTACTTAGGAAAAGAGAGACTAAGAGAGTTATGGCCCAAAAGTGATTATATAGTAAATTTAACGTTATTAGGAATAGTATTTATGGTCATATCGTCCCAAAATTGGATATTTGCAAGATTTAATATATACTTTGGACTTTATAACCTGATACTAATTTCATGGATTGTGAAATTATTTTCAAAGCAAGATAGAAAATTTATTTATTATGGTCTTTTAGGCTGTTACTTAATTTATTTTTATTATGAAAATGTCATATCT
>NZ_JBALPZ010000276.1:0-333 GCF_036965645.1 Neobacillus drentensis
ATGGAAGTTACTAATCAGTATAGTTAGTTTAGAAGAATCTTTAAAGGAGGAGAAATCCTTATTTGTATGGAATTTAAAGGTATAAATGCAAATGGGGATTTTGTTGAAGAAGATTTTCTTTAAAATAAATATTAAAGTACATAAATTTTATATATAAGATAGTTATTTCGTGAAATGTCATGCGGAGGTATGTGGCGTGACATGTAACAATATTTTCTCTTGGACCATTTTGGTATAATATTTGGTAGCTGAGAGGATTATTTTGAATTTTGGATTCCTGTTTTTAAGAAATAATTGAGAGAGAAGAGGGATGTAAATGTCCTATATCGTTGA
>NZ_JBALPZ010000276.1:398-2820 GCF_036965645.1 Neobacillus drentensis
CTTGCTGGTTTACGTGCTAATGAGGCCCGTTACTTTATGAACAAATACAAGCATGAATTTACGGTTGTACCAGCTAGCGAAAGCAAGGAGACCCTTGATTATGTGAACCGAATTTTGAAAGAGGAACGTGATATTGAGTTTGCAGCCAAGCCTTTAGAAACATCGCGTTTTCAAGTGGAAAATATCAATATGGCCTACGTTTTTTATGAGGATGGTCTTGAGGTCAACGTCATGTATACGGTGGATGGCCCTAAGCCGAAGCGGGCGGTTGGTTTTAAGCTTTCTGAGGGGATGGAGATACCAAAGGAGTTAGAAGGAAAGTTTAAGTTTGCTAGGCAGAAGTCTAAACTAGCTGGAACCATTCGTGGCTCGTTTTTTGTCATTAAAGGCGAATATTAATGTAAGCAAAATCGCAAAAGGAAAAATCCCGCAATCTAAATACACAAAATTTCTGTACGGAAATTCAAACGAAAAATCTTCCAAGAAGGAAGATTTTTTATTCTAACAACAGATAATTAAGAATGAGAGCCAATATTGTAAAGGAGATTAAGCTATGACAGAATTCTGAGAATCAAGTTTTATAGAAAATCAAATGATGTGGGGATATGAACCTTCAGACTCCGCAATCATGACAAAGGACTTTTTCCTTGAAAAGAAAGTTAAGGATATATTGATTCCTGGTATTGGATATGGTAGAAACGCAAAGGTTTTTATGGACAACGGAATAAAGGTAACAGGTATTGAGATTTCAAAAACAGCGATTGAATTGGCAAGGCAAAATGGGCTTAATATTAATATTTTTCATGGTTCAGTAGCCGATATGCCTTTTGATAACAAACTTTATGATGGCATATTTTGTTATGCGCTTATTCACTTATTAAATAATCGTGAGAGAGAAAAGTTTATTAAAGATTGTTATAATCAGTTAAAGCCAAACGGATATATGATTTTTACTACGATTTCAAAAGAAGCACCAATGTTTGGAAAGGGCAAGCAGCTGGGGAAAGACTATTTCGAGATAATGGATGGAGTAAGTATGTTTTTTTATGATTTTGACTCGATAAAACAAGAATTTGGAAAATATGGACTGGTAGAAGTTTCGGAAATTGTTGAGCCTCATAAGGATAAGGAAAACAAACCTCCATTTAAATTTATAATGGTAAAATGTCAAAAAGAACAATAAAGGACCTTATAATAAAATGACGGATGATGGCTTTTTTTTCTTCAAGTAACGGAGGAGTTTACTTGAATAAGCACAATATTCCAATATGGAAAATAATAAAAAATCTTCCAAGCGGAAGATTTTTTATTTTAAGTTGGGAAACCCTTGCTGGCGCAAAGCCTCGTATACCAATATAGCAGCTGTGTTGGAAAGGTTCAGTGATCTAATATGACCATTCATTGGGATTCTCAAAAAGTGATCTTTATTATTTGTTAGTAAATCCTTTGGTAAACCGGTTGTTTCCTTTCCAAACATAAAATAATGTTCTTTTGATCCATCACTGAAATCAAAGGATGAATGTGGTTTTTCACCAAACGTCTCAATATAGTAAAACTCACCTTGATTTTTTGAAAAAAACTCATCTAATGAGTCATAATACGTTATGTTTACAAGATGCCAGAAATCTAAACCAGATTGTTTGATCATCTTTTCATCTGTTGAAAAGCCAAGTGGCCGGATTAAATGCAAGGATGTTTCCGTTGCGGCACACGTACGTGCGATATTTGCGGTATTAGCCGGAATTTCAGGTTGATATAGTACAACATGTATTGCCAAGAATGGTCACCTCTATCTTTATTTTACCCTCCCAAATTATAGCATACAGATTATGAAGATATGTACTTACGATAACGGGAGCAAGAGTGACATAAGCAACGACTTTATTGCTTTTTTATTGTTAGAAATACACCGTGTTGATAGGATCTGAAAGGGATTTATGGCATAATGGAGTACAGCAAATGTGTCATTGGAAAATTCAAATTCAGACTAGAGGAGGATTTGCCATGTTGAACAATACTTCAAGCAATAATCCGGAAAAAATACACTTCATGTTAAAGTCTACTCCGCCAAGAGTAACTTTTCATCAGGACATGACCGAAGAAGAAAGGAATATTATGCTACAACACATTACCTATTGGACGGACAAGCAGAATCAGGGAATTGCTTTGATTTTCGGCCCCGTTCTAAATCCTTCAGCCCCACAGGGATTGGCAATTATTGAAGTTGAGAATGAGGAACAAGTTCCAAAACTTATCGCAGAAGATCCCGCCGTTATAGCAGAATTAATGACAACGGAATTTTATCCAATGAAAGCAGTGATAAAGAAATAATGGCAATTGTAGATACATTTCTATGAAATTTTCTTATTTGAACTAACGAGGCTTTAGTTTTAATTCATGATCGCTGCGGCGGTCATTTTTT
>NZ_JBALPZ010000277.1:0-2005 GCF_036965645.1 Neobacillus drentensis
CCCTCCAAGACTCGCTACGAGCGAATGGCTAGTTCTTACTCGGCGGGAGTCCCACCCGCTATATGATACGACCTAGGCTCGGCCGCACACCTGCCCTGTTATTAAAAAACTTCCACATAAAAAACGTCAATCCCTTCTTGGATCAATGCACCCGATAGTTTAAGAAGAAATCTTTAACATTGGAGATCTAAATCATTTAACATCCCATTCAATATTTATCTGATTTTCTCCGCCAACTCTAAAATAATTCCCTCTGGACCACGAACGTAGCATAACTTATAACTTTCTTCATATTGCTGTATCTCACTAAAGATTTCCGTTCCCTTCTTTTTCAATTTTGCAACAATAGCTTCAATATCTTCAACAGCAAAGCAAATATGTCGGATACCCAGCGTATTTGCAAAAGGTTGCTGAATATCTTTTTCATCTGACGGCGAATAAAATTTGACTAGCTCTATCCATGCCTGACCATCTGGCATCCCCAATCCTACACATGCCGTTTTAACATCATTAAGCCCAACTATTCTGTCCAACTGTTCGCCATCCAATTCCCATTCCGCTTGCACTTCAAGTCCTAAATCAAGAAAAAACGCTTTAGCCTCTGAAAGATTATTTACGTTTATACTCACATGATCTATTCTATTGATCTTCATATCTCATACCTCCTATGTTCTTGTTATTTTTAATACCTGTATTCGTGTAAGGTTTGTTTGAAATTCTAATTCGCTTAAAACGGGAAAATATCCTTCTTCTACAAAATGCCCTGTTAGCGGACAAGAAAATCTACTGTTCTGATTGAATAATCGCACCAGTTACTTAACAAGCCTTTGTTCTAACTCATCTTTTTGGCGCAAGTGATGACGAAAATGCATACCAACCAAATCATACCATTCCCTTGCATTCAGCCAGCCGAATCCTGCATGCTCTACTTTATAATTAGGGTTTATATTATCCACTTTCGATTCCCATTGGCTCAACCTTAGAATTAATTGATCCATTCTGCTGATAAGATCGTGCATGCTATCCGAATTATTAGGTGGAGTATTTAGTTCATCGGGTAATTTAATTTTAATTAGTGGAAACCCTCCGATCTTATATAAATGCTCACCAAACTCCGTTTTTCCAAGGGGTTGCTCATCATTTAAGGTAGCACATGTTTCCATATTATCTAGATATTCATGGGCAACAAGAATTAAATGGTCATACATTTGCCCAATTGACCAAACCCCCTCTTCAGATATATATCTTAGCTGTTCCAATGAGTAATTTTTAAGCTCGTTCTTATAAGTATTAATCAGTTTAAGTTCGCTCATTTTAATTCCTCCTTTGTATTAATTAACTCAAACCTTCTTCCACAATCCTGCCCCGATAGTTCAATAACTAATGTTTTCATTTCTATAATGAAGTCAATAATTTCTCTAAATAAAGCCATTTTAGGAGGGATTTGTTTTGCTATTATCAAAAGCCTGGGAACTTTCCGAATCATTTTTAACAGAGAGGGAAATTCTTGAGGTATTTTTAATTTCCAATACAAATTCCAGCTTTTCTTCGTTGGTCTTTTGCTGTAAACATAAGTTACTTGCCTGTTAATATTAACTTTCGTGTTTTGGCATCATAGATTTTATAACTAATTTCAAACATATGATCCTTTGTAACTGTCACCTTACAATAATAAGGGATTGACTTTCCATAAGCATCAAGTGCAGGAATATCACTGAACGTAAACATTTCATCTGTATTAAGCATTCTAAAGTCCGCTTCAGGAGAACGACCTGATGAATCTATTTCGATGACACATTTCCCACTTACGACATCATATTTCTTTAGCACAACATATTTTAGACTTGGGAGAGTAATCACTAAAAGTAAAACACCAATAATTAAGACTCCAAGGCATTTAGCTACATTTAAAAATCGAAAGTCTTCCGTACCATACATAACAATTAAGGCAAATGCTGCGCCTATTACAAATAAGGCTCCAAGTATGAGCATTAAATAATAAAAG
>NZ_JBALPZ010000277.1:2023-3003 GCF_036965645.1 Neobacillus drentensis
TTTAATATTACCACTTCTTCCATTAAACTGCCCATTAGCACAAAAAGAAAAAGCTGCCGCAATGACAGCCCTTTCCTTCAACTCTTGCCACTGTTTGTTTAATTACAAAATTTCAAAAGGTTTTCTAAACAGACTATCTTTTTGCTTTAAGCACCTGTTGTTAAATAACTTATCCTGTCTAACATTACCAACAACTTTTTATAATTCGATAATGTTTCATTGTCTTCAACTTTATGACCAGATTTAAAAAATAAAATATCTCCGGTTCCATCGTTCATTTGATTCCTTGCTTCGAGTATTCGCTTTAAGTTTTTTGCAGTTCCAATACTTCCAGAAATAATGTCCACTTCTTCAGGAAATATTTTCTTTATACTATTTTCAAAATATGGGAAATGGGTACACCCAAGAACAATAGTTCCATATTGTTTTAAATCAAACGAAGATAGTCTTTCTTTTAGATATGGTGTAACTTTTTCTTCTCTAAATTCAAAACTCTCAGCGAATTCGACAAGGCCAGGAAGAGGTAGACTTTCAACAATATCGTGATGGTCTATACTTTTCACAAGGTTTTGGAACTTTGCCTCTCTGAGAGTTAATTTAGTTGCCAACACTAATACCTTTTTTCGTTTTCCCTCACAGCTTTGAACAGCAGGTTTTACGGCAGGTTCAATACCCAAAATAGGGAAATCATATTTCTTGCGCAGATCATCAACTGCGATACTTGTTGCAGTATTACAAGCAATAACTAATGCTTTTATTCCTTGATTAGCCATAAAGTCAACTGCATTAAAAATATATTCCCTTACCTCTTCTTTTGGTTTTTCACCATATGGAACGTGTAAAGTATCTGCATAAAATATGTAATCTTCATTCGGTAAAAACCTCAATGCTTGATGAAGTACAGTCATTCCACCTATTCCAGAATCAAAAAAACCTATTCTCACTACTTTCACTCTTTTCCTAAATTAATACTATTTATC
>NZ_JBALPZ010000278.1:0-227 GCF_036965645.1 Neobacillus drentensis
GTTGTATGTACTTTTGTTCTTCCTCTGTAATTTCTCTAGAGTACGGTTTATCTTTTGTAACTGAACTTGCTTCTTTGTGCGATTGTTTTCCTTGTACTGAACAAGATGTTAGTAATAACGCACAACAAGATAATATTAAAATTCTATAAAACAAAATATTCCCCCCTTATTCTACATAGGTCAATTTTACCATGTTAGGAGTTAGAGGAATTTAGAAGTTATCGACA
>NZ_JBALPZ010000278.1:331-2664 GCF_036965645.1 Neobacillus drentensis
TGCTGTTTCTTAATAAGGAGGTATATGATGAAGTTTTTTATAAAGTTAAATATTCTTAGTGCCTTATACGCTATAGCCTTGTTTATAGCAATTGAACTCATAATAAATGTAACTCATATTAGTACGTTAACTGGCTGGGATTGGGATAATGTTTACATTGTAATTGCTGCCATTAATGTTATTGGACTCCTACTCTCGACAATTTTATTTATTTACTTAACAAAAAAATGGACTATAGGTAGAAAATACAGCTATTTGTCACTCCTTTTGTGGGCACCATATTTTATTCTTCTTTTCTCTTATTTCCCTGTTGTTTTTCCTATTAATACAGGAGTAACACTTTTTCCGAGATATAGCCTTCTTATTTATGGGTCTGTCATTTTGTATCCAGTTTACATATTATTTATAAATCTATATGCTTCACCTCTAAGTACAGATTATAAGGAAATAAGGCATTAATAATGCAGATCACTTTTTGCAACTTATTCATCTCGCTTTAGTTTAAAAAGAAAAAAGAGTGAGCCTAATTAGCCCACTCTACAAAACTAGGGATTCTTAAGAGTCCCTTCTTCGTTAGATTTCTATATTTAACCTTTGCTTTTAACTTAGGATCAAGGTAAATAAACTTATCATTTCCCTCAATTTAAGCCAGAAACATTTCCACAACTAAACACCTGTTAGTGAATTAATTTAAGCACATTCATTAATCCTACAAATCTGATCCTTTTTTCTCTAATATACACATCCATTTATAATAGCCAAAAAAGAATAGTAAGAGTATGGTTCATGAATGATTTATAATTTACATTCCCTGCCTAATTTACTTTTAATCAGCACTTGTCCATTCAGTTTTATTCTGAGTGCATATATTATTATTGCCACCAGCACATAGTTACCTCCGAAAAAGCGTTTGCATGAATTGTAGACGCTTTTTTTATTATTAGAAATTGTTTAAACAATTTGCGGAATTTTAACTTACACAATGATGATTGTCCAATCGATTCTTGTCCTAAGAAATATACATATATAGAGGAAAGTATTCTTTCTTCAGTTAATCCCGATAGGTGGTGAAAAATATGTGGGGATCATGTGGATACGGAGGCGGCTACGGCTACGGCGGTGGCTATGGCGGCGGTTCAACTTTTGTTTTAATCGTTGTATTGTTCATTCTGTTGATTATCGTATTGACTAGCGTCATTTAATCAACTAAACGGTATGATTTGGACGAGTAAAATCCTATTTATGGAGATGTTATAATTGGGAGAATCTAGACACGAACATAGAGAAAACAACGCTTTTGCGTTAATCGTAGTATTGTTCGTCTTGCTGATCATTGTCGGAGCTTCTTTTATGAGCGGTATGGGCGGCTACTAAGTGGTAAAGGGTAGATTAGTTTAGGTTAATCTGTCCTTTTTCACATAGGCTTCTGAAATGGAAGGAGGATGAATTAAATGACATTTTTTGGATTTGATAGAAGAGACCCGTTTTTTCGTGACGATTTTAGAAGAAGACGGTTTTTCCCCATTGAAATTGAAATCGAAATCGAGAGAAGAAGACGTATTGAAATTGAAATCGAATTTGAGAGAAGAAGACGGTTCGAAATCGAGAGAAGAAGACGCGGATTCTTTTAAGCAAATGATTTAAAGATTTAAACATGTTTTTCAAGGAGCCTACGGGCTCTTTTTTTTAGGCTGTTTTCACCAAAATGTTTATGAACTTGCGTTTGCCTTTTTACAAAAATTCCTTCATTTCTGCTGTATTCAATGTTGTTCACCTTCTTAAGCTAACCTGCCCTCTTTAGCTTAAGAAGAAAAAGCCACCAAAAATGGCAGCTGAATCTTTAACTCCTAGTAGTTGGGATTCTTAAATAGAGCAATCAAATTAATCCCATTTCTCTTCTTTCATATTATTGATTAACCTGTTTAACCCATTTTGTAACTATTTTTTTGCGTTTATCTTGATACTTAACATTTGCTTCCAAATCCAAAGCGTATCTTCGTTTTGTTCTACTGTTACATTTGTTACAAACGGCACCCCCGACATAAATAGCAGGATAAGTGGTAAATCCCCCGCTAAGTCGAATATTCATTTTTAAAATAACGTTATGTGTAAAATTAACTAATATTACTTATGAGCTAGCATGAACCATCTCTAACATCCACAACAACCATGATGGAATGGATAGCCGCCATATCCGTGATGGAATGGATAGCCGCCATATCCGTGATGGAATGGATAGCCACCATATCCGTGATGGAATGGGTAACCGCCATAACCCATGCCGTAACCAGGATAACCTCCATATCCCATGCCATAACCAGGATAACCTCCAT
>NZ_JBALPZ010000278.1:2758-3059 GCF_036965645.1 Neobacillus drentensis
AACCAGGATAACCTCCATAACCCATACCGCCACCAAAGAATTGTCTTTCCATTATATATCTCCTCCTCAAATTGTTTCAAAAATAGTGTATGTGTCCATGTTCAAAGAGGAATAGATATTTGCCTATTGTAAGTTATTCTTGTTATTATTTTATTTGCGGTATACGGTAATTTCATTAATCCTCATTTTACTATTGGTCACAAGACAATTAGAAACTGTCAACGTTACTGTCTCGCTGTTAAACTAGTCGAGTATTTTGTTGGAGAAATCTTAATAGCATTTAGATTATTAAAGTTATTTA
>NZ_JBALPZ010000278.1:3191-3372 GCF_036965645.1 Neobacillus drentensis
TCATATGGAATTTATTATATGATGGTAAATCTATATTTACAGATTTTGAATATGCAGCAAAAAAATTAAATGAAGATGTTTTAACTAAACCTTTATCAAAGCAAAAAGAAGCATTTCAGGATTTCTACAATTATTTCTTCTATTCGGATCGTATTATTACAGACAATACTACAATCTTAAA
>NZ_JBALPZ010000279.1:0-1799 GCF_036965645.1 Neobacillus drentensis
TTTTCGTATGTGAATTTTAAAGACATTTCGAATTCCTCCTCATATTTTTGAATTTTATTTTATTAGGTCATGACTGGCGGTTACATGTCCTTCACCCCCTTTAAAGAGCTCTGCTATTTCAAACTCTACTGCCTCCACATGGTCTTTAGCCGCCTTACGAGCTGCAGAAGGTTTACGAGCTAAGATAGCTTCGGTCAAAATTCGATGGCCCTCATTAGCCTTTTCTCTTCTCCCAGGAAGCTTGATTGTTCGTAAAGAATATTCAATCAGTACATCTTTAAGATTTTCCATTATATTGATAAAGATTTTGTTTTTAGTCGCTCTTGCTATTTCAATATGTAGAGCGACATCTAATTCAACAAAGGCTTCATCCGATAATCTATTATCATTAAGTTGTTCTAGAATATGGATTAACCCATTGGCAGAACTGGTGGTAATTCTCTCTGCAGCTCGAAAAGCGGTTTCGCTTTCTAAGACAAGCCTTGCCTCAAACAATTCTGGCACTGTGGTTCCCTCTATCACGAGAAGGGATGCCAAGCTCGAACTAATAGTTTCCCGCCCGCTGCTAACAATGGTGCCTACACCATGAACTATACGAACAGACCCTTCAGCTTCAAGACTCTTAAGCGCTTCTCGTATAGAGCTCCTGCTAACACCGAACCGTTCCGCAAGCACTTTTTCTGGAGGCAGTTTATCCCCTACCTTATACTCTCCGCTTTGCAGTATCTCTTGAAGCTTAGCAGCTACATCAATGGAAACTTTTGATCTTTTAATAGGTTGAATGGATGATGCCATATCACACCTCCTTTATTTTCTGTCGTTTTTATTTCCGAAATTTAGATAATATTAAGAAAATTACAATTAAAAAATTTAAGTGTTTTAATGTATTCGCTTTCAAAATATTCTCTAACTCTGAATCTTTCAATAATCAATAAGTAGGTAGCAGTAGTAGATAATGTGATGTAGGTACTCTGTTGCAGGCATTTGCTGTAGATGATCTGTGGTGGTGGTGTTTCGTTGTCGGTTGTCTGTTGTCTGTTGTAGGTTGTCTGATATCTAATAACAGATTAACCCAGGATGTATGGGTCTGTCAACGAAAAAAATAAAAAAATCTAAATATTTTGTAAATTAATATTTTAGGATTATTTAATGTCAAGTAATAATAATTAGAAAAATCTGAAATAGTGCAATTCTTCCCATTTAGAATTGTTATTTTATTATCCTAATATCATATAATCCGCACTATTTGGTAATTTGATAGTTAGTGAAAATTCCTTGTCTCATATTTTACTTACATGATAACTATCAAACAATTAACAATACTGAGTTAATTAATCAGCTATCTTGCGGTCTTTAAAGATCTTAGAATTTTTGCTAAATATTTCACTAAACTCGATTGAATTTTTTGAAAGTCACTTTTAATGAATTGAACATAAAAAAACCGGGCATAGCCCGGTCCTTTTTGCTTAGCGAAGTTTGTACTCTTGCCTTAACATTTTGCTAGACATTTTATTCTAACTAGCCGTCATGACTGGTAGTCACACATCTTCCCTCTTAAAGAGATCAATTATTTCTAATTCTACCGCTTCCACATGTGCTCTAGCAGCCTTACGTGCTGCTGTAGGTTTACCAGCTAAGATCGCTTCGACTAAAATACGATGACCCTTATTAGCCCTTTCCCTTCGTCCAGAAAGCTTGATCGTTCGCAAAGAATATTCAATCAATACATCCTTAAGATTTTCCATTATACTGATAAAAATCTTGTTTTTTGTAGCTTTTGCTATTTCAATATGTAGAGC
>NZ_JBALPZ010000279.1:1933-2095 GCF_036965645.1 Neobacillus drentensis
TTTCGCTTTCTAAGACAAGTCTTGCCTCGAACAATTCGGGAACTGTGGTACCCTCTATGACGAGAAGCGATGCCAAACTCGAATTAATCGTTTCCCTACCGCTACTACTATTAACAAATGATCCTACACCATGAACTACACGAACAAACCCTTCAGCCTCAA
>NZ_JBALPZ010000280.1:0-2763 GCF_036965645.1 Neobacillus drentensis
CAACAAATCAAATAGTTCAAATTTTTTGCTTCTTATAAATGTGTGGTTGAACAATGTTTTCGCTGTCTAAAATGAGAATAGTGACCTTTATCATTAAAGAATTACTTTGTTTTTCTCAATAGAGCGTTTATATTTAAAACAGGAAAGAAAAAATGGGTGGTAATCTGGTTGGGGATTAAAAAGGAAAAACTGCTAAAAGTTATGAAATTTATTTTTCCAGTCTTCTTGTTGATTTTTGCAGTCTTTGAGATGAAGAAGTTTACTGGAAATATTAATGAGAACATGCTTAGAAATGAAATTAACCATCTTAATATTTGGCTCTTATTATTAATCTTAGGCGTGACCTTTGCAGCTGTTTTGCCTATGGTTTTATACGATGTAATATTAGCGAGAATTCTGAGTATAAAAGTTTCGAAAAGAGAGTTGATAGAGCAGTCGTTTATTGCCAATTCATTTTCAAATTTGATCGGCTTTGGCGGTCTGATTGGCGCCATGCTGAGAACGTATTTCTTTCATAAATTTGAGGAGGATAACCGGAGGCTTCTTAGGGTAATTGCATCAGTTTCTCTTTTTTATTTGACAGGAATCTCCTTCCTGTCTTGGATTGTAACCATTCACTATCGGAATTTCCCGTTGTTTTTGGATACAAGATGGCTTTATTTCGCGGTCTTAGGGGTAGGTCTATACTTACCTATCTTTTTCGTCATACATATATTTAAAACCAGTCAAGACATTCAACGTATCCTAACGCTTAAGTCTAGTATTAAGTTGGTCATTGTTTCAGTAGTAGAGTGGTTTGCGGTATTTACGGCTATCTTTGTTTTAACCAAAATACTAGGAATTCACATCTCGCTCTTTGATTTGTTCCCTGTATATATTGTTGCGGCCTGTGCAGGGATCATAAGTATGATTCCTGGCGGCTTAGGTTCATTTGATCTAGTTTTTCTTTGGGGAATGCAGGATTTACATGTACCAGAAGAAAAAGTCCTTGTTCTGCTATTGTTTTACCGAATCGGCTACTATTTCATTCCTTTTTTAATCAGCTTAGTCTTTTTTGTACGGCTTTATTGGCAAAGATGGAACCAATTGTGGAATAATCTCCCTAAAGCCATCCTTCAAGGTCTAAGTCATATTATTCTGACCATGCTTGTTTTTTTATCAGGTATCATTCTCCTGTTATCTGCAAGCGTTCCAGGGATCATGTCGAGACTTAGGGTAGCTCAGGAACTGCTGTCATTTCCGATCATCAATGTGTCACACCAGCTATCCGTAGCTGCCGGCTTTTTACTGCTGGGACTATCTCGTGGAATTGAATACAGTGTCAAAAGAACCTATGATTTAACGATGCTCGCATTAATTCTGGCTGCATTATTTTCCATTTTTAAGGGAATCGATTACGAAGAGGCTGCCTTTTTAATTATTGTAGCCCTTCTGCTTAGAATGTCGAAAGGGCAATTTTATCGTGAAAGCTATGTACTGACCTGGGGTAAAACAATCTTTGATGTAACAATCGTGGTAATTGTTACTTCGATGTATATATTAATTGGGTATTTTAATATACCGAATGCAAGAATCACTCTTCCTAAAAAGTTTTTACCGTATGTGATTGTTGACTACCGAGACTTGTTTTCAAGTGCAATTATTGGTTTAATAATTGCTTTAAGTATTCTTTTTATAGGTTATCTGATAAGTATCCCTAAAAAATGGAGGTTTGAAAAGTCAATTGACCATGAGGAAGAAATTGTTAAGCATTTATCCGTTTATCCAGGTAAAGTTTTGTCACATTTAATTTTCCTTCATGATAAATATGTTTTTTGGAATAGCAAGAGGAATGTTTTAATCTCGTTCCAAGAATATGCCGATAAATTAATCATTCTCGGAGACCCAGTTGGTGAGAAGCACGATTTTTCAAGTGCGATTGAAGAATTTCAAGAAGTCGCTGATTTATACGGTTACACACCTGTTTTCTATCAAGTTAGCGATGATATGCTCCCTTATTTACATGGTCACGGCTTTGCATTTTTTAAATTAGGGGAAGAGGCATTTGTAGACCTTAAAAGCTTCTCGCTTAAAGGGGATAAAATGAAGGGGTTAAGGGCACTAAGAGAAAAATTTAATGGTGAACAGTATTATTTTGAGATGCTTAAACCTCCTTTTACAAAAGCCATTATGTATGAATTGAGAAAAATCTCCGACGAATGGCTTCTTGGACGAAAGGAAAAAGGGTTTTCATTAGGATACTTTAATGAAGAATATTTAAATAAAGCCCCGATAGCCATTGTAAAAGATAAAGAAGGTCACATATTAGGTTTTATGAGCATTATGTTTGTATACGATGATTATAAGACGGTCTCGGTTGATTTAATCAGGGTTCAACCGTCAGCACCGGAAGGAATCATTGACTTTTTCTTCTTATCTGTAATTGATTGGGCCATCAAAGAGGGTTATCAGAAGTTTGATATGGGTATGGCCCCTTTATCGAATGTAGGTTTGTCTAAATTTTCCTTTTTGAGCGAAAAAATAGCTGCCCAGATTTTCCTTCATGGTCACGTTATCTATCATTTTCAGGGCCTTCGGAAGTTTAAAGAAAAATATACTGACATATGGGAGCCTAAATATTTGGCATTTCGAAGAAAATCATCATTGCCTTTTATAATGGCCCAAATTGCCCTATTAATTTCTAAAAAAAGACTATAAAAAAAAACGGCTGGCTGCTGCCATCCGTTTTTTTGTAAGTTAAAGTTACTATATTAAGAGAAATAT
>NZ_JBALPZ010000280.1:2834-7983 GCF_036965645.1 Neobacillus drentensis
GTAAAATCAAGAAGAATTCTGTGATAAAAGTAAGGGTGTTCTTATTGAAAAAATTACTGCCAGCCATTATTATTTTTCTTTGCTTAGTTACGACTCAATCTCACGTCTCAGCTGCAGTACCAGTTCAACTGTCGCTGAAAAGTGAAGCGGCAGCATTGCTCGATTCTGATACAGGCGCTGTTCTATATGTTAAAAATCCTAATCAAAAAATGTATCCAGCCAGCATAACAAAAATAGCTACGGCTATTTATGCTATTGAAAAGGGAGATTTAAATAATCTTGTAACAGTTAGCGGGAATGCGGTTAGACAAGATGGAACCCGTGTGTATTTAAATGAAGGGGAGCAAGTTCCTTTAAAACAGCTGATTCAAGGTATGCTCATTAATTCAGGAAATGACGCAGCTGTCGCGATTGCCGAGTATACGGACGGAACAGTTCAACAGTTTGCAGAAAACATAAATGTCTATTTAAAAACAAAGATTGGTGTAACCAACACACACTTTACGAATCCTAATGGTCTATTTGATCCGAATCATTATACGACTGCAATGGATATGGCCTTAATAACTAATTACGCCATAAAGAATCCTGTGTTTGCGGAAATTTTTGGCACCAAGGTCCTTCCATGGAAAGGGCAGTCTTGGCAGACGAATCTTGTAACACACCATAAAATGCTAAAAGGGGAGATTGCCTATCCAGGGATTACTGGTGGTAAAACAGGTTATACAAGTCAAACAAAACAAACATTGGCAACAACTGCTGACAATGGAAAGATCAGACTTACAGCAATTGTTTTAAAATCAAATTTAAAAAACGATAAGTACACTGATACTGCATTATTATTAGATTATGGTTTTAAAAACTTTCAACATAGTACCTTAAAGCAGGGAGAAATATTTTCTGCGGATCAAAAAGAATTTTATCCCGAAAGAGATACATTGATTACGGAACGTGTTAATGGCTGTATAAAGAATGTTGCAAGCAATGGTCTTCTTTCGATCCAGGACGATAGGGGACAATTAGTTCAGACAGTACAACTAACTTACAAGGAGCCAATCAAACCAAAAGTCGCTGCTATAAAAAAAGTTAAAAAACAACATAACGGGAAGGAACAGCTGCTCCAAGTAAATATAGTTTTAGGCATGATGATAGTAATAATGATTGGTATTATGATGGCTGTTCGAAAAAGGCGATTAAGTGAATATAAACATACTAGTTAAGCCATGGGAGATACCCCATGGCTTTTTTATCGTTTAGGAAATTATAATATTTTCGCTTGTGGATAACTGTTAATAAAAGAGCTGTCTACATCCAGCTCCAGACACCTTACGCATTTCTTATTATACATCATCGATAGTTAATGATTCAGAGTTGAAAGAGGCAGGGGAGTCAATTTGGTCTTTATCATCGACAAAACTTCTTGTAGCAACAAAATCACTTTCATCACCAAAATTTTGGCCAAAACCTTGATTTTTCTTATCTGAATTATGCCACTCAGCTAGCAGGTTTTGACCAATATTAACTGCCGAGGCATTTTCAAAGGAATTAATTTTTATCATGAATATATTTATATTAATAAAAGGAACAGGTACTGTCATTCCATCTCCTCCTTCCACCTGTTAGTCATTATATGCACCTTTATGTGAATTATGAAACGAGCGTAATAGTTGGATTAATTAGTGAATAAGTTTCGTATGATGAAAGTAGGATTATTAATAAGATAAGAGGATAAGTGGATATCATTCGGAAGAAGGGGGTGTAAAGTGTGGATATAGATAAATTAAAACAGTGGATGGATATTGCCAAAAATATGCATGGGGGTGAATTTTGGAACAATATTTTTGATCAAGAATTTGCCAAACAATTTATGAATGAACAGCCTATAATGTCATCCAATAATAATAATGGGGCAACGGGTCGCGAAGAAAAAACAAGGGCATTTCCAATCATTGATATCTTTGAAGGAGAGCAGGAAGTTGTTGTATTAATTGAACTCCCTGGGGTGTTGAAGGAAAATTTGGAATTAGGTCTTAATGGTAATAGTTTAACCATTAAAGGAAAAGTGAACCCTCTTCATCCGCAATTAACGATGAGTTATTCCGAGAGGTTTTATGGTGAATTTCAGAGACAAATCACTTTACCTGACACAGTGAGCCCTCAGCAATTAAATGCAAAATTTTGGAATGGTTTATTGATTGTTAGTTATCAGCGTACGATTGAAAAAGGCGAAATCATTCCTATTGAATAGAGACCCTTGTACAATTAATTAGGGACAATTTTTATACTTAGAAGGTTTTCTTGGACATGTTCAAAGTTTTTTTCCATATAATTAGAAGTAAGGGTAAAGAAAAAGGGAGCTTGTGATTATGTCATTAAAAGATTTATTCCTTATATTCAAGAAAAATGATTATGAAAAGGAATTAAAGAATAAATTGATTTCATTAGAATTGAATATTGAGGAGCTGAAAAAATCACTACAAATCTCCCAAGAGAAAGTGATATCAGAGGGCGAGGGGAAAATCAAGGACCCGCCAATCATTATTGAAAAAATAAATATTGAAAAAATTATTTTGGATAAATATGAGCTGAATAATAACTTTGGACAGCTTGGAATTAAAGAGTTGAAAGGGAAATTAAATATCGGTGCCACCTATGGCAGTGAATTTACACCAAATCTAAATAAAGAGGAGAAAAAGTCCATAAAAAATGAGACTAAAAGGCAGAAAGAAGTGGATAAAGATATGAAGGTGAATATTAAAGCTAAAAAAGACTAAAGTAAAAAAAGTACTTTAGTCTTTTTGAAGTGATAAGAAGGTATAAATTGCATTAAAAGTTGTCCAGCCCAGCACCTAGGGGGATGTAATAAGCTAATCCATCAAGAAGGCCTAAAAAGCAGCCTTCTCACTGGTTCGTCTTATGCCTGTATCCCCTTGGAAAGGCGCCTATGCTTTTCTTATTGTAATCTGCTTTCGACTTGACGGCATACCTCATCAGCAGACATTCCATTTGCCTCAATTACAGAGCCCTTTGTGATGGTATCAGACATACCCATCACGTTTGAATCAAGACCTGTAACTACACAACAATCACAGTTTTGAGCATCAGACTCCTGCTTCAATTCTACCACATCATATCCTTTTTCCCTTAAAACTTGTTGAACATTTGTTAAAGATTCCTCTACTCCAATTTTTGCCATAAAGAACACCTCCTCCTGTAATTTATTTTGCCTTAAGTCTTGGGAAATATTCCGTATAACCTGCTATATTTGTCCAAAGGATAATAGGGGAGGTGTATGAAATGTCGAGAGGCAGAAAAGGTAAAGCCGATCCGTCCACCATCGGCCTTAATTCTTCACAAGTAGAAGGTCAAGGGACTACTACAACAGAGACAGGTTCCATGGAAGTACCTTCGTCTAGAAAAAAACAAAAAAGATATTAGAGTAAATGAAAAGGATGTCTCTCCTGAGACATCCTTTTCTACCTTATTGATACATTTCCGCTACTTGCTTTTGAACCTCATCATTTTCTAAATATTCGTCATAGCTCATTTGCTTGTCCACAAGCCCTTTTGGTGTAAATTCAAAAATTCGATTGGCAATCGTTTGAATAAACTGATGGTCGTGTGAAGAGAACAGCATAGAACCTTTGAAATTGATTAATCCATTATTTAAAGCGGTGATGGATTCCAAGTCTAAATGGTTTGTAGGTTCATCTAATAAGAGGACATTCGCTCCGTTGAGCATCATTTTAGATAGCATGCAGCGAACCTTTTCACCACCGGACAGGACACTGGCCTTTTTCAATACTTCTTCGCCGGAAAATAGCATCCTTCCTAAGAATCCTCTTAAGAAGCTTTCACTATCATCTTTTGGTGAAAACTGACGAAGCCAATCCACAAGGTTCAAATCACTGTTTTCGAAGTATTCGGAGTTATCCTTTGGAAAATAAGCCTGGGAAGTGGTAATTCCCCACTTAAATGTGCCGCTGTCAGCTTCCATTTCACCCATTAAGATTTTAAAGAGGGTCGTTTTTGCCACCTCATTCGTACCAACAAGGGCAATTTTATCGCCCTTATTCATAAAAAAGCTTATGTTATCGAGGACTTTTATTCCATCAATTGTTTTGGTTAATCCTTCAACACGTAATAAATCATTGCCGATTTCACGATCTGGTGTAAATCCTACAAACGGATAACGGCGCGAAGATGGCTTGATGTCATCAAGTGTAATCTTATCTAATAACTTCTTACGGGATGTTGCCTGTTTTGATTTAGAGGCATTGGCACTGAATCGTGCGATAAAGCTTTGAAGTTCCTTTATTTTTTCCTCTTTCTTTTTGTTCGCATCTGAAGCCATTCTTGATGCTAACTGACTAGATTCATACCAGAAATCATAGTTTCCAACATAAATTTGAATTTTACTGAAATCCAGGTCCGCAATGTGAGTACAAACCTTATTTAAGAAATGTCGGTCATGGGAAACAACAATGACAGTATTTTCAAAGTTAATTAAGAAATCCTCCAGCCACTGAATAGCTTTAATATCCAAGTGGTTTGTCGGCTCATCCAAAAGTAATACATCTGGTCTGCCGAACAATGCTTGTGCAAGCAATACTTTAACTTTCTCAGAACCAGTTAATTCTGCCATTTTCTTATAATGAAGATCTTCACCAATTCCAAGACCTTTTAACAATATTGCTGCCTCGGGCTCTGCTTCCCATCCGTTAAGTTCGGCGAATTCCCCTTCGAGTTCAGCTGCTTTCATTCCATCTTCATCGGTGAAGTTTTCTTTCATATAAATAGCGTCTTTTTCCTGCATTACCTCATAGAGTCTTGAGTGACCCATGATAACAGTTTTGAGAACCTCAAAATCTTCATATTCAAAATGATTCTGCTTTAATACAGCCATACGTTCATTGGGTCCTAATTGAACTGTTCCTGTTTGCGCTTCAATCTCACCAGATAATATTTTTAGGAATGTTGATTTTCCCGCTCCATTCGCTCCAATTAGTCCATAGCAATTTCCTGGTGTAAATTTAATATTTACATCTTCAAACAACTTCCGGTCACCATATCTTAAACTTACGTTACTAACGGTAATCATAGTAATAATCCTCCAGAACAAAAATATCTACTAATTATAACATTAATC
>NZ_JBALPZ010000281.1:0-3639 GCF_036965645.1 Neobacillus drentensis
CGGTTCTCCTGCTTCGGAAGCAGGAGAACCGTCCCCATGATCATATTGTCTTTTCCCCTTTAACCCCATTTATGGAGTAGCTGACAGTGATTTCGGCATTTAAGGAATGGGAGACGGAGCAGTATTTGTCTTTTGATAATTGAATCGCACGAATGACTTTGTCTTCAGGTAAGTCCCCGTCTAAAGCGTAGTGCAGATTGATGTTCGTAAATCGTTTGGGATGTTCCTCCGCCCGGTGGCCTTCTACATCTATTTGAAAGGAGCTGGGCTCAAGGCGCATTTTATGCAGGATTGAGATAATATCCATTCCGGTGCAGCCTGCAACAGCCTGAAGGAGCAGCTCGGTCGGCCTAGCTCCCGTATTTTCCCCACCGACCTCTGGAGCCGCATCCAGTTTGATTTCATGGCCCGAAGGAGTTGTTCCTGCAAAGGCCATTTTCTCTTTCCAGTTAATCGTTAAATCGATCATTGATATTCCCCTTTCTTTTTGCTTATTCTTGCCAATTGGGCCGTACCTTATTTTTATTTTATTTAATTTGGCATGTCATTATTAACTTAATGAAGGATTAGCATTTATGAAGGAAACCTTAATTGTAGCGATGACAGACAATTACCTTTTGTCTCAACCCAATTTTGTCTTTCATCCCCTTGATGAAGGACACTTTCCTTTTGATTCGATCCCATTTTGTCCTTCATCCCCTCAATGAAGGACACTTTACTCTAGACTCAACTCCATTTTGTCTTTCATTACCTTAATGAAGGACACTTTACTCTCAACTCAATCCCAATTTTGTCTTTCATCCCCTCGATGAAGGACACTTTCCTTCCTATTTACCCCCTATCTTGTCCTTCATAACCTTTTATAGAAAAAACGAAAACCCCTCTGCACTGAGAGGGGTCTAATTATTACAGGGAAAATCCTCGCTATTTGATCTGAATAAACACAAATATCCCTGCGTTATTCTGGTTAGATTGCTTTTCGATGCTGACATTTTGCACCACGATTGTCAGCTTAGCATACCTGTTTTCCTTCGTGAACGTGGCTTCATCCGCTGTTATCGTGCCCTTATTTGCATTATAATGATAAAACTTATCAAAGATTTCCTGAGTGTTAAAACGGATAAGTTCTTGACTATTTTCTCCCAAAAACTTCAAATCTATCTGTTTTCCATGTGTATCTGTGACCAGGGAATAGGTTTTACCCGCTTTTTCAAAATCGCTAATCTCCTGCTCACTATCGCGATCGTATGGATTAAGATCCATTTGAATAAATCGATCAGCTCCTGCAATATCAATAGACATGGATGGTTCCATTGTCAGGTAAACGGATTGATTTGCATCCCCTGACTCCTGATACGCTTGAAAGCCAAACGTATCCTTAAAATCCTTGTAAACATCAAAATTCTTCGGTAACCAAGTTATCTCCTTTAAATAGCCCATGTGGTCTAAATAGTGAACAGTATCGGTAATAATACTTCTATCCTTCTCAGAGACCGATTCATTAGGCTTAATTTTATTATTTTCGAGCATATCATACTTTAAGAGTTCCTCCTCAAGGATGGCCATTTGACTAGTTCTGCTGATGGTAAATGCATCAACCGGGGGAACAATCGAAATGACTGAAAAAAGAATCAACAAGGCCGCAATAACGCCATTTTTCCGGACAGGGAAAAGGCTCAATAAAACACCTGCAATGATTGCAAATACGCCAAATAGGATTACATAGTATCGGGTATGTGTAACACCCGTTTCACTTAAACTGATCACCGAAGAGGCAATCTGAAAGAGAACAATAGGGATTAATACTTTTGGAAACACCTTTCGAAAAAAAATCGTAAATTTATTCTCAAGCTCACTAACTAAAATATATAGCAAAATAACCGTTATAGCGTACGAGACCAGCATAGGTTCCAGCATATTATCATCCCAAAAGGCCCCGCCGATTGTTTTGAAAATATAAACTACTAAGATGAGCGTAAACACACCTAGTAAAGGGATCAGGATATATGATAACAGTATTTCTAGGAACTTCGGACAATGTCCAGCCTGCTCAATCGTGTCGTCCTTTGCCCGTAAAAAATTAGGGATAAGTGATAGAAAGTATAAAGGTGCAAAAAGAATAAAGATAAGGTTAGCTGTATGCGGGTAAGCCGTATAACCAATCTCAAAAATCAGCTCATTAAAAGCCACTAGAATAATCGCGATCCCGCCATAGATAATACAAGAGAAAAAGAGGGAAATAAAAAATGACTTAAAGGTAATCATGAAGCTTTTATTAAAACTGGTGCTGCTTTTGATGACAGGCACCCAGATAAAAGCCCAAAGCAGCGCAAACATGGCCACAACCGTTCTAATTTCAATCTCTGTACTTAAATTTGGAGCTGGCCTAACAATCAAGTAGTATCCACCCGTTAGGATGATCGCCGCTCCCATCAGCGCCAGTCGAGATGAAATTTTTGAAAAAAATCGTTCATAGCCTACCTGACCAACAGCACTAAGGAAGGCACCAAGGATAAAGGTTAATAGTAACTTCGTATCGTCCTTTTCCGTGCTAATCGAATAAGTATTTACCAAGACTGCAGCTAACAAGAATAAGGTGGTTAAAGGGAAACGGCTAATGGCATCAGTCAGCCCAGTAAGTCGATCTTTTAACTTTTCCAACCATTTCATCTTCATCATACCTCCCTTTATATACACTTCCATTTATTTCTAATAAAATTATAACATGTATCGGTACCCGATATGGGTATTTCCTACCCTTTCATTCAATTCAATAACTGACAATATCTATTTTTTCAAACCATCCTCATCAATTCCCCAAAGGAATTCGACAAACTTCACTAAAACCCTTCACATTTCCCGGGTAATTAACAAGATGCTTAAGTTTAATTCAATTTCTGATAATTTTTTTATCTGCTACTTTTAAAATAGGAATCTATCAACCCTACATTAACACCTTAAAAAGGAGAAATAATCGGAGTAATAAAATTAACCTGCCAACATGAAGGCAGGTTTTTCTACATAAATAATCTACTCACTTAATAACTAACCATTATAATACGGTGGAACACGAAGCCACTCATGCCGGTCTAAGTATTGTTTTACCCTCAACCCCGCCATCGTCTTCTTCATGAGAATTTTTGAAAAAAGTAACCCCACGTCTGACCGGATCGATTCCGATAGGCCTTTGGCGGCAGTAGTGACTCCCATTGCCAGATTATAGGACATAAGGTTAGCCAGTTCTTCGTCATTTAGCTTGGCGCCCTCCGGTATATTCTGAAAATCACCTAGTGGTTTTTCCGTCGTCGTTTTCGGTAATGGGATTCCTTCTTTCTTTAGAAACTCAATCAGCTCGTATCTAATCGGTACATGCAAATTCTCTCTCATATCCTGTAAAAGTTGTTTCAGTTCCGGATCATGGGCTATATTGTACCCAATTTCTTCATTTCGCATGGTGAGCTCGGTTGCTAACAGGAAAAACCATAGATTTGAAACCTCCATCACATTTAATGGTCTTTTCTCCCCATCCATAAAAGGCTCAAATGCATCATGTAATATATCAAATAGTTTCATGTTTCATAATCCCACCAAACCTTGGTTAGTATTTGTTCTGATGGTATTTTTTCCAATAAATAATAA
>NZ_JBALPZ010000282.1:0-1343 GCF_036965645.1 Neobacillus drentensis
AAGGTAGCTTTTTGATGAAGTTTTTTTTACGTATAATTAGTACGAGGTATTAATACCAAGTTACAGAATTAATATAATGTATAAAACGAGGAATCGAACAATTTAGAAGTCTTTTGAAATAATTGTTTTAAGTATAGTTTGAAGAATAAAAAGGAGTGATGATTATGGCACGTAGAGTTGTTGTGACCGGATATGGAGTAGTTTCACCGTTAGGAAATAACGTAGAAGAGTTATGGAATAATATTAAAGAAGGTAAATCAGGGGTCAAAAAAATTCAATCTGATGACTTCAAAGATATAAGCACTCAAATTGCTGGTTATATTACCGACTTTAATGCAGAGCAATATCTTGATAAAAAGGAATTAGGGAATTATGATTTGTTTGTGCAATATGGTTATGCTGCTGCTAAACAAGCCCTAAACCAAGCAAATCTTGATGTAGATAATATAAATAAGGAGCGATTCGGGGTATATATTGGCTCAGGTATTGGAGGAATTAATACCATATTAGATAATCATAAATCCTTAATTGAAAGAGGACCAAGAAGAGTTTCTCCATTTATGGTTCCTATGATGATTAGTAATATGGCTTCAGGTATTATTTCCATAAAAACTGGATTTAAGGGACCTAGCTATTCTCCTGTTTCTGCTTGTGCAACAGGGAATCAAGCGATTGGGGAGGCTTTTTTAAATATTCGGCACGGTTACTCTGATGGCATATTAGCTGGAGGGGCTGAAGCTCCTATTAATCCATTAGCTTTTGCTGGATTTTCAAGAATGAGAGCAATGTCCACCTTTAATGATATTCCAGAAAGGGCAAGCCGTCCATTTGACAGTCAACGTGATGGCTTTGTTATGTCAGAAGGAGCAGGTGTTTTATTCCTTGAAGAGTATGAACACGCTAAAGAAAGAGGAGCGACAATTTTAGGAGAAATTGTCGGATATGGTTCCACAACGGATGCCTATCATATTACTTCCCCTGATTATCACGGTGCAGCAAATGCTATGAAATTAGCTTTAGAAATGGGGGGAATCAACCTTACAGATGTAAATTATATAAATGCTCATGGAACTAGTACCCCTGAAGGAGATAAATCAGAAACTAAAGCAATTAAAAGTGTTTTTGGTATGCATGCTTATAATTTAAAGGTGAGTTCTACCAAATCTATGACTGGACACCTTTTCGGAGCTGCAGGGGGAATTGAGGGCATTATAACACTCAAAAGTATCATGGAAGATATAGCTCCTCCCACTATCAATTACGAAAAACCAGATGAAAATTGTGATTTAGATTATGTTCCAAACCATGCAGTTAAAACAAAAATAAACTATGCTATTTCTAAT
>NZ_JBALPZ010000282.1:1381-1588 GCF_036965645.1 Neobacillus drentensis
GTTTTGGCTTTGGAGGACATAATGCAGTCTTGGCATTTAAGAAGTTTTCGATAGATAAGACTAAAGAAAAGGAATAATTGGTAATCTTATCGATTAAATGCAGATTAATTAGATGCTTACTCAACTAAAGGGTGCATTACTTAAAGATGGAGCTGCCAATGGCGGCTTTTTGTTTGTTCAACTAACACGCAGGTGTGCGGCCGAGCC
>NZ_JBALPZ010000283.1:0-1508 GCF_036965645.1 Neobacillus drentensis
ATTTAAGCTTAGCACGTTTTAAATAGAGCAATACCAATTACACCTCCATTTTTTCTTGACACAGCGAACAAAACAGTGTAATATTAATTTTTGTGCTTCATAAATAAAAAGTAACTTGTAATAAATGAGATAAATGCAATGTAAGAATTTTTTCTGGCATTCTGCTTATGTTTTGAGATAAAAACTTATTCACACTGGATCGGCTTCGGAGCCGTTAGGATGTAAGAGAGGTAGGGCTTACGTCGTTTAGGTATAAAACCATCAGGTGGAAGAATAACCGCGGCAAACTTGTTTTTATTAACAACAATTACAATAAATGAATTTTTACCTTGCAATGGCTGATATTCATGACAACGACCATTCACAAGTTACGATAGATTCTTATTAAATGAATCTTCTTTTAAAAAGAAGGCAGAGGGATTTTCCCCTCTGCCTTCGTCCAATTTTATCTATAAAAAAATGTCCTGTACTCAAAATATAGGACATTTTTTTAATCTTTTATCACGATTGCCTGATTGCCCATTTGCTCCCAAGCCTTAATAAAACTTTCACGGTTTAATTTCTTATTTTTTCCGCCATATGGATCATTAATATAGATATAATTCTCATCATATCCAGTTATGGCGACACTATGTTCGCTAAAGGTAATTTTTATTTTACCTTGGGGTGTATCCCAGGTTTGAAATACAGAGATTGGAGCAAAACTGGATGTGGTAATAATCCAGACTGGACGTCCTTGTCCGACCTCTTTTAATATATCAGTAAATGGTTTACCCGTTAGATTTACTGCTCGATCACCGACATATTTCTTCGTTAAATCGAAAACTGGCCCATTATATACTCCTAGTCCAGGTCCATGGGCCATATCTCCAACAAACCCAACATTAGGATTTCCTTTTTGACCATTACTATAGGTTAACGGCACTGTTTTAATATTTTCAGCTAACTCATTCTTCGTTACCTTTACACCAGAATAGTTAAGAATCATTGCAAGACTTGTTACCTCACAGCCATTGTAAAGAAGCGGTTGATCCATTTGCATAATTAATGGCACATCTAGTTTAATGCTATCTGGTAAGCTTGGAGCTACTTTCACCTGAAGACCAACTTCTCGTGTTTTTAAGGGCGCAGCCACCAATGTCTTTGCAGAGGCTTTCCGTTCAGACATAACCGCAAAAATCGTTTTGGCCCCCAAAACGGAAAGTGAGAGAATCACTATGACAATTAGAAATTTTTTCATAGGCAGATAAACCATTCCTTGTTAGATTCTTTGCTGTTGGGGTAAAAATTAGTAAGTTACTATTATATAACATTATCAAATTATACTAGTTGTTTAAAGGTAAAACTTTACCATATTAAATTATAATTTCCTTTTCTTAATTTTTCCTTAAGAAAAGCGCAAGCGCCTTGATCAGCCCCGACAAGCACAAGGCAAGCCGGCTGAAAGGTTGCTTTCTAACCTTTTGGACGGCTTGGCTTGTGACCTCGAGGGGCTAGGCGCTGGAGCT
>NZ_JBALPZ010000284.1:0-274 GCF_036965645.1 Neobacillus drentensis
TTCACTTGGGAATCTCGCTTTAAAAATGTTTGCACATTCTTCTGAAACTGTAACGATATTATCAATTTTTTTAAAATAATTAATATCAAATTTAGGGTCCATTCCTAACTTATCGTAATCAATATGAACCCAACCAACCTTTTTTGAAGCCTCTACCTTATCTACACAAAAGTAGGTTGATGTTTTCTCCAAAAAACCAATTGCCACGTCATATTTTCTTTCTAAATTGTTAAAGGGCTTGGAAAGATGCTTCCATGTATATTGTTCCCTAGTT
>NZ_JBALPZ010000284.1:336-2057 GCF_036965645.1 Neobacillus drentensis
ATGCAATATTAATTTTCCCTCTAATCAAAAGTTCCATAATTGACTTAAAGAATGATAAAGTAAATAGTTTATATGTTTCAGGAAGAGGTAAAACACGTACCTCCTTTGGTATGAAATCCATAAAAAGGCCATCATGGTTCAACAAAAATAGATCTACATCATATTGTCTATAGTCCAGGTGATAAAGTAAATTTACTAAACTTTTTTCCCCACCACCGGCCGATAAGCTAGGTATTATAAATAGTAATTTTTTTTTCTCCATAATTGACCTCAATTACCTTATTAGTTCTTTTAAATAATCCACAGCTTTATAGGACATTTTTTTAATATTCGGAATGGATTGTTGCAATTTCTGTTTTATCACTACCTCATCTCTCACCATTTCATCAAAGCTGTCTATTAACTTATTGCTATCGGAAATCTCGGTGATCCCCAAAACTAATTTTTCCACTCCAAATAAATCTCTAGCAATTCCCTTTGACTTAACACTATAACCTAATACCATCGTTGGAACATGATTTGAATAGGCAGCAATCGTCGCATGGGTCCTAGCTCCAATAAAAAATCTCATCCTACCAATATAACCCTTATATTGAACGGCATTTAAATTATCTGGTAAGATGAGAACTCTTCCTGTATTTTTGAATTCCTCATAATATTTATTTAAGACCTCATAATCATTATTTCCATGGTCTATTACATGCGGCGTTAAAGCGATTGTCATATCGGTTGTTTTTAAAATATGTTTAATTAATTCTCTTACAGCTTCTTGGGATTGTTTATTCCTTTTCCAAACAAGTGGACTAAAATTTATTCCAATTGTATTTTCAACTTGCCAACCTTTAGGTAACTCCAACTCTTCCTTTTCCATTGTAAATGCTGGGTCAGCAACTAAATGGACGTTATTTAAGCCGTTACTTTTAAGGATGTTATAAGTAAGAGTTTCTCGAGCCAAAATCAGATCAAATAACTTTAAATCTTCAAGTTTTCTTTCAGATAAATCCTCATGACCAATGGAACAGCCCCATAAAACTAATTTCTTCCCTTGTGCTTTAACCCTTTTATCTACCTCATACCACCCTGGCTGCTCTCCATAACAATAATTATCCCCTCCTATAGATAGGCAAATATCAGCATCATTAATATGATTAATTATATTTTGATGAATTTTTCCAAATGCATATGATTCATCATTAAAGAACTTCACTCTGAAAGAGGATAAAAACCACTCATAAGAATATTTTTTTATTTCTGAATCTGATCCGTCATATACCTTATCTAACTTTGGAATAATTTGATCTGTTTCTGGCCTGCTTGATACTAAATATACCTGGGCTTTATTCACCTTTTCTTTAATTATATTAGTAGATGAGCGAACAATTGCCTCACATCCTCTATTTAAACTGCCTCCATGCGCAAACATCATTACTTTCATTTTCTTTCCTCCAAATTTATCTATTTCGAAATCGACTGTATGCAGTTAAAAAGTATAATCCTATTATTGATTTGCGCTCAATCATACTAACTAAGAATTTTTCATACCTACCCAATGTTGTAGACATTTCCCTCTTATATTGAGGCAATGCCTCTCGAACAGATTGATTATTTATCATGCTCTTAATATACTGATATCTTTTTAAGAAACTCAACTCATTGTTTGGTTTAAAATAAATATATAAATAAGACATAACATTATTTATAAGTTTTATTGATTTTAACTC
>NZ_JBALPZ010000285.1:0-1084 GCF_036965645.1 Neobacillus drentensis
AGCCTTAAATGATTTATCACAAACGGAACACGTTGGATCAGAGTGTGGTTCTCAGATTGCCTAAACCGTTGGATTAGCTAAACTAACTTCCATAGATATGAATGACTTTAAATAATAAAAAAGGTGTTGCTTCCAGTTTTAGGTAACACATTTTATTATGGTCAGCTTATTAAGTAAAGCTACAACGTTAGTTGAAGATGAAACTTACTTTTTAACCCATATTGCCTTTGTATAATCTATACGTAATCCCGCTCTTTCCATATTATTTTGACTGACTGAGCCAAATTTTGCTAACCTGCCCCAATAGTTTAAGTACATCATTTCACAATCTTTCTTTGCAAAATACAAAAAAGGCGACCTCCTTCTTGACCCGTTAGTAATAACGAATTCAGTTTGTCTCTTCGTTTATCATATCTTCAAGACGCTTAAAAGCTGTATTTATGGGATTCTCTTCTAATCTTTTTTGAATCAAATTTGCACATTCTTCAGGACTTAGAACCGATGTATCTATCTCCAGATCATAGATACCTGGAAAATGAACGGACTTCTGCCACAACATAATGGGTTTTGGTACAGACCTATCTTCAGCGTAGCTATTATTCCAAGTCGCAATTCGTCGCTCCATTACAACATTTAGGGGGCATCGGATACCCACAAATAACACGGGAAAGTCCTTCAAAATACGAACACACTTATAAAGAATCCCCCTCCTAGATGAATAGTTATCGTGATGTCCAACATCAACAACAACGTTCAAACCTAATCGACTGTGTGCTGCAATAGATTCGTACATAGCCTGATACAAGGTAACGATTAATGGCTCTAAATCAGGGCGTTCGCCTCCAGGTCTTAATCCAATTCCAGGTTGGTAGCGTTGAGGTGTCATTCGAATAAAATTATCAACACCTAAATTCATCCAAACTCCATCAAACGTATTTTGGACAATAGTTGCTATACTTGATTTTCCTGACCGAGGAGTTCCGTTCAGAATCACGATCTTACCTAATGGATTTGTATTTAGCACTCTGTTTCCTCCTCTTACCATAAATGTAACAGTTTTATTTTGCTAGTCGAGTAGAAGAGA
>NZ_JBALPZ010000286.1:0-1604 GCF_036965645.1 Neobacillus drentensis
GCTGCCAATGCATTTACCAATAGGATAAAATCATTGATATTGAAATAGGAAAAAGCCTAATCCCTCCATTTTTTATCGAGGAATTAGGCTTTTAACTTCGATAAACGCACCCGATTGTTGAAAATCGTTATGAAGAATAGCACCCTTTAATTAAGGAAGAAGCCTTATTTGTAATCATTTTTCAAAACACCATCAACATCAACATCAACATCTTCATATAATGATTCGGTTGTTCGAATCAAAATTTATAAAATATGGCTTTCCATTAATGGGCACTTTTAAAAATTTATCTTTTTTTTCTACAAATTGGGCATCCTGTTCCATGTTTATGACGATTTCCTATAATAGCTTGCCATTCGTGCCCATTCAACCTGCACTTCCACCACACCTTTTTCCCAGAACCAGGAGTTACATCATATGGCGTTAATGCTAAATTCTTATCCAAATGCCATTCCTCAGCGAGATTTGGATTTACAATTGCCAAATTATATTCTGATGTTGCATATCTCCCTGAGCAAAAGGGACATCCATACCCACCACCAGCTCTAGAAGCGATACTTGCTCTCCACTCATGATTTTTTTCGCAAATCCACCATACCTTTTTGTTAGATCCTGATAACACATCATACGGAGTTAATTCTTTATTCTTAATAGGATGCCATTGAGAAGCCAACTCTGGATTTTCTACAAAAAGATTTGTAGATTCAGATGATTTTTTTCTAGAACAGTAGGGACAACCACTTCCTTTAGTGCGGTTGCTGACTAATGCCTCCCATTCATGATAACTTTCACAAATCCACCAAATTTTTTTATGCGAATGAATAGGTACATCGCTTGGGGTCAGATCACCGTTTTTAGATGCGTGCCATTGAGAGGCTATTTGGGGATTTAATGCTTGCAGTGAGTTTGAACTATCTGTACGTAATCCCCTACAATAAGGACAATTTGTAGAATTTGTCCTGTGAGCAACAGTTGCCTCCCATTCATGTCCACATCCCCCTAACCACCATACCTTTAAAGACGAATTTGGAACTACGTCATTTGGTCTTAATTTGTCATTTTTGGACGGATGCCATTGTCTTGCAAGTGCTGGATTAACAACAGCCAAGTTATAATCTACTGAAGGTTTTTTACCTTTACAGTAAGGGCAATTTGTAGGACGCTTCAAATTTGTCCGATGAGCAACTGTTGCCTCCCATTCATGCCCTTTTTTACACTTCCACCAAACTTGAAGATTTGATTGTGATTGTACATGTTCTGGCATCAGGGGAGCGTTTTTCTCAATATTCCATTCCTTCGCAAGATTAGGGAATTTTTCACTAAGACTATTTTCAATTTTTATCTGAGTAATTTGCTCAAGTATATTAAATCTGTCTTTATGTACATCTACTTCAATGCTTGGTTTATCTTCTGATAACCAATCTAAAACTTTTTTTATAATTTTGTTTAAATCTCTATCTGCTCTACTAGTCCTAGAGAAGACTGTTGTACCATAGGATTCTATATCAGGTAAACCTTTTTCACGAATACGTAAAAATTTTAATTTTATATCAGTTAAAATTTTATTTTTTTCCTCATCCTCTTTTTGTTTATCACGATGGACG
>NZ_JBALPZ010000287.1:0-4744 GCF_036965645.1 Neobacillus drentensis
ATATTTATTTGGACATTTTGCAAAAGCATTTTTATATAGATAGTAAAGATATTGATTCTTATTTCCTTGCTGCATTCACTAACCTATTGGAAAAGGTGGATACAACTAAGGAGCCTGAACAAATTGTAAAATGGTTCCGTCAAAGGTTAACCGGATTAGTACAAAATGAAATTGATACAGAAAATAAGAAATATCATGATAATTTAGTTCATGATTCAAATGAGAATGAATTTACTGAAGATGATGAGCAAATTAATAATTCTGCATTGGATAGAGCAGTCTTTGAGCAATATAAATTAATTCAAAATCAGTCAGGGTACAAAGAGTTTATTAAATTTGTTGGTGGTAAAGTTGAACATATCTTGTCCTCACAACAAAAGAAAGTTTATCAACTATTGCAAAATGAAGAATTAACACAAACAATAATCGCTCAAGAATTAAATTGTAGCCAGGAAAATGTAAGTCAGATCATTTCTGCGATGAATAACCGTATCAAAAAGGAATACTTATCTTATCGTACATATAAAGCATTGAGCAGCAAACCGGATACATACCAAAAGATTAGTTATTTCCTAGAGAGTTATTATCAAATAATTAAATTTGATGTTACAGATAGCTTTGATTATTACGGTTTTATTTTGGAATTTGTTAAAAATGAAGTGGTTAAAAACAAGTCCACAATGGATATGGATTTCTATAAGCCTGAACAAGATATTTACGACTACTTTAATCGTAACAAGGAAAGCCATATTGACACTGTGGTTGATGTTATTATCGACAGGTGTAATAAACCTACATACACGGTTATCAAAGCTCTATCCGAAGATATGGAACTTAGAATAAAAGATACTGCTCAAGATAAATTTGTAATTGATGTTATTAAAGTTTTCAATCAATANNCGGATATTTAGTTGAAAATGGACTAGATAACAATAAAATATTCGAAAAAGTATCATAAAAATTGTAAAAAATTACATTATCACACTTATACATAAACTGAATTAACAACAGAAGGGAATAATCCCTTCAACTAAACACCTCTATTTATACAGCTATCAAAGGCTGTCTTTTTTTGCATATAATTGAATTCTTTTAATAAATTGTTTTAGTGAATTAGTTTAGAAGGCGAGGGAGTGGTCATGACAAGAAATGAACGTTTCGAATTGTTATTAGAGATAAAGAAAAAAGAATTGAGACTAAAAGATATTGCCAATGAAATGAATTGTTCGCCAAGTCTGTTAAGTCAATTCTTAAATTCAAAGTGCGATATGTCCTCAGATAAAGTGAGTAAGTTAAAACAAATTGTAAAACAGGCTAAAGAATTTCGATGGTGTAAAGTTTACATTGATTAATATATTTGTCCGCATTGCTAACCGTGTGATTAGTACCTTTGCTGTTTCTCGGACGCTATAAATATTAGAAATGGCATTGATATGTCAATAGGTGTTGGCAATATCAATTATCCTTTCAATGGTAGCTGGTGTTTTATCGGCTACTTTTTTTATTGTTTATTTCTTGTCCGTGTCAGTTTTGCTTTTTGCTGACAGTGTTCAAACGGACGGAATAAATATATTTGAACACAGACGACTAGTTCATTTTATTTTTATCCTCGGTAGGTGCATGAGGTGTTAACAAGGTAAGACTCCAAGGAGAGTTAGCATTTGATCGTGCAGTAATATTAGGATTTGACGGTATTGCCAGTGTCATGCTGGTACCTGCTGCTCCTCCGTGACTAATAAAAGGGCAGCCCTCCTTATTAAGAAAGGATGTTGAAAATGGAAAACGAAAAAATGATGGTTACTCTTAGCGTAAAAGAGTTAGATGATCTGATTTATAATACAACTTATCGAGCAATGAAAAGGGCATTGAATAATCATTTTCATGGGATTGTTCCTTTCTTTAATAAAATGAATGATGACCTAGAAACGATTGTCAAAGAAATCGATTATTTAAAATTAAGAAAACAAGAGGAATAGCATGAAACAGTATTATTGTTATGAATGTTTGAAGGTTTATAGAAAACAAGTTTACAAGTGTGAATGTGGTTCAAAGGACATAAAGCCGATTATAATCAATACAGATAAACAAACCATTAGAGAATAGAGTGATAAATTGTGCAGGTTAATTGTTACTGGTTCTAAAAATTTCAATAACTATCCATTACTCAAACAAAAATTAGATGATTTTTTAAAAGATAAGGATTCTGATGTTGTTATAGTTTCCGGTGAAGCTGATGGAGTGGAGACGTTATCTGAAAAGTATGCGGTTGAACGGTTCTATGATATTTGTTGTTTTCCCATTCATTGGACTAAGTATGGAAAGAAAGCAGCTTTTATAAGGAATGAGTTAATGTTTAATTTTGCTAATAATTGTCTTATCTTCTGGGATGGGAAAAGTAATGATACTGGTTATACAGTTGGTGCAGCTAAGAAATATGGAATTGAATATAAAGTAATAAGATATTAAGAGAGGGAGTGAAGATTTGGAAAAGGATGTGCTAGTGGAATTAAATCCCAATAATGATTTATACGAAGTGAGTTTTGGTGATTTCGATGGTACAGATGATGATTGGACACCAGTTTTAGCGAGTTTTTACTTTAAGAG
Source organism: Neobacillus drentensis (assembly GCF_036965645.1). Taxonomy (GTDB): domain Bacteria; phylum Bacillota; class Bacilli; order Bacillales; family Cytobacillaceae; genus Neobacillus; species Neobacillus drentensis_D. Next base: position 2,605 of record NZ_JBALPZ010000287.1, read on the forward strand.
TGATGCTTTGGATTGGGCATTAAGCAGGTTTACGAAAAATGAAGATGAAGAAAAATTATTTGTGATACTCGACCATACACAAGAATTGGAAATGTTGGCTTTTTCATTAAATGAGATTGATGGAATTTTAGAGTTAATCCATGAAGAAGGAGGGTTTGTCATTAATCAAAATGAAGAATAGAGTTGGTGAAATTAACGAAAATAATTATTTATCAACAATGGAAATAGTGGAATACAATGGTGCTTTAGATGTTGTAGTAAAATTTGATAATGATAAGTTAGTACATACAAGTTATAACAAATTCAAAAAAGGTCAGGTTAGGAATCCTTATGATCCATCCGTTTGTGAGGTAGGGTATTTAGGTGAAGGGAAACACAAAGCAAGCGAGAACGGAAAGCAAACGAAAGTATATGTAGTATGGTATTCGATGTTGAATCGAGCTTATAGTGAAAAGTTTCATAAAAGACAGTCTACATATAAAGAAGTAACAGTTTGTCAGGAATGGTGGAATTTCCAAAACTTTGCTGAGTGGTTTTACGAAAATTATTACGAAATTGATAATGAACCAATCTCTCTTGATAAAGATATACTCGTTAAAGGAAATAAAGTGTACTCAGCAGAAACTTGTGTATTTGTTCCTGATCGATTAAATACACTTATTGTCAATTGTAATAGTGCCAGAGGGTCGTTACCGATAGGTGTTACATTTAACAAGATAACTAAGAAATATCAAACTCAATGTGCTAATGGAAAAGGAGAAGTAGTACCATTAGGACATTACAATTCACCAGAAGAAGCGTTTGAGGTGTATAAACAATTTAAAGAAAATGTAATCAAACAAGTGGTCAGTGAATACCAAAATAAAATTCCTAATAAATTGTATCACTCTTTGTACAGTTGGAAAATTGAGATTGATGATTAACACAAGCGACTTAATAAGTGGCTTTTTTATTTTGGGGTTGTAGCTTAATGGTAGAGCAGATTCGGTTTCCCCATAACTTTTTTACCGGGAAGTTTGTATGTTCGAGTCATGCCAGCTCCACTAAATTAAATTATGTTTTAAAAATCTAAGTTTATGGTATTTAAAAAATAACGGGATATTTCGAAAAAAAATATAAAATTTTTAAAGGAATATTAAGAGATATGTCGTATTATTAAATTAAACTATTAATATATGACAATTTATACTATTTTATTCAAGCCTATGAGAATTTTTGGATAATTTGTATAAAGGTACACAGACTAATCCCGTTTAATATATTACCAAAGACTATATGTTATGGGGTGATTTTCTTGTGTAATGAGGAGGAAAAAGACATGGCTGTTGCTGAAGCTAAGATTAGGAAAACTCAATCAGAAGCCTTTTTAAGTATTAGAGAAAAAATCCAAAGTCAAATGAAAAAACAGAAAGTTACCTATAATGATATTTTAAAAGAGGTAGAAAAAGACTTAAATGAGCGATAAAATTGTAGTTGACACTTGTGTATTTATTGAGGGTATATTTGGAGAAGATAACAATCCTAGTAGCATACTTCTTTCAATGTTAGATACTCTAGATATTAGATTAATATTCTCGCAAGAATCTATTGGTGAATTACTTTACATATTAAAAAAGCGGTGTAATGAATTGCAAATGGATAGTGATGATACAAACGATATTTTAAAAGACATGACTATTTTATTTCAAAAAGGTAAATCAGTAAATATTAGACATTATAAGAGTATGCCTCAAAAATTAACAATAAAAGATCCCGATGATCAAATGTTTGTTGATGCAGCATTTGCTGGGAAAGCTACCTATCTTATAACATTAGATAAAAAGAGTGGGATTTTAGGATTAAAAAAGCGAGTTCCATTTAATTGCTGTACCCCTCAAGAATTTCTTGGATTAATTAATAAAGAAAACATTGCGGAAACGGGTTAAAGACTTCCATTCTATATGGTGGTCTGTTTTTATTTTGTCTAAAATATTCATATGTATAATTCTTCCTAAGAACTTAAGTTTGTAGTATGCATGTTGTTTATAATGAACAGTTATAACTGAAGAAAAATAAATTCGAAATATAAGTTTGTTGAATAATAAAGCAATCATAAGTACCTTTATACTATTCTTTTGTTATAATAAGTAAATATTACTAT
>NZ_JBALPZ010000288.1:0-1261 GCF_036965645.1 Neobacillus drentensis
ATCCTGTTAGTTGAAACGCTTCCATTTAATTTTTTTAAAATATCTTTCCTTTGTGGGGTAAAATTTATTTTCCGAAAATTGAATCTATGTTATAGTCTAATAAACAAAAACAGATGGAGTGAGAAAAGTGAAATTACAAGTTCAACGTGCTTACAATTTTAATGCCGGCCCTTCCGCTTTACCTCTTTCAGTTCTAGAAAAAGCTCAAGAAGAGTTAATCGATTTCCGTGGTACTGGAATGTCAGTTATGGAACTCAGCCACCGCAGCCGCCCATATGAGGAAGTACATAATCAGGCGATTAGCAGCTTACGAGAACTGTTAAACATCCCGGATACTCATGAAGTTCTATTTCTACAAGGTGGAGCCAGCCTTCAATTTTCGATGATACCGATGAATTTTTTACAGGCAGGAAAAAAAGCAAGTTATGTGATGACAGGTTCTTGGTCTGAGAAGGCTTTTTCCGAAGCTAAATTATTTGGCGAGGTTTACCATGCTGCTTCAACAAAAGAAGGAAACTACCGCAGTATTCCAAAACTTGATGAATTAAAGTACGACAAAGAAGATGCTTATATTCACATTACCTCCAATAATACGATTTATGGTACACAATGGAAGGACTTCCCTGATACCGGAGATGTGCCGTTGATTGCCGACATGTCAAGTGATATTCTTTCTAAGCCGATTGATGTCAGCAAATTTGCTCTAATTTATGCGGGGGCACAAAAGAACCTTGGGCCATCAGGTGTAACAGTTGTTATTATTCGGAAGGATCTGCTAGAGACTGCAAATACAAATATCCCAACTATGTTAAAATACAGCACTCATTCCAAAAACAATTCATTGTACAATACACCACCAACCTTTGGCATTTATATGCTAGGAGAAGTTCTTAACTGGGCACGTGATTTAGGTGGTCTAGAAACAATCGCTAAGCGAAATGAAGAAAAAGCAAACTATATCTACTCAGTTATTGACAATAGTAATGGCTTTTACATTGGCCATGCAAACCAGGACAGCCGTTCTTTAATGAACCTAACCTTTAACTTAAAAACACCGGAACTGGAGAAAAAATTCTTAGATCTTGCAAAGCAAGAAGGTTTCGTAGGAGTTAACGGACATCGTTCCATTGGCGGATGCCGCGTTTCAGCTTACAATGCTGTTCCGGTAGAAGCTTGCCAAGCCTTTAGTGAATTTATGATTCAATTCCAAAAAGAAAATAACTAAAAAAAATCACCCTCTTCATTGAACTGTGACCCATAA
>NZ_JBALPZ010000289.1:0-4792 GCF_036965645.1 Neobacillus drentensis
ACTTTGGACCAAATTCTTTACCAATATTAGCATGCCCGCCAGGTAAAAGTTCCAGGTATATATTATCGGTATAACTAATCATATTTTTAATTAGCGGAAGCAAATGATCATTTAGATGGCTATCCTTACAACCGCAATAAAAGTAAAACTTTTGATTTGACGTAGGAGTTTCATCTATTATCAAGTTGTCTATTATTTTCCTTTTATCTTCAGTTATTTCCCCACAAATTCCTTCTAATAAATACTCCCTTGAATATTTACTAAAATATTTTGATAAAAATACCTGGGGTGCAGCAGCAATGATATGCCCATAATGATATTTCATACCGAAATAGATACTACTAAAGCCCCCCTTTGAACTTCCTCCCAAAATTACATTTTCATGGGAAATATTATATTTTTCCTGAACCGTTCCAATTAAATCTTTTACAGACTTCTCTACCAAGAAATCCATATTTTCTCCTAAATACCAACAGCCCTTTGATTCATATCCATAATTATCCAGTATAAATAATTTATTACAGTCAATATCGCTTAGAAATCTCCTATAACTGTACAAAGGCCTATTTTCATCATGGCCTGAAAATACAACTAACAGGTAATCCCTATACTCTTTTCCCTCTTGCAGAATATAAGTTATATCTTTAAGTGAATCTTTGTAGACGTACTCATTTTCTAATTTCGGCTTTTCTCCCTCAAATAATAATGATACTGATTGTTTTGACTCAATAAATTTATTACTTTTTAGGAAGCATCTAAGGCTATATTTTCCTTTTTCCTTTAAGTCAAATTTAATTTCATTTTGATTAGAATACATGATCTTTTCAATTGTATGCCCGTCTTTTCGAATATAAAAGGCATATAAATAATCCTTACTTTGTTCCACTGGTAAAACCTTCGCACGTAGTTGACCATTAATTATCTTGGCATCTATATTAAAATCTAAGTTCTGAATTGTTTTTGGTTCATTGTATAAAATAATTTCAGTAGTAATTTTAACATTATTTCCAGTTAAGGATAATTCAACAAAATAATTTTGTTGTTTCTCCCTCATCTTTGGAAAATGCCATCCTTTGATTATCGGGGAGACTTGTCCAATTTGTTGATTAAAAACGAAATTAGAATCAGAAGAAAATATTATTTCGCCTATATAACTATCTGTTTTCTTTATGAAATACTTTCCACTCTTCTCCTCAATTACTATATTGGGAGCCATATGCCAAAATAATGAATAATTATGCTCGCTAGTTGATATAATTTCGTCGTTAACAATAATATGATTTTCTTTTTTATTATATTTGAGCTTTCTTCGATGAATTACATCTTCATATCTTCCATTTTCCCCTTCAACTTCACAATAGTCAGGTTCTATTGAAGAATTTATGATGTTAACTTTATCAAATTTATTATCAACCCTTGGTAAGGATTGATTATCTACAACTAGTGAATTATGGGCAAATTGCGAATACCCATATTCAGTATAAGGATCCTTATATTCATAACCATTAGGGCCAGCCTCTACAAAAATATCCCCATCCTTATGAATTAATACTGATAAATCATCTGAATGCTTGTGGTAATTGCTGTTATAAGCCGCATTAAAAAGAATATAAGTCGCTTTTTTCTTTTTTAACCAGTCATCTCTAAAAATTGCATACCCTGCTTCTTTAAATACGATATCATTTTCCTTTGGTACTATTCCCATGTCTCCTGCTGATATAGCGTATTTAAATTCCGGATCATCATATAAATCTTTAAACACTAAATCCTTTACTTGCAGAGCTGCATTATCACCAATCTGAGGAATTTTTCCATCAGGTTTTATTATTTGATAACCGAAAGTATTTGTAATCAAGTATTTATTATACAAATACCTTGAAAGTGTTTTATTATAATTTTTAAATGCAATTGAATATCTTAATAACTGCAATGAAATTGTATAATGATAAGCGGGAGTTTGTTCTTTATGCACTCCTTCAGATGTATAGACAAAGTCGAAGTATTCCATAAGACGTGAAATGGCTTTATCTCTCCATGGAATAAAGCTTTCGTCTTTTTCAAATACATAGGTAAAGAGAAGAAGAGCTAAGTCAACAAACATACCATGATTAGTATTTTTATCATGAAACTTTTCTCCTGCAAGTAACTCAGCGGTAAGCAGAATAGACCTTTCTAACTTTGACTTCTTTTTTTCTTCAAAAATATCATAACCAACAATATATAAACGAAGCCAAAAGGTTAATCTTTTTGCAATGGTCTCATCGTGGTAAGCTGTTCTATTTTCAATATTCCCCTCAAATACCGAAGACCACTCCTCATACAAAGAAAAAGCTTTGTTTAAAAAACTTACTTCCCCACTTTTCTCGTATGCACTTATTAAATCGCCCATAAAGAAATGAGAATGAAACCATCTATTGAATGTTCTTCCTCTTTGATCATTCCAATTTACCCCATCCTGGAAATCTACTTTACCAAAAGAGGTGACATTAAAAATATTATGGTCTACAATTTCATTTGCAGTTTTAATAAAATCTTTATTCGTATGCTTTGGGAAAACAATATCAAAATCTTTGTATATTGCTAATAACTTTTCTTTTTGATTAGCATAACTCATAAAAATACCCCTCAATTAAAATATATACCTGTTCGTTTTTATATTTTGGAGAAATTTCATATTATATTATAGAATGTCTTTTAAATATAAAAACTTTGCGAAGAATAGTACATTCTTCGCATTATTTTTAAATATTATAAAATTACTTTTGAATAAGTTCTAATAGATCATTTGCAATCTTTTCAATACCATAGTGCTCACGGATATAGGCTTTTAATGAGTCATTTCCAACGCTATTCTTATAATCCAAAACATGTTTTACAGCATCATCAACATTTGATACAATCCATTTTTTCTCATAGATTGCTTTAGAACCACTCCAATTAAAAATAATTGGAACCGAACCAGAAGCCATACCCTCTGCTGGTGCTAAATGAAATGTTTCATAATCACTGGTTGATAAAATGAATCCTATCTTTTGGAACCAGATAGCCATATCATTACCATGCCCATCAAAGATGACATTACCCTTCCATGGACTTTCATCAATTCGTTTATAAAGGTTGTTATAGTACTCGGTTTCTTCCCCTTTTTTCATAGTCCACCATTTATATTCCTCTGGCCTTTTTCCTTTAATATACAGTTTATATCTATTGTCTCTTTCCCATAACTTTTCGAAAATATCGATCGCTCTATCTAACCGCTTTAACTGTGGAGAAATCCCAGCAATCCCTAGATTATATTCAGCTCCTGGGAGCTTGGGCTTGTCAAAGGACTTGCTATCCACATAATTATAGATGATTTTCATTTTATCTCTTGGTGTATCAATAATTCGACTGAACTCCTCATAGATAAATGGTGATATAGCAACAAAATTATCAATATTATCATAATTGAATAGTGGAGGGAATTTAGTCTTTCGTTCCTGCCCATGCATTCTTACAAACAGTTTTTGGTACCTTTTCTTGTTATTTGAATACCAAACGGCATTTCCTAAACCCCATTCACACAGTATAATATCTGCCCATTCTATACATTCATTTGATAATTTTTCGTCATGTGAATTATGGTTACTCCAATGATCAATTTTGATTTCGAGATCTTTATTTTCAGTAAGATAGGTTAACATACTATTTATAAACTTTAAATCATGGCCAGCCACTGCTACCCTAATTTTATTCCGTTTTAATGACCACCAAGTTTGATGCAAACTTTTTGCTCTTTCAGAGAAAGTGAATTGTTGTGCAGCATAATAACATCTTTCTGCTGTAAAACTATATAAATCAGAGTTCTCAAAAATCATCAGAATCTTCGAAATAAATTCTTCCTCAGTTTCTACAAAAAGCGGGTAGTCACTCCCTAATAATTTTTCATGTAAAATTGTTCTTCTTAGAAGAACAGGTTTACCAGCTAAGCAATACTCTAAAACCTTTGTAGACAGTTCTACACTATCATCATTGTCCACATTAGAGCTTCTCCAAGCAATCCCTAAATCACTTTTTTGAATTAGTTTATTCGACTCCTCACGGCTAACTCCCTTGATCCAATTAATTTTGTTGTTACTCTTTAATTCCTGAGTAATCTGATCTTTTTCTTGCACAAGTTCCCCTTGGAATTTATTACCAACAAAAGTTAATGTTATTTCATCATTTATATCATTGATCTTTTTAAATGCATCAATGATTTCTTTTGTATACCAATCCTTTGCAAACTTTCCACTATAAATAAGAGTGTTACCCTTATTAACGAGTGATTGGTTCTCAATTTCATAATCTGGTATCATCGGTGATAAAATTCTAAACTTATTTACCTGTTTAGGTTCAATAATATTCATTAAACAATTTTGTGCTTCTTCAGTTTGAGCAAACATATATTTTGAGTTTTCATAAATATAACTAAGCTGGTTGACCTCGTTTGGCTCAATGCTTTCTTTATCATGATTAAAATTTGTTACATAACTTAAAATTTTATTTTTTAATGTATTCCTGCTTGCTGCTTCCAAACATAATTCTAGTCCTCTGAGAATTATGCCATCATAGTTTTTTTCATTATTTAATTTCTCTAGAATATCAACGGCTTCATTAACTGCCAATCTTGGAGATTGAATTCCATATGTCACAAAAGGATTAATAACATTAACACTAGCCAACTTTTCAATTGCAGAAAAGTTCTCATTATTTTTTATCGGCGCCTTAATAACATAATCAATTTCAATATTTTCTTCTATTGATAGTACAC
>NZ_JBALPZ010000290.1:0-1898 GCF_036965645.1 Neobacillus drentensis
TAGTTATGTCCCAGCCTCTAGATGTGTTTTTTACTCTTTTAAGTTCATTATTTGTAAGTATATTATTGTTCCTTCTCCCACTCCCCGTTAGTGCATTCAGAAAATCTATTAGTAAAGTGTCATTCCAAATTCCCCTGTGTAAAAGTTTCTTTTGATCATCATATTTTTAATCAAATTTGAGCCAATCTCTCTCAAATAGATGGACGCCACAATATATTGGACATTAAAATAACTATAGAAAAAGAAGATGATTTAATAATCATTTGAGAAAGGACGAGACCATGGAAGAAACAATCCTTGAAAATATCATTGTTGCCTTTTCATCCGGAAAAGACTCCGTTTTCTTAGTCAACCAATTGTTAAAGGATCCAAGGTATAAAATCATATCGTTAGTGACAACCTGTACGATCAATGGAAACGTCACTAGTCACCACATTGATGAACAGCTAGTAGAAAAACAAGCGGAAGCCATCAGACTGCCTCTATACAAAATAAAAATGAACGAATTTACCACGGAGAATTTCGAAGATGGTTTAATCAGCACCATGGTTTATTTCAGTAAACATTTCGGAGTCACAAAAATCGCATATGGTGACTTATTTTTGGAAGAGGTCAAGACCTATAAAGAAAAATTACTCGCGAAATACGGATTTGAATTGCTATTGCCATTATGGGGACGGAATACGGAAACATTAGCTCGACAGTTGGTGGAAGAAGGATGGAAAGCTGCTGTCATATCCATAGATTCAACGAAATTATCGTCCGGGTTTTTAGGGAAAAACTTGACAAAAGAATGGCTGGAAGCATTGCCTCCTGATGTAGACCCATGTGGAGAGTACGGCGAGTACCATACCTTTGTATATTATGGACCAATCTTTCAATATCCTATTCCAATAGAAATTGACTATCAAATTATAAACGGAAGAGATCGTTGGAAATTCGTTGGAATTAAATTAAAAGGTGAGGAAGGTATAGATGATGATGTTATAAAAAAATACTGTGAGAAATGTGAAAAAGCAACGGAATTATTCCGCTGCCTTTTTCACTATTGCCCCCGTTAATTTAAGTGCAACACAAACTATTAGATGGTTTTGGTTAAGTGTTATTTCACAAACTCCTCGACATGTTTTCAGAAGGATAAATGAGATTCTATATCATAATAAGAGAAATTAGCGAACTACCCATATGCTTTTATTACACCTTTTTCCCCCGTTCCATTGATTTAGAATAACCAAAACATTCTCTAAATAACTTCCTGCCAATATAATTTTGGGGATTTTTGTATCTACATCTGTAATATTCGTTCCAATAGCTAATCATTCTATTATGGCTTTTGCAAAAAGGACTAATATTTTCAAAACAAAATCTCTTAATCCGTTCCGTATCCTGTTCTATTAAAATATCATAAGTCATTTCTAATATTTCTACGACATATTCATCACATATTTTTACGATATAAGGAATAGCCCAATCTTCATAATCCATTTGAAGCAACGAATAACAATGCTTTTGGCGAACAAAACCGTCACAACTTCTTGAATAAATGCAATGCAAAATAATTTTTTGTCGTAAACTTAAATTGTCTATAACTTCATCTGAAATATCAATGTAGTAGATACGATAAGGAAACTTAATTACCTTATCATCTTGAAAATATTGAATATTATCCTCAGACACACCAATAGTGACATTATTATAAGTCTTATTTGGAATCAGTCCAACTGCTTTAGTCACATCATCTCTCAAATAGTTTGGAAATCCATCTTGAAACATACAATCACATCCTTGGTTCGCATAATGCTACAAATGTGTACATCAACTAAACTGCGTCTTTAGATCATAAAGAATTATTCAACTAAGATTAAAAAACTTCTTGCTTATAGAAGTAAGCTGCACGT
>NZ_JBALPZ010000291.1:0-1546 GCF_036965645.1 Neobacillus drentensis
ATATTAATAATTCTTGAAAAATATTTCCGTTAAGATTATAATCACTTTTAGATAAACAAGTTAACTATTAGTGGAAATCTTCGCTATAATTTGCAAACGTATTCATTACTCTGCCATACTCACAGATTGGAGGAAATGTATCGATAATTATTACTATTGCTATGGGGATTAAATAAATTAGATGGTTTTTTCACTAACTGAGCAGTTGATTATAACGGGGAACAAACAAAGGGGAGGAGTTTCAAATGAGGAAAGTAAATGTCAATACCTTAATTGATAACCAAAAATTTAACCGCTTTCATTTAATTTTGATCATAAGCTGTTTGTTTATCATTATCTGTGATGGTTACGACATGTTTATGTTAGGAGCTATTTTGCCATCGTTAATGCAGGATTGGGGAATTAATCCTGTTGAAGCGGGCAAATTGAGTAGTTATGCCCTGTTTGGCATGATGCTCGGGGCCTTGATTTTTGGTCCCCTAGCTGACAGGATGGGCAGGAAGAACGTAATCCTGGTTTGCTGTGCTATCTTCACCATTTTCACCTTCACTTCAGGATTTTCGAATGGACCTGCGGCTTTTGGTTTTCAAAGATTTCTTGCTGGACTAGGACTTGGCGGGGTCATGCCAAACCTGATTGCACTAGTGACAGAATATGCCCCAAAGAAATTTCGGAGCACGCTTGTTTCTATAATGTTCAGCGGACATGCCGCCGGCGGTGTTGCAGCTTCTTTAGGAGCACTCTATCTTTTACCTCTATATAGCTGGCGTGCAGTCGTATGGGTTGCTGCCATTCCGGTTTTATTCATCCCAGTTCTTTATAAAACACTTCCGGAATCGTTTGGATATTATATTTTGAAAAATAAAAAGGATAAATTAGCCCAGCTGCTTAATCGAATTGATGGCGACAGCCAGTATAGCTCTACAGATGAGTTTATTTCAGAAATAGCTAGTAAGGATTCTACGTTTACTGTTCGAAAATTATTTAGTGAAAAGCGTGCGTTTAGTACCATCATGTTTTGGGTTGCGGCATTCATGTGTTTACTTGTTATGTACGGCCTCAGTACTTGGCTTCCGAAACTCATGCAAGCATCTGGCTTCCCCATTGGGTCAAGCTTGACTTTCTTAATTACATTAAATGTTGGGGCTATTGTTGGGGCAATCTTTGGAGGAAAACTTGCCGACCGCTTTGGCTCAAGGCTTGTCTTACTATCCTTTTTTATTACAGGATTTTTGGCATTAACCCTTTTAAGCTTCAAGCCAAACATGTTCTTGTTATACGTGCTGCTCTTCATTGCGGGAGGAGCTACAACAGGCACACAAATTATTATGAATGCCTATGTGTCCCAATACTATCCTAATGAAATAAGATCAACAGGAGTAGGCTGGGAGCTTGGAATTGGCCGGATTGGCGGAATCCTTGGACCAACCTTAGGAGGAATCCTGTTAAATTCACAGCTTCCCCTTCAAGTAAATTTCTTAGCATTTGCCATACCATGCATCATCTCAGCCATAGCCATCCTGCTCGTACGTGAAAAGTATAGTTC
>NZ_JBALPZ010000292.1:0-1272 GCF_036965645.1 Neobacillus drentensis
GTGTTTAAATCATTACGAAATAAACTTGATTACGTATAATCATTATTTTACGTAATTATATATGAATAAATATAATCACATATACAATTAGTACATACGCTTTACTGATTTATTATTCACCGTCTCTGTCCTGTTCGAACTCTTGGAACTCAGCTTCCAGTACATCCTCCGTTACCTTATTAGGATCACCCATATCAGCCTTTATCTCATGCTTAGATACTGGTTTACCTAACCCTCTATCTATGATGTACTGTAATACTTGAGCTTTAACACGGGCATTATCTGTAGTATCAGCTAATGTAAATAAGGATTCAACAGCATTTTCTAATTTGCTATCAATAACTTTTTCAACCAAAACTTTTCGCTGCTGTAATCGCCTGTCCAGTTCTGCCTTAAATTCAGGATTATCTAACCAATCATAAATAGTTTGTCGTACAATTCCACAACGCTTTGCTATCTCTGTCTTTGGTAACTCTCCCTCGGCTAATAATTGAATACAAAGATTCTTTCTATCATCTAATAAATCCATATTTCCACCTCCTTACTTCTTACATTTAGTTGACACTTTTAATGATAAATCAATACATTTTAATTCCATTCACTAATAAAACGATTTACAATAAGCTTACCAACAAAAGGGGGATATAATTTGAATTTATTTAATAAACCTATTCTTGGATACGCTGAAATTCTTTTCGATTATAAAATGGATACACTTGAAGAACTAATTAAAAATACCGAAAATTCTTTGGTAAAAAATCTTCAAGACTTAGAAAATTATATTGAAGAAAAAGCAAACGAATTTGATGAAGATCAAAAACAAGAATACTACGATTTCATGTCCGATGATTTTTGGAAACACAAAGATGATTACCCTCAAATAGTTAGAAAATCTTTTTTTCTTCAAGCTTATTTTTCTTTTGAACATTTCTTAAATGAGATTTGTAACCATTTTAAGCAAAAATTAGAATTAACTTTGGATCTGAAGGATATCAATGGACAAGGTTTAGAAAGATCAAAAATATACATTTCAAAAGTCATAGGAGTATCATCACCGTTTCAATCTAAATATTGGACAAAAATACAATTATATAATCAGATTAGAAACGTATTTGTTCACAATGCTGGTGAATATGATGACAGTAACAAAAAACATAGAGCTACAAAACAACAACTAAAAAATGTAGATGTAAAAAACTATGAGTTTATGTTAAACGAAGAGTTTTGTATAGAAGTAATAAATACATTTCGTGAATTCACAAAGCTTATTCG
>NZ_JBALPZ010000293.1:0-287 GCF_036965645.1 Neobacillus drentensis
CAATTAGGGTATATTTAAAAAAACCATATCTATTCCTTATTTTATTTTTCATCTTCTAACTCCCCCAATTAATAAATCGTTGTTTAACTATTCTGACTGGGAATAACAATTTCAATCCTTTAAATAAATTATACTTTTATTTTCTATTTCTTTCTTTCTCTAAACTGCCCCGTTACTTCAATAACAAAAAGGACCGTTGCAGTTACGATCCTTCTTAAACTCTTGCTACCCGATAGTTGAATAAGAAAAAGCAATCATTGCTACTTTAAAAGGCTTCCTTCTCCTCG
>NZ_JBALPZ010000293.1:345-677 GCF_036965645.1 Neobacillus drentensis
ATTCATTTGAACTTTCTTTACTTAAATGATATAAGCAAAATTCCATATCTATCTGAAGATGTTTTTTCATTAGAAGTTAAGCAGCCTCTCCATCGCTAGCTTTAATAGCTTCATAAATCTCCTAATGTTCATCAATTAAATGAGGGCGATTATACAACACCGCAGTTTTGCGCAAAAGATGAATAATAGATTGCATTCGATCTATTGTGTTGGTATCGATCATTATAGGATTACTGGCCAGAACAATAATTTTATGAAAACGTTCATTTGCTTTCATGATCTCGTCCATTGTCCCTTCTCATATCTTGAAAAATTTTGACAATTTCTTATAT
>NZ_JBALPZ010000293.1:696-1570 GCF_036965645.1 Neobacillus drentensis
TCTTATCATAAAAATTTTCTGGAATAAACATTTCACAAAATATCAAAACCATTAATGATATGGTTAAAATAGAAAAAGCTAATACTTTTAGTTCAACAGGTAATAAAGATATGTCCTCAACAGTAAATTTATTGCAGATTCCAAAATATAGATTTAAAAACAAGGTTAATCCAGTGATAAAAGCGAAAAATTGACTGATATTCCTTAAAGGTCTTATACATTCTAAAATTACTCTAAATGTAAAATTGGTATTTAGAATACGATGATACCAATCATAATCTTTATATAGAGAATTATAAGTAGACCAATACTGCCTCTCAAGATTATCATACATGTCCTTTAAACCTATATAAAACTCCTCTTCAGTCTCTAATCTTTTTTCACTTAGAGATTGGAACATTTCCCTAAGCTTTAGGAACTTTTCTATAAGGGATTTATCACCCAATTATGAAATCATTCTTTTTATATCTGATATCACAATTTGTATCTGATAAAAGTTTAATCACCAAAGGGGAGCTGCACTGAACTGGGATGGATCATATAGAGACCAATTAAACGTACTCTTCAATAGTTCTTGGTGCCAATGCTTCCGTTTTCTTGAAGGTCATAAACTTATCAAACATTTCATCTAACGTTAGAGCATTTAAAATCTTCTTTGTGCTTCTTCCAATACTTTCTCCACGCTTATACTTACGAAAAGTTTTTTGCATAAAAATAGCCCCCTACGGATTTTTATAGGTGACTAAGAGTAAATCTCCTCCACAGTTTTGCTTAACAGTCTTCAACAGTCTAGTTAAAAAACACCGTTTAGACTGTGGGGGGAAATTTTATTATAAACGTTCAAGAATGTGTCAATGGCGGGACTGCGTGGGAA
>NZ_JBALPZ010000293.1:1617-1939 GCF_036965645.1 Neobacillus drentensis
CTCAAGCAGTTTTGAAGTTTGCTGGCACCTGTTTTTCTAGTATCTTGATGTATCCTCAAGTACTGATAAATCAATCTTTCTTGCTTTCAAGTGCTTTCTAGTAATTTGTAATTTTAAAAATTTGGGCACCAAGCATGGCACCAATTAGCCTATTAAGTAAACTGTAAGTTGGAGGTCGAGTCCTTTCCGGGGACGTACAAAAGCCTTGATTTATCAAGGCTTTTTATTTTAGCTGATTATATATAGTATTTTAAATATAAATTTAATTTTTTATTAAAGACTCATTGATTAATCGCTTATTGATTTCTTCGGATAATAATAT
>NZ_JBALPZ010000294.1:0-2529 GCF_036965645.1 Neobacillus drentensis
AAATTAGTAAAATATTAAATATGAAACAAGGAGTGTTTTCACATGAATTATGTCTATAAAACCGGAATATATCAAAATTCAGAAAAGAAGCGTTGGGAATACTGGTATGTTGGTCCAAATGAATTAAAGATTCTAGTATCATGGTTAAGCTGGACGGCATTTAAAGAATATGAAAAATGGGAAAAAAACTGCTTAGTAGAAAAAGCAGGGTAGATTTATTCTGCTTTTTATTTGGAAAAAAATGGTTGTTTTAAGATCATATACGATTCACTGCTTCATTTACATATTAATTAAAAAAACCGAGAATGAACAAATTCTCATTCTTTTGGATAGAGAAGTTTAAGGACTTAAAGAATGGTACAAAAAAAACAGGGACCACACCAGTACATGTTAAAAATGGTGTGGTCTCTGTTTTTTTTCAATGGCAAGACATCTTTATCAACTAAGTTTCACAAATGAAAATGATGACTACTATTTATATCTTTTTGATTAATACCTATCTCTTTAGAAATAATGATAATAATGAAGAAATATGATTGGGTGGTTACAAAATGCATCTTTTCCAAGCGTTTTTATTTTTACTTGCAGCTAGAGATGGGGAGAGTGGAAAAATTGGTGGTCATTGATTTTTGATTTAACCCATAACTTGTTGAAATAAGGGGAGTTTATGAATATATCCATCATAGCGTCGATCACTTTACTACTTCTCATTTCTTTCTGTGTAACACCAAAAAAAATGCATATTTTTGAAATTATTTTTATTTGGCTTGTCGTGTGGCTGCTCGTGCATCCGTTATCTTGGATCATATACGTGAATTTAACTTGGATAAAAATATCGACGAAATTAGCGGATTTTTGGACTTATGCCTTTGATAGATTACTTCTTTTTCCGCTTTTGATCGTGCTCTTTTTTGAGACTTCGTTGAGATTCAATCGAAATTCAGCAAAATGTATCATTCTTTTCGCGGCAATAGTAACTTTAATGCTTGATGAATATGGTTTGCTCAAACTGGGAGTACTTCATGAAGTAAAGTGGAATATTGTTTTTTCTTTTATTGAAAAGTCCTTTATTCTACTCGTTTCTTATTTTTTATGGATAAAATTTAGGAAAAAATTTATGTAAGAGGAGTTTTGGTATCCATGTTTTTATATTTACCGAAACACTTTGATGAAAATGAATGGTTCATTATCATGGTTCTGCTTGTGAGTGTTGTGATCGTGAGGCTGCCTAAAAAGATGCCTACCGAAGTTTCTTACTTAATCGTCCTATTAAGTGTGGCTATTCCGAACATCATCGACCATACTATTGCTGCCATATCTCCTTATGATGTATATCGAATCAATGATTTGGAAAAGTATGAAGTCTTTGATATTGTATTAAGCGGAGTCTATGCTCCGTTTGGGTATCTTTGTGTGTATTTTTATGAATGGTTTAGACCGAAAAGAATGAAGATTGTACTTTATATTCTAATATGGTCCCTCATAGCGGTTTGTTTTGAATTGGTCTTTGTAAGATTGCATGTCTTTACATACCACGGTTGGAAATTGATTTATTCTTTCCCCACTTATTTGCTAGTTATTTCTTTATTCCTATCCTATTATGAGTTCCTTCTTTTCTACCACAAGAAAAAGGTTGGAATTCGAACGACAATATAACCTCTATTTAAAAATAGAGGTTATTCGATATTACTTATTTAATTCGAATGAAGCGGGTAAGGCTTTCTGTTTATTTCGTAATAATGGTTCTGCAAGATGTTTTCGGAAGTATTGCACAAGCGGGCCGATACAAATGGCAGTGATCACTGTAGCAACCCCCACAATGGATCCAAAGGAAAAACCAATAGCTACACATGACACATCTGCGATCATTCGAGCAAGTGCAAATGGTATTTTGTTTTGCGATAATTTTTGGATAACTAGTGGCATAGCATCATACGGCGCAATGCCCATATCGGGTGTCATATAAAGGGCAACTCCGAGTCCAACGATGATGATGGCAATAAGAAGGAATATACTTCTTGAAAGGAGCAGCGGAGAAGAGCCGAATAGCTCATGGTAACCGTATACAAAGAAGTCGGAAAAAAAGCCGATTCCAACCATGTTAACAATCGTCCCAATCCCAATTGTATGCCGAACAAAAATAAATACAATGATCAGTAAGAAAAAATTAAAAATTAATTGATAAATACCCAAAGAAACATGTAAAAATCCACTTACCCCTAAATTCATGGTACTAAAAGGGTCAGTTCCAAAATTACTTAAACGTAATAGGGAAACGGCAATTCCTATACATAAATTTCCGATCACCATCATCCAAAATCTTCTCATATCAATTAAAGGCATGATTATTTTCTCGCTTTCATGGTTGTTGTGATTTTTTACCTATCAATGAAATAATAGTACTTTCATAGAATGAATTTCAACCTATTTATTTTCCCAGTTTGAAAAATCCAGACATAGAGAATCCATTACAAAAAAATCAAAAAGATGTGCAAGAAATCGTGGAGCTGTGGGACAACAATGGATTTG
>NZ_JBALPZ010000295.1:0-6203 GCF_036965645.1 Neobacillus drentensis
TGGCTACTGATATAATAAGACCAAATAAAAAATGGTCAACCAGAAATATTTAGCATTCTGGCTAACCTTATAATACGAACTGGGCGGTTTACTTAAAGAAGGAATGAAAGGATATTACCGTAATATATTAGTCATAAAAATTGATTATTGGTGGTGAACAATGAAAAAGACCCCCGGTTTATTCGTTTTTTTTATTTTCCTATGTGTTGTTACTGCCTGTGGAGGTCCCTTTACATCAATATCTTCCTATTTGTATGTAGTTAAAAAGGCACACTCAAAAGATGCTAAAGAAGCGTGGATAATAGCATATGACCCCAACAGTATTAAAGAAAAGAAAGAAATAAAAATAATGGTCCAATAACCAATGGTTTGGAACTTGATTGAGGTTAATAAAACTTATTTTTCAAGTTACTCAAAAAAAGGAGATAATCCCTGGATATTAGAGCAAATTGAACATCTTGGTGACAATGATACTATCAGATGATTAATTTGAACATTCCCAAATGTGTTTATGGATTAAGTGCCAAACTTATATTGGATATTGCAGTAGTTGTACATAATTTAGTAGACATAGATGGATTCATCGAGCCTTTGAAACAATTTTATGAACTTATTTTTCTAACTGAGGGAATTTAGTTAATAGAAGGAGATATAGAAATCTTTATAGAAGTAGTGTTTATCAGGTTAAATGGGAGAGGGCTTTTTATGGAAATTGAAAAAATATATTGTGGTTTAACAATACTAGAAACTGAACACCTTATTCTTAGAAAAGTTACTTTAGATGATGCTGAAGATATGTTTTTATATGGCTTATGTTAAAAATCAAGCTGCAATTGAAGGCAGCTTTTTTTGTGCTTCAAAGCAGGATAGCGTAACATATTGTTACACTACAATCAATTATAGATACTTTATTTGGAAGGATACCCACTTATGGAAATTCTTGTTTTTTTGAAAGGTTTAATTATTGGTTTTTCTATTGCTGCACCTGTAGGACCTATTGGTGTCCTTGTTATTAAAAGAACATTAAGTCAGGGGAGAATATATGGAATTGTGTCGGGAGTTGGGGCAGCAAGTGCGGATGCCATTTATGGACTTATTACAGGGCTTGGTTTGACTTTTATTACAAATTTTTTTATAGAACAGCAGTTTTGGTTTCATTTAACCGGGGGCGCATTCCTCTGTTATTTAGGAATAAAAATAGCAATATCTAAAGCATCAGAAAACCCTGCACAAGTCCAAGGACAGCATTTATTTGGGGATTATGTCTCAGTTTTTCTCCTTACTTTGACAAACCCTATTACGATATTATCTTTTGTTGGCATTTTTTCCGGATTGGGACTCACTCAAGCTAATAAAGGATCAGTGGTCACTTTGGTTTTAGGGGTATTTATTGGCTCAGGAATTTGGTGGCTTATACTTTGTTTTGTTGTGGGGCTTTTCAAGGAAGCCCTAAAAAAACAAACCTTAATATGGATTAATCGATTATCGGGTCTTATCATTTTTTTATTTGGAATATATGCCTTTTGGGGGTTATTGCACTAACGGGTCAGTTTAGTTCAACAAGAGGTATGTGGAAAATATAGTAATAATTGTAATTGTGAACCTAAATACAAAGTAAAAGAGATGCAAATTGCACCTCTTTTTCTACTGATAAATTAATTTTCCCCCCTGTGAATCAAAATGGTAAGTATATGAAGGTAAAATTAAAAGACTTGAGTCCGATAGAATACCGAACTCAGGTCTTAGAAGTTGCTTAAACTATATTTCTAACTTTATTGGGTCAGATCATCCCCTCTATTTCTGCTTTCAATTGTTCAAACCACTTTAAGTTAACCAAGTGATGGGAATGAGAATTTTCGTTCATGCGGCGGTAGTAATTGATTGTGCCGGGAAGTTCTTGCGTGTTGGACAGGTATTCATCAAGGAGGGCGATTCGGGTTTTTGTCTGGTCGATTTGCGATTGGATCAGTTCCAGCAATTTGTTTTTGTCGAATTCATCGGCAAAGAGTAACGCCCCATAAAATTGCAGGTTCACATATTCCGATTTGGTGCCGTATTTGACCATTAATTTTTCGAATTCTGCCATTCCCGATTCGGTGATTTTAAAGTTCCGAATTTCGCGCCCAATGGTTGAAGGTTTCTGCTGAATCTGTTCAATCCAACTTTTTTCTTCAAGTTGCTGCAGATTGTAATAAAATGAGCCTTTTGTGAAGTTAACAATGTATTTGTAATTACGTTTTTCCATTAAGGACAGTAGTTCGTAGCCGTGAGCGCCTGGGTTTTGGATGAGCAAGCCAAGGATAAGTAAGGGGATTATGGCTTCATCACCTTCACCATCTGCGCCTCAAATTCCGCGTACGTGATTTTACCCGAAGCCAAATCCATGCTATGAAGGTAAATCTGTTCTGTTTTCGAATAATCGCGCTCCACTTTCAGCGATTGCTCCTCCCCCGGGATGGGTTCCAGGACATGATACTTTTTAGAAAAAGCATCGAAATAGCGGTAGCCGAATTTGCGTTGCGAAAACGCGTCTAAATGAATGCCATCAGGATTCGCTGTTAAACCTGCCGCTGTTACAAAATAACAATTTTGCTGTTCGTTCGCGAAGCGCTGCAATTGTTCATTGACCTGTCGAAATTCTGTCGCGTGCTGTCCAAAACCGGTCTTCCCAAGGAAATCACCAAGTCCGCCAATGATCAACGGCACCTCATCAAGTTTCAACTCGTTTCTTAGGGTCTCGATGATAAGGGTTAATTTCACGTAATAAGTTTCATGCAGCGAACGATAACTGTCACTCTCACCCTGGTGCCAAAGGATTCCACAGATTTGACTGGATCGGAGGGCGAAGCGGGCTTCGGACAAAGCATGCTGAAAAAGGATGCCTTCTGGATGCCAATCATTCAAGGAACTGCCACCTTCCGCACAAGGAATCAAACCAATTTCTTCATCGGGATGGGCTTTCGACCAGGCATCAGCAAAAGACGCGGCAAGGCCTACGCCGGAAACCGGACGGTCGTAATTAATCGGCTCTGTCATCATCTGCCACTGTCCATTGCGCAGCATTTTTATTTTTTCATTATAGATAGGTTCTACTTCATGCAAAAATCCACGGCCCGCCATATTCGACTGACCCAACATTAAAAATGACTTTATCATCTAATCTTCACTCCTTTACATTACTTTATTGGTCTAATTAGACTAAAAATATCATATAGTCTAATTAGACTGTAGTCAATTCGATTTATCTGGTGAAATTTTCATAACTAAAAGGTTTGTTTTTTTATTCGTATGTATTGGAACAAACTGACATGATAGAAATGTAAAACTCATTATAATGAAAATCTAGTGGTTGTATTTGAGCAATAGCATGGTCTTTGGCTTTTTCTTATTCAACTAATTGAGTGCTTTAACTAAATAAGGAGAAATGAAATTATGAAAAAACATTGTTGTGAGGATATGGCTTATCATGCAAATTTCGAGTGTGAAATACATGAGAACCCCTATAAATGTCCCGACAAGATAATCATTTTTGATAAACGAAATAATGACTATGGTTTGATAATACATGATGGTGGAACGTAGCATCGATTTTTGTCCTTGGTGTGGTTCGAAACTTTGAAAATTAAATACTTTCTTGTTGCACTAACTGGTGCTTGAGTTTAGCAAAGAGTTGTAGCTCTTTTTCTTGTTTCACTAAAGTGGTAGGATACTTAAAGAAGATAGAAAGAAATTTTACAAAATAAGAAACTCGCATCGTGTATTATTTTTTCAATTTTAAATACAGGAAACAAGATATAAATTCGTAAACAACTTTTAAGGAGGTATTCTAGTGAACCAACACAAATTTATAATAACTCAATATAATCCTACATATGCTGAACAGACAGTGGGAATGTGGCGAAATAGTAAGGAACAGGCCATTGGTCAGAAAGAAATTCATAGCTTTGAAAATCAAATTTATTTTTTAAATAATATATTATCTAAGCAGTATCAAATAGATTTAGCGTTAATTGATGACAAAGTAGTTGGAATTGTTGCCTATAATGAAAGGGAGATAAGCCAACTTTATATTCATGTTGATTATCAAGGAATCGGAATAGGTCAAACATTATTAGAGAAGGTAAAAGAACAATCAAGTGGGAGATTAACATTATATACATTTGACGTAAATGAAAACGCAAAACGATTTTATGAAAAGAATGGATTTAAAATCATTGGTAGAGGACACGAAAATGAAGAAAATTTACTGGATATTCAATATGAATGGATATTCAAATAATGAATGTAAACGGAGACTATAGATATAAAAAGGTTAAAGGAAAAGCAATTGTTTAACCGATATAATTTGTTCTTTTTTTGTTGGTGATAAAACACTAATCCAAGATTGTGAAGTGATGCACTTAAAGTAACGGTGCTTTAGCGGAACAGTTGGATTGCCACGGCAACCTTTTTTATTTTTCAAATAAATGGCAGAATAAATTTAACATAAACGACTATTTATCCGTTAAGGGAGGTAATGAAATGGAAAACAGGGTTTCTGGCCCGACCACTTCCAATGTGCAAACCGTTGAGAAGCTTATTGAAAGCTTCCCTTCCCAGATTAGAGAAATCATTGAACTATTACGATCTGTTGCCAAGACAAACATGCCAGGTGCATATGAATTTGTGTATCATAATGCCCTCAACTACAAATTATCTGAATCGCCAGGTACGTGGATCTGTTACATTTCAGCTCAAAGGAACTATGTAAGGCTGGTTTTTTTCTTCGGGACAAATCTTTTTGACCCGAAAGAACTGTTAGAAGGCACTGGGAAACGTATGCGTCATATTAAAGTAAGGACAGTGGTGGAAGCAGGCACTGATGAATTGGCAGAATTAATTCGACAGGCTTGGGCCGATGCAGACAACGACTGTTGACAGCATGGATCCAAAAGCTAGGGGCACATACTGATGAAGCTAACGATTGTGAAGAAATGTACTTAAACTATCTAGCAAGTTAGTTGAAGATGAATAATCACATAATAATATCGGAGGTGTGGTAATGATTACTGTTAAGAATGCTAAAAGTTACCTTAAAAATAAGATTGGTGAAGATACAGATGATATAAAAAAGGTTTGGGAAATATTTAAGGATTTTTGTAGAGAACCAGTTGAGGGAGTAGAAGATAAAGAAATCTTATTTCAATGTGGTGTTTATGATTTTACTGGCGAAGAACTATTTCAACTTGATTTTGTACGCCAGTTTACTGTTTATGATGGGGATGAGTATTATGGAATGGAACAACTTCACTGTGAATTTTTATTAAAACCAATCGATGAATTAAGTAAGTTAGAAACAGTAGAATGGTCAATGGATTATGAGGATTTAGATGATTTTTTAAATCATATAGAAAACCTTCAGGAGTTTAAAATACCTTTAAATTCAAAGCCGATAAAATTAGAAATATATCAGGAAGAAGTTTAAACCTATTGTACTAACGGGTGGAATGAGTTCTGTACTTGTTATATAGGAAGAATGAAAACAGATTTACTCATATTATTTAATATCATTATGTTCCCGATGCTATGGCTCCATTATAAAGCCCCTAATTGCATACATAAATTCTTTAACGGTTACCATAATACCTATAATTCTTACAAATTTGCTTTACGTTAGTCTAAATAAGTAACGTTTTAAGAGTAGGGGAATTAATATGCCAGTATTGATAAGTAAAGATGAACTCAAAAATTCTATGGAATACTTTGAAAGAATTCATCAAGTACAAGGGGACTATTTAAATTACTGGAAAGAGCATACATTATGGCATAAAGACTTTTGGGTCGCGTTAGCATTAACTATTCTTCCTTGGTTGATATGGGTTTTAATTCGGAAACGTGGTAGTGAGGCAAGATTACTTTTAGCTGGAGGGTTTGGCTTAATTATTGCCACTTGGTTAGATTTTTTAGGAATTGTTTTTGGTCTCTGGCATTATTCAGGGAGATTATTACCTACCATCCCAACCTTTTTCCCCTGGGATTATTCTTTAATTCCAGTATCTCTTATGGTCAGCCTCCAATTCAAACCCCATATAAATCGCTTTTTAAAAGCAATTATTTTTTCTGCACTAACTGCTTTTATAGGGGAACCCTTTTTTATGTGGCTAGGATATTACACTGAAATAAAATGGAGTGTTCTTTATTCATTCCCAATATATATAGTTATC
>NZ_JBALPZ010000296.1:0-1333 GCF_036965645.1 Neobacillus drentensis
GTATTAATTGTTGGATTACTCGAATTCATTCTTATTTTATTTTCAATAAAATTCTTTACTTGTTGCGATGCATTCTCTTCACATTTATCAGCAATTATTGTTTTTATAGCATATTCAATAATCCCTGACACTCTTATTAGTGCATATTTCGTTATAAAATCTCGACTTTGGTCAAATTTATCAAGGCTTTGTATTTTTTCTTTTATTAATTTTATCTCTTGTTCACAATGAGATATCAGTTCATCAGCTGATGAATTTTTCATTTATATCGGACTCCATATAAAACTTTAGAAGCAAAATCTATTCTGTCATTAATACGATCTACATTTGTAGTTCTGTTTCTTAATAAATCCTGAAAAGCTGTACTCGATAATAATTGTTTTCTTTTTACTTTTAAATCGTCAAAATTAGGGTTTAATTGAGGATTTTTCAAAACGTGATTTGTAGCTATTGCAATTGCATCAAAGACCGTACCGTTAAATCTCGATACACCCTTTTTCGTACTATTTAATGTTGTAAAAGCAACATTTCCAATTCGTTGGTTCAAAAACTCCATAACATTAATAAAATCTTTTTCGAATTCTTTTAGTGTTGTTTCCTTGTTATTTTTTTTGTCCCCCATAAATGTATTTAAAAATTTCTTTAAGGAAATTTGCCCAGTAGGTCTTTCTTTTATCTCTGGCGATTGTAAAGCGAAAAACCTTAAGATAAATTCAATATCTTTCATTCGATCGTCAGATTGAGAAGTTCCAAAAAGTTTTCTCCAGTCATTATTCTTATTTAATTTAATTAGTGTTTTATTAAATTGATTATGGTAAACACAATTTCTAATTTCTTGAGGAGATAAACTTCTTCCTCCTGTATTAATTCTTTCAAAAATTTGATATAAACTTGTATCATTTTCAGCTGGTTGTCTTTGATCAAATATTATGGCATGAATTGTCGTGGTTCTGATTTTACGTTGATCACTTGGTTCAAGTTCTATATATGATTTGCCCCTCCAACGTGGATTAATTTTTTTAGAATTTGAAAGTTTAAATGTTTTTCCATCCTTGAAAATTCCACTGTGAAAATCATAAACACTCATTACTCTTTGGAATCCATCAACAATTAACATTCTATTGTCGGGCATTTTTGCTAAGAAAATACTTGGAATTGGTAAACCAAGGAGTATCGATTCTATAAATCTACTAGCAGTAATTTTATCCCATACATAGTTTCTTTGTATTTCAGGTTTAATTAATTCTTCGTCTTTAAAAAGGGATATTAATTCCCGAAAGGATAGGTCAGCTCCCCATGAATTAATATTATAAATGTCATCATCATACTCTTC
>NZ_JBALPZ010000297.1:0-2603 GCF_036965645.1 Neobacillus drentensis
AAAATTAATTGCGTTTTGCATTTTTTCAATCACCTTTCCTTAAAATTGATTATTATAACTTTTCTCAACATAACCTTTACATCTCATAAAAAAGGCTCCTAGTCCAATATAATTTCTTGGAACTAAGAGCCTCTAGTTGCCTAGTTGGCATTTATAATGAATTACAAATTTAATAGGAAATTAACAATCTAATCTTTATCCGACTAATCCGCTGTGAAATAACTACATTAATAATAATCCCTTATNNATATGGTATTTAAAGTTTTTAACCTGGCTAATTAAGAAAGTTTTCCGAAAACCGTACTGATTATTCTAATATAAATAATTAGATTAATAATTTGATGATTTTGTTTCTTCGATTGTCCTAATAAACAAATCTGCTCTATGGAGGTAATAGAATTAGCCGGATAAATGTTGGTTGGCAAGATATCGTTTGAAGTGCATCGGGTTGACCATAGCCAAAGGAATGCCTCGTTCTTCCAAGAAATAGGCCAAATTAAGCCAATAATCTATTTCTTTTATATGATGAACAAGAGTAATTCAAAAAGGTAATTTGAGGATCAAATTCGCTGCATTTAGTTTACATAATAATATTATGTTTCTTATCCAAAATCGGACTCACCCCCCTTTAATTCATATTCATTTTCAGGAATTGTAAGGTCATCTGTAGCGGAGTTGTAGGCAACCTGCATCAGCTTGGCCCATTGCTTACATCTTAAGACACTACGTCCGCCATTGTAACTTCCATTATTGGATCCAATTCTCCTTGTGCATCAAGTACAAGGAGAAAAGGGCATATAATTGGGACAGCCCCTGTTTTAATCAATGTTTAAAGGGCAATTTCATTGACGAAAGTGATGTTAGCACTTTAATTAAATAAAGACACCCATAACACATCTTTATGTCAAATTTTGTGGCTAAATTTACTTTGTAATTTTCAACNNGGAGAATAAAAATGAAACAAGTTGCTCTCCATCAATGGCATAAAGAACATAATAAACGAATAGCAGAAGTTCATAAGAACCACGAAATGAAAATACAACGTGGTGAAAATGGAAACAGTTTGTTGGCTAAATGGGAAAGATTTTTTTATAACAATGTCATTTCCCCTCTTAAAAAATAAAAATACTTATTAATTAAACTGTCTTCATAGTACAGTTCATTTTTTTCGCAATTTGAGTCAAAAATCCTTTTCTCAGTAGAAGGCAGTTTATATTCTTATAAAACATGTGTGTCCTCTTTTAAGTCAGCATCACGCAGGACCCTCGCCATTTGGGGAAGAGATCTCTCCCAAGACTGTAATTCACTACTTGAGACCACCTTATTCTTTTTACTTAATACTTTTTCCTTCAATACATAGCCAATTTGACTCTCATTGTCTCTATATTAATCCATATATTTATAGGGTTGATTCATAATATATCCCACTCGTGCGAATCCTTCTTTTAACCCCAACATGGAAGCCACCCGACACTTCGAAACATTCTCTTTCTTAGATTATGTAAAAATCCAGTTTCTTCAATTCTACTTAAAAGTTTCATTGTTTCACTTTAATAAGCTTTTTTTCCTTGTTTACTTCAATGATTTCCTCAATAATACTGATGGAAATTTCCTCTGTTGTTTTCAAGCCACCCTCTTACCTTTGCTAAATTCAGATTTAAAAATTTATATATCTTTCTTATTCATCTAACAAGCAAGTAATTAATAAAATAACAAAAAGGTGGGTGAAATATGTGCACGGAGCATTTATTTTCTTTTTATTGGGATTTCTTTCTATCCTGATAGGATGGATCATCTTTTGGCAGATGGATGATTCTGATGAACCGTTTTGGCTAATTTTTTTAGAGGCACTGTCAGATATCGTAAATTTTAATCCAAACTTTCTTATAATAGGATTACTTTTTTGGGTCCTAGGCTTTTTATTGGTGTTATTAGGAATTGGTACATCATTTAATCCTGCTATTTTGAATATATTTTCAAGTATTTTGGCATCAGTTTAGCTGGTGTCCTTTTTTGGTTTTGTTTGTTATTATGCATAGGTGTCAAACATGGCGTTGGACTAATTGAAAGCCTCTTGGCAATATATGAAGTTGTATATGAGGTAGACAATACCGTTTGAGTCATTTAATTTTTCCTTATTTTATTATTCATCTAACGAGCATTTGAATAATAAAATGAGGAAAAGGTTGGTAAATTATGTGATCGCATCGTTATTTGTAATCATAATTGGATGTCTATTCATACTATTTGGCTATTTCATTTTAAATTACGGGGATCAATATTCTTATCAAGCTGCACCAATTTGTTGGATCATTGGTTTACTTTTGATTCCAATCGGTGTTCTAACCATATTTAATCCTGCTATCTTGAAAGATCTGCTTCATTCATTAGCTCTTTTACTTCATAATTTGACTCAATAATGTCCGAAATAATATGAATTACAGCTTAATAACAAAGGGCTGCCGTTTTGGCAGCCCTCACTTCAATAATCCCCTGGAAGAATTAATCTAAAAAGATATTTGTAAACAAAGACAATATAAAAGCTAAGAATTTTACGAAAATAATCCATAGGAATAACAACCCATAGTGAGGAATGTGTAATC
>NZ_JBALPZ010000298.1:0-1116 GCF_036965645.1 Neobacillus drentensis
TCTATAACCCCCTTAATAAATTTACAACGAAAATAATAGTATCAATAATATCCAATTAAAACAATAAGTTTTTAGAAAATAGGTAAAATTCTCTTATATTGAAATATTTATTTTTTCTTATTTATGACAAAGTGTCATTCTGATTCGTTGACAGGTGACAGTTTGTCATATAGAATAGATTCATAGTGACAATGTGTCATATCATTAGTTAAAATTGAGATTATGGTTACGATTGGAGGGGTAGCCGTTGCCCAAAATCACCTTTATAAATTTACCTGAAGAAAAAAAACAAACGCTGATCATCGCATTGAAAAAAGAGTTTTCTAGAGTCCCTTTATATGATGCTTCTATCTCCAATATAGTAAAATCAGCCAATATCCCGCGTGGCAGCTTTTATCAATATTTTGAAGATAAAGAAGATGCCTTTTTCTTTCTATTAAACGATCTGGTGATTACGATTCGGAATAACTTTGTTGTTTTGCTAAAAAAATATGACGGGGATTTATTTGCTGCCATGATTGATTTCTATCAGCTAATCATTATGGAGGAAGAGGATGTCCATTTTTTAAAAAATGCATTTTTAAATATGACTTATAAAATAGAATTATCCTTTTCCAAAATCTTTAGAGGGCAAGAAAATAGTGGCAGCATATGTGAGTTTCTTTCTTCTCTTAACACGAGTCATTTAAATGTTTCCAATCATAAGGAATTGTTTCATCTCTTGCAAATTGTCTTTACCATCACGCTAAGAAATGTCGTTGAAAAGTTTGCCAAGGACTTACCAAACCAAGAAGCTTTGGCTAATTATAAAATGGAAATGAATCTTTTAAAATGTGGACTAGTCCGGAAAGATTCTTAATGGAGGAACAAACGTGAAAAAAGTGAAACCACCAAAGAAACCGCTGATTTTTTATTATGGAATAACGATAGTGATTATATTACTATTAAATTCGTTCATTTTTCCATTGATCACAAACCACTCGGTAAAGGAAGTCGATTATGGAACTTTCTTAACGATGGTGGATGATGGGAAGGTCAAACAAGTTGAAATAGATGATAACACGATTACGTTTAAATCCACTGCTTCAAAGCTGTATAAGACAGGGACGATTGAAG
>NZ_JBALPZ010000298.1:1161-3761 GCF_036965645.1 Neobacillus drentensis
CCCTCAATTAGTGGACCGTTTGCATAAGGCAGATGTTAAATTTACAAAGGTGATTCCAAAAGAGACTTCACCATTATTAAATTTCATCCTTTCTTGGATTCTGCCTTTCGTGATCTTTATTTCGATTGGTCAATGGTTAATGAAGAAGATGCAAGGAAAAATGATGGGAGGAGGCGGCCCATTATCCTTCGGAAAAAGTAATGCCAAAGTGTATGTAGAAACTGAAACAGGTATTACATTTAAAGATGTCGCTGGTCAGGATGAAGCGAAAGAGGCACTGCAGGAGATTGTCGACTTCCTTCATAATCCGAAAAAGTATAAAGAAATTGGAGCAAACATTCCAAAGGGAGCGCTGTTAGTAGGACCTCCAGGAACAGGTAAAACACTCCTCGCCAAGGCGGTAGCAGGGGAATCGAAAGTTCCATTCTTCTCTATGTCAGGTTCTGAATTTGTCGAGATGTTTGTTGGAATGGGTGCTGCCAGGGTTAGGGATTTATTTAAACAGGCTCAAGAAAAAGCCCCATGTATCGTGTTTATTGATGAAATAGATGCGATTGGTAAAAGCCGTAATTCCGGAATGGCCGGAGGAAATGATGAACGGGAACAAACCTTGAACCAGCTGTTAACGGAAATGGATGGATTTGATGCAGATAAAGGGATCGTCATTCTAGCCGCAACGAATAGACCGGAAACGCTTGATAAGGCGCTATTAAGACCTGGCCGATTTGACAGAAGAGTCCCGGTTGAATTGCCTGACTTAAAAGGTCGTGAATCAATCCTGCACGTTCATGCCGCTAAGGTGAAATTGGCTGACGATGTCGATTTTAATGTGATTGCCAGGGCTACTTCAGGCGCATCTGGCGCGGATTTGGCCAATATTATTAACGAGGCTGCCTTAAGAGCGGTGAGATTAGGCCGAAACAAGGTGACTCAAAATGATTTAGAAGAGTCTGTTGAAGTAGTCATTGCCGGTTACCAACGTAAAAATGCGGTCATCTCGATGAAGGATAAACTAACGATATCTTACCACGAAATCGGCCATGCCTTAGTTGCTGCGAAACAGAGTCACTCGGCACCAGTTCATAAAATTACGATTATCCCAAGAACATCAGGGGCTTTAGGTTATACGATGCAGGTAGACGAACACGAAACGGTCCTAATGACAAAAGAACAGGCCTTGGACAAAATCACTACTTATATGGGTGGACGTGCCGCTGAGGAAATTATTTTTAAAACCGTGACTTCCGGGGCTTCCAATGACATTGAACAAGCTACAAAGATTGCTCGAGCCATGGTTACTAGATTCGGTATGAGTGAAGAATTTGATATGATGGCACTTGAAACGGTCAATAACCCGTATTTAGGCGGCGATACTTCGTTAATGGTATCGACGGAAACAGCAGCTAGAGTAGACGCTGAGATTCTTAAGATTATTAAATCTTGTCACCAAAAGGCGATTCAAATTTTAGAGGAAAATAAAGATAAATTGCATGAATTAACAAAATACCTATTAGAAAAAGAAACGATCACCGGCGACGAATTTATGTCAATATTATTAGCATAATGTAATAAAACCCAATGAAGTTGCATCTATTGCTCCATTGGGTTTATTTTTTGATAATTTTTTAAGTTCAAATTCTACCCTGATTAGTCACTTTCATGTAGAATAAGATGATGGACAAGAGTTAATAATGAATCAATAAACAAATCATGGGGGATCAAAGGTGACTTATCAACTGAAGAAAAGCTTTAAGATGTTTTCATTAAATTCGAATCGTGAGCTTGCTGAAGAAATGGCTAAGCTTTTGGGCTGTGAATTAGGGAAAAGCTCTGTTAAACAGTTTAGTGACGGTGAAATACAAATTAATATTGAAGAAAGTGTCCGTGGCAGTGAGGTGTTTGTGGTGCAGCCGACTTCTCAGCCTATTAATGACAATATAATGGAGCTGTTGGTGATGGTTGATGCACTGAAAAGAGCCTCAGCTAAAATGATCAATGTTGTGATCCCGTATTATGGCTATGCTCGTCAAGATCGTACAGCAAAACCTCGTGAGCCAATCACAGCAAAATTAGTTGCCAGACTCTTAGAAAGAACTGGTGCAACAAGGGTCCTTACGATGGATTTCCATGCGCCACAACTACAAGGTTTTTTTGATATACCGGTCGATCATCTAATTGCAAATCCAATCCTTGGTAATTACTTTGAGAAGAAAGCATTAGAAGATGTTGTCGTGGTTGCCCCTCATAATGGTGCAGTCATTAGAGCTAGAAAACTAGCGAGTATTTTAAATGCACCGATTGCCCTCATAGATCGTAGACAAGAAGAAAATGGTGAGCTTGAACTCATGCATGTTATCGGAAATATCGAGGGGAAAAATGCGATTATCGTGGATGATTTAATAAATACAGCGGGGACAATCACTTTGGCTGCAAACGCCCTAGTAGAGAGGGGAGCGAAAGCAATCTATGCTTGCTGTACCCACCCTGTATTCTCATCGGATGCTATCAGTCGGATTGAAAATTCTCCTATTAAAGAATTAGTCGTCACGAATACCATTGAAATGCCGAAAGAAAAGCGGATTGATAAAATCACAATTTTA
>NZ_JBALPZ010000299.1:0-2630 GCF_036965645.1 Neobacillus drentensis
CTATTATAGACCTCTAATGCTTGGTTGAAGTAATCTTTTTTAATAATGTTTCTTGTCGCACTTCCCTCAACTTCTCTATAGTTATAACCGGTATACTCTATAAATCTTATTGAATTTGCATAACTAAAACACAGCATATTAAAAAATCCATCCTCACCTAATGCCAATTCTTGTGGGAAAGATGCATCTGCTTTGGCTATCAAATCTTTTTTATATATTTTTGTACAAACAGTGTTTAGATCATCTTTTTTAATAAAATAGGGTAATAGTTCCTGTTGAACATACTCAAAATTAAAACTTATATTCTTGGGAAAAGGATAATTACTAAAAACACGCCGCCCTTCCATCTCACTTTGAAAGTTAGATACAACTATGTCACAATTTTCGTACTTAGCCGTTTCATATAATACTTTATACATTTCCTTTTCCACCATATCGTCAGCATCAACAAAACATATATATTCTCCAGTAGCGACCTTCAACCCTGCATTTCTTGCAGCACTTACTCCTCCATTATTTTGGTTTATTAATATTATTCGTTTATCCCTTTTTTTATATTTAATAATAATTTCACTACTACGATCCTTAGAACCATCATTAATAAATATAAACTCACACTCTTTAAGGGTCTGGCTTAAGAGTGATTCTATACATTGAGTTATAAATTTTTCCACGTTATGAACAGGGATGATAATACTTACTTTAACTTCCAATGTACAATCGCTCCTCCCTTAACCAACAATCTGGTAAAGTTTATCTAATTCATAATCATTGCTGTAATCCCTATTTCGAATATTATCTATAAATGAGTTTCTTAATTCTTCATTATAATAAAACCGTTCAATACCATTTGCGATTCCTTCGGTGCTTAAATCACATATGATTCCCTCAACTCCATTTTCTATTTGACTGCTTGCTGTTGGATAATTGGTGATAAGAATTGGCTTTCCTAGTATCTTAGCCTCTGAAACAGTTACCGCCTTACCTTCATATCTGGATGGTTGAACATATAAATCGCATTCTTTTATATATGGATAAGGATTTGTCTTCTTTCCTAAGAGGATAAAGTTATCTTCAAGGTTGTATTCACTAATTAATTCTTTAAGATCAGCTTCGTAGCCGCCATACCCAATCACATACCATCTTATATTGGTTAGTCCTTTATCACGTAACAATTTAAGAGCAGTAATGGCCAAATCAAATCCCTTTACATAAGACAATCTTCCGACCGAAACGATCTTAAAGGATGTATCATTTTTATTATTAAAAATCTTTTTTTCTTCAGCCATTTTCTTAATAAAATTTGGTGAAGTTAAATTTTCAATAACCATAACCTTTTCTTTTAATGCAGGATAGGTTGATAAAAATGATGATGCACAAGCTTCAGAAACAGATGCAATGGCATCAAATTTATTCCATACATTTAGGTCCAACCTATTATCGATTTCTAATTTACTATAATCTGTATGAATCCATGCTATCTTTTTTCTGGCTTTTACTTTGTTGGCAATAATATCATGCGGCCATGCATAACTTATTGCCACATCATATTCTTTTTCTACTTTTGGAAGGAAATATGAAGAATATTTTAAGGAAAGCTGCATTTGGATATAACCAGAGCCTTCCTCTAATCTCCTAGATTTTGATTTTATCAATGCAATATATTTAGCTATTGTCCTCATTAAAGAAAGAGAAAAATGCCCTTCCTTTAAACATTGGATAACCGGCTTGCGGAATACAGAATAATTCTCAACTTCAGGTAAAATATTTACGGACTTTGGTATTAACTTCATAAATTCACCAACATGGTGATAAATTAGTAAATCGATATTATATTTCTGATAATCAAAACTTTCTAACATGTTGATAAGACTTCTCTCAATACCACCAATTTCCATATTGTATACCGAAATTAAAATGTTTTTTTTCATATTTCCTCTTATCCTTCTCTATCTTAATTACTTAATATTTACTACTTTATCTGACTTTTTTAATACAACACTCCTATTTTCTCTTTTGTTAAGAAATAATGTATTCTCCGGAACGTTGCCTTTTACTACACTTCCAGCTGCAATCACTGCATTATCCCCAATGAACGTATCTCTTAGAATCACAACATTTGAACCAATCCATACATTTTCTCCAATAGAAACTTCTCCCCGAATTAAATGATCCTTTGAAGCCTTTTTATAATTATGATCATGATCATTTATACATACATTGGGAGCAATTTTCGTATTCCTACCAATAGTAATTCGATTTACACAATTTATATTGCAATTATCATTAATGAAAACATTATCTCCAATATTTATTTCTCCATTAAAATCTATCCGAATGCTGGCGTTCTTTCTAATAAATACAAACTTTCCTATATTCAAAATGGAATTTTTATTAAAAATTTCTATCCTGCTTTTAGTTTGTAAAGAAAAAATAGAAGATTTAATATTTTTATAATAAATGGACTTATAAAAAAAGCCCCTTAATACTCCTATTAAATGGGACAGATACATAATTATAGTTATATAAACTCCACGATTCCTAAATTCAGAAAAAAGTGTACATATTATTTTTCTTAAAATTGTCATTATACTTATTCTCCTAAAGGAATATATTTATTGATAAATTTT
>NZ_JBALPZ010000300.1:0-1620 GCF_036965645.1 Neobacillus drentensis
ATATATAGGGGGATTATGATGGCTTCATTAGTTAATTGCCGAGTTTGTAAGCAACCAGTAGCAGATACAGCAAAAAAGTGTCCTCATTGCGGTGTGGATGATCCTGGGAAAAATAGTTTTGAGACCGCTTTTGGTTGTGGTTGTCTTATAGTAGTTGCGGTAGTCGGTTATTTTGTATACAAGATTTTCTTTTGATAAAACATACATTAAGAAAATATAAATTTACTGTTTTTTGAGTTGAGAAAATTAGTACATAGCATGGAGTAAGTAAGGCATCCGAATTGGGTGCTTTTTATTATGGATAAAACGGGTAAATCATGCTCAAAATCATAAAAAATGGATAGGAGAGGTAAAATGTTTAATCAGGGTTTACATGATAGTATTTCCGCAATTCAACAAAAGCAACATGAGGATAAACAGTGGAAAGAAGAACTGTTATCTGTTTTGAAAAGTATTTATGAAAAGCTAGATAAATTGGTTTAATAAAAACTAAATGTCCTCCAATAGGTTATAATTATTTATTGGGAGGGTTGTTTATGTACGATAACGTTATTGCAGCATTAACACTAATTAACACTGTTGTGTTTGGCGTATTGGCTTTTAGGTTTAACAGAAAATTAGAGGATCAAAAATATAAAATATCTAGGAAATATAAAGATTTTGAACTCTATACTGTTAAAAGACATGAGACTTATCCAGAGCTATTTAAGTTAATTTTAATTACTTATAATAAGGCATCTGGTTCATTTAGCAAAAGTAATTCTCTACATTTTGAGGGTTATAATACTGAGGATATTAAGTATTATCTTGAGGAACAAAAGATTCCGATAGGTAAGATTAATGAAATTGTCCAAATGTGGGATCAAAGTAGAGAATTGGCAATTCTAGAGATAATAAAGTTTGAGCAACTAATTAGTGTTAAGGACGCATGGCAATCTTTCACTGATGCAGCTAACTATCTTTATCAAAATGAATTATATATTTCCGATGAAGTCGCAGATCACTGTCGTCAAATATTTTTTAAATTGCAAAACTTAAATCTAAATTTGAAATATCCTAATCCAGAGACAGTTCTTGAAGACTCTAGACTAATTGTTGAAACTAGAAATGCTTTATTTGAATTAAAGAATATAATGAGACAAGAATTATCAATTGCATACAATAGTGAAGATTAACACCAGCTCTGGTGTTTTTTTATTTGGAGGTATCATGCCTATTCGTCTTACTCAGTGTGAAAACTGCTCTACAATGTTCAAGGCTAGGGTAAGGAAGGCAATCAGTTTAAATAATTATTAATTGAAAGAGGTATGGCTAATGGGAGATAAAAGATTAGAGTTATTAAGTGAAGTATATGATGTGATGGTAAATGAAAAGGATATTCGTGCAGTAAAAAATGTTCAATCCAGTGATTATGATACTAACAAATTACATTATCAATATTTAGAGGCTAAAGGGTATGTGAAGATTTATCCTAAGCAAAGTGATGGATCAATTGCTATTGGTATCACTGTTGATGGTATTGACTTTTATGAGGATGTAAAAGATACTGCTCCTGCTTATTGGAGAGAATAATTAAGTAACATTAATTTATTACAATAGCGATGAAGATGTAATAAGTTA
>NZ_JBALPZ010000301.1:0-271 GCF_036965645.1 Neobacillus drentensis
TTTTTGAATTATTTGTCGATAACTTCTAAATTTATCCAAGGAGTATCGTGGTAAAATTGTCCTATATACAATAGGGGGAGTAAGTTTTATGAAATATATTAGATTAATTCTTGTCATGATTATTGTAGGATCATTAGTAGCTTGCTCGAAAAATATCAAAGAGGTAACATACGACTCTAAAATTAATGATAAAGTTAGTGAGTCAGATAATTTAACAAAAAATGAAAAGAAATTATTTGGTTCTGCCATTACATACGCAAAAGAACATAAT
>NZ_JBALPZ010000301.1:340-1788 GCF_036965645.1 Neobacillus drentensis
CAAAAACGTTTAGCGGAAGAACGAAAAAAAGAAGAGGAACGTAAAAAAGAATTACAACGTCAAAAAGATGAAGCAATACAGAAATTAAACAATTCAATAAAAATGACTTTTGATGGAAAATCAGTTATTCCAAAAGACACTGATAAATGGCAATTTAGTGATGAGATTACTTTTGACTTTACATTTAAAAATACAACAAATAAAGATATTAAGGGATTTAAAGGTACAACAATTTTTAATGATATGTTCGGTGATACTATCAAAAAAATAAATGTTAGCTATGATAAGGAAATAAGTGCTAATAAAGAAAATAACTGGAAAGGTTATTACGAAGTTAATCAATTCAGAAATGAAGATATTAAATTACGTGATACAGAGTTTTCTAAAATCCAATTTATATTCGATATGGATACAATTATATTTTCTGATGGTACAACTTTAACAAAAGATGGACAGGAAACCCAAACAAATAATTCACAGACCAATAACACAAAACCGGCAGTGAAAACATCACCAACTAAAAGTTCACCATCTTCAGAAATACCACAGGCGAGTGATAATATCAGCGATGTTTGGCTGGCAACAGGAAAACAGGATGGGGTAAGTAGCACTTGGTACTTTAACAATGGGCAATTAACAGTCAATAACGTATACCATTTTTCTTATGTAATCGCTAAAAATAAAGATTCTCATGGGTATACTGTTGTAACGATATCAAATAAAGAAGGCAAAAAACATGCTCTATTATTGAAAAGAAATGGTAGTAATTTTGACGGTAGAACTGTTGAAGGTAAGGATTATGTAAAATATTTAGCTGATGGAACAGTCCCAAATGGACAAATTATCGAATTTATTTATCAACAGAAACAGGAAAAAGTTGTTTCCTCCGAATATACTTCTCCCGAAGAGATGGAGTATTTAAAGAAGACGCTTAGGACATATATATTTGATAAGTATATGCCTGGTCCAGATTATGTTTATGCAAATGGTATTAACTGGACTGAGAACTTCTATGATAATTTAACCGCTAATGAGATTTGGAATGTTATAGAGGAATTTAAGAAAAAACATAACGGTAAAGAAGGAACTCTGTTTGAACAAGCCCAGTACCTTTCTCTGAATGCACCCATAAAAGATAATTGGAAAGAGCTATTTTTAGAGAACTGGAATAACAGTTATTATAAGGAAGATAAAATAGAAAAATTAATTGATAGAGGTGATTCTGTAGAGGTTTATACGGATTCTTTACCTTTTACGGGAGAAAAAGATAATTATCCTTTTGTAACATTAGATAAAAGAACTGGTTCTTGGCACGGATAGAATTTATAAGGAGACTTGTCTACCTCTATTTTTAAAAGTTTAAAATGTTTCACCCACCACAGTTTGAGAAAATAAAATTTTGTTTTTGTTAGAAACCTTCTTCAACTAAGGGTGCAAGAGTTAAAGAA
>NZ_JBALPZ010000302.1:0-1798 GCF_036965645.1 Neobacillus drentensis
GTTTTAAGATAGCTAATGTAGAAAATGATATACAAATTAAGCTAATTGAATTTTATTTCCATTGTAACGACATCAACGAGTTTAACCTAGATGTGGTAAAATGTATGAACTATTGTCCTTTAAATTCGACTAATGAATATATGACGATATTAAAGTTTTTAAACTCATTACAAATGAATGTCAATTTGAAATTAATTTCCTATTTTAGAAGACTGATTTCCATTTATCAGAAAACCATTTCCAAATCTATAGAATTAACTTCCATATTTTCAAAATTGACCTCCTCAACTTTAGAACTCATTTCCTCATATAACAAATCCATCTTCTCTTTTAACAAATTGACTTCCTGTTTTCCGAATTTCTTTTCCACCATTTTAGAATTATTGTATCTTGGGATATACCTTGAAGATGGTTCCTCACCTTTTGAAATCTGAAGATCATAATTTTTTGGTCTAATTTCTTCTAATAGAGGAGTACCATTAATTTTTAGATTTAGTATTTTTTCAACGTGATTATGTACAGTTTCAACTAATTTATAATTTAATGTACCTGCAATGGTACTTAATTTCCACCACATTTGTTTATCATCAGCAGCTCCATATTTGTAGGCTTTGAGAAAGAACAAATAAGTTACAAATTCATTCCGAGATAGTTGTTTATTAGTTAATAAATCTAAATCTTCTAATGTAACCATAAAGAAACTAACAGGAACGGCTTCATATTTATTAGACTTGTAATATGGAATATAATTTGTATACCAGTGAAGAGTTTTTTGATTCTTTCTTGTTTTAGGGTTATAAGCTGAATGTTCTTTTTCCGAAATTAAGGATACTTCCATTTCTTCAACAATTTCTACTTTATCTTCGTATGAGTAATACCTAGCATTGGTTTTCCCTTTGATTTCTTGTAGCCCTTTTAAGACAAGTTTCAACTGTTTAGTGCTGCACCCCACACATTTTGCCATTTCTTCATAATTTAATGTAGTAATTTTATTTACAGTCATAAATTGAAGGAAGATAAAAACTGTCATATCTAATTCAGTGAATTGTTTTTCGTCCATGTACAATTCATCAAAAATCCCATTTGGAATAAGGACATATTTCATTCCATTATCTTCAATCATATTTCTTATATCTTTATTTGTTACGATAGTCCTCTTCTGTCTTGTTCTCATTTACATTACTCCTTCTGTGTAATTGTTTAATTAATTGGTATTAACATACCTGTTTAACATGTTGCTGAATTACTTGATTTACTTCTTTGGTACGCCAGAACAACCAGAAACGTCTCTCATTGTTCGATACAGCTGTTGTAATAAATTTGATACCATTTGCCTTAAGTTTATTTTTCAAAGCGATATCGTAGCAGAAAACAGCATATTCTTGTTATATTCCATTTTTGATCCACCTCCCTTCGTTATGTTTGTTAATTCCTTGTAAAGAGATTTATCATAGCATTCTATACTTACCTGCTTTTGAATAACTTGAACAATAAATAACTCTTTAGGGGGTAAAGCTCTATGGCAAATCTAAAGGATAAGTTTACAGTTCAAGATACCAGAGAACTCAATGAAAGGTTAAATAGTATCTTTTATCAAGTTACACACGCAAATACCATAAAAACTGTTGGTGTTACTGAACTACAATTACTTGATGTTATTGACCACTTATGTAGGGTCTCAGGTATGCTTTGTAACATGGTTGAACAACAATTAGAAGGACATATAGAAACCTTTGATCCTTATACCTATATAGATAGAAAATTAGGGACTGCTGAAAAAGGAATAACCAATTTCTTA